>NZ_JADDRL010000005.1 GCF_021538895.1 Streptomyces olivochromogenes | reverse complement strand
TGGTGGGGCCGGCGCCCGTGGTGGGCCCGGCGCGGTCGGCGCCGGGCGTCGCGACTGTGGCATCGGTGCGGGGTGCGCCGGTATGGGGTGCGCCGGTGCGGGGCGATGGCGTGGACGAGCCGCCCGTTGACGACGCCGGTGATGCGGACGGGACGCCCGGCATCGACGCCGGTGTCGCGGACGGGCCGTCGCTGTCGGGCTGGCGGGAGCGCGCCGGGCTCGCCCTGCGGGAGCGGATGCCGCTGTGGTTGCAGGAGAGGTGCGGGCTGGAGCGGCGGGGCGTGGTCGCGCTCGCGGTACTGCTCGTCGTCGCCGCGGTGTTCGCCGTGCAGCACTTCTGGGCCGGCCGCACGCAGTCGGTGAGCGCGCCCCAGGTGGTGAAGGCGGAGGCTCCGCTGCGGACCGGCGAGGAGGCGGGGGCGGTCGAGGGCACGGGCGAGACCGCGGCGAACGCACAGGCCGGGCGGGCCGGTTCCGGAGGGTCCGGCGTGGGTGGGCCGGGTGCCGCCGGGACGGAGATCGTGGTGGACGTCAGCGGCAAGGTCCGCGACCCCGGGATCCACCGCCTGCCCGCCGGTTCACGGGTCGAGGACGCGCTACGGGCGGCGGGCGGGGTGCGGCCCGGCACGGGCACCGAGGGCCTCAACCGCGCCCGCTTCCTCACGGACGGCGAACAGATCGTCGTCGGCGGACCGGCATCGGCCGCGGGAGCAGGCCCGGGCAGCGGGACCGGCACCGCCGCGGCCGGCTCCACGGTGGGCGCCGGAGGCCCCTCGGCCCCGATCTCCCTCAACACGGCGACCCCGGACCAGCTCGACACCCTCCCCGGCGTCGGCCCCGTGCTCGCCCAGCACATCGTCGACTACCGCACCCGGCACGGCGGCTTCCGCTCGGTCGACGAACTGCGCCAGGTCAACGGCATCGGCGCCCGCCGCTTCGCCGACCTGCGGAACCTGGTGCGGCCATGAGCCACGAGTCCGACGACGACCCGGGTACGCGCACCAGTCGCCGATCGCCCGCGCATACGGCTCACTCGCCTCCCGCGCGTATCGCCCGCCGCCCGCCCTCGCGCACCGCTTCCCGCTCCGCCGTGCACGCCGCCTCCGGGAACCGGCTCGGGGCCGCCCATCCCCGCCAGGAGGGACCCACGGACCTGCGCCTGGTCCCGCCCGCGCTGGCGACCTGGGCGACGGCGGCGCTGACCCTGGACGCGTCGCCGACCTGGATCGCCGGCATCGCGGCCACCTGCCTGATCACCTCCGGCATCCTGCTGACCGCATGGCGACGTCAAGCACGCAGCGACGCCCCGACCGTCCGACCCCATGCCCCGCCCACCCGCTTCCCCCTCCCACACGCCGCGACGGCCGCCCTGCTCCTCTGTGTCGCCGCGGCCGCCGTCTCCGCAGGACTGCACGGGGCGGACCTGCGTCGGGGACCCGTGCCCGAGCTGGCCCGGCGGTATGCCGACGTGACCGCCGAGATCGAGCTCGGCTCGGATCCGTGGCTCAGCCGGCCACGGGTCATGGGCGATCACGCCGCCCCGGTCGCCGTCCTGATCCATGCCGAGGTACGGCGGGTCGAGGAGGCGGACGGCACGGCCGCGGCGACGCGGTCACCGGTGCTGATGGTCGTCGACGGGGACGTCCCGGCGCCGGAAGTGGAAGGACACGCGAGGCTCCCCGGTGCCCAGCAGTCGGCACGCTCGGCGTGGCTCGGGCTGTTGCCCACCACCCGGCTGAGGGTCAGCGCGCGGCTCGCGCCCGTGATGGCGGGGGCGGACCGGACCGCGGCGGTGCTGCGGGTGACCGCCGACGAGGTGCCGCGGGTCGTGGGGCAGCCGAGTGGACCCCAGCGGCTGGCCGGGCGGCTGCGGGCCGGACTGCGCACGGCGACCGACGGGCTCCCGGCGGACGCGCGGGCGCTGCTGCCCGGGCTGGTCGTCGGGGACACCTCGCGGATCACGCCGGAGCTGGACGAGGCCTTCAAGGAGACGGACCTGGCGCACACGCTCGCCGTCTCCGGCAGCAACCTCACCGTCCTGCTGGCCCTGCTGATCGGCCCGCCCGGCCTGGCCCAGCGCGTCGAACGCCGCGGCCTCGCCCCCCGCCTGGGCATCTCCCTGCGGGCCACCGCCCTGCTCGCGGGGGCGCTCACGCTCGGCTTCGTCATCGTCTGCCGACCGGACCCGAGCGTGCTGCGGGCCGCGGCCTGCGGAGCCGTGGCGCTGCTCGCCCTGGCGACCGGACGCCGCAGATCGCTGATCCCGGCACTGGCGACGGCCGTCCTGCTGCTGGTGCTGTACGACCCGTGGCTGGCCCGCAGTTACGGGTTCCTGCTCTCGGTGCTGGCCACCGGCGCGCTGCTCGTGCTGGCGCCGGGATGGAGCGCGGCGCTGCGGCGGCGCTCAGTGCCCGAGCGGGCGGCCGAGGCACTGGCGGCCGCCGCCGCGGCGCAGGCCGTGTGCGCGCCGGTCGTGGCGGTGCTCTCGGCGCGGGTGAGCCTGGTGGCGGTGCCCTGCAACCTGCTCGCCGAGCTGGCGGTCGCCCCGGCCACGGTGCTGGGATTCGCGGCGCTGGCGACGGCGCCGGTGGCGATGCCCGTGTCCAAGGCCCTGGCCTGGTGCGCGGGTTGGCCGGCCGGCTGGATCGCCGGGGTGGCCCGGAGCGGGGCCGCGCTGCCCGGCGGGAGAGTGGACTGGCCCGGCAGCTGGACGGGGGCGCTGCTGCTCGCGGCGGTCACCGTGGTCCTGGTGTTCGTCGGGCGAAGGTTGGGGCGGCACCCGTGGTGGTGTGCCGCCTGCGGGGCGCTGCTGGCGCTCGCGGTCCTGCGGCCGGCGCCGCTGACCCGGGTGCTCACCGGCTGGCCGCCGCCGGGCTGGCGGTTCGCGATGTGCGACGTGGGACAGGGCGACGCGACGGTGCTCGCGGCGGGCGAGGGCAGTGGGGTCGTCGTGGACGCCGGACCCGATCCGGCGCTGGTCGACCACTGTCTGCGGGAGCTCGGCATCACACGGATCCCGCTCGTCGTCCTCACCCACTTCCACGCCGACCACGTCGCGGGACTGCCCGGTGTGCTGCGCGGGCGCTCGGTGGCCGCCATCGAGACGACGGACTTCGAGGAGCCCGGCGAGCAGGCCGAGTTCGTGAGGAAGGAGGCGGCCGCACGGCACATCCCGCTCACCCACGCCGTCGCCGGTGAGGAGCGGCGCACCGGACCGCTGTCCTGGCGGGTGCTGTGGCCCCCGCCGAGCCCGACGGCGCCCGCACCGGACGGCCCCAACGACGCGAGCGTCGCGCTGCTCGTGCGCTCCGCCGGGCTGCGGCTGCTGCTCCTCGGGGACCTGGAACCCCCGTCCCAGCAGGCGCTGTTGAGATCACCCGCGGCGGCCGGGCTGGGCCGGGTGGACGTGCTCAAGGTCGCCCACCACGGCTCGGCCTACCAGGACCCGGACCTGATACGCCTGGTCGCTCCGCGGGTGGCGCTCATCTCCTGCGGCGCGGACAACCCGTACGGCCACCCGGCACCCGCGACCGTGGCCGCGCTGCGGGCCGAAGGGGCGGTGGTGCTGCGCACCGACCGGGACGGGGCGCTCGCGGTCGCCGGGTCGGGAGGGGTGCGCGCAGAGGTGCGGGTGGCGCGAGACTGAAGGCATGAATTCCGCACAGGTTGACGCCTATCTCCACCGTCTGGGGGTCGCGCATCCGGCGTGGCCCACCGTAGAGGTCCTGCGCGAGTTGCATCTGCGGCATCTGCGGACCGTGCCCTTCGAGAATCTGTCGATCCACCTGGGAGAGGAGATCGTGCTGGAGGAGAAGCGCCTGCTGGACAAGGTGGTGGTCGGCCGGCGGGGCGGGTTCTGCTACGAACTGAACGGCGCCTTCGGGGCGTTGCTCGCCGCGCTGGGCTTCGACGTCGACCTGCTCGCGGGGCGGGTGTACGGGGACGAGGGGCGGCTCGGGATCCCGTACGACCATCTCGCGCTGCGGGTGCGGACGGTGGACGGGGGCGAGTGGCTCGCCGACGTCGGGTTCGGTGCGCACAGTCACTATCCGCTGGCCTTCGAGGAGCGCGGGGAGCAGCGGGATCCCGGCGGGACGTTCCGCATCGTCGAGTCCGGACCGGACGCGGCCGGGGCGCTCGGCGGGGGCGGCTCGGCCGGGGCCGGGGACCTGGACGTCCTGCGCGACGGCAAGCGCGAGTACCGCCTGGAGACGCGGCCGCGGGTGCTCGGCGACTTCACGGCCGGGGCCTGGTGGCACAGCACCTCGTCGGCCTCGCACTTCACGCGGTCGCTGGTGTGCTCCCGGGTGACGGAGGACGGAGGGCGGATCACGTTGAGCGGGCGGGCGTTGACCGTGACGGCGCCCGACGGGACGAAGGAGGTGCGTGAGCTGGAGACGGACGAGGAGGTGCTCGGGGTGTACCGGGAGCGGTTCGGGGTGGAGCTGGGCCGCGTGCCGACGGTGCGCGGCCGGAACGGCGCCGACTGAGCAGACCGAGCCGACTGAATCGCCCCCGCGCCCACCGCTTCGGGACCCCCGGCGGGGGTGCCGGAGAATGGCCCCGTGAGCGATGTGAGACATGTGCTGGTGCTGCCCGACCGCGATGCCGCGGAAGAGGCGGCGGCGGCGCTCGGGGAGCGGTTCGGGGTCGCCGAGGAGCCGCGGCTCGTGCGCGACGCCCTGGCCGGTGAGGACGACGCCGAGGACGCGCAGTGGCTGGTCGTCCTGCGTGACGTGGAGGGCCGGCTTGACCCGGAGGAACTGGACTCGTTCGCGGGGGGAGTGGGACGGGTGGCGTGAGGAGCCGTAGTGCTCCACCGCGGACGGGTGGTGCTCCACCGCGAACCCCGGACGCCCCACCACGGACCCGTTGTCAGTGCCCCGTGCGATGCTTGTCGCGATGGCCAGGAAGACTGCGAATGACGACCCTCTCGCCCCGGTGACGCTCGCCGTGGGCCAGGAGGACCTCCTGCTCGACCGTGCCGTGCGGGAGGTGGTGGCCGCCGCCAGGGCCGCCGACGCCGACACGGACGTACGTGACCTGACTCCGGACCAGTTGCAGCCCGGCACGCTCGCCGAGCTCACCAGTCCGTCGCTCTTCGCGGAGCGCAAGGTCGTGGTCGTACGCAACGCACAGGATCTGTCGGCCGACACGATCAAGGACGTGAAGGGGTATCTCGGGGCGCCCGCCGAGGAGATCACCCTGGTGCTGCTGCACGCGGGTGGGGCCAAGGGCAAGGGGCTGCTCGACGCCGCGCGCAAGGCGGGCGCGCGGGAGGTGGCCTGCCCGAAGATGACCAAGCCGGCGGATCGGCTCGCCTTCGTGCGCGGCGAGTTCCGCACCGCCGGGCGGTCGGCCACCCCCGAGGCCTGCCAGGCCCTGGTGGACGCCATCGGGAGCGATCTGCGGGAGCTGGCGTCGGCCGTGACCCAGCTCGTCGCCGACGTGGAGGGGACGATCGACGAGGCCGTCGTCGGGCGGTACTACACCGGGCGCGCCGAGGCCTCCAGCTTCACGGTCGCCGACCGCGCGGTCGAGGGGCGTACGGCGGAGGCGCTGGAGGCGCTGCGGTGGTCGCTGGCCACCGGGGTCGCGCCGGTGATGATCACCAGCGCGCTGGCGCAGGGCGTCCGGGCGATCGGGAAGCTGTCGTCCGCGCGCGGCGGCCGCCCGGCCGATCTGGCCCGGGAGCTCGGCATGCCGCCGTGGAAGATCGACCGGGTGCGCCAGCAGATGCGGGGGTGGACGCCGGACGGTGTCGCCGTGGCCCTGCGCGCCGTGGCCGAGGCCGACGCGGGCGTGAAGGGCGGCGGCGACGACCCCGAGTACGCCCTGGAGAAGGCCGTGGTGACGATCGCCCGGGCAGCCAGATCCCGGGGCCGGATGTAGCCCGCGCCGCCGGACCTCATGGATGCCCGTCCCCGGGGCCTTCGCACATGCCGAAGACCCCGGCACCGGCCCTGGGGAAGGGCGTGGTGCCGGGGTCTTCGGTTCAGCTTTCGGATCCGCGCCCGCGTGGCGAACGCAGGCCGCGCGCGGACCCTGGGGTGCCGGACGGGAGCGGATGAGAGAGGGCCCGCTCGATTCCCTCCGGCGTCAAATCAAGTGTCAGCCCTTGAGGGACGCGACCTTGGTGGCAAGCGCCGACTTCTTGTTGGCGGCCTGGTTCTTGTGGATGACGCCCTTCGAGACGGCCTTGTCGAGCTGACGCGCGGCAGCGCGCTGGTACTCGGTGGCCTTCTCGGCGTCACCCGCGGCAGCGGCCTCGCGGGCCTTGCGGATCGCCGTCTTCAGAGAGGACTTGACGGCCTTGTTGCGCAGCCGGGCCTTCTCGTTGGTCTTGATCCGCTTGATCTGGGACTTGATGTTCGCCACGAATGAGCCTTTTCAGGTTCTGGCACGGGGCCGCGCGGGTCCCGTACCGGTGATTTCTTAAGAGGAGTGCCTCGCGCTGAGAGGGCATGAGGCACAGCCACCCAGGTTACCAGGGGCTCGTCCGGTGGCCCAAACCGGTCCCCGGTCCCCACCCGTGGGACCATGGAGGCAACGTATCGATCCGACCCGAGGCATAAGGCGCCTCAAGAGACAGGACCCTGCGTGCCCGCGACCCCTAACAATGTGCCCGAGCCGAGCCGTACCGCCCCGGCCCTGATCCGCAATTTCTGCATCATCGCGCACATCGACCACGGCAAGTCCACGCTCGCCGACCGGATGCTCCAACTGACCGGCGTGGTCGAGCAGCGGCAGATGCGTGCTCAGTACCTCGACCGTATGGACATCGAGCGCGAGCGCGGCATCACGATCAAGTCCCAGGCGGTGCGTCTGCCCTGGGCCCCGACCGAGGGCCCCGACCAGGGCACGACCCACATCCTCAACATGATCGACACCCCGGGGCACGTCGACTTCACGTACGAGGTCTCGCGGTCGCTCGCCGCCTGCGAGGGGACCATCCTCCTGGTCGACGCCGCCCAGGGCATCGAGGCGCAGACCCTCGCCAACCTCTACCTGGCGATGGAGAACGACCTCACGATCATCCCCGTACTGAACAAGATCGACCTGCCGGCCGCGCAGCCCGAGAAGTTCGCCGAGGAGCTGGCCAACCTGGTCGGCTGCGACCCGGCGGACGTCCTCAAGGTCTCCGCCAAGACCGGCCTCGGCGTCGACGCGCTGCTGAACAAGGCCGTCAAGGAGATCCCGCCGCCGGTCGGTGTCGCCGACGCGCCCGCCCGCGCGATGATCTTCGACTCCGTGTACGACTCGTACCGCGGTGTGGTGACGTACGTCCGTGTCATCGACGGCCAGCTCAACAAGCGTGAGCGCATCCGGATGATGTCCACCGGCGCCACCCACGAGCTCCTGGAGATCGGCACCAACTCGCCGGAGATGCTGCCCGCCGACGGCCTCGGCGTCGGCGAGGTCGGCTACCTGATCACCGGTGTGAAGGACGTCCGCCAGTCCAAGGTCGGTGACACCGTCACCAGCCAGGCCAAGGGCGCCACCGAGGCGCTCGGCGGCTACAAGGACCCGAAGCCCATGGTCTTCTCGGGTCTGTATCCGCTGGACGGCTCCGACTACCCGGAGCTGCGCGAGGCCCTCGACAAGCTGCAGCTCAACGACGCCGCGCTGGTCTACGAGCCGGAGACCTCCGCGGCCCTCGGCTTCGGCTTCCGCGTCGGCTTCCTCGGCCTGCTGCACCTCGACGTGATCCGGGAGCGCCTGGAGCGCGAGTTCGGGCTCGACCTGATCGCCACCGCCCCCAACGTGGTCTACCGCGTGAACATGGAGGACGGCAGCGAGCACATCGTCACCAACCCGAGTGAATTCCCCGAAGGCAAGATCGGCGAGGTGTACGAGCCGGTCGTGCGGGCCACGATCCTGGCGCCGACCGAGTTCATCGGCTCGATCATGGAGCTGTGCCAGACCAGGCGCGGCACCCTCCTCGGCATGGACTACCTCTCCGAGGACCGGGTCGAGATCCGCTACACCCTCCCGCTCGCCGAGATCGTCTTCGACTTCTTCGACCAGCTGAAGTCGAAGACGCGTGGTTACGCGTCGCTGGACTACGAGCCCACCGGTGAGCAGACCTCCAGCCTGGTCAAGGTCGACATCCTGCTGCACGGCGACAAGGTGGACGCCTTCTCGGCGATCACCCACAAGGACGCCGCGTACGCGTACGGGGTGCGGCTCGTCGCCAAGCTGCGCGAGCTCATCCCGCGGCAGGCCTTCGAGGTGCCCATCCAGGCCGCCATCGGCTCGCGGGTGATCGCCCGCGAGACCATCCGCGCCATCCGCAAGGACGTCCTCGCCAAGTGCTACGGCGGTGACATCTCCCGTAAGCGGAAGCTGCTGGAGAAGCAGAAGGAAGGCAAGAAGCGGATGAAGATGGTGGGTTCGGTGGAGGTTCCGCAGGAGGCCTTCATCGCGGTCCTGTCCAGCGATGAGAGCGCGGGGTCCGGCAAGGGCAAGAAGTAACCAGGCATTACCCCGAGTAAGCGCGGGGTGGACCGGCAAACCGGGTGCAACGGGGGCTCGTCGTGCGAAAGTGCGGCGGGCCCCTACGCGTGCGTAGCGTCGCTCTCTGTAGGAAGTGACAGGCCGCCGCCCCTTACGAACCGGCCGGTCGGGCTCTACCCTGATCTCTGCTCGATAGTTACTCGCGAGTTAAACAACAGATTCGCACCACCACCGTGAGTGAACCCAGTCGCACTGAGCCAGCCGCATCGTCGCGGGCGCCGGAGGATGTCGTGACCGACACACAGACCCTGATCGAGAATCGTCCGCCGTCCGTGGCGACCTTGTTCCTGGACCGCGTCGCGGCCACGCCGGACGCCGAGGCCTACCGCTACCCGGTGCCGCCGGCCTCCGGCCAGGGCCCGGACGAGTGGAAGTCCCTGAGCTGGGGCCAGGCGGCCGAGCGGGTCTACGCGATCGCGGCGGGACTCATCGAGCTGGGCGTGCAGCCCGAGCAGCGCGTCGCGCTCGCCTCCTCGACCCGGGTCGAGTGGATCCTCGCGGACCTCGGCATCCTGTGCGCGGGCGCGGCCACGACCACTGTCTACCCGCAGACCAACGCCGACGAGTCGGCGTTCATCCTCTCCGACTCCGAGAGCCGGGTGCTGATCGCCGAGGACGCGGCCCAGCTCGCCAAGGCGGTCGAGAAGCGCGCCGAGCTGCCCGAGCTGACCCATGTGGTCGTCATCGACCCGGCCGGCGTCGAGACCGGCGACTGGGTGCTCACCCTCGCCGAGCTGGAGCAGCGCGGCGCCGCGTACCTGGAGAAGAACCCCGAGCTGATCAAGGACCGGGTCGGGGCGATCACCAAGGACCAGCTCGCCACCCTCATCTACACCTCCGGCACCACCGGCCGGCCCAAGGGCGTCCGCCTCCCGCAGGACAACTGGTCGTACATGGCCAAGGCCATCGCCGCGACCGGCCTGGTCGGCGCGGACGACGTGCAGTACCTCTGGCTGCCGCTGGCCCACGTCTTCGGCAAGGTGCTCACCTCCGGCCAGATCGAGGTCGGGCACGTCACCGCGGTCGACGGCCGCGTCGACAAGATCATCGAGAATCTGCCGGTGGTGCAGCCGACCTACATGGCGGCCGTCCCGCGCATCTTCGAGAAGGTCTACAACGGCGTCGCCGCCAAGGCCCGGGCCGGCGGAGGGGCCAAGTTCAAGATCTTCCAGTGGGCTTCCGAGGTCGCCCGCGAGTACGCCAAGGTCAGCCAGGACAGCTTCCGCCGCACCGGCACGGCCACCGTGCCCTTCGGCCTCGGCGCCAAGCACAAGGTCGCCGACGCCCTCGTCTACTCCAAGCTGCGCGAGGCCTTCGGCGGCCGGCTGCGCGCCTGTGTCTCCGGCTCCGCGGCCCTCGCGCCGGAGATCGGCTTCTTCTTCGCCGGCGCCGGCGTGCACATCCTGGAGGGCTACGGCCTCACCGAGTCCTCCGCGGCCTCCTTCGTCAACCCGGGCGAGGCCTACCGCACCGGCACGGTCGGCAAGCCGGTGCCCGGCTGCGAGGTGCGCATCGCGGAGGACGGCGAGATCCTGCTGCGCGGCCCCGGCATCATGCAGGGCTACCACGGGCTGCCCGAGAAGACCGCCGAGGTCCTGGAGGCCGACGGCTGGTTCCACACCGGCGACATCGGCGAGCTGTCCCCCGACGGCTACCTGCGCATCACCGACCGCAAGAAGGACCTGATCAAGACCTCCGGCGGCAAGTACATCGCGCCGGCCGAGGTCGAGGGCCAGTTCAAGGCCGTGTGCCCGTACGTCTCCAACATCCTGGTGCACGGCGCCGACCGGAACTTCTGCACCGCCCTCATCGCCCTCGACGAGATCGCCATCCTCGACTGGGCCAAGGAGAACGGCCTGGCGGACAAGTCGTACGCCGAGGTCGTCGCCGCCCCCGCCACGGTCGAGCTGATCGGCGGCTACGTCCAGCAGCTCAACGAGGGCCTCCAGCGCTGGCAGACCATCAAGAAGTTCCGCCTCCTCCCGCGCGACCTCGACGTCGAACACGGCGAGATCACCCCCAGCCTGAAGCTGAAGCGCCCGGTGGTGGAACGCGAGTACAAGCACCTGATCGACGAGATGTACGCGGGCACCCGCGAGGCGTAACCCCCACGGGACACCCCGCACGGGCCCCCGCCCACCGACGGCCCCGGAAGGCCACGAGCGCCTTCCGGGGCCGTCGTATGTCCACGCTGTGGATGCACATACCGAAATGAACTGAAGAGCCACGAGTGTCAGACGTCCCCCATAGGATGCACACAATCTCTTCATATGCGCTGCGCAAGTTCAGCTTCGGTTCCGCCAGTTCCGCGAGGTGCTCGTGCCCTTCACCGCTGCGACGCCCGACGATGTCGTCCGTCACATGTTCCGTTACCTCTCGGAGGTGGGCGAGAGCCGCACCAGGCCGGTACGCACGCACGACGATGCCAGGCACCAGATGTGGTTCGCCGACCTGCCCGACCGGTTCAGCACGTTCCTCACCGAAGTGGTGCCCGGGGACACCCCGTTGTGGCTGCGCGCCGACCGCCCGGTCCGCCACGACCCGCCGGCTCCGCCCCTGCCCCTCGCCCACTGGCTGGACCCCGGGCAGATACGAGACTCCACGCCCGAGACCGCACCCGCACTGCTCCCCCGGGCCGATCTTCCCGCCGACGAAGTCACGGCAGGCGGCAGTTCGCACACCGGACACGTCACGGTCGACCTTGGGGACTCCCCACAACGGGACGCGGTGCACGGCCAGTACCGCGCCTGGTCGCGCGAATGGGAGAAGTGGGCGAGCCACGACCGGGTCCACAAGCCGGTCGTCCGGGCCTACGACAGGCTCTACCGGCTGTGTGTGGACGCGTCCGAACTGGGCGAGAGCTTCGAACTGGTCGTCGGATTCGGCTATCTGACGTGGTCGGCAGGTGACGAGCCGATCCGCCGTCACCTCGTCACCTGCCGGGCCGTCATCGCCATCGATCCGGACACCGGGGCGATCACCGTCGGGCCGGACCCCGAGCACGGCAGCCCCGTGCTGGAGGAGTCCATGCTCGACGCCGGGCAGAAGGCGCGTGCCGACATCCGCGCCCTGGTGCGCCAGGAGTTGGAGGCGGCCGGCGACACCACCGACCCGACGCTTGCCGACCAACTGCACAGGGCGCTGACCACCTGGACCATCGCCGCCCACGAGGCCGGCCGCTACGACCCCGCACCGTCCCGGCGCCGTGCGGCCCCGGACCCCGCCGTGCCCGTGGTCGGCTTCGCGCCGGTCCTGCTCCTCAGGGAACGCACCCGTCGCAGCATGCTCGAAGCACTGCGCGGTGTCGCCCTGAGCATCGAGCAGGGGGCCGAACCGACCTCTCTGCTGCGCGCGATCGCAGGCGCGGGCGGCGACCGGCCGCTGGGGGACCCCGACCTCGACCCCGCCACCGGCCTCGACGGCGGGCGGAGCCCGGGGCAGACCCCGGAGCTGTACTTCGCGCTGCCGTCCAACGACGAACAGCGCACCATCGCCGAGCGGTTGCGCGACCGGGATCTCGTGGTGGTGCAGGGACCGCCCGGCACCGGCAAGACCCACACGATCGCCAACCTGGTCACCGACCTCCTCGCGCACGGCAACCGGGTGCTGATCACCAGTCACACGGCCCGCGCCCTGAAGGTCCTGAAGGACAAACTCCCCGCCACCGTCCGCGAACTGTGCGTCAGCCGGACCGACGACGGAACCGGACAGCAGGAGCTGGAACAGTCGGTCAAGGCCATCCTCGACCGGCAGGGCGACTACTCCGCGCGTGACTACCGCCGGCGCATCCAGGAGCACGAAGAGCGTCTGAGATCGGCCCGTTCCGACCAGGCCCTCGCCCTGAAGGCCCTGCGCGCGCTGCGCGAACAGGAGACCTACCATCACGCGGCCGAGATCGGCGACTACGAGGGCACTCTGACCCGGGTCGCCCAACGGCTGGCCGAGGAACGGCCGCGGTTCGAGTGGATCGGCCCCGTCCCCTCCGACACGCCCACGCTCGACGCGGACGCCCTCACCGGCCTGCGCCGGGCCGCGCTCGCCTTCACCGACCGGCACCGGGCCCTCGCCGCGACGGTCACGGCTGCGCTCCCCGAGGCGAGCCGTCTGCCCACGGGCCCCGAATTCGCCGAGGCGGTCGGGACGATCAAGGCCGCCGAGAGTGACCTGACCCTGCTCAGGCAGGACGGCTCCGTATCACGTCTCGACGACGCGGTGTCCGCCCTCGGTGTCGAGCAACAGGATCGACTGGCCGCCGTACTGGACCACTTCACCGCCGCCACCGCGGCGGCCGCCGCCCTGTCGGCCGGCTGGGCGGCGGACCTGCGCGCCGAGGTGCTCGCCGGGCAGGACGTCGGCGCACGCAGCCGCCGCGAGCGCACCGAGGCCGCCCTGACCGCGATCGACGAGGCGGCGAGGGCCCTCGGGGCCACCCTGGTCAGCGGACTGGAGTCGTACGACGTGCCGACGGCGCTCGGCCTGGCCACCGCTCTGCGGGACGGTCTCGCGTCCGGTGAGAAGCTGCGTGGCGCACTCGGCCTGAAGACCAGACTGCGCAAGGCGGTCGGGGACTTCCCCGAGGCGGTACGGGTCGACGGCCGGGCCGTGGAGACCGAGGCCGCGGCGGCCGCCGTGGTGCATCGCGTCACCCTGGAGCGGCACCTCCAGGACATCGAGCGGGAGTGGGGCGAGGGCGCCGAGTCCTGGCAGGCCACCAGCCGCCGCATCGCTGGGCTGCGCCAGGACAGTGCCACGCTCACCACCCTGAACAACCTCGCCGACCTGCGCCGGGAAGTCGTCGGCGTGGCCGCTGCCGCCCCCGGGCTGGCGGGGGTCGGCTGGGGCGACGGCGACCAGGCGAGCACCGTACGGAGCGTTCTGCGGGCCCGAGCCGCGCGCCGGGCCGCCGACCCCGCCCGCACCCTGATCGAGGACGCCGTGGGCGTGCTGCGCGCCGAGGCGCACCGGCGGGGCGCCTCGGCGGCCGTGGAGCGAGCGCGTGCCGCGGCCGAGGCCCGCGACACCGCCGCGTACGACGCCGCGGTCGGCGAGGTGGACGATCTGCGGGAGGCGCTCGCGCGCAAGAAGGCATGCGACGACGCCTACCGGCCGGTCGCCGCCGAACTCCCCGACGTCGCCGACGCGTTGGAGTCGACACCCCAGGACTCCGGCTGGGACGGCCGGCTGCCCGAACTGCCGGCCGCCTGGGCGTGGTCGGTCTGGCACGCCCGGATGAAGGAGCTGACCGACCCCGGGGCGGAGACGCGACAGCTGAGGCTGCTCGCCGAGGCCGACGCGGAGATCCGCATCAGCCTGGAGCGGCTGGCGGCCGACAAGGCCTGGTTCGGCTGTCTGTCCCGGCTCACGGACGACCAGGCCGTGGCTCTCACCTCGTACCAGCAGAACGTCCGCAGGCTCGGCAAGGGCACCGGGAAGTACGCGGCCCGATACCGTCGGCAGGCGCGTGAGAGCCTGCAGGCCAGCCAGGAGGCGGTACCCGCCTGGATCATGCCGCTGCACCAGGTCACCGAGACCGTGCCGATGGACCGGGCCGGACGCTTCGACGTCGTGATCATCGACGAGGCGAGCCAGTCCGGACCCGAGGCGCTGCTGCTCGCCTGGCTCGGCGCGAAGGTGATCGTGGTCGGCGACGATCAGCAGGTCAGCCCGGCCCAGGTGGGCGTGGACCACGACGAGCAGTTCGCCCTGCAACGAAAGCTGCTCGCCGAGCTGCCCGCCGCCCGACGCAACCTGTTCACACCGACCGCCAGCCTCTTCGACATCGCCTCCGGTCTCGCCGGCGGCCGCGGCAGGCTGATGCTCCAGGAACACTTCCGGTGCATGCCGGAGATCATCGGCTTCTCCAACGAGCTGTGCTACGGCGGTCGGCTGCAGCCCCTGCGGCAGTACGGCGCCGACCGGCTTCCCCCGCTGCGATCGGTCCACGTGGCCGACGGCTACATCGAGGGCAGCGGGCAGAAGCAGGTCAACCGGCCCGAGGCGGAGCGCCTCGTCGACGAGGTCGTCCGCTGCGTCGGGGACCCCGCGTACGCCGGACGCACCATGGGCGTGATCACCCTGCTCGGCGCGGGCCAGAAGTTCCTCATCGAGGATCTGCTGGCCGACCGCATTCCGCTCGACGAGCGGCAGCGGCGGCGGCTGCGCGTGGGCAATGCGGAGGAGTTTCAGGGCGACGAGCGCGACGTCGTCTTCATCGGCCTCGTCACCTCCCTCACCGGCCCGGACGGACCGCGCCGCATCGGCTCCTACAACAGCTCGCTGTACCGGCAGCACATCAACGTGGCCGCGTCCCGTGCCCGCGACCAGGTGTGGCTCTTCCACAGCGTGACCCTCACGGAGCTGGGCGAGAGCGATCTGCGGCGTGCCTATCTGGACTGGTTCTCCCGGCCCGCCGAGGAGCAGGACGGCGCCGGGCTCGGCGAGGTGCGGCCGGACGTGCCGCACGAGGCCTTCGACAGCCTCTTCGAGCAGCGGGTCTATCTCGCGCTGCGCGGCAGGGGCTACCGGGTGCGGCCGCAGTATCCGGCCGGTCGCTACCGCATCGACCTGGTCGTCGAAGGCGGCACGAAGCGGCTCGCCGTGGAGTGCGACGGCGACGCGTTCCACACGGAGGAGAACGCGGACGCGGACGCGGCGCGCCAGCGCGAACTGGAGCGGGTGGGCTGGACGTTCGTCCGGATCCGGGGCAGCCGCTTCTTCCTCGACCCGGAACGCGCACTCGAACCCCTGTGGGCGGAACTGGAGCGCCTCGGCATCGAAACGGCGTCACAGCTGTCGACGCGCGGCGTCGCGTCGGGCGCGCCGCAGGCCACCGACCCGAGTACCCCGGGCACACCGCCTCCGGCCGACGCCCCCACCTCGCGGACGGCGCCTCCGGTAAAGCCCCGTGCTCCGCGTCCGGCACCTCAGGCGGACACCAGCGTCCCGCCCGCAGCCCCTCCGGTGGACATGCCTGTCCCGCGTACGGCAGTCACGACGCACATCGGCGCTCTCGGATCGCGGCCCGAGGCGGACGGAGTCCGATCGCCCGGAAGGCGGGAGGGACGGCAGGGGCCCACGGTCGTGGCCGGTTCGCCGGCGCCGTTCGTGTCCGTGACACGGCTGCACCGTGACGAGGTCAACGCGGCTCAGCACGCATTCAGCATGCGCGGAACGGTGCCGGGTCGGGCGCGGTTCCTCAAGGGGGCGGGCGTCCCCGGATTCCCGGGCGTGGACGCCGTGGACGTGCTGCGTGAGGGACGGGTCGTCGTGCGGGTCGGGCATGCGGAGGTGCAGGCGATGATCCGGTCCGCGATCGGACGCGTCGACGTTCCGGTACTGGGCGACGACGGCCAGGTGGGCCTGGCTCGGCACCACACGCCCGTATCCTCCGGACCCGACGGCCTGACGACGGAGTTGCTGCGGCTGCAGACGGTGACGGACCGGATCCCGTTGAAGACGCTCCCCGCCCTCCCGAAGCAGCCCGTCCGGACCTCCGAACCGGTCGCCACCGGCGCGACGGGCACCCCCCGGCCCAGCGGCCCCGCATCCGCCGCCCGTCTGCGCGTCGACCGCATCAGCCTCGCCGCCCATCGACGGCTCCAGCGTGAGCTCCAGCGCGTACAGGACGCCCTGGACCAGCCGCTGCCCGAGGTCGTGGCCGTCGACTCGTCCTCGCGCAAGGCGCAGCTCGCCGACCAGGACAAGAGGCGTGCGGCACTGATGGAGCGCAGAAGCTACCTGCGCGACCTGTTCGACCAGGTCATCCCCGACGCCTCCCTGTCGGGCGGGTCGATGGTCGTGCCGGGGTGTCTCGTCGGGGTCGAGGACCCGGATGAATCCGGGATCACGACGTACGAGATCGCGATGCTCCCCGGCGACGAGGCGGAGCGCCTGAGCCCCGACTCCGCGCTCGGCAAGGCGCTGATGTGGCGGGAGGCCGGAGACGAGGTGAGCTGGCGGACCGAGCGGGGCACCACCTTGCGGGTGATCGTCAGGTACATCGAGGACTGAGCCCCGTCCGGCGGGCGGTCGGCGGGGTGCTACCGCCCCACCCCCCGCCGCCGCACCGACTCCACCAGTTGTTGGAGTTCCTGTAGTTGGCGGCGGGCCTCCGGGAGGTCCGGGGTGTCGGGGGTCAGGGTTTTTTCCAGGGTGGCCAGGCGGGTGGTTATCTGGTCGGTGTGGGACTGTTCCTGGGCCAGGACGCGTTCCAGTTGGTGGTTCTTGCGGTGCAGGTCCAGGAAGACGGTGACCTTGGCGCGCAGGACCCAGGGGTCGAACGGCTTGGTCAGGTAGTCGGCGGCGCCCGTGGCGTAGCCGCGGAACGCGTAGCCCGAGTCCTCCGCGCCGGTCAGGAAGATGATCGGGACGTCCTTGGTCTGGTCGAGGCGCTTGATGTTGGCGGCCGTCTCGAAGCCGTCCATGCCCGGCATGCGGATGTCGAGGAGGACCACGGCGAAGCGCCGCCGGAGCAGGGCCTTCATCGCCTCCTCGCCCGAACGGGCCCGCACGAGCGGCTCGTTGAGCGAGGCCAGGACGGCCTCCAGCGCGATCAGGTTGTCCTCCATGTCGTCGACCAGGAGGATGCCGGCGCACTCGTCGGTCGGTGCCTCAGGGCTCATGGTGACGATGCCTCACTCGGTCTCTGCCTCTTCGGCCGGTTCCGCGACCGTGGCGCTCTCGGGATCCAGCAGCCCGCACACCACGGTCAGCAGCCGGTCGACGTCCACCGGTTTGGGTACGTAGTCGTTCGCGCCGCGCGCGATGGACTTGTCCCGGTCGCCGGGCATCGCCTTCGCGGTGAGCGCGACGATCGGCAGCCCGGTCCAGCGCGGGGTGCGGCGGATGGCGGAGATGGTCTCGTAGCCGTCCATCTCCGGCATCATGATGTCCATCAGAACCAGTTCGACGTCCGGGTTGCGTTCGAGGGTCTCGATGCCCTCCCGGCCGTTCTCCGCGTAGAGCACGGGCATGCCGACGCGGCCCAGGACATGGGTGAGCGCGAAGACGTTGCGGATGTCGTCGTCGACGATCAGCACCCGCCGCCCGGGCAGCACCTGGCCCGCGCGGCCCGACTGCCACGCCTCCAGCTTCGTGGGCACGGGCCAGGCCTCTTCCGGTTCGTGGGCCGACGGGAAGGGCTCGGTGGCCGGCTGTTCGGGGATCGCGAAGGTCGTACGGTCCGCCGGCACCGGTCCGGTCGCCGCGTGGCCGGGGCTGGCCACCGGGACGTACAGCGTGAAGGTGGAGCCCTTGCCGGGCTCGCTCTCCGCGACGATCCGGCCGCCCAGCAGGCCCGCGATCTCCCGGCTGATGGACAGGCCGAGGCCGGTGCCGCCGTACTTGCGGTTGGTCGTGCCGTCGGCCTGCTGGAACGCCTCGAAGATGACCGGGAGTTTGTCGGCGGCGATCCCGATGCCCGTGTCGGACACCGCGAACGCGACCACCTCGTCGCTGTCGCGGACGTAGTGGTGCTCGGGGTCCTTCAGCCGGCTCACCCGCAGTTCCACCCGGCCGGTCGCGGTGAACTTGGTCGCGTTGGAGAGGAGGTTGCGCAGGATCTGCTGGAGGCGCTGCTCGTCCGAGTACATCTCGCGCGGGACGTCCTCGCCGACCGTCACCTCGAAGAAGAGCCCCCGGTCCAGGGTGAGCGGGCGGAAGGTCGCGTGGACGTAGTCCAGCAGTTTGATCAGCGGCAGCCGCTTGGGGCGTACGTCCATCCGGCCCGCCTCGATCTTCGACAGGTCCAGGATGTCGTTGATCAGCTGGAGCAGATCGGATCCCGACCGGTGGATCGTCGTCGCGAACTGCACCTCCTGCTCGGACAGCCGGCCGTCCGGGTTGTCGGAGAGCAGCCTGGCCAGGATGAGCAGCGAGTTCAGCGGCGTCCGCAGCTCGTGCGACATGTTCGCCAGGAACTCCGACTTGTACTGCGACGAGGTCGCCAGCAGCGCCGCCTTCTCCTCCAGTTCGGCGTTGGAGTGCTGCAACTCGGCCTGCTGCTTCTGGAGTTCGTCCGAGCGCTCCTGGAGCTGCATCGCCAGCCGCTGGGACTCGCCGAGCAGCGACTCGGTACGGGAGTTGGCGATGATCGTGTTGATGGCGACGCCGATGGTGTTCACGAACTGGTCGAAGAACGCGAGGTGCACATCGGAGAAGCGGGAGAAGGAGGCCAGCTCGATCACACCGAGGAGCGTGTCCTCGAAGAGGATCGGGATGATGACGATGGTCGTGGGGGCGGCCTCCCCGAGCCCACTGTTGATCTTGATGTAGTCCGGCGGCGCCTCCTCCACCAGGATCCGCTTCTTCTCCCGGGCCGCCTGGCGGACCAGCCCGTGCACCGGCAGCCCGCCCGTCTCCACGGTCGCGCCCTGCGCCGCGCCGTAGCCCGCGATGAAGGCCAGCCCCTTCGCCGGGACCGTGGTGGGCAGCGAGGAGCCGTCCTCGTCCTGCTCGGCCAGGAAGAACGCGCCGTACTGGGCGTTCACCAGCGGGGTCAGTTCGCGCAGGATCAGGTCGGCGACCTCCATGAGGTCCCGGTGGCCCTGCATCAGCGCCGCCAGGCGGGCCAGGTTGGACTCCAGCCAGTCCTTCGCCCGGGTGGTCTCGCGCAGGTTGGACACCATCAGGTTGATGTTGTCCTTCAGCTCGGCGACCTCGCCGCGAGCCTCCACCGTGATGGAGCGGGACATGTCGCCCTGGGCCACCGAGGAGGCCACCTCGGCGATGGCGCGGACCTGGGTGGTCAGGTTCAGGGCGAGTTCGTTCACGTTCGTCGTCAGGCGCTTCCAGGTGCCGTACACGCCCTCCACCCGTGCCTGGCCGCCCAGTTGGCCCTCGGTGCCGACCTCGCGGGCCACCCGGGTCACCTCGTCGGCGAAGGAGGACAGCGTGTCCACCATCGTGTTGATGGTGGTCTTCAGCTCCAGGATCTCGCCGCGCGCGTCCACGTCGATCTTCTTCGACAGGTCGCCCTGCGCCACCGCCGTCGCCACTTGGGCGATGTTCCGCACCTGCGAAGTGAGGTTGTCCGCCATGTAGTTGACGTTGTCGGTCAGGTCCCGCCAGACCCCGGAGACCCCCTGAACCTGGGCCCGGCCGCCCAGCCGCCCGTCGGTGCCGACCTCGCGGGCCACCCGGGTCACCTCGTCGGCGAAGGCGCGCAGCTGCTCCACCATCGTGTTGACGGTGTCCTTGAGCTCCAGGATCTCGCCGCGGGCGTCGACCGTGATCTTCTTCGACAGGTCCCCGTTCGCCACGGCGGTCGTCACCTGCGCGATGTTGCGGACCTGGGAGGTCAGGTTCAACGCCATGAAGTTCACGTTGTCGGTGAGGTCCATCCACACCCCCGACACGCCCCGCACCTGCGCCTGACCGCCCAGGTTGCCCTCGGTGCCGACCTCGCGGGCCACCCGGGTGACCTCGTCGGCGAAGGCGGAGAGCTGGTCGACCATGGTGTTGATGGTCGACTTCAGTTCCAGGATCTCGCCCTTCGCCTCCACCGTGATCTTCTTGCCGAGGTCGCCCTGGGCGACGGCGGTCGACACCAGGGCGATGTTCCGCACCTGTGAAGTCAGGTTGTCCGCCATGAAGTTGACGTTGTCGGTGAGGTCTTTCCACACGCCGCTGACGCCCCGCACCTGGGCACGTCCGCCGAGGTTGCCCTCGGTGCCGACCTCGCGGGCCACCCGGGTGACCTCGTCGGCGAAGGCGGAGAGCTGGTCGACCATGGTGTTGACGGTCGACTTCAGCTCCAGGATCTCGCCCCGCGCGTCGACCGTGATCTTCTGACTGAGGTCGCCGTTGGCCACCGCGGTCGTCACCTGGGCGATGTTGCGGACCTGTGAAGTCAGGTTCGACGCCATGAAGTTGACGTTGTCGGTGAGGTCCTTCCAGACGCCCGACACGCCCCGCACCTGGGCGCGACCGCCCAGCTGCCCCTCGGTGCCGACCTCGCGGGCCACCCGGGTGACCTCATCGGCGAAGGCGGACAGCTGGTCCACCATCGTGTTGACGGTGAGCTTCAGCTCCAGCAGCTCACCGGTCGCCTCGACGGTGACCGTGCGCGTCAGGTCGCCGCGGGCCACCGCCGTGGTCACCAGGGCGATGTCGCGGACCTGCGCGGTCAGCCGGGCGGCCATCGTGTTGACCGCCTCGGTCACATCCCGCCAACTGCCCGACAGCCGCTGCACCTTGGCCCGCCCGCCGAGCCGCCCCTCGGTGCCGACCTCCCGGGCCACCCGGGTGACCTCACCGGTGAACAGGGACAACTGGTCGACCATCTTGTTCACGGCCCGGCCCAGCCGCCGCAGATCACCGCGCAACTGGCGGCTGCCGTCGTGCAGATCGACGCGTTGGGTCAGGTCGCCGCCGGCCACCGCGTCCAGCACGCGCGTGGCGTTGGCGGCCGGGGCCACCAGCGCGTCCAGTATCTGGTTGACGTCGCCGACCCGGGACGTCCAGGCGCCCTGCCCCGGGCTGGCCGACAGCCGCTCGTCGAGCCGGCCGTGCCGCACCAGGTCCCGCTTCACGCGCTGCACTTCCGTGTTGAAGTGCGTGCTGCGGTCGATGATCTGGTTGAAGAGCGCGGCGAGTTCGGCGACGATGCCGTGCCCCGACTCCGGCACCTTGGTGAAGTCGCCGTCCCGGGCCGCGGTCATCGCGGCGAGCAGAGGGCGCAGTTCGGATGCTCGTACTTGTTCAAGATTCTGTCCGACTTCGAGCACACGTGTTGCACTGTTCTCACTCATGGCGGCCCACTTCGGTAACTCGGTGCTTATGGGCGCAGCCAGTCTGTCACTCTGTCCGCATCGATCGAGGCGTATTCGTGCGAACTGCTCGGGGAGCTGGCAATGGGGGCGATACCCACGCAACGGGAGACCATTTCCCGGGGCCGTGATGCGCCCGCGCAGTGCGGCGCGGGGGAGCGTACTGAGGTGCGCGCGACCCTGCACGGAAGCCCCCTCGCGCCGGGATCCGCCCGCGCGCTGGTCCGCGAGGCGTTCACCGGGTGGACGGACCTCGGCCGCGCGTACTCCCCCCGGCTCGCCGACGACACCATGGTCGCCGTCAGCGAACTCGTCACCAACGCGGTCGTGCACGCGGGCACCGACATCGAGCTGACCTGCCGGCTGGAGGAGGACACCGGGGCGGTCGTCGTCGAGGTCGCCGACCACCACCCCTCACGGGCACCCCGCGACCACGGCGCCGACGCGGCGCACGAGACCGCGGAGTACGGCCGCGGCCTGCGCCTCGTCGCCACCCTCGCCGAGTCCTGGGGCGTCACCTACCGCAGCGGCGCCAAGACCGTGTGGGCGCGCCTGACCGCCGACAGGGGCACGAACGGCGTCGCGCCGGGCGCGGACTCGCTGCGGGTCGCCGAACTCCTCGCCCCCGATCCGCAGCGCGCCGAGCGCGACCGGGACTGGCTGGGCCGGGGCGCGCTCTCCTTCCTCGCCGAGGCCTCCGACCTGCTCGCCGGACAGCTCGACGAGAGCCTGGTCGCCGCGCTCACCGGCCAGCTGATCGTGCCGCGGCTCGCCGACTGGTGCGCGGTGTGGCTGGAGGACGAGTCGACCGGGCGCTGGGGCGCACCCCGCTGGAGCGGAGCCGGAGCCGGGGGCAGCGCCGGGTGGGGCGACGGTGCCGGAGCGGTCGGGCCACGGCTGGCCCGGGTCTGGCACGCCAGCGAGAACCGCATCGAGGAACTGCGCCGGACCCTGGAGAAGGACCCGCCCCGGCCCCTGGACGGCGGGTTACGGTCCGGACCCGAGCCCTACCCCTGGCCCGGCGAGGCGCTCGGCCCGCAGGGCAGCGCCGGCACGGCACTCGCGTACCGGCTGATCGCGGGCGGCCGCCCGCTGGGCACGCTGGTCATCGGGCGGTGCGGGCTGCTGCGCTTCCCCGACGAGATCACCGGGCTCGTCGAGGACCTCGGCCGCCGGGTGGCCCTGGCCATCGGCGCGGCCCGCCAGTACGCGCGCCAGGCCACCATCAGCGCCGTCCTGCAGCGCGGGCTGCTGCCCGGCGCGGTCGCCGAGATCCCGGGGCTGAGCAGCGCGCTCGTCTACGAGCCCTGCGACAAGGGCGGCCCGAGCGGCGACTTCTACGACCTCTTCCCGGCGGGCGACGGCCGCTGGTGCTTCGCCGTCGGCGACGTGCAGGGCAAGGGCCCCGAGGCCGCCGTGGTGATCGGCCTGGCCCGGCCCTGGCTGCGGCTGCTGGCCCGCGAGGGCTACCGGGTCGCCGACGTCCTCGACCGCCTCAACCAGCTCCTCCTCGACGACGCCACGGAGGCCGCGGACGCGGCGGCCCGCGCGCTGGTGGCCGCAGGCGGCCGTCCCGTGGCCCCCGGCGACGGCCCGCAGACCCGTTTCCTCTCCCTCCTCTACGGCGAGCTGGCCCCCTTCGACGGCGGCGTCCGTTGCACCCTCGCCTCCGCCGGACACCCGCTCCCGCTGCTCCTCGGGCCCGACGGCGAGGTCAGCACGGCCGCGCAGCCGCAGACGCTCCTCGGCGTCGTCGAGGACGCCACGTACACCAGCGAGACGATCGAGCTGCGGCCCGGCGACAGCCTGCTGTGCGTCACCGACGGTGTCACCGAGCGCCGCGACGGCATCCGCCAGTTCGACGACGGCGACGGGCTCGCGCAGGCGCTCGCCGGCTGCGTGGGACTGAGCGCCGAGCTGATCGCGGAACGGATCCGGCGGCTGGTGCACGAGTTCGGCGGCGGCGCGCCGGAGGACGACCTGGCCCTGCTGGTGCTCCAGGCGGAGCAGCTGTCGCCGGCGAGCTAGCTCCGGGCGAGGCGCTCCAGCCGAAGTCACGGGCACGCGCGCGTGGCCCGGGAGAACAGGCACGCGCGCGTGGGGCCAGGAAAACGGGCACCTGCGCCGGTGCTGGACAATGGAGGACATGCCCTCCGCACTTCCCGACGGCGAGCCCGTCCCCGCCGACGGCGCGCTGCCCGTATCCGCGCTCGCCGGGGCCGCCGACCGGCCCCTCGGCTTCTACCTGCACGTGCCGTACTGCGCGACCCGCTGCGGCTACTGCGACTTCAACACCTACACCGCCACCGAGCTGCGCGGCACGGGCGGCGTCCTCGCCTCCCGCGACAACTACGCGGACACGCTGATCGACGAGATCCGCCTGGCGCGCAAGGTGCTGGGCGACGACCCGCGCGAGGTTCGCACGGTGTTCGTCGGCGGTGGTACGCCCACGCTGCTGGCCGCCGGCGATCTCGTACGGATGCTGGGGGCGATCCGCGACGAGTTCGGCCTCGCGGCGGACGCGGAGGTCACGACGGAGGCGAACCCGGAGTCGGTGGACCCGGCGTACCTCACGACGTTGCGGGAGGGCGGCTTCAACCGGATCTCCTTCGGCATGCAGAGCGCGAAGCAGCACGTGCTGAAGATCCTCGACCGCACGCACACTCCCGGACGCCCCGAGGCGTGCGTGGCGGAGGCCCGTGCGGTGGGCTTCGAGCACGTGAACCTGGACCTGATCTACGGCACGCCGGGGGAGTCCGACGACGACTGGCGGGCCTCCCTGGACGCGGCGCTCGGCGCGGGCCCGGACCACGTCTCGGCGTACGCCCTGATCGTCGAGGAGGGCACGCAGCTGGCCCGCCGGATCCGCCGGGGCGAGGTCCCGATGACGGACGACGACGTCCACGCGGACCGGTACCTGATCGCCGAGGAGGCCCTCTCGGCGGCGGGCTTCGACTGGTACGAGGTCTCCAACTGGGCCACCTCGAAAGCGGGCCGCTGCCTGCACAACGAGCTGTACTGGCGGGGCGCGGACTGGTGGGGCGCGGGGCCGGGCGCCCACAGCCACGTCGGCGGCGTCCGCTGGTGGAACGTGAAGCACCCCGGGGCGTACGCGGCGGCGCTGGCGTCCGGGCGGACCCCGGGCGCGGGCCGCGAGCTCCTGTCGGACGAGGACCGCCGGGTGGAGCGCATCCTGCTGGAACTGCGGCTGCGCGAGGGCGCACCGCTGGAGCTGCTGCGCGAGGAGGGCCTCGCGGCGTCCCGCCGCGCCCTGTCGGACGGCCTCCTCCAGGAGCGACCGTACGAGGAGGGACGCGCCGTTCTGACGCTGCGGGGGCGGCTGCTGGCGGACGCCGTGGTGCGGGACCTGGTGGATTGATCACTCCAGCGAGTGAATCGGTGCGGAGGTCCGGTTCGGTCCCTGCTCCGATTCATAGGGTGCCGCCGTGAACCACAGCCAGATGATCAAGTTCCTGGAGGAGTTCGAGCCGCCCGAGGGCGTCAGGGTCGAGCTCCTGCGGGGGGAGATCGTGATGTCGCGCAGTCCGGATCTGGTGCACAACCGGATCGTCATGTTCCTGGCGAACCAGATTCGGCGCGAGCCCTGGTCCCGGCTCCAGACCCAGTGCGTCGACATGCTCGACGCGGTCAGCGCGCCCGTACCCGACCTGGTGGTGTTCGAACGTGGCACCGCGCCTGATCGCGGATGGCTGATTCCCGCGAGGGTCACCACGGTCCTGGTCGAGGTCGTCTCCCCGACCAGCGTCGAGCGAGACTACGGCGTCAAGCGCTCGATCTACGCCGCAGCGCAGGTACCCGCCTACTTGATCATCGACCCTTTCATGGCGCAGTGCGTACTTCTCACCGAGCCGACAGGCAGCCGCGACGACGCGGACTACCGGTGTCGGCGGATCACCAGGTTCGGCGACCGCACACCCTTGGAGCCCCTGGGGATCGAGGTCGAGACCAGCGAGTTCGGCATCTACGAGAACATCAGGCCGCACCGCTACCCGTGACGAAGTCGATCAGTTCCTCCACCCGCCCCAGCAGCTCCGGCTCCAGGTCCTTGTAGGAGCTGACCCGCGCCAGGATCGCCTGCCACGCCGCCCCCGTGTTCTCCGGCCAGCCCAGGGCCCGGCACACGCCCGTCTTCCAGTCCTGGCCGTGCGGGACCCGCGGCCAACCCGGAATCCCCAGGGATGCCGGCTTCACCGCCTCCCAGATGTCGATGTACGGGTGGCCGACCACCAGCGCGTGTTCGCTGGTCACCGACTGGGCGATGCGCCATTCCTTCGTGCCCGGCACCAAGTGGTCCACGAGCACGCCCAGCCGTGCGTCCGGGCCCGGCGCGAAGGAGGACACGATCGACGGCAGGTCGTCGACGCCCTCCAGGTACTCCACCACCACGCCCTCGATGCGCAGGTCGTCGCCCCACACCTTCTCGACCAGCTCGGCGTCGTGCCGGCCCTCGACGTAGATGCGCCCGGCGCGGGCGACCCGCGCGCGTGCGCCGGGGACGGCGACCGAACCGGAAGCGGTGCGCGTGGGACGTACCGGAGCCGACGACGGCCGTACCAGCGTCACCACGCGGCCCTCCAGCAGGAAGCCCCGCGGCTCCAGCGGGAACACCCGGTGCTTGCCGAAGCGGTCCTCCAGGGTGACCGTGCCCGCCTCGCAGCGGATCACCGCGCCGCAGAATCCGGTCCCGGGCTCCTCCACCACCAGGCCGGGGTCCGCCGGGACCTCGGGCACCGGCTTGGGCTTCTTCCAGGGCGGGGTCAGGTCCGGCGAGTACGGACGAAGGCGCGGGCCCGAGGGGCCCTCTTTGGAAGGGCGGTGGCGGGAGACGGGTGGGCGCATTCGGATGACGATAGGAGAAAGCGCCGGGCGCCGATCACGACACGCCGAAACGCGCCGCCAGCTCGTCGCGCTGCCGCCGCACGAACGCCGCGCCCACCACCGCTCCGTGACCGGGCACGTACAACGCGTCCTCGCCGCCCAGCGAGAGAAGGCGGTCCAGCGCGTCCGGCCACCGGGACGGCACGGCGTCGGGCCCCGCCTGCGGCTCGCCGGACTCCTCGACCAGGTCGCCGCAGAACACCACCTCCGGGTCGCCCGGCACCAGCACCACGAGATCGTGGGCCGTGTGCCCCGGGCCGACGTTCGCCAGCAGGGCCTGACGGCCGCCGCCGAGGTCGAGCGTCCACTCGCCGCTGACATGGTGGCGGGGTGCGGCCAGCGCCTCCAGGGCCTCGTCCGCGAGCCGGGCGTCCAGGCCGTTGCCGACCGCGTCCCGGCGCAGCTCCTCGCGCTCGTGGGCGAACACCGAGTCGATCCCCACCGCCCCGAAAACCTCGGCCCCCGCGAACGCCGCCGCCCCGAAGACATGGTCGAAGTGGGGATGCGTGAGCGCGAGATGGGTCACACGGCGGCCGGCCAGCTTCTGCGCCTGCGCACGCAACCGTGCGCCCTCCACAAGGCTCGACCCGGCGTCCACCACCAGTGCCGTGCCCTCCCCGAGGATCAGGCCCGCCGTGCAGTCCCAGCCCGGCAACCGGCACCGGCCGACCCCACCGGCCACCCGCTCCCACCCCAGCTCTTCCCAAGTCACCGTCATACGGCGACGCTAGCGGTGACCACCCCGCCGGGCACGACGGCACCGCTCCGGCCTTGCCCGGGGCGTACCCCACCGCCGTACACTGGGCGGGGAATGCTGGCACTCGCACGCGCAGAGTGCCAGGCAAGGCGCCAAGGGGACAATTTGCTGGAGGTGTGCGCGGATGCTGAGTGAACGCAGGCTTCAGGTGTTGCGCGCCATCGTCCAGGATTATGTCGGCACCGAGGAGCCGGTCGGGTCGAAGGCGCTCACCGAGCGGCACAGCCTCGGCGTGTCCCCGGCGACCGTCCGCAACGACATGGCGGCCCTGGAGGACGAGGGGTACATCGCCCAGCCGCACACCAGCGCGGGGCGGATTCCCACCGACAAGGGCTACCGGCTGTTCGTCGACAAGCTCGCCGGCGTCAAGCCGATGAGCGCCCCCGAGCGGCGCGCGATCCAGAACTTCCTCGACGGGGCCGTCGACCTCGACGACGTCGTGGCGCGGACGGTGCGGCTGCTCGCGCAGCTCACCCGGCAGGTCGCCGTCGTGCAGTACCCCTCGCTGACCCGGTCCACCGTGCGGCACGTGGAACTGCTGTCGCTCGCGCCCGCCCGGGTGATGCTCGTACTGATCACGGACACCGGCCGGGTCGAGCAGCGGATGGTCGACTGCCCGGCGCCCTTCGGGGAGGCGTCCCTGGCGGATCTGCGGGCGCGGCTCAACAGCCGGGTCGCGGGCCGCCGCTTCACGGACGTGCCGCGGCTGGTCGAGGACCTGCCGGAGGCCTTCGAGATCGAGGACCGAGGCACGGTCACGACGGTGCTCTCCACCCTCCTGGAGACGCTCGTCGAAGAGAACGAGGAGCGGCTGATGATCGGCGGCACCGCCAATCTCACCCGCTTCGGCCATGACTTTCCCCTCACCATCCGGCCGGTGCTCGAAGCGCTCGAGGAGCAGGTCGTGCTCCTCAAGTTGCTGGGCGAGGCGAAGGATTCGGGCATGACCGTGCGCATCGGTCACGAGATCGCCCACGAGGGACTCAACTCCACGTCCGTGGTGTCGGTCGGCTACGGTTCGGGCGGCGAGGCAGTCGCCAAGCTCGGCGTGGTCGGACCGACCCGCATGGATTACCCGGGAACGATGGGAGCGGTACGCGCAGTGGCACGGTACGTCGGACAGATCCTGGCGGAGTCGTAAGTGGCCACGGACTACTACGCCGTTCTCGGCGTGCGCCGCGACGCGTCGCAGGATGAGATCAAGAAGGCGTTCCGTCGGCTCGCGCGCGAGCTGCACCCGGACGTCAATCCGGATCCGAAGACCCAGGAGCGGTTCAAGGAGATCAACGCCGCTTACGAGGTGCTGTCGGACCCGCAGAAGAAGCAGGTCTACGACCTCGGCGGCGACCCGCTCTCACAGGCCGGCGGCGCCGGCGCGGGCGGCTTCGGGGCCGGTGGCTTCGGCAACTTCTCCGACATCATGGACGCGTTCTTCGGCACGGCGTCGCAGCGCGGGCCGCGCTCGCGCACCCGCCGGGGCCAGGACGCCATGATCCGGATCGAGGTCGAGCTCGACGAGGCGGCCTTCGGCACCACGAAGGACATCCAGGTCGACACGGCGGTCGTCTGCAACACCTGCAACGGTGAGGGCGCGGCGCCGGGCACGTCCGCCCAGACGTGCGACATGTGCCGCGGCCGCGGTGAGGTGTCGCAGGTGACCCGGTCCTTCCTGGGCCAGGTCATGACCTCGCGTCCCTGCCCCCAGTGCCAGGGCTTCGGCACGGTCGTGCCGACGCCGTGTCCGGAGTGCGCCGGCGACGGCCGCGTCCGCTCGCGCCGCACCCTGACGGTGAAGATCCCGGCCGGTGTCGACAACGGCACGCGCATCCAGCTGGCCGGTGAGGGCGAGGTCGGCCCCGGCGGCGGTCCCGCCGGTGACCTGTACGTCGAGATCCACGAGCTGCCGCACAACATGTTCCAGCGGCGCGGCGACGACCTGCACTGCACGGTCACGATCCCGATGACGGCGGCGTCCCTCGGCACCAAGGTCCCGCTGGAGACCCTGGACGGGCTCGAAGAGGTCGACATCCGCCCGGGCACCCAGTCCGGCCAGTCGATCCCGCTGCACGGGCGGGGCGTCACGCACCTGCGCGGCGGCGGACGCGGCGACCTCATCGTCCACGTCGAGGTCCAGACCCCGAGCAAGCTCGACCCCGAGCAGGAACGCCTGCTCCGCGAGCTGGCCAAGCTGCGCGGCGAGGAGCGCCCGCAGGGCCAGTTCCAGCCGGGCCAGCAGGGTCTGTTCTCCCGACTGAAGGACGCCTTCAACGGCCGCTGACGCGGGCGAGTACGGCCGCCGGGGGTCCGGCGGCCGTCCACCGAGCCGACGGGCCCCGGGGCGCCCGGAGGCCCGGCTTGCCGGTGGCGTATGCCATCGGACGGCCGGATTCGGACTTGTTCGGGGGACGTGACAACATGCGGTCATGTCCTCCGCACTGACCGATCTCTTCCCCCAGCCGATCGTGCAGGCCCCCATGGCGGGCGGTGTCTCCGTGCCGCAGCTCGCCGCCGCCGTGTCCGAGGCGGGCGGTCTCGGGTTCCTCGCCGCCGGGTACAAGACCGCCGACGGGATGTACCAGGAGATCAAGCAGCTGCGGGGACTCACGAACCGCCCCTTCGGCGTGAACGTGTTCATGCCGCAGCCGGAGTACGCCGAGTCCGGCGCCGTGGAGCTCTACGCCAACCAGCTGGCCGGCGAGGCCGCCTGGTACGAGACCGAGCTCGGCGACCCGGACAGCGGCCGCGACGACGGCTACGACGCCAAGCTCGCGGTCCTGCTCGACAACCCGGTGCCGGTGGTCTCCTTCCACTTCGGCGTGCCGACCCGCGACGCGCTGGACTCCCTGCGCCGCGTCGGCACCCTCACCCTGGTCACCGCGACCACCGCCGAGGAGGCCCTCGCGGTGCAGCGGGCCGGCGCCGACGCGGTGATCGCGCAGGGCGTGGAGGCCGGCGGCCACCAGGGCACCCACCGGGACATCAAGGAGAACGACGGCTCCGGCACCGGACTGCTCTCCCTCATCGCCCAGATCCGCGAGACCGTGGACATCCCGGTCGTCGCCGCCGGCGGCATCATGCGCGGCAGCCAGATCGCCGCGGTCCTCGCGGCGGGCGCGAGCGCGGCCCAGCTCGGCACCGCGTTCCTCGCCACCCCCGAGTCCGGCGCGAACGTCCTGCACAAGCAGGCGCTGACCAACCCCCTGTTCGCCCGCACGGAGCTGACCCGCGCGTTCTCCGGCCGCCCGGCCCGCGGCCTGGTCAACCGCTTCCTGCGCGAGCACGGCCCGTACGCCCCCGCCGCCTACCCCGAGGTCCACCACCTGACCTCGCCGCTGCGCAAGGCCGCCGCCAAGGCCGGTGACGCGCAGGGCATGGCCCTGTGGGCGGGCCAGGGCCACCGGATGGCCCGCGAGCTGCCGGCCGGGCAGCTGGTGGAGATCCTGGCGTCCGAACTCGCCGAGGCCCGGACAGCGTTGTCGGCCTCTCCCGTGACCGGCGGTGATCCGCGATGACGGCGCCCGTCTTCGTCGTCGAGCACTTCCGCGCGGGCGGCGGCGGGCAGTACGTCCTCGACGGGCCCGAGGGGCGGCACGCGGTCTCCGTGAAGCGGCTCCAGCCCGGGGAGGAGGTCGTCCTCACCGACGGCGCCGGGCGTTACGCGGTGTGCGACGTGATCGGCACCGAGGGCAAGGACCGGCTGATCGTCCACATGAGCACGGTGGACGAGGAGCCGGAGGGGTCCCCGCGGATCACCGTCGTCCAGGCCCTGCCCAAGGGCGACCGCGGCGAGGTGGCCGTCGAGACCATGACCGAGGTCGGCGTCGACGCGATCGTGCCGTGGCAGGCCGCGCGCTGCATCACCCAGTGGAAGGGCGACCGCGGTCTGAAGGCGCTCGGCAAGTGGCGGGCCACCGCCCGCGAGGCCGGCAAGCAGTCCCGCCGGGTCCGCTTCCCCGAGATCGCGGACGCGGCGACGACCAAGCAGGTTGCCGCACTTCTCGCCAAAGCCGACTTCGCCGCCGTCCTCCACTCCGACTTCGAGTACGGCTCCGAGCCCCTCGCCACCGCCGAACTCCCCACCGATGGCGAGATCGTGTTGGTCGTCGGTCCTGAAGGCGGCGTCTGTCGCGAGGAGTTGGCGCTGTTTCACGATGCGGGTGCCAAGGCGTACGTCCTGGGGGCTACCGTGCTGCGTACATCGACCGCCGGGACCGCGGCGGCGGCCCTCCTCCTGGGCCGTACCGGACGCTGGTCCTGACCCCCTGGGGGAAGACACCGTGGAACTCGCACAGGTCCGGCTGCTCGTCACCGACTTCGCCGCCTGCTACCACTTCTACGCCGAAGTCCTCGGCCTCAAGCCCCAGTCCGGGGCGACCGAGGGTCCCTACGAGAAGTTCAGCCCGCACATAGGCTCCGCGGGAATCGCGCTGCAGGACCGCACGGTCATGGCCGAGGTCCTCGGCGAACTGGGCGACACGGCGACCGGCCACCGCTCCCTGGTGGTGCTGCGCGTGGACGACCTCGACACCTACTGCGCGGAGATCACCTCCCGCGGCGCCACCCTGATCCACGGCCCGGCCCCCATGAGCGAGCGCATGCTCGTCGCCCATCTCAAGGACCCCGAGGGCAACCTCGTGGAGCTCCAGGAGTGGCTGCTGCTGCGCACCTGACGGCGACGCGCCCCGGCCGGCCTCGCCGCACGTCCGGTCGAGCCACGGTCGGCCGGGGCCGCAGGGCCACTCAAGGGTGAAGTGGTCGAACAGGTGAGTGGCCATATGCCCCCTACCGCCCCGCCGGTCTCGGTGGCAGGCTGCCCTGCATGGGGGCATCGAGGTGGAATTCGCGTCGGCCCCGCGGGACGCGGGCGGCGGCAGTGGCAGGGCTCGTGGCGCTCGCCGTGGGCGGTGTCGTGGCGTGCCAGCCGGGTGATCTGAACACGGCGACGGTGGCGTACACCACCGACCTGACGGCGACTGCCGAGCTCAAACGGCAGCACGTCGACGTGAACTGGCTCAGCTGCACCGGCCATTACGGCAACAAGGGCCACTCGCCCGGGAAGACCGCCTCGCCGTCCGAGAGCACGGTCGTCTCGGTCGACTGCCAGGGCCAGACGAAGGACGGCCGCAAGATCACCGTCACCGGCAAGGTCACCAAGGCCGTCGACGGCGCGTGCGTACGCGGCGACCTGGTCGCCAAGGTCGGCGGCAAACAGTGGTTCCACGTCAAGGGCCTCGGCAACTGCAAGGCCAGGCCCGGACCGACGTACAAGCCACCGGTCACCTACCGGCCCTCGCACGGCCGGCAGCCCGGCCCCACCGTCACGGTCACCCGGACGATCTGGTGCAAGGGCGACCCGACCTGCTGGCCGGTGGAAGGCAAGTGATCCGAAACCGGGTTCACGGACTTCGTACGGTGCTTATGGTGAGCGGGTGACTGAGTCGACAGCGACGGGTTCGGCAGGATCCTCTGCGTATCTCGGGTATCTCCGGTTCCCGCACCCGCACGGCGACCTGGTCGCCTTCACCGCCGAGGACGACGTGTGGCTCGCGCCCCTCGACGGCGGCCGGGCCTGGCGGGTCAGCGCCGACAACGTGCCGGTGAGCCACCCGCGCATCTCGCCCGACGGCAGCACCCTCGCCTGGACCTCCACCCGCGACGGCGCACCCGAGGTGCACATCGCGCCGGTCGCCGGCGGCCCCGCCAAGCGGCTGACCCACTGGGGCAGTTGGAAGACCCGCGTGTGCGGCTGGACCCCGGACGGACAGGTCCTCGCGCTCAGCACCCAGGGCCAGCCCAGCCTGCGCCGCACCTGGCTGCGTGCCGTCCCGCTCGACGGCGGACCGGCCACCACCCTGCCGTACGGGCCGGTCGGCGACGTCGCCTTCGGGCCGCACACCGTCCTGCTCTCGGCGCCGATGGGCCGCGAGGCCGCCTGGTGGAAGCGCTACCGGGGCGGTACGGCGGGCAAGTTGTGGATCGACCGTTCCGCCGAAGGTGAAGAAGGCGCCGGCGAGTTCGTACGGCTGCACGAGGGGCTGGACGGGAACATCGAGTGCCCGCTGTGGGTGGGGACGGGGGTCCCTCCTGTTCGAGCGGAGCAGGGAACCTCGGAGAGGATCGCGTTCCTCTCCGACCACGAGGGCACCGGCGCGCTCTACTCCTCCCTCGCCGACGGCTCCGACCTGCGCCGGCACACACCACTCGACGGCTTCTACGCCCGGTACGCCGCCACCGACGGCAGCCGGGTCGTCTACTCCAGCGCCGGCGAACTGTGGCTCCTCGACGACCTGGAGGGCGCCGAGCCCAGGCGGCTCGACGTGCGGCTCGGCGGGCCGCGCGTGGACCTGCAGCCCTACCCGGTGGACGCCGCCCGCTGGTTCGGGGCCGCGTCCCCCGACCACGGCGCGCGCGGCAGCGCCGTCTCCGTGCGCGGCGCCGTCCACTGGGTCACCCACCGCTCCGGTCCCGCTCGCGCCCTGGCCGCGCGGCCCGGCGTACGTGCCCGGCTGCCGCGCACCTTCCGTACGGAGGGCGAGGACTGGGTGGCGTGGGTGACCGACGCCGAGGGCGACGACGCCCTGGAGTTCGCCCCCGCCACCGGACCGGCCCCAGGCGCGACCCCGCGCCGGCTCGCCGCGGGGCGGCTCGGCCGGGTCCTGGAACTGGCCATGGCCCCCGACGGCAGCCGGGCCGCCGTCGCCGCGCACGACGGGCGGCTGCTGCTCGTCGAGCGGGAGAGCGGCGAGGTCCGCGAGGTCGACCGCAGCGAGGACGGCGAGGTGTCCGGGCTGGCCTTCTCGCCCGACTCGGCCTGGCTCGCCTGGTCGCACCCCGGCCCGCGCCCCCTCTCCCAGATCCGGCTCGCCCACACCACCGACCTGTCGGTGACCGAGGCGACCCCGCTGCGCTTCCAGGACTACGCGCCCGCGTTCACCCTCGACGGCAAGCACCTCGTCTTCCTGTCGACCCGCTCCTTCGACCCGGTCTACGACGAGCACGTCTTCGACCTGGCCTTCGTGGTCGGCGACCGGCCGCACCTGATCACGCTGGCGGCGACCACGCCGTCCCCGTTCGGCCCGCAGCGGCACGGCCGCCCCTTCGAGGCCCCGGACAAGGACGAGACCCCGGACAGCGAGGGCACCCCCACCACCCGCGTCGACCTCGAAGGGCTCGCCGACCGCATCGTCCCCTTCCCGGTCGAGGCCGCCCGCTACTCCAACCTGCGCGCGGCCAAGGACGGCGTGCTGTGGCTGCGCCACCCGGTGCAGGGGGTCCTCGGCGCCTCCCGGGCCACCCCCGAGGACCCCGACCCCAAGACGGAGCTGGAGCGCTACGACCTCGCCCAGCGGCGGGTCGAGCACCTCGCCGCCGACGCCGACCACTTCGAGGTCAGCGGCGACGGCAAACGCGTCCTGCTGTGGACCGACGGCCGGCTCCGGGTGGTCCCCAGCGACCGGCGGGCCGGCCACGAGGACGACGGCGACACCTGTGTCACCGTCGACCTCGCCCGGGTCCGGCAGACCGTCGACCCGGCCGCCGAGTGGCGGCAGATGTACGACGAGGCCGGGCGCATCATGCGCGACCACTTCTGGCGGCCCGACCTGAGCGGGGTCGACTGGGGCGGCGTCCTCGACCGCTACCGTCCGCTGCTCGCGCGCATCGCCACCCACGACGACCTCGTCGACCTGCTGTGGGAGGTGCAGGGCGAACTCGGCACCTCGCACGCCTACGTCCAGCCGTCGGGCGGCTCTGGCGGCCTGCGCCAGGGTCTGCTCGGCGCCGACATCTCCCGGCACCCGGACGGCAGTTGGCGCGTCGACCGCATCCTGCCCTCGGAGACCTCCGACCCGCAGGCCCGCGCCCCGCTGGCCGCGCCCGGAGTCGCCGTGCGCGCCGGGGACGCGATCGTCGCCGTAGGCGGCCACCCCGTCGACCCGGTGACCGGCCCCGGACCGCTGCTCGTCGGTACGGCGGGACAGCCGGTCGAGCTCACCATCTCGCCGTCGGGCGGCGGCGATCCGCGGCACGCGGTCGTGGTCCCCATCGCCGACGAGGAGCCGCTGCGCTACCACGACTGGGTCGCCGGCCGGCGTGCCTACGTCCACGAGCGCTCCGGGGGCCGCCTCGGCTATCTGCACGTGCCCGACATGCAGGCCCCCGGCTGGGCCCAGATCCACCGCGACCTGCGCGTCGAGGTGGCCCGCGAGGGACTGGTCGTCGACGTCCGGGAGAACCGCGGCGGCCACACCTCCCAGCTGGTCGTGGAGAAGCTGGCCCGGCGCATCGTCGGCTGGGTCCTGCCGCGCGGCATGCGGCCCTACAGCTACCCGCAGAACGCGCCCCGGGGCCCCGTCGTCGCCGTCGCCAACGAGTTCTCCGGCTCCGACGGCGACATCGTCAACGCGGCGATCAAGGCCCTCGGCATCGGCCCGGTGGTCGGCACCCGCACCTGGGGCGGCGTCATCGGCATCGACAGCCGTTACCACTTGGTCGACGGCACCCTGATCACCCAGCCCAAGTACGCGTTCTGGCTGGAGGGTTACGGCTGGGACGTGGAGAACCGCGGCGTGGACCCGGACGTGGAGGTGGTCCACCGCCCCCAGGACTGGGCAGCGAACAGGGACCCCCAACTGGACGAGGCGATCAGAATCGCACTGGAGTCACTGGAGGAGCGCCCACCAAAAACCCCGCCGGCTTTGCCAACTTAAGGGGCGCGGGGAACTGCGCGATCAACCCCCACGCACCCGCACCCAGCAACGATACGATGCCCCCCGGTACCAAGACCGCCCAACCCCCGGAGGGACCATGGCAGGGGAGCCGCAGGACGACTGTCTGTTCTGCAAGATCGTCACGGGTGAGGTTCCGGCGACGATCGTCCGTGAGACGGAGACGACCGTCGCCTTCCGGGACATCAACCCCCAGGCGCCCACCCACGTCCTGGTGATCCCCCGGGTGCACTACAAGGACGCGGCCGCACTCGCCGCCGCCGAACCGGCCGTCGCCGCCGACATACTGCGCGAGGCCAAGGCGGTCGCCGACGAGGACAAGCTGGAGAGCTACCGCATCGTCTTCAACACCGGCACCGGCGCAGGCCAGACCGTCTGGCACACCCACGCGCACATCCTCGGCGGCCGCGGCCTGCAGTGGCCCCCCGGATAAGTCGCCGTGTCCGTCCGTGAACTCGTGGTGCTCGGCACCGCCAGCCAGGTCCCGACCCGGCACCGCAACCACAACGGCTACCTGCTGAGGTGGGACGGCGAGGGCATCCTCTTCGACCCCGGCGAGGGCACACAGCGCCAGATGCTGCGCGCCGGGGTCGCCGCGCACGACCTGAACCGGATCTGCGTCACGCACTTCCACGGCGACCACTCCCTCGGCCTGGCCGGGGTGATCCAGCGGATCAACCTCGACCAGGTGCCGCACGAGGTCACCGCGCACTACCCGCGCTCCGGGCAGCGCTTCTTCGACCGGCTTCGGCATGCGACCGCCTACCGCGAGACGGTCGAGCTCACCCAGGCGCCGGTGGACGCCGATGGCGACCTGGCGGTGACCCCGTCGTACACCTTGCAGGCGCGCAAGCTGTCCCACCCGGTCGAGTCGTACGGCTACCGGCTCGTCGAGCCCGACGGGCGCCGCATGCTGCCCGAGCGGCTCGCCGCGTACGGGATCAAAGGGCCGGACGTCGGACGGATCCAGCGCGAGGGCGTCCTCGGGGACGTGCGCCTCGACGACGTCAGCGAGACGCGGCGCGGACAGCGCTTCGCGTTCGTGATGGACACGCGGCTGTGCGACGGGGTGTACGCGCTCGCCCAGGGCTGCGACCTGCTCGTCATCGAGTCCACCTTCCTCGACGAGGACCTGGAACTGGCCGTGGACCACGGACACCTGACGGCGGGCCAGGCGGCCGGCGTGGCCCGGGACGCGGGCGTGCGCCACCTCGTGCTCACCCACTTCAGCCAGCGCTACTCCGAGCCGGAGGAGTTCGAACGGCAGGCGCGCGCGGCCGGCTTCGAGGGGGAGCTGACCGTGGCGCACGATCTTCTGCGAGTGCCGGTTCCGAAGCGCGAATAAATCCCGTTTACGATGCTTTGATGCCTCTCCCCAAAGCAGAACTGCACCTCCACATCGAAGGCACCCTGGAACCCGAGCTGGCGTTCCGGCTCGCCGAGCGCCACGGCGTCCGGCTCCCGTACGCGGACACCGACGAGCTCCGCAAGGCGTACGACTTCGAGGACCTCCAGTCCTTCCTGAACCTGTACTACGAGCTCATGGCCGTGCTGCGCACCGAGGAGGACTTCGCCGACCTGGCCGACGCCTACCTGGCCCGGGCCGCCGCGCAGGGCGTGCGGCACGCGGAGATCTTCTTCGACCCGCAGGCGCACATCGCCCGGGGCGTGCCGATGGGCACGGTCGTCGACGGGCTGTGGCGGGCCCTCGGCCGCAGCGAGGAGAACCACGGTGTCTCCACCCGGCTGATCATGTGCTTCCTGCGGGACGAGTCCGCCGACTCGGCGCTGGAGACCCTGGAGGCGGCCCGGCCGTACCTCGACCGGATCACCGGCGTCGGTCTCGACTCGGCCGAGGTCGGCCATCCTCCGGCGAAGTTCCGTGAGGTGTACGAGGCCGCCGCCGCGCTCGGTCTGCGGCGCGTGGCGCACGCGGGCGAGGAGGGGCCGCCGGCCTACATCACCGAGGCCCTGGACCTGCTCGGCGTCGAGCGCGTGGACCACGGCCTGCGCTGCATGGAGGACCCGGCGCTGGTCGAGCGGCTGGTGCGGGAGCGGATCCCGCTGACCCTGTGCCCGCTCTCCAACGTCCGGCTGCGCGCCGTCGACGTGCTGGCCGAGCACCCGCTGCGCGCCATGGTCGAGGCCGGGCTGCTGTGCACGGTCAACTCCGACGACCCGGCGTACTTCGGCGGCTATGTCGCCGAGAACTACCACGCCGTGCGCGACGCCCTCGGGCTGACCAAGGAGCAGATGCGCGAGCTGGCCCGCAACTCCTTCCTCGCCTCCTTCCTGGAGGACGACGAGGAGCGGCGGGCCCGCTACCTGGCCGAGGTCGAGGCGTACGAGTTCTCGTAGGCCGTGTCGTAGGCGTGCCGGTCGGGTACGGCCCGCGCCTCCAGCGGGATCTCCACGACCGGGTGCGGCCGCCGTCCCGCGCGCAGGGCGACGGCGGTCAACGGCACCGAGATCGCCAGCAGGCCCGCGGCGAGGACCGCGCCCATGACCGGGAAGCCCGCCCGCGCGGACAGCACGCTCCCGGTCAGTGGGCCGGCCGCCGTGCCCAGTGACGCGGCGGAGCCGACCAGCACCGCCCAGCGGCCGCGCGGGTCCAGGGAGGCGGCGAGGCCGATCACGTACGACAGCACGATCGGGTAGAGCAGGTTCCAGGCGATCTCGCCCAGGGCGAAGCCCCTCAGGTCGGTGGCGCGGGCGCTGACCGCGATACAGACCGCGATGAGCGCCGTACCCGCGCCGATGGGCAGCGCCCGGCCGATGCGCGGCCCGAGGGCGCCCGCCCCGAAGGTCCCGAGCAGTCCGGCGCCGAGCGCGACCGCGAAGATCGCGCCGACGGCCGCCTCGGTGAGGTGTGCCTGGACGAGTCCGATGCGGCCGCTGACGCCCCACAGGGCGTTCTGGGCCAGGGACCAGCAGGGCATCGCGGCGGCGAGGACGAGGCCCAGGCGCCGGTGGGGGAGTCCGTTCGCCGTGGGCCGGTCCGCGGGGGTGCGGACGGGGGCGGTACGGGCGGACAGGCGGCCGGTGAGCGGCCAGACGGCGAGCGCGGTGAGCGCGAGCGCGGCCAGGGGCTGTCCGTGGCCCGCGCCGAGGTGCGGGATCGTCAGATAGATGGCGCCCGCGAGCGCGGAGACGCCGAGCAGGCCGAGGGTGGAGGCGCGGTGCGGGTCGGGCCGGCCGGCGATGCCGGTGGCGGCGACCGCGGTGACCGTGCCCGAGCCGAACCCGCCGAGGATCGCGCCCACGACGACGGCCGGTACGAGGCTGGTGAGGGCGGCGCCGCCGTAGCCGAGGACGGCCAGTGCGAGACCGGCGCGAGCGAGCGCGCGGGCCCCGACACGGTCCACCTTCGACGCCAGCAGGAAGCCCGCCGCGGCCGAACTCAGCAGCAGCGCGCTGCCGATGGCGCCCGCCTGGGTGGCGGAGAGGGGGAGTCCCGCGTCGAGTCTGCCGACGGTGGTGGGGAGCAGGTAGGGGGCGAGGTACCCGGCCGTGAAAAGGGCGAGGAGGGGCCAGGGAGTGGTGCGGGGGGCGGACACGGGCGTTCCCGGGGCATGCGAAAGGAGCGGCTCAGAAAGGGGAGAGGGGCGACGACCGTCGATGGACAGGAACGCGCGAGCAAGTTGTATCAAGCAGGTGGTTTACGGAAGAAGGGGAAGAGGTGTGATCTGGAACACCTTTTGTTTGGGGTGGGAGAGGCCGGGTCTCCAGTCGCGCCTTCGTCGGTGCGCCGTTGACGCCGGCCGTTCCCCTACCTAACCTCTGTTCTCATACATGGATGACGTCTACATGGGGAGATGGCGCCGGTGGCCGGTGACACGCGGACGGAGACCGTGGTGCGCGGACTGCGGGAGGGGATGGCGCGCGGCGTGCTCTCCTTCCCGCTGACCGCCTTCCACGACGACGGCACCCTCGACCCCGACGGCTCGCGCGCCCATGTCGCCGACCGGCTCGCCACCGCCCCCGGCGCCGTCTTCCCGGCCTGCGGCACCGGAGAGTTCTTCTCGCTGGACGAGGACGAGTACCGGCGGGTCGTCGGGATCGCCGTCGAGGAGGCGGCCGGCCGGGTGCCCGTGGTGGCCGGCACCGGATACGGCTGGGCGCAGGCCGCCCGGTTCGCCCGGATCGCCGAGGAGGCCGGCGCCGACGCCCTGCTCGTCCTGCCGCACTACCTGGTCGCCGCCCCGCAAGGCGGCCTGGTCGTCCAGCTGGAGCAGCTGGCCGCCCGCACCCGGCTGCCGCTCGTCGCCTACCAGCGCGGCCAAGTGGCCTACGGCGTGGAGGCGTTCCGGCGGATCACCGAGATCCCCGGGGTCGTCGGCCTCAAGGACGGCCACAGCGACCTCGACCGCCTCCAGCGGCTCACCCTCGCCGCACCCGAGGACTTCCTCTTCTTCAACGGCGCCGCCACCGCCGAGATCCAGGCCCGCGCCTACGCCGCCGTCGGCGTCCCCGCCTACTCCTCGGCCGTCCACGCCTTCGCCCCCGAGATCGCGGACGCCTTCTTCGCAGCCCTGCGGGACGGCGACCACGGCACGGCCGACACGCTGCTGCGCGAGTTCTACGTGCCCTTCGTCGAACTCCGCGACCGCGCCCCCGGATACGCGGTGTCCCTGGTGAAGGCGGCGGCCCGGCTGCGCGGCTGCCGGGTCGGCCCCGTCCGCGCCCCGCTCACCGACCCGTCCGCCGCCGACCTCGCCGACCTCAAGACCCTGCTCGCCGCCGGACTCGACCTCGTAGGAGCCGCCCTGTGACCCGCGACCTGACCATCGCCGAGGTACGGCTGACGCCCATCCTGGTCGCCGACCCGCCGCTGCTGAACACGCAGGGCGTGCACCAGCCGTACACCCCCCGGCTGATCGTCGAGGTGGTGACGGCCGACGGGATCACCGGCCTCGGCGAGACGTACGGCGACACCAAGTACCTGGAATTGGCCCGCCCGCTCGCCGACCGGCTGATCGGCCGCCGGGTCACGGATGTGAACAGCTTGTTCACCCTTGACCTCGCCGTGGACGAGTCCCGGGTCGAGGACGCCGTCGACGTCGGCGGACTGCGCGGGGTGCAGACCGCCGACAAACTGCGGCTGTCCGTCCTGTCCGCCGTCGAGGTCGCCTGCCTGGACGCCCAGGGCAAGGCGCTCGGCCTGCCCGTGCACGCGCTGCTCGGCGGCAAGGTGCGCGACGCGGTCGAGTACAGCGCCTACCTCTTCTACAGGTGGGCGGCCCACCCCGAGGGCGTGCGGGCCGAGGCGGACGACTGGGGCGCCGCCCTCGACCCGGCCGGAGTGGTCGCCCAGGCACGCCGCTTCAAGGAGCTCTACGGCTTCGCCTCCTTCAAGCTCAAGGGCGGTGTCTTCCCGCCCGACGAGGAGATCGCCGCCGTACGCGCCCTGGCGGAGGCGTTCCCCGGCCACCCCCTGCGTCTGGACCCCAACGGCGCCTGGTCCGTGGCGACCTCGCTGAAGGTGGCGAAGGAGCTGGCGGACGTCCTCGAATACCTGGAGGACCCGGCGCTCGGCACCCCGGCGATGGCCGAGGTGTCCGCGGGCACCGACGTCCCGCTCGCCACCAACATGTGCGTGACGACGTTCGCGGAGATCAAGGAGGCGTTCGCCCGCGACGCCGTTCAGGTGGTTCTCTCCGACCACCACTACTGGGGCGGGCTGCGCAACACCCAGCACCTGGCCGCTCTCTGCGCCACCTTCGGCGTCGGGATCTCCATGCACTCCAACACCCACCTGGGGATCAGCCTGGCCGCGATGACCCACGTCGCCTCGACCGTCCCGGGCCTGCGGCACGCCTGCGACTCCCACTACCCCTGGCAGTCGGAGGACGTCCTGACCGAGCGGCTTGCCTGCCGCGGCGGGCGGATCGCCGTGTCCGACGCACCAGGGCTGGGCGTCGAGCTGGACCGCGAGAAGCTGGCCGCGCTGCACCGCCGTTGGGCCGAGGACGACGGAACCCTGCGCGACCGGGACGACGCCGCCGCGATGCGGGTGGCCGAGCCCGGCTGGGTCACGCCGGCCGTGCCCCGCTGGTAGGAGGCCACTGCCACGACCGCCGCCGCTCCCCGCGATCTGGTGCACACTGGCCAGATCCGCACCACCGCAGGGAGCGCACCGTGACCGCGTCCAACGCGTTTGCCGGAGAGGAACCGGAGTACCGGGAATTCACTGTCGGGGCCCCGCACTGCCCGGCCCATGTCGACCCCCTCGCCGCCCTGCGCGTGCCCGACGACCCGCCCTGGGACGTCTACCTCACGGGAACCGTCTTCCTGGACATCATCTTCACCGGGCTCGACTCGGCCCCCGTGCGTGGAACGGAGTCCTGGGCCCGGGGGATGGGCTCCAGCCCCGGCGGGGTCGCCAACATGGCCACGGCACTGGCCCGCCTCGGCCTGAAGACGTCCCTCGCCGCAGCCTTCGGCGACGACCACTACGGCGAGTACTGCTGGGACGCGCTCGCCCGGGGCGAGGGCATCGACCTCGCCCTGTCGCGCACGGTCCCGGGCTGGCACTCCCCGGTCACCGTCTCCATGGCCTACGAGGGCGAGCGCACGATGGTCTCGCACGGCCACGAGCCGCCCCCGGAGGAGCCCGCGCCGGACTGCCCGCCCCGCGCGCGTGCCGCCGTCGCCTCCCTCACGCCCGGCAGCAGCGCCCCCTGGGTCGCCCAGGCCGCGCGCAAGGGCACCCGCGTCTTCGCCGACGTGGGCTGGGACGAGACCGGCGCCTGGGACCTGGCCGGGCTGCCCGACCTGAAGCACTGCGAGGCCTTCCTGCCCAACGCCGAGGAGGCCAAGCGCTACACCGGCGCCGGCTGCCCCCGCGAGGCGGCCCACGCCCTGACCGCACACGTACCGGTGGCGGTGGTGACGCTCGGCTCCGAGGGCGCGTACGCGGTGGACCGCCGCACCGGGGAGGCCGCCGAGGTGCCCGCGATCGCCGTGGAGGCCCTCGACCCGACCGGTGCAGGCGACGTCTTCGTCGCCGGCTTCGTCACCGGCACCCTGGCCGGCTGGCCGCTCGCCGACCGCCTCGCCTTCGCGGGCCTGACGGCGGCCCTGTCCGTCCAGGAGTTCGGGGGGTCGCTGTCGGCGCCCGGCTGGTCGGAGATCGGCGCCTGGTGGCGCAAGGTGCGCTCGGTGCCGGGGCAGGATCCGGCGGCACTGGAGCGGTACGCGTTCCTGGCCGGCCTCGTGCCACCGGAGGAGCAGGTGCGGCCGTGGCCGCTGCGTCGGGCGGTCCCGACGATCGGGTTCCGGCGCTCGGCGTGAGGGCCGGTCCGAGGCTCGTCACGGGTCTGTTCCAGGGCATGGAAAAGGCCTACGGCGTTGTCAGTCCCCCGTCGTACCCTTGGAATCGCGAGGCCGCCCTCAGCTACGCGGCCGTGACGAGGAGGAACCGCAGGCCTTAAGCGCCGGCCCATGACTCAGACACCCACAGCTCAGACCCCCGCGCAGGGGCAGGCGAGAGCACAGTTCACGGTCCCCGCCCAGCATCCGATGGTCACCGTGCTGGGATCCGGCGACTCCCTCCTGCGCGTGATCGAGAAGGCCTTCCCCGGGGCCGACATACATGTCCGGGGCAATGAGATCAGCGCGGTCGGCGATGCCGGTGAAGTCGCCCTCATCCAGCGCCTGTTCGACGAGATGATGCTGGTGCTCCGCACCGGGCAGCCGATGACGGAGGACGCAGTGGAACGCTCGATCGCGATGCTGCGGGCGAGCGAGAACGGGGAGGGCCCGGCGGAGACCCCGGCCGAGGTCCTGACGCAGAACATCCTGTCCTCGCGCGGCCGCACGATCCGCCCCAAGACGCTCAACCAGAAGCGGTACGTCGACGCGATCGACAAGCACACGATCGTCTTCGGCATCGGCCCCGCCGGTACCGGCAAGACCTACCTCGCCATGGCCAAGGCGGTGCAGGCCCTGCAGTCCAAGCAGGTCAACCGCATCATCCTGACCCGCCCCGCGGTCGAGGCCGGCGAGCGGCTGGGCTTCCTGCCCGGCACGCTCTACGAGAAGATCGACCCCTACCTGCGCCCGCTGTACGACGCGCTGCACGACATGCTCGACCCGGACTCGATCCCGCGTCTGATGGCGGCCGGGACGATCGAGGTCGCGCCGCTCGCCTACATGCGCGGACGCACCCTCAACGACGCCTTCATCATCCTGGACGAGGCCCAGAACACGAGCCCCGAGCAGATGAAGATGTTCCTCACCCGTCTCGGCTTCGACTCGAAGATCGTGATCACCGGTGACGTGACGCAGGTCGACCTGCCGAACGGCACCAAGAGCGGTCTGCGGCAGGTGCAGGACATCCTGGAGGGCCTGGAGGACGTCCACTTCTCCCGGCTGTCCTCCCACGATGTCGTACGGCACAAGCTGGTGGGCCGTATCGTCGACGCGTACGAGTTGTACGACAGCAAGCACGGCACCGAGAACGGCACCCACAAGGGCGGCCGGGGCAGGTCCGGGCACAAGGGGAAGTAGAGACACGGCAGCACCATGTCGATCGACGTCAACAACGAGTCCGGAACCGAGGTCGATGAGCAGGCGATCCTCGACATCGCCCGCTACGCGCTCGCGCGGATGCGCATCCACCCGCTCTCCGAGCTCTCGGTGATCGTCGTGGACGCCGACGCCATGGAGCAGTTGCACATCCAGTGGATGGACCTGCCCGGCCCGACCGATGTCATGTCCTTCCCGATGGACGAGCTGCGGCCGCCGTCCAAGGACGAGGAGGAGCCCCCGCAGGGCCTCCTCGGCGACATCGTGCTCTGCCCGGAGGTCGCCGCCAAGCAGGGCGCCGAGGCACCCACGCAGCACTCCATGGACGAGGAGCTCCACCTGCTCACCGTCCATGGCGTGCTGCACCTGCTCGGCTACGACCACGAGGAGCCGGACGAGAAGGCCGAGATGTTCGGCCTCCAGGCGGCCATCGTGGACGGCTGGCGTGCGGAGAAGGGCCTGACCGGCCCCTCCCCGGCGCCCACGGTCTCGTAAGCGGGTCGTATGAGTCCGCAGATCGTCCTCGGCGCGATCGCGCTGGTCGTCGTCGCCTGGCTGGCCGCCTGCGCGGAGGCCGGCATCGCGCGCGTCTCCAGCTTCCGCGCCGAGGAGGCGGTGAAGTCCGGGCGGCGCGGCAGCGCCCGGCTCGCCCAGGTCGCCGGCGACCCGACCCGCTATCTCAACGTGGCGCTGCTGGTCCGCGTCACCTGCGAGATGGCGGCCGCGGCGCTGGTGACCTACGCCTGCCTCCAGGAGATCGCCGTGACCTGGCAGGCCCTGCTCGCCGCGATCGGCGTCATGGTCCTCGTGTCGTACGTCGCCGTCGGCGTCTCCCCGCGCACCATCGGCCGCCAGCACCCGCTGAACACGGCGACGGCCGCCGCCTACGTGCTGCTGCCGCTGGCCCGGATCATGGGCCCGATCCCGTCGCTGCTGATCCTCATCGGCAACGCGCTCACCCCGGGCAAGGGCTTCCGCCGCGGCCCCTTCGCCTCCGAGGCGGAGCTGCGCGCACTGGTCGACCTGGCCGAGAAGGAGTCGCTGATCGAGGACGAGGAGCGCCGCATGGTGCACTCGGTCTTCGAGCTCGGCGACACCCTGGTGCGTGAGGTCATGGTCCCGCGCACCGACCTGGTCGTCATCGAGCGGTACAAGACCATCCGCCAGGCCCTCACCCTCGCCCTGCGCTCCGGCTTCTCGCGCATCCCGGTCACCGGCGAGAGCGAGGACGACATCGTCGGGATCGTGTATCTGAAGGACCTGGTCCGCAAGACCCACATCAGCCGCGACGCCGAGAACGACCTGGTGTCCACGGCCATGCGGCCCGCCTTCTTCGTGCCCGACACCAAGAACGCCGGCGATCTGCTGCGCGAGATGCAGAAGGAACGCAACCACGTCGCCGTCGTGATCGACGAGTACGGCGGCACCGCCGGCATCGTCACCATCGAGGACATCCTGGAAGAGATCGTCGGCGAGATCACCGACGAGTACGACCGCGAACTCCCGCCCGTCGAGGAGCTCGGCGACGACTGCTACCGGGTCACCGCCCGCCTCGACATCACCGACCTCGGCGAGCTGTACGGCCTGGAGGAGTACGACGACGAGGACGTGGAGACCGTCGGCGGACTGCTCGCCAAGGCACTGGGCCGCGTGCCCATCGCCGGCGCCTCCGCCGAGGTCGAGCTGCCCGACGGTCGCAGGCTGCGGCTGACGGCGGAGGCCGCCGCCGGCCGCCGGAACAAGATCGTGACCGTGCTGGTGGAGCCGGTGGGCCCGGTGGAGTCCGCCGAGGAGGCGGATCCGCGGTGACCCCGGAGCAACTGCGTTCCTGCTGCCTGTCCTTCAACGCGGTGGTGGAGGACTTCCCGTTCCGCCCCGAGACGTCCGTCTTCAAGGTGCTGGGCAAGCTCTTCGCCCTGACCACCCTGGACGCCCGCCCGCTGACGGTGAACCTCAAGTGCGACCCGGAGGACGCGATCCGGCTGCGCACCGAGTACGAGGGTCTGATCGTCCCCGGCTACCACATGAACAAGCGGCACTGGAACACCGTCACGGTCGACGGCGAACTCCCGGACCGCCTGGTCCGGGAGCTCATCGAGGACTCGTACGACCTGGTCGTCGCCGGGCTACCGCGCGCCGACCGGCTCCGCCTCGACCGCCCCTGACCGGGAGCGCAGCCCGAGCCCGACGAACACCGCCGCGGCCAGCACGATCGCCGCGTCCAGGGCCAGCACGACGTGCACGCCGGACAGCAGGTCGCCGGAGGTGGTGGCGAGGACGCCGAGCAGCGGGATGCCGACCGTGATGCCGACCTGCTGCGTCGAGGTGACCAGACCGGTCGCCAGACCCTGCTCCTCGTCCGGGACGCCGGAGGTGACCGTCAGGCCGTACGAGATGATCGCGCCCAGGTGGCACATGCTGGCCAGCGAGACGGCGGCCGTGGCGAGCCACACCGACCAGGGGTGCGCGTTCAGGCCGAGCAGCGCGGCGACCAGGACGCCCTGACCGGCCAGCGAGCCGACCAGCGTGCGGCGGGCGCCGAAGCGGCCGATGACCTTGGGGGCCCAGAGGCCCGCGACCGCCGACAGCGCGCCCTGCACACCGAAGACCAGGCCCGTCCGGAAGGCCGACAGGCCGAGGGTCTCCTGGAGGTACAGGGTCAGGACGAAGACCACCGTCGACATCATCGAGAAGGTGACCAGACCGCCCAGGTTGCCCCAGGCCACCGTGCGGCGGCGCAGCATCGGGAGCGAGACCAGCGGGGACGGCGAGCGGGACTCGACGGCGACGAAGGCGGCGAGCAGCAGGACGCCCACGACCAGCGCGGCCGGCACGTCCGCGCGGCCGAAGCCCTGCTCGGCGGCGGTCGACAGGGCGTAGATCAGCGACAGCAGACCGCCGGTGACGGTGACCGCGCCGGGCACGTCCAGCCGCGGACGCTCCGGGGTGCGCGACTCGGGCAGCAGCCCCGGCGCCAGCGGGAGCACGACCAGCGCGCACACGGTCAGCAGCCCCATCGTGGAGCGCCAGCCCAGGTTGTCGGTGAGCAGACCGCCCGCGACCATGCCGACCGTGAAGCCCAGCGACAGCACCGTGCCCGAGACGCCCAGGGCGCGGTCACGGGCCGGTCCCTCCGGGAAGGTCGTGGTGAGCAGCGACATGCCCGTCGGCACGATCGCCGCCGCGCCCAGGCCCTGCAACGCCCGTCCGGCCAGGAAGGACGCCGGGTCCCAGGCGAACGTGGCGAGCAGCGAGGCCGCGCCGAACAGGGCCAGCCCGGACAGGAACAGCCGCCGGCGGCCGTACAGGTCGCCGACGCGGCCGAACAGGAGCAGGAAGCCGCCCGAGGGGAGCGCGAAGGAGGTGACCGCCCACTGGAGGGCGGACCGGCTCATGCCGAGGTCCGCGCCGAGGTCGGGCAGGGCCACGTTCAGGACGGAGAAGTCCAGGGCGACCATGAACTGGGCCGCGCACAGGACGAAGAGGACGAGCCGGTCGCGCGTCGACAGCCGGGGGGTGTCGAGCGGTTCGCGCAGGTCTCGATGGGGAGTTGTGGGTGAGGAGGTGGTGTCGATCGCCATGCCACGAGCTTGTGGCCGCCGGAACAATCGTGGGGAGTCGGAACTTATGGTGGTGGTGGCACCACCAGACAGTACGAGGGGGATCCGTACGTGCCCGAGGACGCGTTCAAGAGCGCCGCGCTGAAGAGTCATCGGCGGCGCGAGCTGCGGGAGTTCCTGATGAGCCGGCGGGCCCGGGTGAGCCCGGCCGAGGCGGGGCTGCCGGTCGGCGGCGTCCGGCGGCGCACGCCCGGACTGCGCCGCGAGGAGGTCGCCGTGCTCGCCGGGGTGGGCGCCTCCTGGTACCAGTGGCTGGAGCAGGGGCGGGACATCTCCGTCTCCCCGCAGGTCCTGGACGCCGTCGCGCGCGTGCTGCGGCTCAGCGACGCCGAGCGCCGGCACCTGTACGCGCTGGCCGGGCTGAACCCGCCGGCGCCCGAAGTCGCCGCGGAGAAGCGGGACATGTGCGACGGGCTGCGGCGGGTGATCGACACCTGGATGCCGTATCCGGCGCACATCATGGACCTGTACTACAACTGCGTGATGTACAACGACGCCGCGGCGATGGTGCTCGGCATGCGGCCCGACATCACGCAGAACTGCCTGGTCGACTTCTTCACCGACCCGTTGTACCGGTCCCGCAGCAAGAGCTGGGAGGGCAACGCCCGGACGGTCGTGGCGCAGTTCCGGGCGGCCTGTGCCGCGCGCCCCGACGACGAGGGGTTCCAGGCGGTGCTCGCCGAAGTGCGGGACGCCAGCGAGGAGTTCGGCGCGCTGTGGGAGCAGCGGGACATCGAGGACGCGGGCCAGATCCGCAAGGAGCTCGACCATCCCGTGGTCGGGCTGCTGGTCGTCGAGTCGACGCTGATGAAGGTGCCGGCCCGGCCCGACCTGGCGATCGTGCTGCACACCCCGCTGGACGAGGCGAACACCGCCGCGAAGCTGGAGTGGCTGGCCTCTCCGGAGGGCAGGCGCGGGGCGTTGTACCCCGTGGCGGGGTGAGCGGCGCCCGCCTTCGTATGCTCGCCTCATGACCGACAGCAACGCGCTTGACCCCGAGGACCGCAAGATCGTCACCCTGGCCCGTTCGGCCCGGGCCCGCAACGCCGTGCCCGAGGGCGCGGCCGTACGGGACGAGACCGGCCGGACGTATGTCGCTGGGACCGTCGCCCTCGACTCCCTGAAGCTCTCCGCCCTGCAGACGGCGGTGGCGATGGCGGTGGCGTCCGGGGCGAAGTCGCTGGAGGCGGCGGCCCTCGTCACGGAAGCGGAGGCCGCTTCCGCGACGGACCTGGCCGCCGTCCGGGACCTCGGCGGTGCCGGGACGCCGGTGCTGGTGGCGGGGCCGGACGGCACGGTGAGGACCACGGTCCAGGCCGGCTGACTCCCGTACCGGAGCGGGCCGTCCGACGCCGGACCGGAGTAGTCCGGAATTCATCCTTGCCGTCGCTTGCCTCTCGCGCATCAATGGGAGCGTAAGTTCCGACGGACCGTCAGGTCCGAGCCTCTCAGTGTGCCCGCACCCACCTGAGACAGGCGTCCCGTCCATCCCCACATGGCATTCCCGCACGGGAAGGGAGCCGGATTCCCCATGAGAGGCAAGCGCTTAGGAACCGGTGCGGCAGTGACGGTCGGGGCCCTCGCGGTCACCGGCCTCGCGTTCGCACCCACCGCGGTCGCCGTCACCCCCCAGTCGGCGACCATCACCGCGGACTGCGGTGTCTTCGGCGGCGGTGCGGCCACGCTCACCGCCACCCAGAGCGGCACCTCGGCCACCATCACCCTCACGTCCAGCGCGGTCACCGCACCGCTCGCCGTGTCGGCCGACTCGATCACGTCCAAGCTCACCCTGGTGAAGGCGAGCGGCGGCACCACCGTCTTCAGCGGGAAGAAGAACCCGGCCATGGCGGCCGGGAGCCCCGTCAGCGTCGGCCCGCTCAGCGGCACCGTGGCCTCCGGTGACAGCCTGGAGGCGCACGGCGGTTCGCTGCAGATGACCGTCTTCGGCATCACGATCACCTGCACGGCCACGGCGAACCAGTCGCCGGGTCCGTTCGTCTTCGACTGAGCGATCCGTTCCGGATGCCGCAGAAACTGATGAACCGTCAGCTTTCTGCGGCATCTCCATTGACTTCTCACGGGACCTGCACATCAATGGCCCCCTGTCGGCGCAGCCGAGCCGCTGCGCCCACATCCCTCAGGAGGGGGCCCATGGGTGAGACACCCCGAAGAGACCGTCGGTGGCGCTGGGCAGCACTGCTCGGCGCGACCGCGCTCGCGGTCACCGCGGGCGGCGCGTTGGCCTGCCCGGCCGGCGCCGCGGGCACGAACGTGGACTTCGGCACGCATTGCATTCCGCCGGCCGTCGCGGGCATTCCGCCGATCGACGGCACCACCACCGCGAGCGTCTCGGTGGACAACACCAGCCCCAAGGTCGGCGACACCGTCACCGTGACCTACACGGTGGTCACGCCCGCCGCCAGCAACCCCACCGACATCGCCCTGCCGGCCGACATCATGACCCCGACCGGCAAGGTCACCCTCGGCGGGGCGCAGACCGGTTCCGTCACGGTCGCCGGTCCGAAGAAGAACACCCCGGTGCCGGGCAAGGGCACCTTCCCGTCCTTCTCCATGACCGGGACGTTCACCGTCACCACGCCCGGCGCGATCACCCTCTCGCCCGGCGACTACAACATCCACACCAGCTACATCCTGGAGCTGGACACCCCCTGCACGGTCATCACACCGCCCGCCCCGGTGTCGGAGACCGTCACGGCGACCTCCGGCACGCCCACCAACACCCGGGCCATCTCGCTGAGTTCGGCCTCCGGGAACCCCGGTGCCGGCGTCACCGTCAGCGGCAGCAACTTCACGCCGGGCGCCACGGTCACCCTGGCCGGCCGCTCCGGTGACACCCTGACGGCGGACAAGGCGACCGCGACCGCGAACGCCCAGGGCTCCTTCAGCGGCACGATCACCGTCAACGACAAGACGACGACCGGGATCGTGGCGTACGAGGGCGGCTCATGGAACCCGGACAAGGGGGCCGGCCCGGCCGCCTACGTCGTGAACGACACCACGCCCGTGCCCGACGGCAGTCAGAAGCTGACCACCACCGTCAAGGCGGGGACGCTGTCCATGTCCCAGGCCGGGGACGCCGTCGCGCTGTCGGCGGTCGACTTCGGCAAGGGCGGCGCCTCCACGGGCACCCTGAAGACGGTGACGGTCAAGGACTTCCGCGGCGGGCCCGCAGGCTGGTCCCTGACCGGCAAGGTCACCGACTTCACCGGCCCCGGCGCCAAGATCGACGCCGGCAAGCTGAGCTGGACCCCCGCCTGCGTCACCAAGGCGGGCAGCCCGAGCACCTGCAAGGCCGGTTCCGCGGGAGCGGTGGGCGGTTCGGGAGCGACCCTGGCGTCGACCCCCGACTCCACGCTCACCGGCGGTGAGTTCACCGTGGACGCCGGACTGTCGCTGGACGTACCGGCGTTCACGCCTCCGGGCTCGTACTCCGGCGTCCTCACCCTGACGCTCACCTGATCCACCCTCGCTCGGTGGCCGGGCGCCCGACCGCACCGGGGCCGCACCCGCCCGACCCGCCGTCCCGACTCCGCCCGTGGGGGGTCCGCACCCATGCGCAAGCCGTACGTCCTCCTCCTGTGCCTCGTCAGCCTGTTCCTCGGGGTCCTCGGCGTCACAGCCCTGCCCGCACGAGCCGCCGACAACGGCAGCTGGTCCGTCTACCCCGTCTCCTCCCAGGTCGCGGCCCGGCCCTACTTCTACCTCTCCGCCGACCCCGGGCAGACGATCACCGACAAGGTGGTCGTCGCCAACAAGACCGCGAAGCCGCTGTCCTTCCGCCTCTACGCGGCCGACGCCTACAACACCGCGCGCGACGGAGGCTTCGCCGTGCGGACGGTCAAGGAGCGGATGCGGGGCGTCGGGGCGTGGGCGAAGCCCGCGAAGTCCAAGGTCACCGTGCCGGGCCACAGGACGGTCACCGTGCCCTTCACCCTGCACGTCCCGCGGGGCGCCGAACCGGGCGACCATCCGGGTGCGATCGTGGCGCTCGACGAGCGGGTCGACCCCGGCACCGGTTCCCTCGCGCTCGGGGTGCGGCGGGCCGTCGGCGCCCGGCTCTACCTCCGGGTGAGCGGGCCCACGCTGCCCGCGATCTCCGTCGAGAACGTGCACCTCAGCCACCACCAGCCGCTCGTCCCCGGCCTCGGCGACAGCACGGCCACGATCTCCTACACGCTGCACAACACGGGCAACGTCACCCTCGACCCGAAGGTGGAGCTCCGCGCGCGGGGCCTGTTCGGCCGTACGCTCCTGGCCCGCGAGCTGACCCGGATCCCCTCCGAGCTGCTGCCCGGGCAGCGGGTACGGCTCACCGAGCCCTGGCGGGGCTCGCCCCAGTTCGACTGGGGGGACGTGACGCTGACCGCGCGCGCCACCGGGACCCACGAGTCGGCGAGCGCCTCGTTCTTCGCGCTGCCGTGGCTGGTGGTGGCGCTGGCCTTCGCCGCCGGGGTGGTGGGCGGGGCGCTCCTCGTCAGAGCGCGTCGGGGCCGCGCTCGCCCGTCCGTACCCGTACGACCGTCTCGACGGGCACGGCCCACACCTTCCCGTCCCCGATCTTCCCCGTCTGCGCGGCCTTGACGATCGCGTCGATGACGTCCTCCGCGGCGGCATCCTCGACGACGACCTCGATCCGGACCTTGGGCACCAGGTCGACCCGGTACTCCGCGCCCCGGTACACCTCGGTGTGGCCGCGCTGGCGCCCGTACCCGCTGGCCTCGGTGACGGTCAGGCCGTGCACGCCGAGCTCCTGGAGGGCTGTCTTGACCTCGTCGAGCCGGTACGGCTTGACGATCGCGGTGATGAGCTTCATGCCTGGGTGTCGACCTTCTGGGCGGTGGGGACGAGGGAGTGGGCGACCGGGGCGCCGTGGCCCAGGACCCCGTGATCGTAGGCCGTCTCCGCGTGCACCGTAAGGTCCAGTCCGGTGTGCTCCTGCTCCTCGCCGGCGCGCAGGCCGAGGGTCTTGTCGAGCAGCTTGCCGATGCCGTACGTGACACCGAAGGCGTACGTCGCCACGGCCACGATCGCGACCAGCTGCTTGCCGAGCTGGGTGACGCCACCGCCGTAGAGGAGGCCCTCCGCGCCGCCGGTCATCGCCTTCTCGGCGAACAGGCCGATCAGAAGGGTGCCGATGATGCCGCCGACCAGGTGAACGCCGACGACGTCCAGGGAGTCGTCGTAGTTCAGCCGGAACTTCCAGCTCACGGCGTACGAGCAGACGACGCCGGCGGCGAGGCCGACGACCAGGGCGCCGAGCAGGGAGACGGAGCCGCAGGAGGGCGTGATGGCCACCAGACCGGCCACCGCGCCGGAGGCCGCGCCCAGGGTGGTGGGGTGCCCGTCGCGCTTCTGCTCGACGAAGAGCCAGCCGAGCAGACCGGTGCAGCCGGCGGCGAGGGTGTTGAGGAACGCGGCGGCCGCGAGGCCATTGGCGCCGAGGGCCGAGCCGGCGTTGAATCCGAACCAGCCGAACCAGAGCAGGCCCGCGCCCAGCATCACCATCGGCAGGTTGTGCGGGCGCATGGCGTCCTTCTTGAACCCCAGCCGCGGCCCGATGACCAGGCACAACGCCAGTCCGGAGGCGCCGGAGGCGATCTCCACGGGCAGGCCGCCGGCGAAGTCCAGGGCGCCGAGCCGGTCGAGGATCCAGCCACCCGGGCCCCAGACCCAGTGGGCGACCGGAACGTATACCAGCAGGGCCCACACGGGTACGAACACCAGCCACGCCCCGAATTTCACCCGGTCCGCGACCGCGCCGCTGATCAGCGCGGCCGTGATGATCGCGAAGGTGAGCTGGAAGGTGGCGAAGAGGAGGGTGGGGACGGTGCCCTGGACGCTGTCCGGGCCGAGGCCGCTCATCCCGGCGTGGTCGAGTCCGCCGATCAGGCCCGCCGCGCTGTCGCCCCCGAAGGCGAGGGAGTAGCCCACCGCCAGCCAGACCACCGTGACCAGGGCGATCGACACGAAGCTCATCATCAGCATGTTCAGGACGCTCTTCGTGCGGACCATGCCGCCGTAGAACAGGGCCAGGCCCGGGGTCATCAGCAGGACGAGGGCGGTGGCGGCGAGCATCCAGGCGGTGTCGCCAGTGTCTGCGTGAGCTGCGGCGAAGGTCACGGGCGTCTCCAACGGTGTGGGGGCTCGTCAGAGATTCCTGGGCGCGCGTTTCCGGTCGCGTACAGGTGTGTTTCCGTGACGTTTCGTTGCGTGCGGGTTACCGGAACCTCACGGTGCGGCGGGGCTTCGTGGATCAGGGAGAATGGGCGCCATGAGCGTTCGTACCCAGTCATCCGAGCAGTCGGCCGAGGCCGTCCACCGCGCCGGCTTCGCCTGCTTCGTGGGCCGTCCCAACGCGGGCAAGTCCACCCTCACGAACGCACTGGTCGGGCAGAAGGTGGCGATCACCGCGAACCAGCCGCAGACGACGCGGCACACGGTGCGCGGCATCGTGCACCGGCCCGACGCCCAGCTGATCCTGGTGGACACCCCCGGTCTGCACAAGCCGCGCACCCTGCTCGGCGAGCGCCTCAACGACGTGGTCCGCACCACGTGGGCCGAGGTCGACGTGATCGGCTTCTGCCTCCCGGCGAACGAGAAGATCGGCCCCGGTGACCGCTTCATCGCCAAGGAGCTGGCCGGGATCCGGAAGACCCCGAAGATCGCCATCGTCACCAAGACCGACCTGGTGGACTCCAAGGCCCTCGCCGAGCAGCTGATCGCGATCGACCAGCTCGGCAAGGAGCTCGGCTTCGAGTGGGCGGAGATCGTGCCGGTGTCCGCGGTCGGCGACAAGCAGGTGGGCCTGCTGGCCGACCTGCTCGTCCCGCTGCTGCCGGAGGGCCCGGCGCTCTACCCCGAGGGCGACCTCACGGACGAGCCCGAGCAGGTCATGATCGCGGAACTGATCCGCGAGGCGGCGCTGGAGGGCGTCCGCGACGAACTCCCGCACTCCATCGCGGTGGTCGTCGAGGAGATGCTCCCCCGCGAGGACCGCCCCGCCGACAAGCCCCTCCTCGACATCCACGCCAACCTCTACATCGAGCGCCCCAGCCAGAAGGGCATCATCATCGGCCCCAAGGGCAAGCGCCTGAAGGAGGTCGGCATCAAGTCCCGCAAGCACATCGAGGCCCTCCTCGGCACGCCCGTCTTCCTGGACCTCCACGTGAAGGTCGCCAAGGACTGGCAGCGGGACCCGAAGCAACTGCGGCGGCTCGGGTTCTAGTCCGGCCGCTCTGGGAACGGCCGGAGCCGGAGCTGGTGCGGCTGGCCGAGCACCGCCCCTCCGAGTTGTACGAAGCGGCGGAGCGGCTGTGCCGCGGGACGGCCGGTGCCGCGCTCCGGGGCGCCTGGGTGGTGCGCGCCGTCGGGCGGATCGCCGAGGTGCTCGCCGCGACGCGGTCGCGGGAGTGCGCCCGGTTCGCCGCGGACATCGTGGGCCGGTTGCTGCCCCTCACGGGCGAGCGGGACGGGGCGAGCGTCCGCCTGCTGCGCGCGGTGGCCGAGAAGCTGGCCACGTCGCAGCAACCGCGGGATCTGGAGCCCCTGTTCGGTGTGCTGCCCGACGGTCCGGTCGACCCGGAGGTCGAGGTACGGGCCTGTCTGCTCGGTGAGTTGTCGCTGCTGGGCGCGGGGCGTGTCCGGCCCGCGCCGGACGCGTACGCGGAGCGGCTGCGGGAGCTGGGACACCCGTTGGCCCGGCTGCCCAGGACCAGGTTGGACATCGAGCACCGGTTCGGCGTCCGCGTTCGCGGGCTGGGGCCGGTCAGGACGTCGGCCCAGCTCCGCACGCGCTTCCCGGAGGTGCCGTCCTCGGCGTCCGGCGCGGCGGCCGGGCGGACAGCGGCTCAGGCACCCGACGACGACCGTGCCCGGGCCGCCGCGCGACCCTTCACCGCCGGTGGCTGGTCCCGGACCCCCGAGGCACGCTTCTTCCTCCTGCCGCACCCGCTCGACCCGGACGACTTCGGCTTCTCCTTCCTCCGGGAACTGCCCCTGGCCAGTCTGGCGGACGAGGGCACGCGCACCGGGAGGTCCGTGGCCTGCCGGACGACCCCCGACGATGTACTGGGCGAGCTGTTCTCGGCCGCCCGGGGCGGCGGGGTGAACGGCGGCGCACAGGGCGGCGCCTACGCGCGGCTGTACGCGTGGGAGAGCCTCTACGCCCTGCTGGGGCTGCCCGCCGACGTTCCGTTCCTGGATGCCGTGCGGTACGGCATCGACCACCGGTGGCTGCGCTTCATGGCGTTCACGCCCTGGTTCCACCACGACACCGCCGACCTGGCCTTCGCGGTCCTCGACCCCTCCGGCACCAGGGTCGCGGTCCTGACGGCGACCGACACCGACGCGGCCTGAGACGACGTCAGGGGCCCGGCATCCGGCGCTCCGGGCCCGCCCCTAGGCTGGCCGCATGGGCCTCTTCGACAGACTGACCGGCACCAAGTACCCGCAAAGCGGGGTGCCTTCGCTGCCGTCCACGGAGCTCCGGGCCGCGCTGCTCGCGCTCAATGGCCCGGATGTGCCGTGGGTCGTGCGGCACGCCACCGCCAAGGAGGGCGGTGACCTGGTGGCGGAGTGGCGGGTGCCGGAACTGCGCCTGAGGCTCCGGACCCGGATGCTCCTCGTCCCGGCCGACCGCGAGGTGCGCACCCTCCAGGAGCAGTGGGAGGCGCGGTCGGGCGAGCGCAGCCATGGGCGCGGCCCGGCCACCACGGTCTCCCGCCAGTGGAGGTACGAGCGGGGTGAAGACGGCCGCCGGCACAAGGTCGAGACGTTTCGCTTCGACTCTCGGGAGATGCGGGATCCCCTGCGGGACACGGTCCTCGGAGCGGGGTGGACCTGGCGGGGAAGGCTGTTCCGGATGTGAGGGCCTCTCAGTCGACCCCCCGTATCCGGCTCACCAGCCCCGCCCCCACCAGCCCGATCACCGCCGCCACCAGATAGAGCACCCGGTATCCGCCGAGATACGTCACGATCGGCGCGGCGAGCGCGGGCGCCGCCACCTGCGGCAGGGCGTTGGCCACGTTGATGACGCCCAGGTCCTTGCCCCGGTCCGTCGCCTTGGGCAGCACGTCCGTCATCAACGCGAAGTCGACCGAGGTGAACACGCCGAAGCCGATCCCCAGCACCGCCGCCGCGACGATCGCCCCCGGCCAGGTCTGCCAGGCCGACAGGAGCGCCGTGGCGACCGCCATCAGCGCCCCGGACCAGAGCACGAACGGCTTGCGCCGCCCCGTACGGTCCGACCAGACCCCGCCCACCACGACCGTCCCCAGCAGGGTCAGACCGTTGACCGCCGTCAGGATCAGCACGCCCTCGTCGGGGTCGTGGTGGTGAAGCCGGTCCCGCAGGTAGTACAGGAGGTACAGCAGCACCAGGGAGTTGCTCAGGTTGATCAGGAACCGGGTCAGCCAGGCCCAGCCGAGGTCGGGGTACCGGCGCGGGCTCAGCCAGAAGCCCGCGAGGAAGGTACGCCAGGACCACGGCGGCCTCTCCCGCGGCGCGAGGCGCGGGTCCTCGTACCGCAGTACGTACGGCAGCACGCCCACCACCGTGAACACGGCGCACGCCGCATACCCGGCCGCGATGCCGCCCGCCGCCGTCGCCAGCCCGGTCCCGCCGACCACTCCGAGGATCTGGGCCGCGCCCAACCAGCCGCCCACCGCACCGCGTTGGAGCCGCGGCACCTGGTCGGGCACCGCCGCCGTCACCGCCGCGAAGGCCGCGTTGAGCGTCAGCTGGACCAGGCACCAGCCCAGCGTCATCGTGCCCATGCCGCCCGCGCCGGCGAGCAGCAGCAGCGACAGCGCGCCGCCCGCCGACCCGGCCACGATCCACGGCGTGCGGCGGCCCCACCAGGCCGTCGTCCGGTCGGACAGCGCGCCGAAGAGCGGGTTGGCGACCAGCGAGACGACCGCGCCGACGCCGGTCACCCACGCCAGCATCGTCTCCTTGGACATGCCGGAGCCGGGAGCGAAGTCCTTCGCCTGGGAGGCGAGCAGGATCTGCAGCGGGCCGAACCAGCCCACCCAGATCGCCCCGTTGGCGAGCGAGAGCGCCGCCGTCCAGCCCCGGCCGACCCGCTCGACCGGCTCGGCCAGCGCGCTCGACGGACCCACCGTCGTCATCTCTGGGCCCGCAGCAGCTCCTGGAACCAGCCGTACGACGCCTTCGGGGTCCGCTCCAGCGTCCCGTAGTCCACGTGCACGAGACCGAACCGGCGTGCGTACCCCTCCGCCCACTCGAAGTTGTCGAGCAGCGACCAGACGAAGTAGCCGCGGACGTCCACCCCGGACTCCAACGCCTCGTGCAGCGCCCGCACATGGCCGTCCAGGTAGGCGATCCGGTCCTGGTCGTCGATGCCCTCGTACGAGCAGCCGTTCTCGGTGATGACGACCGGCGGCAGCCGTTCGCCGTAGCGGTCCTTGAAGCCGGTCAGCAGCTCCGTGAGTCCCTCGGGGACGACCGGCCAGCCGAAGTCGGTGACGGGGCGGCCCTCGATCTCCTGGACGGAGAAGGGGAGTTCGGCCGGGATGGTCAGTCCGCCGAACTCGCTGTCCGCGCCCTGCGGCGCGCCGACCCTGGTCGGGGCGTAGTAGTTGATGCCGTACCAGTCGACGGGCTCGGCGATGACCTTCAGGTCGGACTCGACGTCGCCGGGCATCAACTCGCCCAGCCCGTCCGGATATTCACCCAGGATGACCGGCTCGGCGAACAGGCGGTTCAGCAGCAGGTCGTAGAAGCCGGCCGCCTCCAGGTCGGCCTGCTCCCGCGAGGCGGGCCAGGTCGGGCCGTGGGAGTTGGCGATGCCGATGTCCCTCGCCCCGGCCGCGCGCAGGGCGCGGACCGCCAGACCGTGGGCCAGCAGCTGGTGGTGGGCCACCGGCAGGGCGTCGAAGAGGAGCCGCTTGCCCGGGGCGTGCGCGCCGAGGGCATGGCCCAGCAGGGTGTGCTCGGCGGGCTCGTTGAGGGTGATCCACTTGGTGACGCGGTCGCCGAGGCGCTCCGCGACCAGCGACACGTAGTCGGCGAACCGTGCCGCCGTGTCCCGCTCCAGCCAGTCCAGCTCCACCGGCAGGTCCCAGTGGAAGAGGGTCGGGACGGGGCGGACGCCGGCCGCGCACAGCTCGTCCACCAGCCGGTCGTAGAAGTCGAGGCCGCCGGGGGAGTTCACGCGCGGCCAGGAGACGGAGAAGCGGTACGCGTCCACGCCCAGGCCGGCCAGGAGCGCCACGTCCTCGCGGTAGCGGTGGTAGTGGTCGCAGGCCACCGCCGCCGTCGAGCCGTCCTTCACTCGCCCCGGCTCGGCCGTGAACGCGTCCCACACGGACGGCTCGCGCTCGTCCACCGCCCCCTCGATCTGATGGGCCGAGGTCGAGACGCCCCACAGGAAGCCGGCCGGGAACTGAGGTATCGGGTTCGTCGCCATGGCCCGGATCATCCGTACCGGCGGTAACAGAAGTCAACGCCCCGGCGCGAACTGCTGGTTGCTTGCCCCTTGCCCCTTGCCCCGCTGCGGCTAGGCCCCCTCCTTCAGGACCCGCGAGATCAGCTGCCGCTGCTCCTCGGTCAGCCGGGGGTCCGCCGCGTACACGGTCTTCCCGTCCACCGTGATCTCGTAGCCGAAGCCGTCCGGCACTCCGACGGGCCGTGTGCTGCGGCCGGCGGCGACCGCCTTCTCGGCCAGGGCCTGCCACTCGTGGGCATCGGGCCGCCCCGAGGTGTCCACCTCGGCGTACCGCTCGATGCCCGCGAATCCACCCGTGCGCCTCACCTGAATACGCATGGGTCCCTGTCTAGTACGGAACTAGAGCGTGCGCACCCCGACCTGCTCCCATGCCTTGAGGACGGCCTGGAGCTCCTCGCCCTCGCCGTAGCGGGCCCGCGCCGCCGTGACGGTCAGCGTGGCGAAGTCCGCGAAGACGGCCCGCTGCTGCAGCTCGCCGCCGGTCAGCACGTCGTACCAGACCTGCCCGGCCCGCTCCCAGGCGTTGCCGCCGAGGGCGGTGGCGGCCAGGTAGAAGGCGTGGTTGGGGATGCCGGAGTTGATGTGCACGCCGCCGTTGTCCCGGCCGGTGTGGACGAAGTCGTCCATCGTCGCGGGCTGCGGGTCCTTGCCGAGGACGTCGTCGTCGTACGCCGTGCCCGGGGCCTTCATGGAGCGCAGCGCGGTGCCGGTGACGCGCGGGGCGAGCAGGCCCGCGCCGATCAGCCAGTCGGCCTCGGCGGCGGTCTGGCCCAGCGAGTACTGCTTGATCAGCGAGCCGAAGACGTCGGAGAGCGACTCGTTGAGCGCGCCCGACTGCCCGAAGTAGGTGAGGTTCGCCGTGTACTGGGTGACGCCGTGGGTCAGCTCGTGGCCGATGACGTCGATCGGGATGGTGAAGTCGAGGAAGATCTCGTTGTCCCCGTCGCCGAACACCATCTGCTCGCCGTTCCAGAAGGCGTTGTTGTACTCCTTGTCGTAGTGGACGCTGGCGTCCAGGGGCAGGCCGCTGCCGTCGATCGAGTCCCGCTGGTAGGCGTTCAGATAGAGCTCGAAGGTGGCGCCGAGACCGTCGTGGGCGCGGTTGACGGTGACGTCCTTGACCGGGTCCTCGCCCTCGGCGCGGACCTTCTTGCCGGGCAGCTCCGTGTGGTGCCGGCAGTCGTAGATGGTGCGGTGCGGCTGGTTGGGCGCCGCGGCGGCGGGCGGGGCGACGCTGGGCGCGCCGATGACGGTGGTCAGCCGGCGGTGGGTGCGCTCGTAGGCGTCGCGCTCCAGGGTGCGGCGGGCGGGTCCGGCGAGCGCGGGGTCCTCGTGCTGGGCCAGCTTGTCGAGGACGTGCGGCGGAACGATGGTGCAGAAGACGGGCTCAAAGCCCCCGTTGGTCGTCATGCCCGGCACCCTTGCACTGCGTTACGTCGCTGTCACTACTCGCAACCATGATTGGTGAAATACGCGGACATGTGGCCCCTGACTTCACTCCCGAGTGGTATAGCGCACCTTTTGTCCTATTTGCCCGCCGGGTCCCGCATACTGATACGGACCCGCGTATCCGGCGCGGCTCGGCTAGGCTGCGGAGCATCATGCGTTTCGGGCTGCTTCTCCTTAGCTGCCGCGGCGAGGGCCTGTAGTCAAGGCCGACTCCCTCCCCGCGGAGCTTGGTGTTGCGTCGTCGGCCGTCCTTCCGGACACCGGACACACCGGACTTCTAGAGGAGCCCACGCAATCATGGCGAACCGCCAGCAGCCCAGTTCCATGCCGATCCACAAGTACGGCCGGTACGAGCAGGTCGACATCTCGGACCGCTCCTGGCCCCAGAACCGGATCACCGCCGCCCCGCGCTGGCTCTCCACCGATCTGCGCGACGGCAACCAGGCCCTGATCGACCCCATGTCGCCCGAGCGCAAGCGCCGGATGTTCGACCAACTGGTCAAGATGGGCTACAAGGAGATCGAGGTCGGCTTCCCGGCCTCCGGCCAGACCGACTTCGACTTCGTGCGCTCGATCATCGAGGAAGAGGGCGCGATCCCGGACGACGTCACGATCTCCGTACTGACCCAGGCCCGCGAGGACCTGATCGAGCGGACGGTGGAGTCCCTGAAGGGCGCCAAGCGCGCCACGGTCCACCTGTACAACGCCACCGCCCCGGTCTTCCGCCGGGTCGTCTTCCGTGGCTCCAAGGACGACATCAAGCAGATCGCCGTCGACGGCACCCGCCTGGTGATGGAGTACGCCGAGAAGCTGCTGGGCCCCGAGACCGAGTTCGGCTACCAGTACAGCCCCGAGATCTTCACCGACACCGAGCTGGACTTCGCGCTGGAGGTCTGCGAGGCGGTCATGGACGTCTGGCAGCCCGGCCCGGGCCGCGAGATCATCCTGAACCTGCCCGCCACGGTCGAGCGCTCCACCCCCTCCACCCACGCCGACCGCTTCGAGTGGATGGGCCGCAACCTGTCCCGCCGCGAGCACGTCTGTCTGTCCATCCACCCGCACAACGACCGCGGCACGGCCGTCGCCGCCGCCGAACTGGCCCTGATGGCCGGCGCCGACCGCGTCGAGGGCTGCCTGTTCGGCCAGGGCGAGCGCACCGGCAACGTCGACCTGGTCACCCTGGGCATGAACCTGTTCTCCCAGGGCGTCGACCCGCAGATCGACTTCTCCGACATCGACGAGATCCGTCGTACGTGGGAGTACTGCAACCAGATGGAGGTCCACCCGCGCCACCCGTACGTGGGCGACCTGGTCTACACGTCCTTCTCCGGCTCCCACCAGGACGCCATCAAGAAGGGCTTCGACGCCATGGAGGCCGACGCCGCGACCAAGGGCGTCACCGTCGACGACATCGAGTGGGCCGTCCCGTACCTGCCGATCGACCCGAAGGACGTCGGCCGCTCCTACGAGGCCGTCATCCGGGTCAACTCGCAGTCCGGCAAGGGCGGTATCGCCTATGTCCTGAAGAACGACCACAAGCTGGACCTGCCGCGCCGGATGCAGATCGAGTTCTCGAAGCTCATCCAGGCGAAGACGGACGCCGAGGGCGGCGAGGTCACGGCGGGCGACATCTGGTCGGTCTTCCAGGACGAGTACCTGCCGAACCCGGACAACGCGTGGGGCCGCATCCAGGTCCGCACCGGCCAGTCGACCACCGACACGGACGGCGTCGACACGCTGACCGTCGAGGCCACCGTCGACGGCGAGGACACCGTCCTGTCCGGCACCGGCAACGGCCCGATCTCCGCCTTCTTCGACGCCCTGCAGTCCATCGGCGTCGACGTACGCCTGTTGGACTACCAGGAGCACACGATGAGCGAGGGCGCCTCCGCGCAGGCCGCCTCGTACATCGAGTGCGCGATCGACGGCAAGGTTCTGTGGGGAATCGGCATCGACGCGAACACGACGCGTGCGTCGCTCAAGGCGGTCGTGTCCGCCGTCAACCGCGCGACCCGCTGATACCTCTGACCGGCACTTTCGGAGCTCCGGCCGCCCTCTACGGCGGCCGGAGTTCCGTCGGTTATCGGCCATCCGGACGGGCAGGTCACGGAAAGGTCTCCTCCGGGGTACTGACTCCACCTCGACAATGTGGCTAACATCACGCCAGCGCGGCGATGTTGCCGCGGCCTTAGGAGGTGCGACGTGCTGCCAGTACGGGGACGAGACGGCCGTGCCACCAGGCCTGTGCGCATCATGGGCACCCGCACCGCGTGGACGCCCGTCGGCGACGGCGAGTTCTTCTGCCCGGGTTGCGGGGGCGACCGCAACTACCAGCGGCTCACCGGGCGCCGCCGCTTCACCCTCCTGGGCGTGCCCGTGCTGCCGCGCGGCGCGACCGGACCCGTCGTGGAGTGCGCGGCCTGCCGCCACCACTTCGGCACCGACGTCCTCGACCATCCGACCACCTCCCGCTTCTCCGCGATGCTCCGCGACGCCGTGCACACCGTCGCCCTGGCCGTGCTGGCGGCCGGCGGCACCTGCTCGCGTACGTCGCTGGAGGCCGCCGCGGGCGCGGTCCGCGGGGCCGGCTTCCCGGACTGCACCGAGGACCAGCTCGCCGCGCTGGTGGACGCGCTGGCCGCGGACACCGGCCGGGTTTTCGACCAGCCCTGCGGCGCGAGCCTGGCCATAGAGCTGCACGAGTCCCTCGACCCGCTGGCCCCGCACCTGGCCGGACCCGGCCGTGAGTCGATCCTCCTCCAGGCCGCCCGCATCGCCCTCGCCGACGGCCCCTACACCCCCGCCGAACGCGAGGTCCTCATCACCATCGGCGCCGCCCTCACCATCTGCTCGGACGACGTGACCCGGCTGCTGGCGGCCGCGCGTACGCCGTCCTGATACTCCCCGGGGAGTAGTCGGGCCGCCCGGCCACCCGGCGGAGTACCCCCGAACTCGCCCTCCCGCGCGACGATTCGCGCCCGCCGCGGCGGAAGTCTGGAGACCGTACCCAGACATCCGCTCCGGAGGGAGGGCCCGTTTCCATGGGGGCCGCAGAAACGAGACGTACCCGACGGCGGGCCATTCCGTGGCTGCTGCTCGCGCTGTGGATCGGCGTGCTCGCACTCGCCTCGCCGTACGCCTCGAAACTCGCCGACGTGCAGCGCAACCAGGTCACCGACTACCTGCCCGCGAGCGCCGACTCCACTCGGGTCGCGAAGATCCAGCACCGGCTGCCGGGCGGTGAGAGCACCGAACTGGTCGTCGTCTACCACCGCGACGGCGGACTCACCGCCGCCGACCGGGCCGCGGCGGGGGAGCGGCTCGCGACGATCGCCCGGCAGCACCGGCTGACGGGCACACCGCGCGGCGTCCCGTCCCGCGACGGCACCACCCTCATGTACCCGGTCGCCAGCAACGAGCCCGGCACCGACGAGAAGAAGCGCGACGCCCTCGTCGACGACGTCCGCCGGATCGCCGGGGACGCCGGGGACTCCGCGGACACCAAGGGCACAGCCGGGCTGACGGTCGAGGTCGGCGGCCCCGCCGCGCTGTCCACCGACGCCTCCGAGGTCTACGCCGGACTCGACGGACCGCTGCTCTACACCACCGTGGCCGTCGTCGCCGTACTGCTCATCCTCATCTACCGCAGCCCGCTGCTGTGGCTGGTCCCGCTGGTCGTCGCCGGCAGCGCCGACTTCCTGTCCATGGGCGTGGCCTACGGCCTCAACCAGGCCTTCGGCACGACCATCTCGGGCCAGAGCCAGGGCGTGATGACCATCCTCGTCTTCGGCGCCGGCACCGACTACGCCCTGCTGCTCGTCTCCCGGTACCGGGAGGAGCTGCGGCGCCACGAGCGGCCGTACGACGCGATGCGCGCCGCGCTGCGCGGCTGCGGGCCCGCCGTGCTCGCCTCCTCCGGCACGGTGGCCGCCGGACTGCTGTGCCTGCTCGCCGCCGACCTCAACTCCAGCCGCGGGATGGGCCCGCTGGGCACCGTCGGCGTGCTGTGCGCCCTCGCCACCATGCTGACCCTCCTGCCGGCCGTCCTCGTCCTGCTCGGCCGGCGGGTGTTCTGGCCGTTGGTGCCCGCGTACGGCAGCACGCCCAAGGCCCGCCGGTCGCTGTTCGCCGCGATGGGCACCTCCGCCGGGCGCCGCCCGCGCACCGTGCTCGCCGCCGGTGCCGTCCTGCTCGGCGCGCTCGCCCTCGGCGCCCTGAACCTGCCCGGCGCGCTCAAGCAGCAGGACACCTTCGTCGACCGGCCCGAGTCCGTGGCCGCCATCGAGACCCTCGCGCGGGCCTACCCCGAGCGGTCCGCCCAGCCCGTCGACGTCATCACCCCGGCGGACCGGGCCGACGCCACCCTGGCCACGGTCCGCGGCACCCACGGCGTCGTGAGCGCGCAGCGGGGCCGTACCGGCGGGGGCTGGACCGAGGTCTCCGTGATCACCGCCGCGCCGCCCCAGTCCGCCGCCGAGACCGCCACCATCAAGGAGCTCCGGCACGCGCTCAAGGGCTCCTACGTCGGCGGCCCCAGCGCCCAGCAGCTCGACCTGTTGGACACCAACGCCCGCGACCGGCTGGTCGTCGTGCCGATCGTCCTCCTCTCCGTCCTGCTGATCCTGGTCGCCCTGCTGCGCTCCCTGGTCGCGCCGCTGATCCTGGTGGCCGCCGTGGTCGCGGTGTGGGGTGCGGCGCTCGGCATCGGCGGGCTGGTGTTCGGACCGCTGCTCGGCCTGCACGGCACGGATCCCGGGCTCGGGCTGCTGTCCTTCGTGTTCCTGGTCGCCCTCGGCGTCGACTACGGCATCTTCCTCATGCACCGCATGCGGGAGGAGTCCCGGAGCATCAAAGAGCACGGCGCCGAACCGGCCGCCGCCGCGCTCACCGCGCTGCGCACCACCGGCGGGGTGATCGCCTCCGCGGGACTCGTCCTCGCGGCCACCTTCGCGGTCCTCGTCAATATGGGTCTGGTCCCGCTCGTCGAGCTCGGCTTCGTCATCGCGGTCGGTGTGCTGCTGGACACCTTCCTCGTCCGGACCTATCTGGTGACCAGCGCGAGCGTGGCGCTGGGCCGGGCGGTGTGGTGGCCGGGCCGGCTGTCGCGGGCACCGGAGCCGGTGGCGCCGCGACCCGCGCCGGAGCCGGTGAGCTGACGTACCGGGCGCCCCTGCCCGACGCGGGGGCGCCCGCCTACCGGAAGATGAACCTCGTGCAGGCAATCCTCATCGACAGCCGGCCCGGTCCCGGCACCCGGATCCGCGCGGCCCTCGGGTTCACGCCCCGCGACACCCTGCGGCAGGACGCGGCCCTCGCGGCCGGCCTCGCCGTCGTCGCGTCCGTCCTCGCGGCCGCCGGCCTCGGCAGCGGGCGGGATCCGGACGCGGTCGGCTGGACCCTGCTGCTCACGGCCCATGTGCCGCTGGTGTGGCGGCGGCGGGCGCCGATGGCGGTGCTGTGCGTCGCGCTCGCGCTGATCGTCACGTACCACGAACTCGACTTCAACCACTCCGCGCCCACCGCCGCCTCGATGGCCGCGCTCTACACGGTCGCCGAGTCCCGGAACCTGCGGCGCACCCTGCTGATCGGGGCCGGCGTCATCGGGCTCATGGTGGTCCTGAAGATCGATGACGGCATGGCCGGGGTCGCGGAGAGCATGCGCATCACCGGCTGGGTCATCGCCATGCTCGTCATCGGCGGCTACATCCGCGTCCACCGGGAGAACGTGGCCGCCGCCGTGGAGCGGGCCGAGCGCGCCGAGCGCACCCGCGAGGAGGAGGCCCGCCGCCGGGTCGCCGAGGAGCGCCTGCGCATCGCCCGCGACCTGCACGACCTCCTCGCCCACAGCATCACCCTGATCGGCGTCCGGACCTCGGTCGCCGCGCACGTCCTCGCCGCCGACCCCGCACGACTGGACCGCGAGGCCGTCGCCCAGGCCCTCGACGACATCGCCGAGACCTGCCGCACGGCCCGCGGTGAGATCCGTACGACCCTGGAGGTCCTGCGCGACGGGGAGCACGGCTCGCCGGACAACCGCGGCCCCCTGCCCGGCCTGCACGGTCTGCCCGACCTCGCGGCGGCAGCGCGGGCGGCGGGGCCGGCCGTCGAGCTGACGGTGCGGGCCGAGGAGGCGCCGCCCGCCGTCGGCGCGGCCGCCTACCGCATCGTGCAGGAGGCGCTCACCAACGCGGTCCGGCACGGCGGGCGGGCCGACCTGTCCGTACGGGTCAGCGTGGCCGAGCGGGACGGCGCGCTGCGCGTCGAGGTCACCGACGACGGCGCGGGCGCCGCGGACGGCACCCCCGGCTTCGGACTGGTCGGCATGCGGGAGCGGGCCCGCAGCGTGGGCGGCACCCTTCAGGCCGGGCCCTCGGCGCGGGGCGTGGGCTTCGAGGTGACGGCGGAACTGCCGCTGGAGGGAGCGCGATGAGCCCCGTCCGTGTGCTGCTCGCCGACGACCAGACCCTCGTACGGGCCGCCTTCGCCATGCTCGTCGAGTCGGCGCCGGACATGGAGGTCGTCGGTCAGGCCGGCACCGGCCGCGAGGCCCTGCGGCTGGCCCGCCAGGAGCGTCCCGACCTCGTCGTCATGGACATCCGCATGCCCGACCTCGACGGCATCGAGGCCACCCGGCTCATCGTCGCCGACGAGGAGCTGGCCGGGGTGCGGGTGCTGGTCCTCACCACCTACGACACCGACGAGAACATCGTCGAAGCGCTGCGCGCGGGCGCGTCGGGCTTCCTGGTCAAGGACACCCGTCCGGTGGAACTTCTCGACGCGATCCGGACGGTGGCGGCGGGCGACTCCCTGCTCTCCCCGGGCCCCACGGCCCGCCTCATCACCCGCTTCCTGCGCAGCCCCTCCGCACCGACGGCGGGCGGCCCCGAATGCCTCTCCGACCGGGAGCGCGAGGTCCTCACCCTGGTCGCACGGGGTCTGAACAACACGGAGATCGCCGACGCCCTGGGCCTGAGCCCGCTCACGGCCAAGACCCACGTCAGCCGGATCATGGGCAAGCTGGGGGCACGGGACCGGGCGCAGTTGGTCATCGTGGCGTATGAGTCGGGGATGGTGACGCCGGGGAGTATGTAACGGTGACCCAATTGAGCCGCACTCTCATCGCCGTCACCGCGCTCCTCACTCCGCTCACCGTCACCCAGGCCGCCGCCACCGAGGCCGCCACCCCCGGTTGCGCGTCCTCCGTGCCGTACGTCTCCGGTGAGGGCGGCTACGACACGTACCGCATCCCCGCCACCGTCACCACCCCGGGCGGAGTCGTCCTCGCCTTCGCCGAGGGCCGGCACAACGGCGCGGGGGACACCGGCGACATAGACGTGGTGCTCAGGCGGTCCGCCGACGGCGGCTGCACCTGGGGGCCGACGGCCGTGGTCGCCGCCGGGGACGGGGACACCCGCGGCAACCCGGCGCCGGTGGTCGATCCGCGCAGCGGCGACGTCGTGCTGCTCACCTCGTACAACAGCGGGGCCGTGACGGAGGCGCAGATCATGCGCGGCGAGGTCACGCCCGAGCAGAGCCGCCGGGTGTTCGTGCAGCGCAGCCGGGACGGCGGCCGCCACTTCACGCCCCCGCGGGACATCACGTCCGAGGTGAAGCCGTTCCGCTGGCGCTGGTACGCCACCGGTCCCGGGCACGCCCTCGCCCTGACCCGGGGCCCGCACCGGGGCCGCCTGGTCGTGCCCGCCAACCACTCGGCCGCCCCGCCCCCGGGCTCCCCGGACACCGGCCAGGAGTCCCGGTACTACGGCGCCCACGCCCTCTACAGCGACGACGGGGGCCGCACCTGGCGGCTGGGCTTCGTCGACGACTCGTACGACGGCGTGAACAACTCCAACGAGAGCACCGCCGCCCAGCTCCCGGACGGCAGGCTGTACTTCAACTCCCGCGACCAGAACGGCAGCAGCCCGGGCAACCGCCTCGACAGCTACTCCTTCGACGGCGCGCGGACCCTCGACCGCCCCTACACCGTCCAGCCCACCCTGAACGACGTCCCGGTGGTCGAGGGCTCCGTCCTGCAGCTGCGCGGCGGCACGGCCCCGCTGCTGTTCTCCGGGCCGTCCGTGCCCACCGCCCGCCAGTCGATGGCGCTCTGGCGCAGCACGGACGGCGGGGCGACCTTCACCAAGGAGCTGACCCTGTCCCAGCAGCGGGCCGCCTACTCCGACCTCGTGCAGCTGGGCCACGACACCGTCGGGATCCTGTACGAGACGGGAGTGTCGGGTACGTACGAGACGATCGAGTTCCGGCGGCTGCGGGGGCTGGGTGCCCCGGGTCAGAGCAGTCCCGCGCCCGCCAGGAACTTCTCGACCTTCTCCAGCTCGGCTCCCGACAGCGGCACCTGAGGCTCCGCCGTCACCGGGCAGTCGATGATGCCGCGCAGGTGCAGTGCCGCCTTGAAGGCGCCGAGGGCCGAGGAGCTGCCGCCCATCCGGGCGGGGTCGCCGGCGGCCACCATGCCGAACAGGGCGCACAGCCGTTCCTGCTCGGCCCGGGCGCCGTCCCAGTCGCCCGCCCGGCACAGGCGGTAGAGGCGGACGTAGCCGTGCGGGTCGACGTTGGCGAGGCCCGGCACGGCCCCGTCGGCGCCCAGCGCGAGGGCCGCGTCGACGACGAGTTCGGAGCCGGTGAGCACGCTGAAACCGGCCGTGTCCGGGCGGGTCGCGGCCTGGGTGACGACCTCCCGGAACCCGGCCAGGTCGCCGCTGGAGTCCTTCAGGCCCGCCAGCACGCCGTCGGCGGCCAGCTCCAGGACGAGGTCGGCGGGGAGCTTGCTGTGCACGGCGACCGGGATGTCGTACGCGATGACCGGGACAGGGCTGCCCGCCGCGACCAGCCGGAAGTGGCGGGCGATCTCGGCGGGGTGGGTGCGGGTGTAGAAGGGGGCGGTGACCACGACCGCGTCCGCGCCCGCCGCCGTGACCTGCGCGACGTGATCCAGCACCCGGGGGGTCGTCATGTCGATGACCCCGGCCAGGACCGGCAGCCGGCCGCCCAGGTGGGCGGCCACCGACTCGACCACCAGCCTGCGCTGCCGGTCCGTCAGATACGCGGCCTCCGAGGTCGAGCCGAGCAGGAACAGCCCGTGGACCCCGGCCTCCGCCAGGTGGTCGACCAGCCTGAGCAGCGAGGGGACGTCCACCTCGCGGTCCGGTGTCAGGGGCGTGCAGACGGGTGGTACGACACCGGTCAGCGGGGTGGGAAGAGTCATCAAGGCTCCCTGGGAAGACTCTGGCGCACGAGGTCGCGGGTCGACTGGTCCTCCTCCACAGGATGATGACAACGGTAGCGATGTCCCGGGCGCGACGCGGCCGAAAAGTCCGGCATGACCGAAACGCAGTGGTCGTCCGCCTTCCAGCAGCGGGTCCGGAAGGGGCAGCCGCTCGGCGGACGGGTCGCCGACGGCACCGGGCCGGTCAGCGGGATCGGGTCGATCGGGTCGAGCAGACCGGGAGTGGCGGAGAACAGGGCGCGAGTGTACGGGTGCCGGGCCTGGTCGGTGACGCGGCCGGCCGGGGTCTCCTCGACGATCCGGCCGAGGTACATGGTGATCACGCGGTCGCTCATCCGCCGTACCGTCTGGATGTCGTGCGAGACGAAGACCAGGGCCAGGCCGAGACGTTCCTTCAGGTCCAGGAGGAGGTTGAGGATCTGGGCCCGCACCGAGACGTCGAGCGCGCTCGTGGGCTCGTCCGCGACCACCAGGTCGGGGTCCAGGGCCAGCGCGCGGGCGATGGCGACGCGCTGGCGCTGGCCGCCGGAGAGCTGACCGGGCAGGGCGTCGGCGAGCGCCCGGGGCAGACCCACCAGGCCCATCAGCTCACGTACGCGCTCCTCGCGCCCCGTCCTTGTGCCCCGGTCGTGGACGTCCAGCGGGTCCCGCAGGATCCGCCGCACGGGCAGCCGGCGGTTCAGGGCCGTCGACGGGTCCTGGAAGATCATGCCGGCGCCGGCCCCGACGGCCGTCCGGCGCTCGGCGGGGGACATCGACCACAGGTCCCGGCCCTGGAAGGCCACCGTCCCTGAGGTCGGCCGCTGGATGCCCACCAGCACCTTGGCCAGCGTCGACTTCCCGCAGCCCGACTCGCCCACCACACCGACCGTCTCACCGGGCGCGACGGCGAGGTCGGCGCCGGTCAGGGCGTACACCCGGTCCCGGGTGAACACCCCGCCGCTGCGGGCCTTGTGGACGACATGGGCGTCCGACACCTGCACGACCGCGTTCACGTCACGGCCTCGCTCTCCGTCGTCACCGGATCGACCGCCGGATGGTGGCAGGCCGCCGTGTGCGTGGGCGTGCCCACCAGGTCCGGCGCGGTGGTGTGGCACACCTCGCTCGCCAGCGGGCAGCGGTCCGCGAACCGGCAGCCCGCCGGGAAGTCGGCGGGGGACGGGACGACGCCCTTGATCTGCGTCATCCGCTCGGCCGCCGACTCCAGGGACAGCACGCTGCCGAGCAGACCGCGCGTGTAGTGGTGGGCCGGTGCCGCCACCAGGTCGGCGGTCACACCCGTCTCCACGATCTGCCCGCCGTACATCACGACCACCCGGTCGGTGACGTCCGCGACCAGCGCCAGATCGTGCGAGACCAGGATCAGCGCGAAGCCCAGCTCCTCCCGCAGCCGCAGCAGCAGCTCTATGACCTGCGCCTGCACGGTCACGTCCAGCGCGGTCGTCGGCTCGTCGGCGACGATCAGCTTCGGGTCGCGGGACAGCGCCATGGCGATCAGCACGCGCTGACGCTGGCCGCCGGAGAGCTCGTGCGGGTAGCTGCGCAGGGTGCGTTCGGGGTCGAGGCCGACCATCGTCAGCAGTTCCCGGGCCGACCGCCTGCCGCCGCGCCGCACCAGCTGCCCCAGTTGGGCGCGGATGGTCATCGCCGGATTCAGCGAGGACAGCGCGTCCTGGTACACCATCGCCATCTCGTGGCCCAGGAGCCGGCGCCGCACCCGCATCGGCTCGGCGAGCAGATCCCGCTGGTGGAACCGGATCTGGCCGCCGACCCGCGCGCCCTTGGGCTCCAGCCCCATGATCGTGAGGGCGGTCAGCGACTTGCCGCAGCCCGACTCGCCCACCAGGCCCAGCACCTCGCCGGGCCGCACCTCGAAGCTGATGCCGTCGACGATGTCCACGCCCCGGTGGCGCCCGGCGAAGCCGATGGCGAGGTTCTCCACCGCCAGTACCGGCTGCGTGCCCGGGTCGGGCAGCGGCCGGGCCCGGGCGCGCAGCCGCTGGGCGGCCTGCGTCAGCCCGGTCAGCGGGAGCACCTCGCCGCTGCCCGGCCGCGGCGCCTCCAGGCGGTCGTCGTCCTCCCGCACCTCCACGTCCCGGGCCGCCGGGGCCGCCCACGCGTCGGAGACGCCCTCGGACAGTATGTTCAGCGACAGGACGGTCACCAGCATCAGCAGCCCGGGGAACACGGTGGCCCACCAGCCGCCGGTCAGCACCATGTTCTTGCCGTCGGCGATGACGCTGCCCCACGACGGGTCGGGCGGCCGCACGCCGGCGCCGATGAAGGACAGCGACGCCTCGAACACGATGGCCTCGGCGACCTGGACCGTGCAGAAGACCAGGACGGGGGCGGCGCAGTTGACGGCCACGTGCCGCAGCACGATGTGCGGGGTGCGGGCGCCGATCACGCGCTCCGCGGTGACGTAGTCCTCGCCGTACTGGTCGAGCACGTTCGCCCGCACGACCCGGGCCACCGGCGGTGTGAACAGGAACGCGATGGCACAGATCAGTACGGTGATGCCGCCGCCGAAGACGGCGACGAGCACGGCGGCCAGCGCGATGCCCGGGAACGCCATCACCACGTCCAGGCAGCGCATCAGCGTCTCGTCGACGGCCTTGCGGGAGGTGGCCGCCGCCGCCCCGATCAGCGCCCCCACGACGAGGGCGAGCACCGTCGCGCCGAGCCCGATGGCCAGCGACCAGCGGGCCCCGTACATCAGCCGGCTGAGGATGTCCCGGCCGAGGCTATCCTGTCCCATCCAGTGGCCGGCGGACGGGTGCCCGGTGCCGTCCACCGGCGTCTGCTGGTCCAGCGGGTCGTCCGGGGCGAGGACCGGCGCGAGCAGGGCCGTCAGCGCGACGACGGCGAGGAAGCAGACCGCCGTCTTCGACAGCGGCGGCAGCCGGCGCCAGCCGCGCAGCCGGACGCCGGGCCGGGACAGGCGCCCGGTGAGGTTCTTCCGCGTGTCCATCAGCTCGCGTCCCTCAGTCGCGGGTTGACCAGGAGATAGAGGATGTCGATGACGAGGTTGACGACGACGAACCCGATCGCCGTGGTCAGGACGACACCCTGGACGACCGCCGGGTCGCCGTTCTTCACCGCGTCGATCATCAGCTTGCCCATGCCGGGCAGCGAGAAGATCGTCTCGATGACCACCGCGCCGCCCAGCAGATAGCCGACGCGCAGACCGAGCACGGTCAGCGGGTTCATGAGCGCGTTGCGCAGCACGTTGCGGCCCACCACCACGCGCGGCGGCAGCCCGCTGCCGATCGCGGTGCGGACGTAGTCCTTGTCCAGCTCCTCCACCACCGAGGTGCGCACGATCCGGGTCAGCTGTGCGGCCACTGGCAGGGAGAGGGCGAACGCGGGCAGCGTCATCGTCTTCAGCCAGCCGGTGAAGGAGTCGGCCGGGTTGATGTAGCCGCCGGTCGGGAACCAGCCCTGGTCCACCGCCAGGTACTGGATCATCAGCAGCGCCAGCCAGAAGCCGGGGGCCGCGACCCCGGTCAGCGAGACGACCCGGATGATCTGGTCGGGCAGCCGGTCCCGGTAGATCGCCGCGGTCACGCCGCCGACCAGCGAGAGCACCACCGCGATGCCGAGCCCCAGGAAGGTCAGCTGGAGCGTGAGCGGCAGCGCGGTGGTGACCTGCTCGACGACCGGCGCCCGGGTCAGGGCACTGGTGCCCATGTCACCGTGGAGCAGGTCGCCGACGAAGTCGACGTAGCGGACCGGGAGCGGATCGAGCAGACCGTTGCGCTCCCGGAAGTCGTGCAGCTGCTGGGGCGTCGGATTGGCGCCCTGGAAGAACGCGGACGCCGGGTCCACGTCCGAGAACCGCATCACCAGGAACACGAACAGCACGATGCCGAGCATCAGCGGCACCAGCAGGGTGACGCGGCGCAGCAGGATCCGGACGACGGCGACCACGCGATGTCAACTCCCGTCGGTTCAGACCCACTTGGCCTGGAGCAGATTGATCCCCGGGTACGGCTGTGGCCTTATCCCGCTGAGCTTCTTCGGGTCCCAGGCGGTCATCAGCTCGTTGTGCACGACCGGGTAGAGCACGGCCTGCTCGGCGACGACGTCGATGTAGTCCTGGATCATCGCCTTCTTCTTCTCGGCGTCCGGCTCCTGGGTGGCCCGGTCCATGTCCTTGAAGAGCTGCTTGGCGACGGAGTTGCCGGCCCAGCGGGCGTACTGCATCCACAGGTTCTGCGGGCCGTAGTTGTAGTGCATGATCAGGTCGGCGTCGAGGCCGAACTGGTTGGGGTTCGAGGCGGCGGCCACGACCTGGTAGTCCTGCTTCTGGTCCATCTTGGTGAAGACGGCCGTGGTCTCCTGCGGGGACAGGGTGGTCCGCACGCCGATCGCGTCCCAGGACGACTTGATGGTCGGCAGGCAGTCGACGATCCAGCTGACGTTCACCGCGAGGATCTCGATCTTCAGCCCGCTGACCCCGGCCGCTTTCAGCAGCGCCTTCGCCTTGTCGGGGTCGTAGTCGTAGACCGTCTTGGCCCGCCGGTAGGCGGGATTGGCCTCGTTGAGGAACGACGACGACGGCTTGCCGTGCCCCTTCAGCGCCACCTGCACCATCTTCTCGGTGTCGATGGCGTAGTGCAGCGCCTGCCGCACCCGCACGTCGTCGAACGGCTTGTGCTGGGTGTTGAACATCAGGAACAGGTTGTTCATCCCGGCCCCGCCCGCGACCGTCATCCCGCCGCTCTCCAGCTGCCCGATGTTGGCGTACGGGATGTTGTCGGCGATCTGGGCGCCCGCGTCGGACCCGGAGATCTTCGCCACGCGGGGCGCCGCGTCGACGATCGTCAGCCAGTTCATCTTCTTGAAGGCGGGCCGGCGCGGGCCGTTGTAGTCGGCGAACGCCTCGAAGGTGGTGTTGGACTTCGGGTGGTGCGCCGTCTGGCGGTACGGCCCCGAGCCGACCGCGAGCCCCTTGATCGCGTCGTCCCAGGCGCCCGGCTTGGCGAACACGTGCTTCGGCATGATCTTCGCGAGGGTGAGCCGGGAGATCCCCTCGGGGAAGGGGAACTTCAGCACCAGTTCGACGTTCTGCGCGTCGATCTTCCGGACCTCCTTCAGCCAGCTCGCGAAGAACCCCTTGGCCAGGGTCTGGGTGTTCGGGTCGAGGATCCGGTCGAAGACGAAGACGACGTCGTCGGCGGTGACCGGCTTGCCGTCGTGGAACCTGGCGCCCGCGCGCAGCGTGAACTTCCAGCTGGTGGCATTGAGGTCGGCCGGCACCTGTGTCGCCAGCGCCGCGTACGGCTGCCGGGAGATCGGGTCGGTGTCCAGCAGGCCCTCGTAGATGTGGTTGTTGCCGGCCATGGCGAAGGCGGACGCCGTCTGCGTCGGATCCCAGCTGCCGTCATTGCCGTACCCGATCACCGCGGTCAGCGTGCGGCCCTTGCCGCCGCCCCCGCCGCCGGTGTCGTTCGTGGACTCCGGCCCGGACGAGCAGGCCGCCAACGAGGGGGCGAGCGCGGCGGCCGCGCCCAGTGCGCCGGTGTACTTCAGGAACGACCGGCGGTGCAACGCCGGCACGTCGTGGGTCACGTCGTCGCGCACGGTTCCTCCAGCGAGGGATCCGGAAGGGGTGAGGGTGGAGATGGTGCTGAGGAGATACCAGGAGATGCGGGGGAGGTACGACGTCCTACGTCCTGTCGGTCAGCGCGACCATAGGAGCGCCCGTGGGGGCGGTCAAGGGATCGCACACGAATGGCGTAGCCGCCACAGGTCGCACCAATGGCGCAGTGAAATGGCTTGACAATGACGGGAGTTGGCGCAGGTCGGCCCGGGACATGGGACGTAGGACGTCCGGTGCGCGTACGATGCGGCGCATGCCCGCCGGGGAGCCCAGGAACATCCGGATACAGCGTGCGGTCATACAGCTGATCCTCGACCGCAAGCTGGGGCCCGGTGCGCCCCTGCCCACGGAGACGGAGCTGATGGAGGACCTCGGCGTCAGCCGCAACTCCGTCCGCGAGGCCCTCAAGGCGCTCCAGGCCCTCGACATCGTCGAGATCCGGCACGGCTACGGCACCTATGTCGGCCAGGCGTCCCTCACCCCCCTGATCGACGGCCTGACCTTCCGCACGCTGGCCCGGCAGGGCGACGACGCGGGCACCCTGGCCGAGATCCTCCAGGTCCGCGAGGTGCTGGAGGAGGGGCTGATCCGCCGGGTCGCGGCCTCGGCGACCGAGGCGGAGCTGGACGCCCTGGAGGCGGTGCTGACCCGGATGGAGGAGTCGGGCCGGGCCGGCCGGCCCTTTCCCGAACTCGACCGGGAGTTCCACGAGTTGCTCTACGCCCCGCTCGGCAACGCGCTGGTGCCGCAGCTGCTCGGGGCGTTCTGGACCGTGTTCAGCCGGGTCGCGGGTGCCCGGGGGTGGACCGACGATCCGGCGCCCGAGGTCACGGTCCGCCGGCACCGCGACATCGTCACGGCGCTGCGCGCCCGCGACGTGGCGGGCGCGCAGCGCGCGATGGCGGTCCACTTCCGCGGCATCGAGGCCCGCTCGGCCCAGGAGTCCCGCGGGGTGGGGTGAGATCCCGGGATGCCGGGATGCCGGGATGCCGGGATGCCGAGGTCCCCGGGGCCTACGGCAGCGTCTTCTCGTAGGTCCGGTCCTGGTCGGAGTCGTAGACCAGCTTGCCGCCGGCGTCGTACCCCTTGAGGCGCGGGGCCTTGGTGACCTGCTGGTGCAACTGGCCGGTGGCGACGAACCAGCCATGATCCAGGGTCGCCTCGGCGACGCCGTCGCCGTACGACACCGTCAGCTTCGCCACCGACGGGCGCACGCCGCCGACGACCCCCCAGCGGAACGGCAGCTTCCAGTGGCCCTTGTCGAGGAAGGACTGCTGGTAGAGCTTGCCGCTGTTGATGTCGGGCGCGACAGGCGCGGCGCCGTCGAAGTCGCCGCCGCCGGCGTTCAGGCCCTGCGCCTCGCCGTCCCGGATGGTGCAGATCAACCGGGTCTGCTGCGGCTTCTCCCGCACCGCGACGACGTACATCCCGTCGCCGGGCGCGTTCGAGTCGCCGGTGCTGCGCATCGCCAGGATGATCCGGTAGGCGGAGGGCCTGCCCAGGTCGGCGGACGGGGACACGGGGCTGCCGTCCGTGTGCTTGGGCTTGTTCGCCCTGTCGTAGGCGAGGCACTTCGTCAGTCCGTCCGAGGCCTGCCCGAAGGTGATCCCGTCCAGGAGCTGGCCGGCGGTGGCGGGCGGCGCGGGCAGCTCGGGCGTGGCCGACGCCGTGGCCGAGGGCATGGGGCCCGGTGTGTCCCGGCTGACCCGGACCGACGGCTTCGGCGCGGCGGGCGAACCGCTCGCACCGCCCCCGCTCACCGCGTACGCGCCCACCGGCACCGCGGCCAGCGCCAGCACCACGGCCCCGGCCAGGGCGGCGCGCTGCCGCCGTTCCGTCACGCCCTGCCGCCGGATCGTGGGGTATGGCGCCGGCGCGGGCCGGACCGTGTAGGCGTCCTCGGCGAGCAGTTCCCGCAGCCGTTCCTCGAAGTCGCCCTCCGGCTCGGCTCCCTCGCCGTGCTTCTCGTCGCTCATCTGCTGCCTCCCTGCCCGGCGGATGCCGCGTGGTCGCGGCCGGGCCCGTCCATCGCCCGGGCGAGCCCCGGAAACGTACGCAACTTGGCCAGGCCCTTGGACGCCTGGCTCTTGACCGTCCCGGTGGAGCAGCCGAGCGCCTCGGCCACCTCGCCCTCGGACAGGTCCTCCCAGTAGCGCAGGACCACCACCGCCCGCTGCTTGGGCGGCAGCCCGGCCAGCGCCGTCATCAGCGTGCTGCGCTCGTCGGCCCGGGCCACGGCGTCCTCGTGCCCCGCCCGCTCCGGCGGCGCCGCGGTCAGCGCCTCCGTGACCCGCCGCTTGCGGAACCGGTCGCTGTTGCAGCTGACCAGGATCCGGCGGACGTACGCCTCCGGATGGTCACTGCGCGCCACCCGCCGCCACGACCGGTACGCCTTCGCCAGCGCCGTCTGCGTCAGGTCCTCGGCGTGATGCCGGTCGCCGGTGAGCAGATAGGCGGTCCGCACCAGATGCGACCACCGCGCTCTGACGAATTCCTGGAACTGGGCCTCATGTTCGGCCTGCATCGGCCACCCCCTCGCCCACCAGACCACCGGTTCGGCGGATTCGGTTGCCCGGGGGGCCGGGGTTGCACCGGGGGAGTGTTTCCCGAGGCGCGGAGTCTAGTGACACAGGGCCACTGGAGGGAGGCGAAGCGTGAAAGTCGTGGCGGGCGGGGACCGAGGTGAACGTGAACGTGATGAACCTCCCGCTCGGCTCCTACGCCGTCGACACCCTCACCGGAAGACTGGGCCTCGTGATGGGCCACGAGGGGCCGTACGTGCAGCTGAGGCCGTACGGCGGCGGGCGGGAGTGGGACGCCCGGCCGGAGGCCGTCCGGCCGGCCACCCCGGCGGAGCGGCTGAGCGCGGCCACCGCCCACGCCAACGCCCGCAGCCGGGGCGAGGTCCCTTGACGTAGGGTGCGGGCTCATGGCGCTGACGAGACTGCGAGAGTGGAGGAAACCCAAGGCCGCTCGGCGGTACCCCGTCCCGCTCACGATGCACCAGCTGTGGATGGTGTCACTGAGCGCGCCGGTGAGCCACGACCGCGGCGCCTCCCGGAGCACCCTGTACCCGTTCACGCGGATCGACGACGACAGCGCCCGGCGCTGGCTGGCCGACCAGTGGGAGATCACCTCGCGCGAGAAGCTCGTCGGCCGGCTCGACGGGCTGGCACGCACCGGCTACCGGGCCCGCGCCCAGCAGCTCCTCGGCGTGGCACCGCTAGCCTGGGACGCCGCCCTGTACGTCGACATCACCCGGCGCGGCTTCGCCTGCGGGAGGATCACGGAGCACGAGGCCTGGACCGCGCTGAAGAGCATCGTGCCGGCGGTGGCGGGGACGTACGCCTCATGGCAGGAGTACGCCGATCACTATCTGCTGGGGCGCAAGGTGTGGCGCGACGGGCTGCGCGGCACCGAGGACGCCGGCTTTCCCGCACCCCAGGCCACCGCCGACGCCCACCTGCGTTCCCTGCTCGACCCGGCGAACCGGGCCAGCCCCTGGAACCTCGCCCCCTGGGATGCCATCTATCAGCCCGACCACGCCCGCTGACTTCGTACGCGAGAATGGACGCATGAGTCTTTTCCGGGACGACGGCATCGTGCTGCGCACCCAGAAGCTGGGTGAGGCGGACCGGATCATCACGCTGCTCACGCGCGGACACGGGCGGGTACGGGCCGTGGCGCGGGGCGTACGGCGGACCAAGTCGAAATTCGGGGCGCGGCTGGAGCCCTTCTCCCACGTCGACGTGCAGTTCTTCGCCCGGGGGAGCGAGCTGGTGGGGCGCGGCCTGCCGCTGTGCACCCAGAGCGAGACCATAGCCCCGTACGGCGGCGGCATCGTCACCGACTACGCCCGCTACACCGCCGGCACCGCCATGCTGGAGACCGCCGAGCGGTTCACCGACCACGAGGGCGAGCCGGCCGTCCAGCAGTACCTGCTGCTCGTCGGCGCCCTGCGCACCCTCGCCCGCGGCGAGCACGCCCCGCACCTCGTCCTCGACGCCTTCCTGCTGCGCTCCCTCGCCGTCAACGGCTACGCCCCCAGCTTCGGCGACTGCGCGAAGTGCGGCATGCCCGGCCCCAACAGGTTCTTCTCGGTCGCCTCCGGCGGCTCCGTGTGCGTCGACTGCCGGGTGCCCGGCAGCGTCGTCCCCTCCCCGCAGACCCTGCTGCTGCTCGGCGCGCTGCTTACGGGAGACTGGGAGACGGCGGACGCGTGCGAGGCGCGGTACGTCCGGGAGGGCAGCGGGCTGGTGTCCGCCTACCTGCACTGGCATCTGGAGCGCGGACTGCGCTCTCTTCGGTACGTGGAAAAGTCGTAAGAGGGAGACGAGAAGCTCATGGTCGTACGCGGGATCCTGGGACGCCAGCGCCGCGAGTACAAGGCGCCGGAGCCGCACCCGTCCGGCGCCCGCGCGCCGAAGCTGCCGGGCGAACTCGTCCCGAACCATGTGGCGATCGTCATGGACGGCAACGGCCGCTGGGCCAAGGCGCGCGGGCTGCCGCGCACCGAGGGCCACAAGGTCGGCGCCGAGCGCGTGCTCGACGTCCTCCAGGGCTCGATCGAGGTCGGCGTCCGCAACATCTCCCTGTACGCCTTCTCCACCGAGAACTGGAAGCGCTCGCCCGACGAGGTCCGCTTCCTGATGAACTTCAACCGCGACTTCATCCGCAAGACCCGTGACCAGCTCGACGAACTCGGCATCCGGGTGCGCTGGGTGGGCCGGATGCCCAAGCTGTGGAAGTCGGTCGCCAAGGAACTCCAGGTCGCCCAGGAGCAGACCAAGGGCAACGACCTGCTCACCCTGTACTTCTGCATGAACTACGGCGGCCGCGCGGAGATCGCCGACGCCGCGCAGGCGCTGGCCGAGGACGTGAAGGCGGGCCGTCTCGACCCGTCCAAGGTCAACGAGAAGACCCTGCAGAAGTACATGTACTACCCGGACATGCCGGACGTGGACCTGTTCCTGCGCCCCAGCGGCGAGCAGCGCACCTCCAACTACCTGCTCTGGCAGAGCGCGTACGCCGAGATGGTCTTCCAGGACGTGCTGTGGCCGGACTTCGACCGCCGCGACCTGTGGCGGGCCTGCATCGAGTTCGCCTCCCGCGACCGCCGCTTCGGCGGGGCCGTCCCGAACGAGGAACTCCTCGCCATGGAAGCCGCGATGAAGGGTGACGCCACCTCTTAGCCATCGGTGGTTCACGCGGGCCGCCGAGGATGCGGGACTCATGAGACGTCTCACGCCTGTCCTCGCCCTCGGCGCCCTGCTGCTCACCGCGCTGCCGGCCCACGCGTCCGACGGTCCCGCGCACCGGGACTCCTACGGCACCAAGGCGCCCTACGCGCCCGGGCAGAACCCGCGCACCTACCAGCGGCCCCCGGCCGGCTACACGCCCGTCTTCACCGAGAACGTCTCCCGGCACGGCTCGCGTGCCGCCACCGACAGCGAGGACGGCGACCTGATCCTCGCGCTCTGGGACAAGGCCCAGGAGCAGGGTCAACTCACTCACAGGGGCGAGGAGTTCGGGCCGCGCGTGCGTGCCCTGCTGGATGCCATGGCCAAGGTCGGCCACGGCAACCTCAGCGGCCGCGGCAAGCAGGAGCTGAAGGACACGGCCCTGCGCATGGAGCAGCGGCTGCCGTCCCTGTTCGGGAAGATCGCCGCGAACGGCGAGAAGATCGACGTCGTCAGCTCCGGCCAGGGCCGGGCCGTCGACAGCGGCACCGCGTTCACGGACGCCCTCGCCGAGGCCGACCCGGCGCTGAAGCCGCTGATCGGGCCCGCCCGCACCGACAAGGACCTGCTGTACTTCCACAAGGCGGCGGGCGGCGCGGCGTACCGCGACTACATCGCGCACGACCAGCGCCTCGCGGACACCCTGAAGTCGATCACCGACCAGCCCCGGACGCACCGGGCCGCCCACAGCGTCCTGCGCCGGATCTTCACGGAGGACTTCGTCGAGCGGATCGCCGACCAGGTCCCGGCCGCCCAGGCCGTCTACAACCTGTACGCCATCGCGCCCGCCATGAGCGAGGAGAGCCCCGACGGCGCCGGCTGGGGCATGGAGCCGTACATCTCCCGCTCCGACGCCGCCTGGTTCGGGTACCTGAGCGACGTCGAGGACTTCTACGAGAAGGGCCCCGGCTTCGCCGACAGCGACATCACCTACAAGATGGCCGGCGTCCTCCTGGACGACCTCTTCAAGCAGGTCGAGGCCAAGCGGGCCGGCACCAGCACCCTCGGCGCCGAACTCCGCTTCACCCACGCCGAGGAGATCATCCCGCTGGCCGCGCTGATGGGCCTGCCCGGCAGCACGGAACCGGTCACCCCGCAGCAGCCGTACACCTACGCCGACAACGCCTGGCGCGGCGCGGACGTCGCCCCCCTCGGCTCCAACATCCAGTGGGACGTCTACGAGAAGGACGGCCGCTACCTGGTCCGCATGCTCTACAACGAGAAGGAGACGGCCTTCAGGGCGGGCTGCCGTCCGATCGCGAAGGGCAGCAAGTTCTACGACCTGGACGAGCTGGAGCGCTGCTTCGGGCGTGGCTGAAAGCTGACGGTACGATCCCGCCTCATGGTCATGGACATGGGGCGGGACGCCGAACAGGGCGTGGTCGAGCTGGCGTACCAGCCGGTCGCGGGGGATTTCGTGGCGGCACTGCGGGAGCGCAGGCGGTTCAACCGGTCGGGGCGGATCCGCAAGGCGGCCCTGGTCGTACTGGCCGCGACCTGGGTGCTGAGCGTGGGGGTCGCGGCGACCGGCGGAAAGGCCGACTGGTTCCTGCTGCTCTACCTGCCTCTGGCCGTGCTCATGCTGCTCTCCGTGCCCCGGATGCAGGCCCGTCGGCTCATGCAGGTCGTCGCCCGCAACGGGGTGCACCGCGTGACCGTCACGGACGCCGGGATGACGATGGCCACCGACAACAGCACGGCGTCGGTCAACTGGGTCGCCCAGCCGCGCTACCGGGAGACCGAGGACGCCTTCTTCACCTTCAGCGACGAGAAGAACGCCACCTGCTTCAGCGTGCTGCCCAAGCGCGGGCTGCGAAGCCCCGCCGACGCGGACCGGCTGCGGGAGATCCTCGACCGCAATCTGACCCGGGCCTGAGCGGCAGAGGTCTGAGCGTCAGCTCCCGGAACAGGCGCAGTCCGCGCAGGTGCCGAAGATCTCCACGGTGTGTGCCACGTTGACGTAGCCGTGCTCCGCGGCGATCGCCTCCGCCCAGGTCTCCACCGCGGGACCCTCGACCTCGACGGCCTTGCCGCAGCTGCGGCAGACGAGATGGTGGTGGTGCTCGCCGGTGGAGCAGCGGCGGTAGACGGACTCGCCGTCGGAGGTACGCAGGACGTCGACCTCGCCGGCGTCGGCGAGGGACTGGAGGGTGCGGTAGACCGTGGTCAGGCCGACCGAGTCGCCCTTGTGCTTGAGCATGTCGTGGAGGTCCTGCGCGCTGCGGAACTCGTCGACCTCGTCCAGGGCCGCAGCCACGGCTGCCCGCTGGCGGGTCGCACGGCCCTTCACGGGCGGTCCAGCGGTCGTCACCGGTTGCCTCCTTCGTCTGGCACGGCTCGCGTCTGCGTCTGCCGGGCCATTGTGCCAGCCCGGGCCCGACGCGGTCAGACGCCGACCTCGTCGGTGGCCCCCCGGGTGGCCGGAATCGAGCACTCCGCGGGGTCTCCGGCGGGCCGTGCCGCGGCGGCCGCGCGGGCGCGCCGCCGGGCCAGCGGAGTGGCCAGTGCCGTCAGTACGAGGAACGCGCCGATGGTCAGCAGCACAATCGTCGCGCCGGGCGGCACGTACTGGTAGTACGAGGTGATCGTGCCGCTGACGGTGACCGTCACGCCGATGGCGACCGCGATCGCGAACGTGGCGGTGAAGCTGCGGCTGAGCTGCTGGGCCGCCGCCACCGGCACCACCATCAGCGCGGACACCAGCAGCAGTCCGACCACGCGCATCGCGACGGTCACCGTGACCGCCGCCGTGACGGCCGTCAGCAGGTTCAGGGCGCGCACCGGCAGGCCGGTCACCCGCGCGAACTCCTCGTCCTGGCTGACCGCGAACAGTTGCCGGCGCAGGCCCAGCGTGACCAGCAGGACGAAGGCCGCGAGGACGCAGATCGCCGTCATCTCGGGCTGCGACACGGTGGAGAGCGAGCCGAAGAGGTACGACGACAGGTTCGCGTTGGAGCCGCCGGCGAGGTTGATCAGCATCACGCCGCCGGCCATGCCGCCGTAGAAGAGCATCGCGAGGGCGATGTCGCCGCGGGTCTTGCCGTACCAGCGGATCAGCTCCATCAGCACCGAGCCGAGCACGGCGACCGCCGTCGCCATCCACACCGGTGACGTGGACAGCAGGAAGCCGAGGCCGACGCCGGTCATGGCCACGTGGCCGATGCCGTCGCCCATCAGGGCCTGGCGGCGCTGGACCAGGTAGATGCCGACGGCGGGGGCGGTGATGCCGACCAGGAGGGCGGAGACGAGCGCCCGCTGCATGAAGGCGTAGTTCAGGAAGTCCATCAGCTCAGCAGTCCCGTGCGGATCGGTTCGGCGCCCGAGGCGTCGTGCGGATGTACGTGGTCGTGGCCGGGCAGGGCGTGCTGGCCCACCGCCTTCGGGGGCGGGCCGTCGTGCAGGACGCAGCCGTCGCGCAGCACGACCGCCCGGTCGATCAGGGGCTCCAGCGGACCCAGTTCGTGCAGGACGAGCAGCACCGTCGTACCGGCCGCGACCTGCTCGCGCAGGGTGCGCGCGAGCACCTCCTGGCTGGCCAGGTCGACGCCCGCCATCGGCTCGTCCATGATCAGCAGCTCGGGCTCGGCGACCAGGGCACGGGCGATCAGCACACGCTGGTGCTGGCCTCCGGACAGGGCGTTCACCGAGTCCTTGGCCCGGTCCGCCATGCCGACCAGCTCCAGGGCCCGGTGCACCGCCGCGTGGTCGGCCTTGCGGAAGAGGCCGAAGCGGGTGCGGGACAGCCGGCCCGCGGAGACGATCTCGGTGACCGTGGCCGGGACCCCGCCCGCCGCCGTGGTGCGCTGCGGTACGTACCCCACGCGCGCCCAGTCGCGAAAGCGCCGGCGCGGGGCGCCGAACAGCTCGATCTCGCCGCCGCTGACCGGCACCTGGCCGATGACGCTGCGGATCGCGGTCGACTTGCCGGAGCCGTTCGCGCCGAGCAGCGCGACGACCTCACCGCGGTGCACGGTCAGGTCGATGCCGCGCAGGACCGGGCGCGAGCCCAGCTCCGCGGTGACCCCGCGCATCGATATGACGGGCTCGCCCATGACGTCGTCCTCCGTATCGGTCACTTGGTGCCCAGGGCGGTCCGCAGGGCCTTGAGGTTGGCCTCCTGGACCGAGAAGTAGTCCCGGCCCCGGGACTTGTCGGTGATGCCCTCGATCGGGTCGAGGACGTCCGTCTTCAGGTGTGCGTCCTGTGCGACGGTCTTCGCGGTCTCGTCGCTGACGAGCGTCTCGTAGAACACGGTGGAGACGCCGTCGGCCCGCGCCAGCTTCTCCAGGTCGCGCACGCGGGCGGCGCTGGGCTCCGACTCCGGGTCGAGGCCGTTGATGGCCTCCTCGGTGAGGCCGTAGCGCTCGGCGAGGTAGCCGAAGGCGGCGTGCGTGGTGATGAAGACCTTGGTCCGGGTGCCGGCCAGGCCGTCCCGGAAGCGTGTGTTCAGGTCGTCGAGCTGCTTCACCAGGGCCGCGGTGTTCTTCCGGTAGTCGGCGGCGTGGTCCGGGTCCGCCTTCTCGAAGGCCGCGCCGACGCCCTTGGCGACCTCGGCGTACTTCACCGGGTCGAGCCAGATGTGCGGGTCCTTGCCGCCCTCCTCCCCGCGCCCGCCGGATGCGTGCTCACCGGAGTCGTGCTCGGCCGCGTGGCCGCCGACCTCGGTGCCGTGCTTCTCCAGCGAGGTCAGGGAGGCGGCGTCGACCCGGGTCCTGAGCCCGGACTGGGCCACCGCGTCGTCGACGGAGGGCTGGAGGCCCTTGAGGTAGAGCACCGCGTCGGACTCCTGGAGCCGGACGATCTGCCGCGGGCTGAGCTCCAGATCGTGCGGTTCCTGGCCGGGAGAGGTGAGATTGGTGACGTGGACGTGGCTCCCGCCGATCCGCTCGGCGAGGAAGGTCATGGGGTAGAACGACGCGACGACGTCGAACTTGTCGGTCTGGGCCGCCCCGGCGCTGTCGTCGGCGCAGGCGGAGAGCGTGCCGAGCCCGAGGGCGGTGACCGCGGTCGCCGCGGCCGCGGGTATGAGTCGTCGTACGTTCATGACACTCATTTTCAACAAAAACGGAAACCGTTGTCAACAAGCTTCCTGGGAGGCCTTAAAGGGATACCGATTTGGTTGAGGGGGAGCCTGCGCCGGTAACCTGAATCATTCGCTGGAAGCATCTCGCTTCGTCGCCGTCGTCGTAATGAAGAGAGCACCGTGGCCGCCGACAAGATCGACACCATCGTCAGCCTGAGCAAGCGCCGTGGCTTCGTATTCCCCTGCAGTGAGATCTACGGCGGCCAGCGTGCCGCCTGGGACTACGGGCCGCTGGGTGTCGAGCTCAAGGAGAACATCAAGCGTCAGTGGTGGCGCTACATGGTGACGTCGCGCGAGGACGTGGTCGGTATCGACTCGTCCGTGATCCTGGCGCCCGAGGTCTGGGTCGCATCCGGCCACGTCGCCACCTTCACGGACCCGCTGACCGAGTGCACCTCGTGTCACAAGCGGTTCCGCGCCGACCACCTCGAAGAGGCCTACGAGGAGAAGAAGGGCCACGCCCCGGCGAACGGCCTGGCCGACATCAACTGCCCGAACTGCGGCAACAAGGGCCAGTTCACCGAGCCCAAGCAGTTCTCGGGTCTGCTGTCGACGCACCTCGGCCCGACCCAGGACAGCGGCTCCGTGGCGTACCTGCGCCCCGAGACCGCCCAGGGCATCTTCACCAACTTCGCCCAGGTGCAGACCACCTCGCGCCGCAAGCCGCCGTTCGGCATCGCCCAGATGGGCAAGTCGTTCCGCAACGAGATCACGCCGGGCAACTTCATCTTCCGCACGCGCGAGTTCGAGCAGATGGAGATGGAGTTCTTCGTCAAGCCGGGCGAGGACGAGACGTGGCAGGAGTACTGGATGGAGCAGCGCTGGTCCTGGTACACGGGCCTGGGTCTCCGTGAGGAGAACATGCGCTGGTACGAGCACCCCAAGGAGAAGCTCTCCCACTACTCCAAGCGCACCGCCGACATCGAGTACCGCTTCCGGTTCGGCGGCAGCGAGTGGGGCGAGCTGGAGGGTGTCGCCAACCGCACCGACTACGACCTGTCGGCCCACGGCCAGGCCTCCGGCCAGGACCTCTCCTACTTCGACCAGGAGGCCGGGGAGCGCTGGACGCCGTACGTCATCGAGCCCGCCGCCGGTGTCGGCCGCACCATGCTGGCCTTCCTCCTCGACGCCTACGTCGAGGACGAGGCGCCGAACGCCAAGGGCAAGATGGAGAAGCGCACGGTGCTGCGCCTGGACCACCGCCTGGCCCCGGTGAAGGTCGCGGTGCTGCCCCTGTCCCGCAACCCGGAGCTGTCCCCGAAGGCCAAGGGTCTCGCCCAGGCCCTGCGCCAGCACTGGAACATCGAGTTCGACGACGCCGGCGCCATCGGCCGCCGCTACCGCCGTCAGGACGAGATCGGCACGCCGTACTGCGTCACCGTCGACTTCGACACGCTTGAGGACAACGCGGTGACCGTCCGTGAGCGCGACTCGATGAAGCAGGAGCGCGTGTCGCTCGACCAGATCGAGGGCTACCTCGCCGGGCGCCTGCTCGGCTGCTGATCGCTCGGTTCTTCGGTGCCGGGTCCCTTCGGGGGCCCGGCACCGTCGTGTTTACAGGTCCAGGTCCACGTAGAGCGCGGCGTGGTCCGATGCCTCGTCGGTCTTCGCCTTCACGCTCTCGAAGTGGTTCGAGTGCGCGAAGATGCCCCGGGTCTCCAGGCCCACCTTCTGCACCTTCCCCCACAGCGCGGGCGGCAGCATGACGTAGTCGAGCTTGTCCCGCGTCTGGTGGCAGGTGCCGTGGGTGCCGGGCTCACCCTGGTAGGAGGGGTGACTCATCACCTCGCGCAGACCGGTGTCCAGCAGCACCGCGACCGGTTTGCTGTCCGGGAAGTCGTTGAGGTCCCCCGCGACCACGGCGTTCGGGGTGCGGTCCAGCGCGGCCCGGTAGATCTCCGCGACCCGCTCCGCCTGGGCCAGGCGCAGCTCCGGGTCGTCACCGGACTTGCTCTTGAGGTGGTTGCCGAGGAGCACCAGACTCTCCTGGCCGAGCCGTATCTCGTACTCGGGGCAGTCGCGGCTGAACAGGGGCTTCGTCGGGTCCGCCGGATTCGGGTCGAAGAGGTGCGGCCGGACGGATGTGATCGGGAAGCGGCTGAGGATCCCGATGTCGATGCTCCGCGGATCATTGCCGTCGATCAGCAGGTTGAAGGGGTACGGCTGCCAGCCGAGGCCCAGGACGTGCTGGTTGAAGCGGTCCAGGGTGAGCCGGTCCTCGACCTCGGGGACCAGCAGGACATCGGCGTTGACTTCTCTGATCACCCGTCCGGTGTTGCCGACCGCAGCCATGTCCAGGTCGTCCCGCCCGAGTTCGGCCCAGCCGGCCCACGTCCCCCGGCCCTTGGCGCGGATCGGGAGCTCCGTCGGCTGTGTCCCCGGCGGCGGCGTGTCGAAGAGCCCACTCTCCTTCCCGGGGCGGTTCTGGTTGATGTGGATCAGCGGCGGGTCCTCGGGATCGCTGCTGTACGCCCGGTACTTCAGGATGAGCGCCGAGATCTTGTCCTTGTCCTTGTTCGTGTACGTCTCCTTGTCCAGGAGAGCGACCAACGCATCGAACTCGTCCAGGACTTGCTTCCGCTGTGCCGCGTTCGAGAGACGGAAGACGGAGGGACGGCGGAAGAGGTTCTCGGTGTTGAAGGTGGCGATACGGACGACCATCGCGGCCTCCTGGGGCGGCGCTGGAACACCGCGGCCGACGGCAGGCGCCGCCTGGAGACTGCTCGTCAGCAGTTCCCATTCTCCGGGCGGTCACGCATCGTGTCCAACGGAGGGCTGGTTCCCGCCGGACATTGGTCCCCCACGAAGGCCCCGGATTGGCCCTGTTCGCGGAGCGGTCGGGTCAGCAGGCTGGCCGCATGAGCCTCGCCTTCCTGCTGACCACGCTCGTCGTCGTCGCCACCCCCGGCACCGGCGTCGTCTACACCCTCGCCGCCGCGCTCTCCCGCGGCCGCCGCGCGAGCGTCGTCGCCGCCTTCGCCTGCACGCTCGGCATCGTGCCGCACGTGGTCGCCACCGTCACCGGGGTCGCCGCGCTGCTGAACGCGAGCGCCGCCGCCTTCCAGATCCTCAAGTACGCCGGTGTCGCCTACCTCCTCCACATGGCCTGGGCCACGGCGCGGGACAAGGAGGCGATCGTCGTCGACGACAGGGCGCCCGCGTCCACGGGCCGGGTGATCGTCCGCGGGGTCCTCGTCAACATCCTCAACCCGAAGCTGACGATCTTCTTCTTCGCCTTCCTGCCCCAGTTCGTGAGCCCCGACGAACCGCACGCGGTCGTCCGGATGCTGGCGCTGAGCGGCGTCTTCATGCTGGCGACCTTCGTGGTCTTCGCCGCGTACGGCATCCTCGCCGCCTCGGTCCGCGGCCACGTCACCTCGCGGCCCAGGGTGATGACGTGGCTGCGGCGGACGTTCGCCGGTTCCTTCCTGGCCCTCGGGGCCAAGCTGGCGCTGACCGCGCGCTAGCCGTGACCGGCCGTCGGCTCCGGCATCAGCTCGACGGCAGCTGGTCGTACGTCCGGTAGGTGTAGTACGCGGTGAGCGAGAGGGAGTTGCCGGTCGCGGCCGGGAGGCCGAGGCGGTCGTCGAGCAGGCGGCCGAGCGGGCCGCAGCCCTGGGCGGACGGGACGCCGAACGTGTCGTCGTACGCGTCGAACTTGATGATCGGCGGGTTCTTCGAGACCCGCTCGGCGCCGCCCACCCGCCGCAGGCGGAGTTCGACGGGGGTGTCGGCGCCTATGGTGCAGCCCTTCGGCAGCAGGCGCCCGTGGAGGCCGAAGCGCATCGTGAACAGGCCCAGGCTGTCGCCGGTGGAGTAGAAGTCGGACCGGCCGCCGTACTCCGGCCGCAGGGAGAGCGCGAGCGCGCGGCCGTGGTCCGTGCCGGGGATGCCGAGGAGGCCGCCCGGTACGGCGGTCGGCGCGGCGCGCAGGGCGCCGAAGACCTGGCCCGCGCTACCGTCGGGCAGCGGGCCCTCCGCGTGGGTGATGGTCATCGGCGCGAGGGCGGGGACGGTCCGGTTGCCGAGGGTCAACGAGCCGGTGGCGGTGAGGACTTCGCAGCGCCACTGGGCCGGGTCGACGCCGGCCGGAAGGTCCGGGCAGTCGCCGAAGGCGAACGTCGGGACGGAATCGGCAGGCGTGTCGGCGGCGAGCGCGGGGGCGCCGGCCGCACCGACGGCCGTCGTGGCGAGCACGGCGGCGACGGCGAGTCCGGCGGCCCCGCGGCGGACGGTCGACAGCCGCTTCGCGGCGTTGATCTTCATGACCCCAGGCTGCCGCCACGGGCACCCCGGCGGCATCGGGGAGTCCCCTGGTCCCACCCCGGGGCGGACCCTGACGTGGTGTCAGGGCACACCCCTGAGATCCCCCGGAACCCGGCGTCCCCGCTCGGCTCGCCTCAACGCCCTTGCAGGGACTTCACGTTGTCGCCGAAGGTCCAGTTCTTCGAGCCGTCCCAGTTGATCGACCAGGTCATCAGGCCCTTGAGCGAGCTGCCGTAGTGCCGCCAGGCCTGGGCGACCGGACCGGGTGCCATGTAGCCGCCGCCGGCGCCCGGCTGGGCGGGCAGGCCCGGTACCTGCTTGTCGTAGGGGACCCGGATCGTCGTGCCCTGCACCACCAGGCCCTTGTCGAGACAGTCCGTCTGCGCGACGAACCCGGCCACGGTGCCCGCCGAGTAGGAGTCGCCCGAGCAGCCGTACATGCTGCCGTTGTAGTACTGCATGTTGAGCCACCACAGGCGGCCGTTGTCGGCGTACTTCTTGACGATCGGCAGGTAGGCGCCCCAGATCGAGCCGTAGGTGATGCTGCCTCCGGTGACGTACGCCGTCTCCGGGGCCATCGTCAGGCCGAAGTTGGACGGCATCTGGGCCAGGATCCGGTCGATGATGCGGATCAGGTTGGCCTGGGACGTGGAGAGCTGGGTGATGCTGCCGCTGCCGACCAGGCCCGTCTCGATGTCGATGTCGATGCCGTCGAAGTTGTACTTCTTCAGGATCGGGACGACGGTCGAGACGAACCTGTCCGCCACGGCGGTGGAGCTGAGGTCGATGCCGGCCGCCGCCCCGCCGATGGAGAGCAGGATCGTCCGCCCGGAGGCCTTGGCCGCGCACATCTCCGCGGGCGTGGCCACCTTCACCCCGCTGTCCATGCCGTCCTCCCACAGCGCCGTGCCGTCGGAGCGGATGACCGGGAAGGCCGCGTTGATCACGTTGTAACCGTGCGCGGCGATGCGGGAGTCGGTGATCGGGGTCCAGCCGAAGGGCGGGTGGACGCCGTTGGACGAGCCGTCCCAGTTCTCCCAGTAGCCCTGGAGGACCTTTCCGGACGGGCGGGACTTGACCGCGCAGGTGTCGGCCGCGGATGCGGCGGGGGCGACGGCGACCGAGAGCGGGACGAGACAGGCCGTGGTCAGCGCGGCGGCGAACAGGCGCAGCGTGCGGCGGAGCATACGGGGCCTCCCGGTGGGGGTGCGGTGAGGTGTCGTAGGCATGACAGTGCTCGTGGTCCAGACCTCTCGTCAATAGGTCTGGACCAAATCGCGAGGGCGGTGACAAGTGACAGATATTGAAATCTGTCATCTGTCATGTCAGGGTGATGGCATGACGAAGCACACCCGCACTCTCGGAACCACCGGCCCCCAGGTGTTCGCCCTCGGCCTCGGCTGCATGGGCATGTCCGCGCTGTACGGCGACACGGACCGGGCCGAATCCATCGCGACGATCCACGCCGCCCTGGAGGCCGGCGTGACCCTGCTGGACACCGGCGACTTCTACGGCATGGGCCACAACGAACTGCTGATCGGCGAGGCGTTGCGCACCGCGCCCGCGGCCCGCCGGGAACAGGCGCTGGTCAGCGTCAAGTTCGGCGCCCTGCGCGGCCCGGACGGCGACTGGGCGGGCTACGACGGCCGGCCCGCCGCCGTGAAGAACTTCGCCGCGTACTCGCTGCAGCGCCTGGGCGTCGACCACATCGACGTCTACCGGATCGCCCGCCTCGACCCGGACGTGCCGATCGAGGAGACGGTCGGCGCCATCGCGGAACTGATCGAGAAGGGGTACGTCCGGCACGTCGGCCTGAGCGAGGTCGGCGCCGAGACCATCCGCCGGGCCGCCGCCACCGCGCCGGTCGCGGACCTGCAGATCGAGTACTCGCTCATCTCGCGCGGCATCGAGGAGTCGGTCCTGGGGACCACCCGGGAGCTGGGCATCGGCATCACCGCGTACGGAGTCCTCTCCCGGGGCCTGATCTCCGGCCACTTCAGCGGCGACCGGCAGCTCGCCGCGAGCGACTTCCGCGCGTACTCGCCCCGCTTCCAGGGCGACAACCTCCGGCACAACCTCGGCCTCGTCGAGGCGCTGCGCGAGATCGCCGAGCAGAAGGGGGTCAGCGTCGCGCAGGTCGCCATCGCCTGGGTGCTGTCCCGGGGCGAGGACATCGTGCCGCTCGTCGGCGCCCGCACCCGGGAGCGGCTCGCCGAGTCGCTGGGCGCGCTGGACGTCACGCTCACCGAGGCGGACCTGACCGCGATCGAGGCGGCCGTCCCCGCGGACGCGGCGGCGGGCGACCGCTACCCGACCGCGATGATGTCCCACCTCGGCTCCAAGTAGCGGCCGCGGCGCCGGGTACGGTCTAGGTCATGGCACCGACCACCGCGACCCTGACCGCCGAGCGCATCCTCGAAGCGACCGAGGAGGTGCTGCGCCGCCACGGCCCGGCGAAGGCCACCGTGGTGGACGTGGCCCGGGCGCTCGGCGTCAGTCACGGCAGCGTCTACCGGCACTTCCGTACGAAGGCCGCGCTGCGGGAGGCGGTGACGAAGCGGTGGCTGGACCGCACGTCGCAGGCGCTGGCCGGGATCGCCGAGCAGGACCGGGCCCCGGAGGCCCGGCTGCGCGACTGGCTCAGGGGGCTGTTCGAGGCCAAGCGCCGCAAGGCGGGCGACGACCCCGAGCTCTTCGCCACGTACACCGTGCTGGCCGGTGAGAACGTCGACGCGGTCGGCGAGCACCTCACCGACCTGACCGGCCAGCTCACCCGGATCGTCCGGGCGGGCGTCGACGCGGGCGTCTTCACCACCGCGGACCCGGCGGCCACGGCCCGCGCCGTCTTCCACGCCACGGGCCGCTTCCACGATCCGTGCTATGCCGCGGAGTGGGAACAGCCGGGCGTCGACGCCGAGTTCGAGGCCGTACTGGACCTGATCCTGAGCGGCCTGCGCGCTTAGCCGATGCCTGCCGCATTCTGGGCGGCGCCCGCCGTCACTCGCCAGAAGTCGCGCATCAGCGGGGTGGGCGTCGGGTTCTCCATCGCCACCTGGGTCAGCAGGATCGTGATCGTGCCGGTGGGCGGGACGAGGTGGGCCGTGGTGCCGGTGCCGCCGACCCAGCCGTACCGGCCGGGCACGTTCCACGGGTCGGCCGGGGTGACGTCGACCTGGCCGCCGTAGCCCCAGCCCTGGCCCTCCAGGAACAGGGCGCCGATCTCGCGCTGGCGGGCCGTGAGGTGGTTCGTGGTCAGGCGGCTCACCGAGGTGGGGGTGAGCAGCCGGTGTCCGTTCGCCTCACCGCCGTTCAGCAGCATGCGGGCGAAGGCCAGCCAGTCGTCGGCCGTGGCCACCAGGCCCCCGCCGCCCGACGGGAACGCCGGGATCCGGCTCCAGTCGCCGTCCGGCGGGTCCGCCAGTTGCAGGGCGCCCGCGTCGGCGGGCCGGTAGTAGCTCGTGAACCGGTCGCGTTTCGCCGCCGGGACCTCGAACGCCGTGTCCGTCATGCCCAGCGGGCCGAAGACCCGCTCCGCCAGGAACTCCGGGAGCGTACGGCCGGACACGCGCGCGATCAGCACGCCCTGGAGGTCCGAGGCCGTGCCGTACAGCCAGGCCTCGCCCGGCTGGTACAGCAGCGGGACCCGGGCGAGTTCGGCCACCCAGGTGTCCGGGTCCGGCCAGGACCGCGGGACGCGGCCGTCGCGCTGGACCCCGAACAGGGCCTGGACGGCGGGCAGCGAGAAGTCGGAGGGGAAGCCCCAGCCCGGGCGGGAGCTCAGCAGGTCCGCCACCGTGATCGGCCGCGCCGCCGGCACCACGTCGTCCACGGGGGACGACGGCGTGCGCACCACCATCGGCTTCGACAGTTCCGGCAGCCACGCGTCCACCGGATCGTCGAGCCCGATCCGGCCCTCCTCCACCAGCATCAGCACCGCGGCCGCCGCGATCGGCTTGGTGATCGAGGCGATACGGAAGATCGAGTCCCGGGTCATCGGGGCGGAGCCGTCGGCGTCCCGCGCGCCGACGGCCACCACCTCGACGTCCTCGCCCCGGGCGACCAGACCCACCGCCCCCGGGACCGTCCCGTCGTCCACGTACCGGCGCAGGGTCTCGTGCAGTGCGGTGGTCGAGGTCATCGGCCGGCCCTCCGGTCGTCGCGTTCCCTGTCCCCCGTACGACTCCTGCCGCACCGCGAACTCATCGGCGGGGTCTAGGACTGCGCCCCCGCCGGATCCACCGTCGCCTGGTGGGCCTCGGCCAGGTGTTCCTCCGCCTTCAGCCAGGGCAGGAACTGCGCGCTCTTGCGCCAGCCGCAGGTGTCACATCTGATCGTGCGCTGCACGCCCGTGCGCCGCACCCTGACCACGTGTTCCCGCCCGTGCTGGTCCCAGCGGCTGACCTTGCTCGTGTTGATCTGTTGCATGACGCCTCCAGCGTCCCCGCCCAGGGAGTCCTGTCCCTCCGCGCTGCAAGGAGTGTGCAGCAAGAGCAACATCAAGAGGGTTTTCTTCACCACGAGTTGGCCAAGCCGTGCTCTGCCTCAGCCCATGTTCCGCGGCAGCCGCAGGCTGAGCAGGCCGGTCAGCACCACCCCGGCCAGCTGGACCAGCAGCGTCGTGACGAGGGCGTCCCGCATGCCGTGGCCCGGGACGAGGGACAGGAAGAGGGTGCCCAGGGTCGCCACTCCCAGCGCCAGGGCCGACTGCTGGGTGGTGACCATCACACCACTGCCGACACCGGCCCGGGCGGCCGGCACCTCGGACAGCACGAGCCGCATCACCACGGGAAGCTGGAGCGCCTGCCCGGCGCCCGCGACCGCCACACCGGGCAGCAGGTCGACGAAGCCCAGGTCCGGCCAGTCGCGCCAGGCGGCCAGCGCGATCAGGGCGACGCCCACGCCCTGGATCAGCGAGCCCGCGGTGACCACGCGGGTGCCGTACCGGGCCACCAGCCGTGGCCCGGCGAGCGAGACGAACAGGAACGCGACGGCCATCGGGGCCAGGGCGAGGCCCGCCGGAACCGGCCCGAGGCCCGCCCCGCGCTGCAGTGCGACCGCGATGACGAACATGAAGCCGCTGAAGCCGATGGAGAACGGCACCATCAGGACCAGCCCCCGGCGCAGCGAAGCCAGCGCGAACAGGCTCGGCGGGACGAGCGGGGTACGGCCCGTGCGGTCGGCCCGGCGCTCCACCGCGTAGAACGCGGCCGCCGCGAGAGGGAACGCGGCCAGCGACAGCCACGTCCACAGCGGCCAGCCCGCCGCCCGGCCCTCGGTGAGCGGGGCGAGCAGCGCGAGCAGGGACACCGCGAGCAGGACCGTGCCGGGCCCGTCGACCGGCTCGGGGCGCTGCGAGCGCGTCTCGGGGACGGCCCGGACGGCCAGCACCAGGCCGAGGAGCACCACTGGCACGTTCACCAGGAACACCGAGCGCCAGCCGGTGCCGGCGATGTCGGCGGCGACCAGCACCCCGCCGAGGATCTGGCCGGCCACCATGGACAGGCCCGCCGTGGCGCCGTACAGGCTCATGGCCTTGGCGCGCCGCGAACCCGAGGTGGTCGCCTGGATGGTGGCCAGCACCTGGGGCAGCATCGCGGCGGCCGACGCGCCCTGCGTGACCCGCGCCGCGACCAGACTCCAGGCACCCGGCGCCAACCCGCAGGCGAGCGAGGTCAGGCCGAAGGCGGCCATGCCGCCGAGGAAGAGCCGGCGCCGGCCGAACAGGTCGCCGAGCCGCCCGCCGAGGACGAGCAGGACGGCGTACGCGACGCCGTACCCGGCGACGACCAGTTCGAGGATGGCCTCGCCGGCGTGCAGGTCCCGGCCGATGGTGGGCAGGGCGACGTTGACGATGAAGAAGTCGATGAGAGGGAGGGCCGCGGCCAGCAGGACGGTGAAGAGTCCGAGGCCGCCGAGCGCCGGTGGCGCGGCCGGGGACCGTACGGTCTCAGTAGTGACGGTTTCGGTCATGGTCACGATCCTGTTGCACCACTCAGCCTGGTACCAGAGTGTCCTTATCCTGGTAGAAGAAGTACCTGGAAACACGGTCCGCGCGACGGCAGTCTGGAGGACATGACGACGATGGCCGACACGGCACCCGCCCCCGCGGTCCGGGGCTCGGAGATCAGGCGGCACGAGCTGGCCGCCTTCCTGCGCAGCCGCCGTGAGCGGATCTCCCCGGAGCAGGCGGGCCTGCCGCGCGGACCACGCCGCCGCACCCCCGGGCTGCGCCGCGAGGAGGTCGCCCACCTCTCCGCGGTCGGCGTCACCTGGTACACCTGGCTCGAACAGGCCCGGGACATCCAGGTCTCCGTCCAGGTCCTGGACGCGCTGGCCCGCACCCTCATGCTCGACGCCGGCGAGCGCGCCCACCTCTTCCAACTGGGCGGCTGCGCCGACCCCACGCCCGCCGCGAGCTGCCCGACCGTCACCCCGGCCGTGCGCGAGATGCTGCGCCGGCTGGAGCCGATCCCGGCCTGCATCCAGAACAGCCGGTACGACATCCTCGCCTACAACCGCACCTACGGCCGCCTCTTCGGCGACCTCGACGCCGTGCCGGCCGAGGACCGCAACTGCATGCTGCTCGTCCACACCAACCCGGACTGGCGGGCCTCCATCGTCCACCTCGACGAGACCATGCGGCTCATGGCCGCGAAGCTGCGCGCCGCGATGGCCGGCCATCTCGGCGAGCCCGCCTGGAAGATGCTGGTGAAGCGGCTTCAGGCGCAGTCGCCGGAGTTCCGGGAGAACTGGCAGCGGTACGAGGTCGTCAGCAGCCGCACCAAGACCAAGTACTTCAGCAACCGTCACGTCGGCCTGCTCACCCTGGAGCACACGGACCTGTGGCTGAGCCCGGACTTCGGGGCACGGATGGTGACGTACGTACCGGTGGACGAGGAGTCCCGGCAACGACTGGAGCAACTGCAGGAGTTGGCGCGGGCGGACCAGGTGAATTGACCCGCAGGGCTGTTCACGCGGGGTGAGGGGCGGCTGCGAGCCTTCAGCGGGTCGGGGTCACGACGGCGGAGGACTTGAGGACGTGGCCCTCTTCGTCCAACGCCTCGACCCGGAAGTACGGTCCCGGAGCGTCCGTCGGGATCGCCGTCTCGAACCCGGTCCGTTCGGCGTGCCGCACGACCACCGACAGGGAATCGGAGTCCGGTCCTGCGAGCACCCGCCACGCTCTGGTCTGCGTCGAACCGTTCCAGGAGGCGTAGACGACTCTCTTCCTGCCGTCGGTCTTCACCGCTGCGCTCGGCGGATAGGAGGGCTTGCCGATCCACTTGTTCCGGAAGGCCCGGTACGAGATGTTCGAACCCGGCAGCTTCGCGTCGTAGAGCAGGTTCTCCGAGCCGTTGCCCTCCGTGTTGCCCGCGTTGGCGTATTCCGAGTAGTACGAGCTCTGGCCCCATCCGATGAACTTGTTGCCGTTGTCCAGGGCCTGGGTGTTTCCCTGGGACGCCGAGAACAGCGGTGGCCGGTGGTAGTACGTCCGCGCGGCGCTCGCGCGACGGCGGTCGACGTCCAGGTCCAGGACCAGGCCGTGCGACTCCTGTTCCGGTGTGCCGTCCGGCTGGTTGCAGCAGCCGTCGTCGAACAGGCTGATCCTGCCGTCCGGCCCGAACCGTGCGTCATGCTGCCAGTAGAAGTCCGCGTGGGGGCCGAAGGTGAAGTCGCTCTTCTTGCCGCCGAGTTGCCAGTGGATCCCGCCGGTCTTCTTGGAGATGTCGTAGATCGCCCAGAAGTTCCGGAGTGAGATCAACAGCTTCCCGTCGGGGCCCTCGTCGATCGAGTTCAGGTGGTAGGCGTCCCAAACCCCGCCCGACGTCGCCGCGTCGGAGGCCGGCACCTCGGAATCGGCGGGGTCCAGGTGTTCCAGCAGGTCCCAGGAGAAGACGAGCTTCCCCGTCTCCAGGTCGACCTCCTGGATCTCGCTGTCCAGGACGGCCCCGTCCTTCGGACCCCCGTAGGGGCGGAGATCCTTGGGGACCGGCTTGGTCGCGATGAAGAGTGCGGTCCCCCTGCGGGTCAGGAGGAACTCGTGCTCGTCCGGGTAGAAGCCGTGATGCGCGAAGACCGTCTTGAGCAGGCGGTAGTGATCGTCGTAGATGTAGTAGCACCCGCCCGGTTCGGGGGCGCCGCCCGGCAGGTTGGTGTAGGTGGGCGGAATGGCGATGGATCCCTGCCACCAGGTCAGCACCGGCTGCGCCTTCCCGGTCCTGGGGTGGTGATAGGTCTGAACCTTGAAGTCCGCGTTCTGCAGGTCGGGGGAGGGCAGGGGGCGGAACCAGACCGGATCGCCGGAGTTCTCGGAGATCAGTGCCCCCGTCTGACCGAACACCGCGGTGCCGATGGCGTACGGGCCGACGAAAATCTTGCCCTGGGCCGTCCCCGGTTCATGCGCGGTCACCGTGACCCGCTGGGGGTGAAGGCCCGGCTCGGAGACGAAGCTCCACACGTCACTGCCCGAAGTGATCGGCGGCGGAGTCGTCGCACTGCCGGTCGGGGGAGCGGGCTCCGTCGCGCACGGGCGCGACCCGTCCGGTCGCGGACCCGCCACGGCGGGGGGTGGGCAGCTCACGAAGGCGAACCCGGCGGCCAGCGCGCAAGCCCCTGCCGTGCGGCTCAGCCCTCTTCTCGCGCTGCGAGCCCCTGGTCGTCCTTCCGCCATGCCCCGTCTCCTTACGGCCCTGTCTCCGTCTGCGTCGCGTGGGCTGTCGCCCCTCGCGACGGTAGGCGTTATCACCGGCTTGCGCCTGCTATGGGCCGGTGCAGTGGGCTATTTGGACGCGGTGGTGCCGCCCACGCAAGGAGACAGAGGGGGGAGGCCCCGGCGGAAGCGCGGCCGTTCAGCCGACGCGCGGCTGTGAGGTCGCCGCGGTTCCCAGGGACTGCTTGACCTCCGGGGACTCCAGGCGCTCGGCCGTCCGCTCGGCGGTGCCGCGGGCCCAGCGGCCGCTGGTCGCCGCGCCGACGGCGAGTACGGACAGGCCGCACGCCGTGAGGATCCACCACCCCGGCCGCGCCGCCGCGACGAACGCGTCCCCGTACGACGACGAGCCCACCCCGGCGGCCAGTACGGCCCCCACCACGGCCACCCCCAGCGTCTGCCCGAGCTGCCTGCTGGTGGAGGCGACGGCGGCCGCCACCCCGGCCTGGGCCCGCGGCATCCCGGACACCGCGGTGTTGGTGATCGGCGCGTTCACGAAGCCGAAGCCGATGCCGAACAGGACGTAGCCGACGAAGAGCGTGGCATTCGACGTCTCGGCCTCGAACCCCGCGAACAGCACGCCGCTCGCGGTCATCGCGCACCCGGCGATCAGCAGCGGCAGCCGCGGCCCCCGGCTGCCGACCAGCCGCCCGGACAGCGGCGCGCACAGACAGGTCGGCGCCGCCATCGGCAGCATCCACAGGCCCGCGTGCAGCGCGTCGAGCCCACGCACGTTCTGCAGGTAGAGCGTGGACAGGAACAGGAACCCGCCCAGTGCCGCGAACGCGCTGATCGCGATCACGGTGGCCCCGCTGAACGGCGCCGAACGGAAGAAGCGCAGGTCGATGAGGGGTTCAGCACGCCGTGGCTCGTACCGGAGCAGGCCGAGCAGGGCGGCCAGGGCCAGCACGGCGTACGGGGCGACCGCGCCGGCGCCGGAGTCCGGGGCCTCGATGATCGCGTACGTCAGGGAGCCGAACAGGGCGATGACCAGGAGCTGTCCGACGGGGTCGGGGCGGCGGGCCCGGGGGGCGCGGGACTCGGGCACGAAGCGCAGGGTGAGCAGCAGGGCGGCCAGGCCCACCGGCAGGTTGATCCAGAAGATCGAGCGCCAGCCGACCGACTGCACGAGCAGGCCGCCGACCAGCGGGCCGGCGGCCATGGATATGCCGACGACGCCGCCCCACACGCCGATGGCACGGGCCCGCTCGCGCGGGTCCGTGAAGGTGTTGGTGATGATCGACATGGCGACCGGGTTGAGCATCGAACCGCCGACCGCCTGGATCATGCGGAAGACGATGAGCGCCTCCAGGTTGGGGGCGACCGAGCACAGCACCGAGCCGAGGGTGAAGACGACGAGGCCGGTCATGAAGACGCGCTTGCGGCCGACGCGGTCGGCGGTGGAGCCGGCGAGCATCAGCAGCGAGGCGAGGACCAGGGTGTACGCGTCGATCGTCCACTGCATGCCCGCGGTGCTCGCGTGCAGCTCGCGCTGCATCGAGGGCAGGGCCACGTTCAGGACGGTGACGTCCAGGCCCACGATCAGCAGGCTCATGCAGCAGATGGCGAGAACGAGCAGACGTCGGCGTTGACTGAGCTCCGGCATGGGTTCCATCGTACGCCGATTTCAATAGTGCGTCTAACTAATGACTGCTACATGATCATCCCTGATACGCGACAATGGGGCAATGCCCACGCCCGAGTCCCCCTTGCAGATCGGCCCGCACACCGTCCGGCCGCCCGTCGTGCTCGCCCCCATGGCCGGGATCACGAACGCACCCTTCCGCACCCTGTGCCGGGAGTTCAGCGGCGGCAAGGGCCTGTTCGTGAGCGAGATGATCACGACCCGGGCGCTGGTCGAGCGCAACGAGAAGACCATGCAGCTGATCCACTTCGACGCGACCGAGAAGCCGCGCTCGATCCAGCTGTACGGCGTCGACCCGGCGACCGTCGGCAAGGCCGTCCGCATGATCGCGGAGGAGGACCTCGCCGACCACATCGACCTGAACTTCGGCTGCCCGGTGCCCAAGGTGACGCGCAAGGGCGGCGGGTCCGCCCTGCCGTACAAGCGCAACCTGCTGCGGGCCATCCTGCGCGAGGCGGTCAGCGGGGCGGGCGACATCCCGGTCACCATGAAGATGCGCAAGGGCATCGACGACGACCACATCACCTACCTCGACGCCGGGCGGATCGCCGTCGAGGAGGGTGTCACCGCCATCGCGCTGCACGGCCGCACCGCCTCCCAGCACTACGGCGGTACCGCCGACTGGGACGCCATCGCGCGGCTCAAGGAGCATGTGCCGGAGATTCCCGTGCTCGGCAACGGGGACATCTGGTCGGCCGAGGACGCGTTGCGGATGGTGCGCGAGACCGGCTGCGACGGGGTGGTCGTGGGCCGGGGCTGCCTGGGCCGGCCGTGGCTGTTCGCGGATCTCGTGGCGGCGTTCGAGGGGCGGACCGACGCCATCGCGCGGCCGACGCTGCGTGAGGTGGCCGACGTCATGGTGCGGCACGCCACGCTGCTCGGCGAGTGGATCGGCGACGAGGCGCGGGGCGTCATCGACTTCCGCAAGCACGTCGCCTGGTACCTCAAGGGCTTCGCGGTCGGCTCCGAGATGCGGGGGCGGCTCGCGATCACGTCGTCGCTGGCGGAACTTGGGGAGGGCCTCGACGAGCTGGATCTCGACCAGGCGTGGCCGGTCGGCGCCGACGGTCCTCGCGGCCGGACGTCGGGCAACAACCGGGTGGTGTTGCCCGACGGGTGGCTGAAGGACCCGTACGACTGCGCGGGCGTGAGCGAGGACGCGGAACTGGACACGTCCGGGGGCTGAGCCTTCCTCGCCCGCGCTTGGGCTAGCCCTTCTTGGGGTGCGGGGTCGAGCCGTACGCGGTGAGGAAGCGGTCTCGGAACGAGCTCATCTTCCACACCGGGGCGTTGTGGGCCGGGCGCAGGCCGTCCGTCCAGTTCCAGCCGGCGATCTTGTCGAGGACCTTCGGGTCCTTGGCGACGATGGAGATCGGCACGTCACGGCTGGCGTGGTTGCCGCTGACCCGGGCGATCGGCTGGTGGTCGCCGAGGAACACGAGCACGGTGTCGTCGGAGCCGTAGCGCTCCAGCCACTGGGTCAGCGCGGTCACCGAGTACTGGATCGACTTGCCGTACTCCTGACGGGACTTGGTGGTGTCGGCGATGACGTCCCCCGGCTTGTTGCCCGCCTGCTGGATCGACTTGAAGACCGAGCCGTCGCCGAGCTGGTCCCAGCCGACCATCTTCGGGATCGGCGCCCAGGGCTGGTGGCTGGAGGTCAGGATGAGTTCGGACATCATCGGCTTGGCGTGCTTCTTGCCGTGCACGCGCTGCTGGAACTGCTCCAGCGCGTACTGGTCGGGCATGGTCGACCAGCTGAACTTCGGCCCCCGGTAGCCGAGCTGGAAGGCGTTGTAGACCTTGTCGAGGCCGTAGTACTTCTGCTCCGGCCAGCCCTTCTGCACGCCCGGCATCACACCGACCGTGTTCCAGGCGCCGGTCTTCTTGAAGACCTTCGTCAGGCTGAGGTGGTCGCTGGCCATGACCGTGCGGTAGCGCTGCTGGTTGCTGATCCACAGGCCCGACATGGTGGTGGAGTGGCCGAGCCAGCTGCTGCCGCCGTACGTCGCCGACGTCAGCCAGCCGCTCTTGGCGTGGAAGCCCGCCTTCTCCAGGGCCGCCGTGCGCTCGTCGAGCGTCTTGTCGACGCCGGGCGCCATGATCGGGTCCTCGACGGCGCTGCGGCCGTAGCTCTCGATGAACGTGAAGATCATGTCCTTGCCGCGCAGGTCCGGGACCAGCTGGGAGGCCGGCGTGTTCCCGAAGGCGTCCACCTTGGCGACCTTCCGGAACTCCGCCTCGTCCCGGAGCGTGTCGCGCACGGTACGGGCCTGGACCTTCAGCACGCCCGCGGTGTGCTGCGAGGCGATCGGAATGCCGCCGACCGTCAGGCCGAGCGCGGTGCAGGTGATCCAGACCGTGCCGACGATCAGCGTGGCCCGGGAGGCCTTGGCCCGGTGCCGGACCAGCTGGTTGCTCAGCCGTACGGTCGCCAGCGCGACGAGGGTGACGAGCAGGAAGACCAGCACCACGACGCCGAGGCTGAGGCCGAGTTCGGCCGGCCTGCCGAGCGTGTCGTCCAGGTACGCGCGGGCGTCGTCGAACAGCGACCAGTCCAGGATGATGTTGAAGTGCCGGCCCAGGTACTCGTTGAAGCCCATGTCGAACATGTTCAGCACGGTGATGACACCGAGGAGCGCGCCGGTCAGCGCCGACACGATGAGCCGCGGCTTGCGCGGCAGGCTCAGCAGCACCACCGCGCCCATGATCGCCTCGGCCGGCAGCCGCGTGAACTCCGCGAGCTTCAGGTTGCCGAGCGTGCTGGGCATCTGCAGACAGATGTAGACGAGGAGCGCGGAGAGGAAGGTCGCGGTCAGGGACAACACCCGAGCGGCCGCGGGATGCTTGGCCCGCCACCCACGCCACATCCGCCGCCCGAGCCAGGCCCGGGACGCGACAGCGCCTGGCGCGGCTGCGCGCTTGGCGTCCGCATCGGATTTGGGCTCGGCAGCCGGTGCGATTTCGGACTTGGCGTCCGGCGCGGTTTCGGGTGAGGCGTCCGAATCGGCTTCGGACTTGGCGTCCGACTCGGACACGGTCTTGGCGCCCGGCGCGGCCTCGGGACCGGCTTGCGAGGCGGCTTCGGACTTGGCGTCCGACTCCGACTCCGACTCGGGCTTGGCGTCCGGCGCGCCATCGGCTCCGGCCTTCGACGCGGCTTTGGGCTTGCCCTCCGCCGCAGGCGGCTCGGCCTGCTCGGCCCGCTCAGCCCTGCCGCCCTCGGCCTGGTCGGACCCGACACCTCCGGGCTCGGTCTTCTCCGCCCCGGCCGCCGCCGCTGCTTCCTCGACAACCTGGACCGGCTCGACCCGGGCCCCCTTGATTGCGGCCCCCTTGATCGCGGCGACCTCCGCGACCTCGGCCCCTTCCGCCCCGGCCTCGGTCGGATTCGGCGGCAGGACCTCGCCCTCGGATTCCCCCGCCGTACTGAGTGACTGGCGCGTGCTCGTGTGCTGAGGCAACCCGAAGGTCCTTCCGTGCGAGGCCCGTTGGACGGAGCGGCGGACCACGCTGGGGAGGCTGGGCGGGGCCGGAGATCCCGGCCCGCCTGGCCCGCCGTCCTCCCGTACGGTTCGCCTCCGGCCCCTGTTCAGGGCCGTGGGCAAACACCCGGCAAACGGCTCGTCAACACTCCCGCTAGGCGCCCCCGACCGCAGTGAGCAGCGCCAGTGGGGCCGCCGCCGAGCGGGACTCCCGTACGCATGCGTGCGGGTAGGGAACCGGCTCGGCGTGGGTGCCGCGGCCGTAGCCCGCGATCACCTCGGGGAGCCGGTGCCCGGTCGCGGTCGCCGCGTCGACCAGGGCGTGCGCGACCGTGCGGGCCTCGTCGTGCAGGCCGTACCGGGCCAGACCCAGGGTGATCAGCGCGTTGTCGTGCGGCCAGACCGAGCCGCGGTGGTAGGAGAGCGGGTGGTACGCGGGCTGGCCCGCCGCCAGCGTGCGCACGCCCCAGCCCGAGAAGAAGTCCGGTTCCAGCAGACGCCGGCCCACCAACTCGCCGTACTCCTTGTCCAGGAGACCCGACCACAGCAGGTGCCCGGCGTCCGACGCCAGCGCGTCCACCTGCCGGCCGTTGCCGTCCAGCGCGAGCGCGGGGAACGAGTGCTCCCGCATCCAGAAGTCCCGCTGGAAGCGGTCGCGCAGATCGGCGGCGGCCTGTTCGAGCAGGGCCGCGTAGGCCTGGTCCTCCCACACCGTGCGTGCGATCCACGCCGTGCGGCGCAGCGCGTCGTACGCGTACCCCTGGGCCCCCGCCGCCATCACCGGGCCGGTCGCGCGGGTGCCGTCGGCCGAGCAGATGGCGCCGGGGGAGTCCTTCCAGTTCTGGTTGGCGAGGCCGCCCCGGTCGGCGCGGTAGACCAGGTAGCCGCGCGAGGTCAGCCCGCCGTGGTCCAGCATCCAGCCGATGGCCGCGCGGGCGTGCGGCTCCAGGCGCCGGGCCAGGGCCGTGTCCCCGGTCCGTTCGACGTAGGCGCCGAGCAGGACGAGGAACAGCGGTGTCGCGTCGATCGAGCCGTAGTAGCGGGCGAACGGCACCTGGCCGAAGTGCGCCAGCTCGCCGTGTCGTACCTCGTGGACGATCTTGCCGGGCTGCGCCACCGAGGTCGCCCCGGTCTCCACGGCCTGGGTGGCGGCGAGCGCGGGGAGCGTGGCGGCGGCCAGCCGGGGGCGGTAGGGGAGGGCGAAGAGGGAGGTGAGGAGGGCGTCCCGGCCCAGGAGGGTCAGGAACCAGGGGGCGCCCGCCGCCGGTACCCGCAGGTCCTCGCCGTCGGGCCCGGTGGCCGGTACCTGGAGCGCCGCGAGGTCGGCGAGGCCGCGGGCGCAGGCCGCCGCCAGCTCCGGCCAGCCCGTCGGGAAGGCGACGCCTTCCATGAACTCCCCCTCCAGGGAGAGGAGTTGTTCGTTCAGGGCGGCGGGGGAGCGGGGTACGCGCAGGGCCCGCTTCTCGCCGTGCGGGCGTGCCATCACCCGCAGGATCAGCTCCGCGGTGCCGTGCGGTTCGAGGTCCAGCGTCCAGACGAGACGGCGGGCGCCGGTGCCGGTCTCCTCGACGCCGTCCGGGGCGGGGTCGGCCGTGATGGTCGTACAGGACCGCCACTCGCCGCGCCGGTAGCTGAACTCCACGCCGTCGTCCAGGACTTGGCGGGAGCGTACGACGCCGGTCTTGGTGTAGGTGCGGTGGTCGGAGCGCAGTTCGAACTGGTCGGTGAAGTCCGCGTCGGCGGTGATCGCCAGGCGCACGGTCGTCGGCACCGGGCGGTTGTTGGTCACCCGCAGGGACTCGACGAACGAGCTGTCACCGACGGCCTGTTCCCTGAAGAGCGTGTGGGCGGGCGGCTCCTGCCGACCACCGCGCGGTACGAGCACACAGCGCGCCGCGTCCCCGTCCGCGACCGGGGTGAGCGCCTCGGGCAGCGCGCCGTCGACCGTCAGCTGCCAGCGGCTGAGGTGGCGGGCGTCGCGCACGAATAACCCGTCCGGGGAGTTGCCGCCCCGTACGCCGCTGATGTCGCCGCGGTCGCCCACGGCGGCGAACGTCGCTCCGTGCACGAGCAGGTGATGCCGGTCCGTCATGCCCGGTCCCCTCCCTTGTCACTCCTGTCGAACGTGTCGGTGCCCGTGCCGGACACGCCGTGTCCGGGGGGCAGGTGCAGCAGATCGAGCGTGAGTGCGGCGGTCCAGCCGAAGCCGAGCGCGCCGCAGGCCTCGCCGCTGTACGGGTCGACGTACTCCGCGAAGCCGGTGTCGTCGGCCGCCCGGACGAACGCCGAGCGCAGCGCGTCCGCCCGCGCCGACTCGCCGTGCGTCCGCAGTCCGCGCTCCAGCAGCCAGCTGGTGTTGAACCAGGCCGGGCCGCGCCAGTAGCGGTGCGGGTCGAAGGCCTCGCCGAGCAGGTCGTAACTCGGCACGAGCCGGGTGGTGTCGCCCAGGCCGAAGTGCGGTCCGGTGAGCGTGCGGACGAGCGCCGCGGCGATGTCGTGGGGCAGACCGGGCAGCAGCAGCGGGACCAGACCGGAGACCCCGCGCTCCTCGATCAGCCCCCCGCCGCGCACGTCACGGCAGAAGAACATCCCCTCCGTCGGGTCCCACAGCCGTTCCACCAGCGCCGCCGTCAGGCGTTCCGCGCGCGTGTGCCGGGCCGTGCCGACGGCCCCCAGCTCGTGGGCGATGCGCGCCAGCGCGTGCTCCGAGGCGATGAGCAGGGCGTTGAAGGCCGGGTCCTCCACGGCGAACTCGCCCTGCCCGTCGGCGTATCCACGGTCGCGGTAGTCCCCGGCGAGCCGCACGTAGCGCCCGTAGTCGAGATCGGTCGGCCGGTCCTCGGCCGCCCCGTGGTCGAGGTCGGCACGGCGGAAGGAGCGGGCCGGGGCGGGCGTGACACGGGCCAACGGGGCGTCCCAGCAGGGGCTGTTGTCCATACCCTGTTCCCAGGGGTGCACGACGGAGGCGAGCCCGCCGCCGCCCAGGTCCCGGCGGTGCAGCAGATAGCGGTGCCAGGCGGCCAGCCGCGGATGGACCCGGGCCAGGAAGCCGCGGGCCCGGGACAGCCCCGGGTCGGCGCAGTGCACCAGCCAGGCCGCCAGCGCGTGCACCGGTGGCTGCACGATGCCCGAGGTCTGTACGGTGCGCGGGGCGCCCGCCGCGCGTCCCGCGGTCGAGGACCGCCAGAAGTCGGGGCTCGGGAAGTACGCGTCGAGCGGTACGGAGGGGTTGAAGACGATGTGCGGGACGCGCCCGTCGGCCCACTGGGCGGCCAGCAGCGTCTCCAGCTCCGTCTGCGCCCGCAGCGGCGACACGTGCCTGAGGCCGATCGCGATGAACGCCGAGTCCCAGGACCACTGGTGGGGATACAGCCGGCGCGAGGGCACGGTGGAGGTGCCGGTCCAGTTGTCCGTCAGCACCCGGGCGGCCCTGGCCTGCGGTGAATCCGCCGCGGGCGGCGGATCGTATGCAATGGCGGGCTCCGCCGGTAGGGCGGTGAGCTGGGCAGTGCGATCCACTCGGGGCTCCCCGAAGACGTCCGGTCGACCTGGTTCAGCAGTAGCTACCATAGAGTTACGTCTATTTAACACGCAAAACTCACTATGTAATGCAGTCTTGAGAAACACAAGGGGGTGCGCATGACCGGACAGCCCGGCAGGACCGGCAAGGGTGGCAGTCAGGCCAGCGCCGGTGATCTGCTCGAACTGGTGCGCACCGGGCGGGCGATCACACGCGGTGCACTCCAGCAGGCCACCGGGCTCTCCCGGGCCACCGTCGGCCACCGCCTCGACCGGCTGTTCCGGGCCGGCTGGCTGCGCGAGGGGGCCGGCGGCCCGGTCGGCTCGCCGCTCGGCGGACGCCCCTCCATCACCTTGGAGTTCGACGACTCCCACGCCGTGGTCCTCGCCGCCGACCTCGACACCCGGCACGCCCGCGCGGCCGTCCTCTCCCTCACCGGCGAGATCCTCGCCGAGCACTCCGGAACGCTGGTCGTGGAGGACGGGCCCGAGACCGTGCTCGGCGAACTCGGCCACTGGTGCGCCGAGTTGCTGGAGAAGGCGGGGCACCTGCCGGACGAGGTGTGCGGCATAGGACTCGCGGTGCCGGGGCCGGTGGACAGCGAGACCGGCCGGGTCGTGCAGCCGCCGATCATGCCGGGCTGGGACGGCTACGACATACGAGGCCGCCTCTCCCGCGCCTTCACCGAACGCACCGGCGCGCCCGCGGTGCCGGTGCTCGTGGACAACGACGCGAACCTCATGGCGTACGGCGAGCAGCGCACCGGACACCCGGACTGCTCGGCCTTCGTCCTGGTCAAGGTGTCGACCGGTATCGGCGCCGGCGTCGTGGTCGACGGCTCGATCTACCGGGGCGTCGACGGCGGCGCGGGCGACATCGGGCACATCCGGGTGGGCGCGGAGGCGCTGTGCCGGTGCGGTTCGTACGGCTGCCTCGCGGCCGTCGCCAGCGGCGGCGCCGTGGCCCGGCGCCTCGCGGAGGCCGGGGTGAGGGCCGCCTCCGGCTCGGACGTACGGGACCTGCTGGCCTCCGGCCACCCGGAGGCGACCGCGCTCGCCCGCGAGGCCGGGCGCCGGGTGGGGGACGTGCTGGCGACGGTGGTGACACTGCTCAACCCCGGGGTCCTGATGATCGCCGGGGATCTGGCCGGAACGCCCTTCCTCACCGGAGTGCGCGAGCTGCTCTACCAGCGGGCCCTGCCCCGCTCCACCGCCCACCTGGATGTCGTCACCTCACGGCTCGGCGAGCGAGCCGGGCTGGTCGGCGCCGGTGCGCTGGTCGTGGAGTACCTGTACGCGCCGGACCGGGTCGAGCAGCGGTTGCTCGCACTCGGCGTGTGACGTGGGTGTTTCACGTCCGGATTTCGGTCCGCATGGTGAAATCCGGACGCCTGTGGCAGCGTGATTCTCGCCACCCTTGATAAGGGTTCCGCTCAGATGAGCGGATCTTGCACGACTGCACTTCTCCAAGGGGTGGCACTCAGTGCCACCCCTTGATCGTTCATCGATCGAAATCAGGCGTGCCGAGAGCCGCTCACATGAGCGGAATTCAGGGTCTGGGGGCATCATTGCGTTCAAGAAGTGAAAACATCAGCCGCTCTGCGCTTGCCAAGCTTTGACTTTCGATCCGGTGGCGGACGACCGGTTACGTGCACATGACGCACGAGTGGACGTACCCAGGCGCCTTCGATCTGGGTATGTTCCTCGCCGTCAGGGCAGCCACCGCGGCCTCTAGGAGTCGAGACCCGTGTCGGAAAACAAAGAACCTCAGGTAGCCGAGCAGGGCGCGAGCGTTGAGGGCGTGAAGTTCGTTTACGACTTCACCGAGGGCAACAAGGACCTCAAGGACCTCCTCGGCGGCAAGGGCGCGAACCTCGCCGAGATGACCAACCTGGGCCTTCCCGTCCCTCCGGGCTTCACGATCACCACCGAGGCCTGCAAGGTCTACCTCGACAGTGGCGAGGAGCCGGCGGCACTGCGTGACGAGGTGAGTGCGCACCTCGACGCGCTGGAGCAGCGGATGGGCAAGAAGCTCGGCCAGGCCGACAACCCCCTGCTCGTCTCCGTCCGTTCCGGCGCCAAGTTCTCCATGCCCGGCATGATGGACACGGTCCTGAACATCGGCCTCTCCGACAAGTCGGTGCAGGGCCTGGCCAAGCAGGCCGGCGACGACCGCTTCGCCTGGGACTCCTACCGCCGCCTCATCCAGATGTTCGGCAAGACGGTCCTCGGCGTCGACGGCGAGCTCTTCGAGGAGGCCCTCGACGCGGCCAAGGCGGCCAAGAAGGTCACCGTCGACACGGACCTCGAAGCGGCCGACCTGAAGAAGCTGGTCACCAAGTTCAAGAAGATCGTCAAGACCGAGGCCGGCCGGGACTTCCCGCAGGACCCGCGCGAGCAGATGGACCTCGCCATCGAGGCGGTCTTCAACTCGTGGAACACCGACCGCGCCAAGCTCTACCGCCGCCAGGAGCGCATCCCCGGCGACCTGGGCACCGCGGTGAACGTCTGCTCGATGGTCTTCGGCAACCTCGGCCCCGACTCCGGCACCGGCGTCGCCTTCACCCGCGACCCCGCCTCCGGCCACCAGGGCGTCTACGGCGACTACCTGCAGAACGCGCAGGGCGAGGACGTGGTCGCGGGCATCCGCAACACCGTGCCGCTCGCCGAGCTGGAGTCGATCGACAAGAAGTCGTACGACCAGCTCATGCAGATCATGGAGACCCTGGAGAACCACTACAAGGATCTCTGCGACATCGAGTTCACCATCGAGCGCGGCCAGCTCTGGATGCTCCAGACCCGCGTCGGCAAGCGCACGGCGGGTGCGGCCTTCCGCATCGCCACGCAGCTGGTGGACCAGGGCCTGATCGACGAGACCGAGGCGCTCCAGCGCGTCACCGGCGCCCAGCTGGCGCAGCTGATGTTCCCGCGCTTCGACGACGACGCCAAGACCGAGCAGGTCGGCCGGGGCATCGCGGCCTCGCCGGGCGCCGCGGTCGGCAAGGCGGTCTTCGACTCGTACACCGCCGTCAAGTGGTCCCGCTCGGGCGAGAAGGTCATCCTGGTCCGTCGGGAGACCAACCCCGACGACCTCGACGGCATGATCGCGGCCGAGGGCATCCTGACCTCCCGCGGCGGCAAGACCTCCCACGCGGCCGTGGTCGCCCGCGGCATGGGCAAGACCTGTGTCTGCGGCGCCGAGGAGCTGGAGGTCGACACCAAGCGCCGACGGATGACGGTCCCGGGCGGTCACATCGTCGAGGAAGGCGACCTGATCTCCATCGACGGCTCCACCGGCAAGGTCTACCTGGGCGAGGTCCCGGTCGTGCCCTCCCCGGTCGTCGAGTACTTCGAGGGCCGGATGCACCCGGGCGCCGACGACGCCGACGAGCTCGTCGAGGCGGTCCACCGCATGATGGCCTTCGCCGACCGCAAGCGCCGCCTGCGGGTGCGCGCCAACGCCGACAACGCCGAGGACGCGCTGCGCGCCCGCCGCTTCGGCGCCCAGGGCATCGGCCTGTGCCGCACCGAGCACATGTTCCTCGGCGACCGCCGTGAGCTGGTCGAGCGCCTGATCCTGGCGGACACGGACACCGAGCGCGAAGAAGCCCTCAAGCAGCTCCTCCCGCTGCAGAAGAAGGACTTCGTCGAGCTGTTCGAGGCGATGGACGGCCTGCCCGTCACCATCCGCCTCCTGGACCCGCCGCTGCACGAGTTCCTGCCGGACATCACCGAGCTGTCGGTCCGCGTCGCCCTGGCGGAGTCCCGCAAGGACGCCAACGAGAACGACCTGCGACTGCTCCAGGCCGTCCACCGTCTGCACGAGGCGAACCCGATGCTCGGCCTGCGCGGCGTACGCCTCGGCCTGGTCATCCCCGGTCTGTTCACGATGCAGGTGCGGGCCATCGCCGAGGCCGCGGCCCAGCGCAAGAACGCCAAGGGCGACCCGCGCGCCGAGATCATGATCCCGCTCGTCGGCACCGTCCAGGAGCTGGAGATCGTCCGCGAGGAGGCCGACCAGGTCATCGCCGAGGTCGAGGCCGCGACGGGCGTCCGCCTGAAGCTGGCGATCGGCACGATGATCGAGCTGCCGCGCGCCGCGCTCACCGCCGACCAGATCGCGGAGGCCGCGGAGTTCTTCTCCTTCGGCACGAACGACCTGACCCAGACCGTGTGGGGCTTCAGCCGCGACGACGTCGAGGCGAGCTTCTTCACCGCCTACCTGGAGAAGGGCATCTTCGGCGTCAGCCCGTTCGAGACCATCGACAGGGACGGCGTCGGCTCCCTGGTCAAGGCGGCGGTCAAGGCGGGCCGCGAGACCCGCCCCGACCTGAAGCTCGGCGTCTGCGGCGAGCACGGCGGCGACCCCGAGTCGGTCCACTTCTTCCACGAGGTGGGTCTGGACTACGTCTCCTGCTCCCCGTTCCGCATCCCGGTCGCCCGCCTCGAAGCGGGACGCGCGGCCACCCACTCCCAGGGCAGCGACCACCGCTGACCCTCACCCGGAGGGCGGCGACCACCGCCATTCCTCCCTGGCCCCGGAGCCGCCGTCGGTCCCCGACCCTCAAGACCGATCGGCGGCGGCTCCGGCGCACCATAGAAGGAGGGGCGGCACCCTGTGCGGGGGTGCCGCCCCTTCGGGCATCATCCAGCTCCGTGGAGAGCGGCATCCGGCGCACTAGGAAGTGCCGTTCGGGCCCCCGGTGGGCGTTCCCTGATGGTGGAACATCTGCCAGTGCGTCGGTGCTACCCGTCGCCACAACGAGGTTCGGTTGGACCACTTCCCGTCGATGTTCGCGCGGTACTTCACCATCACCAGCCCGTCGGCCAATCTGAGCCCACGTACGCGCTCGGCCTTGATCGGCTCACCAGCCGGGTCGGTGTATGCCGCTACGCGCTGCGCGGTGCCTTCGTACTCGATCTCCGCGCCGGAGGCGCCGAACTCATGGAAGTCCGGCGCGAGGAACCGGTTCAACCGGTCAGGATCGGCTCGGCACTCAGGTGACAGAGCCTCGTACTCCGCAGCAAGTGCTTCGGCCACCTGAGGGTCATTGCTGCCGGTTTCCAGATGCGTTGCCGTCATGAAGCCATGGTCACCCTCGCGCGGTGCTCGTGTCGCCTGCCTTTCCCTGCCACGCTCCTTCACCCACCACTTACACCCCCCACCCCTCAGCGCCGTCGGCAAGACGCCCGTGCCACCACGGCGCCTCGCCCCGCGCGGCCGCGAGTGGATCGGGCAGGGTCCGGGTCCGATAGCGGCGGTCGAGCGTCAGCAGTGCACGCCGCAGCTCGCCCCGGGCCCGGGGCGGCAGCAGTGGCAGGATCTCCGCCAGTACGTCACGGGCGTGCCGTACGTCGTCCAGGGCACAGCCGGGGCACGACGGGCAGAAGGCCTCGTGCGGATACAGGGGGCGTAGCCCCGGGCGGCTCAGGAACGCGCGGTACCGGCGTAGGGCGTCGCCGGTCGCGCCGACCCGGATGAGGAAGCCGTCCGACGCGCTCTCCACCCGGTGGATCGTGAGACTGGTCCGGGCCGACAGACCGGGGATGCGGACGGGAGGCGGGGTCTCCCGGGTGTGCGGGAGCGCGCGGCTCCGTCGGGCGCGCAGGGCGCCGGGCCGGTTACGCGGCATCGGCCTTTCGGGGTGTGATCATGGACGCCATCATGTCACGGGGACATGCTGTGACCGGCGTTGTCACGGCACTTCGGCCCCCTCTCGGAAGGTCTCGCCCATGTCCGGCTGGAAGACGACCGACATCCCCGACCTCACCGGCCGCATCGCCGTCGTCACCGGCGCCAACAGCGGCCTCGGTTACGTCACCGCGCGGGAACTGGCGCGCAACGGGGCCCGGGTGGTGCTCGCCTGCCGGAGCGAGGATCGGGGGAGTGCCGCGGCCGACCAGGTGGTGGCCGAGGTGCCGGGCGCCCAGGCCGAGTTCGGACGGCTGGACCTCGGGGACCTCGCGTCCGTACGGGACTTCGCCGACTCGTTCGCGTACGACCGTCTCGATCTGCTCGTCAACAACGCCGGTGTGATGGCGCTGCCGTACGGGACGACGGCCGACGGGTTCGAGACCCAGTTCGGCGTCAACCACCTGGGGCACTTCGCCCTCACCGGGCTGCTGCTGCCGGCCCTGCTCGCCGCCCCCGGCGCCCGGATCGTGACCGTGTCCAGCATGCTGCACGCGCTCGCCAACCTCGACATCGACGACCTCAACAGCGAGCGCCGGTACCGGCGTTGGGTGGCCTACGCCCGCTCCAAGACCGCCAACCTGCTGTTCACGCACGAGTTGGCGCGCCGGCTGGCGGCCACCGGCGCGGACGCCGTCGCGGCGGCGGCCCACCCGGGGTATGCCGCCACCAACCTCCAGACGGCCGGGCCGCGGGCCGAGGGGCGCCGGGGCGCGGAGCGGCTGATGGAACTCGTCAACACGGCCGTCGCCCAGCCGGCGGAGGCGGGCGCGCTGCCCACGCTGTACGCGGCGACCGCGCCCGAGGTCCGGCCCGACTCCTTCACCGGCCCGTCCTTCGCGATGTGGCGCGGGGCGCCGGCCCCCTCTCCGCGCGCCCCGTGGACCCGCAACGACCAGGCGGGCATGCGGCTTTGGGACGCGTCCGAGCGGCTGACGGGAGTGACGTACGACGCGCTGAAGGCGTGAGGTGAGCGGGAGCCCCGTGCGGAACCTAGGCCCTGTCGTCAAACTCCCGTCTGCCCCGCGACGTCATGCACGCTCCCCCAAGCTCTTCGAGCAGGGGGGACCCCCACTCGCCGCACCGGGCCCCGACCCAAGTACGTCCAGTACGAGGGACGAGGCCCGGCACTCCCCCAGCCTTCGGCCGGGGGGACCCCCAGAGCACGCTCCCCCAAGCTCTCGGCTCCGCTCGAGCAGGGGGGACCCCCATGACGCCGCGAGGCCCGCCCTTCGGGCGGACGACGCGAGTTTGACGACAGGACCTAGCGCCGGCGCTGTGCCACGGCCGCCTTGAAGGTGTCCACGGCCAGCTTGTCCGTGGCGTCGGCGCGGCCGGTCTGGCGGTGCACGAGGATCCAGCCGCTCGGTGAGGCACCGGCGAAGACGGACGCGGTGTTCGTCGCGCCGTTGTGCCAGAGCATGGGTCCCGCCGGCTGCCAGGCGGGCGCCGGATCGCCGAGGCCGCGGTCGACGAGCAGGCCGACGACGACACGGGCGGCGGCCCGGGGAGTGGCCCAGAGCCCGCCGGCGGGCAGGATCGCGCCGGTCATCGTCCAAGGGCGCCGCAGCAGTTCCAACGGCCCCCACCGGTGCAGTCGTCGGTCGGCCGGGGGGTCGGCGCGGACGTCGGTGACACCGAGCGGGTCGAGGACGTGCCGGCTCAGGAGTTCCTCGTACGAGGCGCCGGCCGCGGAGACCAGGGCGGCGCCCAGGACGGCGTACCCGAGGTTCGAGTACTCCTCGGAGGTGCCCGCGGGGGCGGTGACCAGGCCGTCGAGGTGGCGCACGACCGAGTCCAGGGCCCCGGCGTCGAAGGCCGCGTAGGGGTCGCTCCCGCCGAGGCCCGGGGGTAGCCGGGGCAGGCCCGAGGTGTGCTCGGCGAGGTGCCGCAGGGTGATTCCGGTGCCCCTGGGAGCCGGCAGGAACGACTCCAGCGGGTCGTCGAGGCCCAGGAATCCGCTGTCCGCCAGCCGCGTGAGGACGGTCGCGGTCAGCGGCTTGGTCAGGGAACCGATCTGGACGAACAGGTCGGGGCTGTGGCCGTGCAGCACACGGGGGGCCTCGAAGCTGCTGAGGACGCAGGTGGGTACGCGCATCACGGTGCCCTTCGGTCGCCGGTCCGAGGCGGGGTGATCACGTCTGCGCGAGCCAGAGTCCGAGAACCTCCTCGCGCTCGCGCGACTTGAGGATTCCCGTCGGCCGCGACTTCTCCCACCACTGGGTCATCAGGGCGGGCGTGGCGCCGCCCCGTACGAAGCGGTCGATCAACTGCCGTGACAGGTCGACCTCGCGGGGCGAGTAGGCGACGGCGGCGCCGGAGTGGACGGATGTCCGGAAGCAGCCGTCGGGCGTGGTCACGGAGACGGTCATCCGCTCGGGGTCGCCCGGCACCCAGACGTCCATGGCCGCCGCGGCGACGCTCGCCGCCCGGCTCGCCCAGCGGTTCAGGGTGGAGCGGACCGGGACCTCGGTGACCTGCAGATCGGCGATCTCCGACCACGTCCACGTCCGTGGATCCGGACCGGTGAGACGGGGCCCGGACGGCTGGAGAACCAGGGTGGGAGCCGGAGTTGTCGCGGGTGCTCCCAGATACACGCCGTCCGCGGCGACCCAGAAGAGTCCCACGACCATGCCGGCCTCGGGTCGGACGGGCGGGGTTTCGTGCATGTCCTGTCCGTCCTCCCTCGGTGGGTCCGGCCCTTTCATTCCTTACGTCGATCGAAGGTTGGCACACCTCCCGCGTAAGTTTCTTGTCGGTAGCCGTCCCGCGTGACCGAAAACAGTCGGTGTGCCGAGCGCGGTCGAGAAGGGTGCCTACGAGGCTCCCGCCTCCCTCAACCCCTCGCCCCCCTCACTTCGTACGTCGCCACCCGCACCGTCTCGTCGTCCAGGCACTGCCCGGTGACCAGGTCGAAGCGCTGCTTCAGCAGCGGGGAGGCGACGAACGGCCGGCCCTCGTGGGTGCCGGTCAGGCCGCGCGAGAGGACCGCCGCGCCGCCGAACGGGTCGCGGTTGTCGATCGCGTACACCTGGCCCGTCCGGTCCAGGAAGAGCGCCGCCTGGCGGCCGTCGGGCAGCAGCGCCGCCACCCCGCGCCCCGGGGTCAGCGCGGCCAGGTCGCAGATGGTCAACCAGTCCTCGCCCAGCCGCAGTTGGACCATCAACGAGGTCGTCTCGGGTGCCAGGGTCATCGCGGGGCGCTTCCTTCCAGTGCGTCGTGCAGGGGACGGTGGCCGATGCTCAGCAGCGGCAGGTCGGGCTTGATCTGGTCGCGCTCGGGGACGAAGGCGACCACCGGGTCGGGGGTGTCGGGCGCGTTGACGAAGGACACGAACCGGGCCAGCTTCTCGGGGCTGTCGACGGTCTCGGCCCACTCGTCGCGGTAGTGGGCGACATGGGCCGCCATCAGCGACTCCAGCTCCTCGCAGATGCCCAGCGAGTCGTGCACCACCACGTCCCGTACGTGGTCCAGCCCGCCCGGGATCCGCTCCAGCCAGGTCGACGTGCGCTCCAGCCGGTCGGCCGTGCGGATGTAGAACATGAGGAACCGGTCGATCAGCCGCACCAGTTCGGCGTCGGACAGGTCCTGCGCGAGCAGGTCCGCGTGGCGCGGGGTCGCGCCGCCGTTGCCGCCGACGTACAGGTTCCAGCCGTTGGCGGTGGCGATCACGCCGAAGTCCTTCGACTGGGCCTCGGCGCACTCGCGGGCGCACCCGGAGACCGCCGACTTGAGCTTGTGCGGCGAGCGCAGCCCCCGGTAGCGCAGCTCCAGGTCGATCGCCATCCGTACGGAGTCCTGGACGCCGTAGCGGCACCAGGTCTGCCCCACGCACGACTTCACCGTGCGCAGCGCCTTGCCGTACGCGTGCCCGGACTCGAAGCCCGCGTCCACCAGGCGGGTCCAGATCAGCGGGAGCTGCTCGACGCGCGCCCCGAACAGGTCGATCCGCTGACCGCCGGTGATCTTCGTGTAGAGCCCGAAGTCACGGGCGATCTCACCGATCACGATCAGCTTCTCCGGGGTGATCTCACCGCCGGGGATGCGCGGCACGACCGAGTACGAGCCGTTCTTCTGCAGGTTGGCGAGGAAGTGGTCGTTGGTGTCCTGCAGGGCCGCCTGCTCGCCGTCGAGGACGTAGCCGTCCGCGCCGATCGTCGGGGCGAGCGAGGCGATGATCGAGCCGACGGCCGGCTTGCAGGTCTCGCAGCCGTCGCCGCCCCGGGCACCCTCGCGGCCGTACCGGTCCAGCAGGTCCCGGTACGAGGTGAGGCGCAGGGCGAGGACGATCTCGTACAGCTCCTCGCGGGTCTGCGCGAAGCAGCCGCACAGCCCCTTGTCGACCTCGACGCCGCTCGCCTCCAGCTCGGCGGTGAGCAGCTGACCCAGCACCTTCACGCAACTGCCGCAGCCCGTACCGGCCTTGGTGCACTTCTTCACCTCGGGCACGCTGGTGCAGGAGTGGTCCGTCACCGACCTGCGGACCGCGCCCTTGGTGACGTTGTGGCAGGAGCAGACGACCGCCTCGTCCGGCAGGGCGGAGGGGCCGAGCTGGACGGGGCCGCCCACGCCGGCGGGCAGTACCAGGGACTCGGCCGCCACCGGCGGGACCGAGCCGGTGAACGCGCGCAGCGTGGCGTACGCCTCCGCGTCGCCGACCAGGATGCCGCCGAGCAGCGTGCCGTCGCGGCCGACGACCAGCTTCTTGTACAGACCCGACCGGGCGTCGGCGTATACGACCTCCAGGCAGTCCTCGGTGGTGCCGTGCGCGTCGCCGAAGGAGGCGACGTCCACACCGAGCAGCTTCAGCTTGGTCGACAGGTCGGCGCCGGTGAACGTCACCTGGTCGGCCTCGTCGGCGGCGATCGTCGCGGCCGCCGTCTCGGCCTGCTCGTAGCCCGGCGCGACCAGGCCGTACACCCGGCCGTCCGCCGCCAGCGCGCACTCGCCGATCGCGAACACCTGCGGGTCGGTGACCGTACGGCACCGCTCGTCGACGGTGATGCCGCCGCGCTCGCCGACCGCCAGACCGCAGTCGCGGGCCAGCTGGTCGCGGGGGCGGACACCGGCGCTGAACACCACCAGGTCGGTGGCGAGTTCGGAGCCGTCGGACAGCTTCATGCCGGCCACGGCGCCCGCGTCGTCCGTCACGATCTCCTGGGTGCCCGTGCCGGTGTGCACGGTCAGGCCCATGTCCTCGATGGTGCGCAGCAGCGCCGCGCCACCGCCCTCGTCGACCTGCACCGGCATCAGCCGCGGCGCGAACTCCACGATGTGGGTGGCGAGTCCGAGGCCCTTGAGGGCGCCGGCCGCCTCCAGGCCGAGCAGACCGCCGCCGACCACCGCGCCCGTCCGGGCCCGCGACTTCGCGTACGCCTCGATGGCGAGCAGGTCCTCGATGGTCCGGTAGACGAAGCAGCCCTCGGCGTCCTTGCCCGGGACCGGCGGTACGAACGGGTAGGAGCCGGTGGCCAGGACGAGGACGTCGTAGCCGACGGTCAGTCCGGAGCGGGCGGTCACCGTCCGGGCCGCGCGGTCGACGTTCTCCGCGGGGTCGCCGACGTGCAGCTCGATGCCGTGTTCCCTGATGAACTCCCGGTCGGTCATGGAGAGTTCGTCGGGCGTCCGGCCCGAGAAGTACGAGGTCAGCCGCACCCGGTCGTAGGCGGGGCGCGGCTCCTCGCAGAGCACGACCACGCGGTGGGTGGCGGTCAGGCCGCGCTCGGCGAGCGCTTCGAGGAAGCGCTGGCCGACCATGCCGTGGCCGACGAGCACGATCGTGGGGCGGGGGTGGTTCTCGACAGGTGAGGTCGTGGACATCAGCAGCCTCCGTCGTTGGTGAGCAGGTGGAGCACCGCCACACGCGTATTCGAGGTCATGCCACGCAGACTGCGGCGCCGACGTTACCCGGCCGCATCACGACTGTTTCCCGGGAGGAACGCTGCCCTCAGCGGGAGCGGGGAGGCGATGTGAGGGGGCTGGAGGCCCTCACCGGCTGCCGGTGAGGTGCGCGAAGACGACCACGTTCCCCTGGTAGCCGGTGGTCTTCGAGTAGCCGCCGCCGCAGGTGATCACCCGCAGCTCGGGGCGCTTGGCGGCGCCGTACACCTTCTCGTCGGGGAAGTCGCGCGCCTGGTAGACCTCGACGGCGTCGACCGTGAACACCGCGACGCCGCCGTCCTTGCGGTCCACCTCGACGGTGGCGCCGCGCTTGAGCGCGCCGAGGTCGTAGAAGACGGCGGGACCCTCGGTGTTGTCGACGTGCCCGGCGACGATCGCGGTGCCCGGCTCGCCGGGAGCGGTGCCGGCCTCGTACCAGCCGGCGAGGTTCTTGTTCGAGGCGGGCGGCACGTCGAGGCTGCCGGACTTCGTCAGGCCGAGGCCCATCAGGGGCGCGTTCACCCGGATCCCGGGGATCCGGATGCGCGTGGGCGGGGAGGGCGGCAGCGCGGGTGCCGTGAGCCGCTCCTCGGCCGCCTCCGGGCGGCCCTCGGCGGCGGACGGCTGGGGCGGGGCGTGCGTGCCCGCCGTGCCGCCGAGCAGCCACACGCCCGAGCCGAGGGCGACGACGGTGACCGCGGCTATCGCGGTGTCCCCGATCCTGCGCATAGGAAACCCCTCTCCGGAACAGGTCCCCTACCCCCTCCGGGCCGCGAGGGGCGTCGGACCCGGAGGGGGTGGGACATGCGGTACCGGCGGACGGACAGCGGAGGGTGTCCGTCAGATCCCGTCGCCTCTCGCCCGGCGATGCAGGAGCCAGGTACCGCCCGCGGCGGCGACGGCCAGAGCCGACACACCCGCCGCGGTCTGCACGGGGTCGCGGCCGAGCGCGCCGCCGACCCCCGTCTTCACACTTCCGCGCGGCTGCACCTGCTCGTGCGCCGCCATCAGCGTCACCATGAGGTCGCCCGCCACCTGCCGGTCGCCCTCGGCGCACTTCGCGACGATCTCGTATGTCCCCGGCTGCGCGCTCGGCGGCACCCGGAACTGGCCGATCGCGTCGCCCTCGTGCGCGCTGGGCGCCAGCGTGAACGTTCCGGCACCCACCGCTCCGGCGTCGCCCAGCGCCGAGCCCGCGCCGCACGCCTTCGTGTTCACCGTGACCTGACCGCCCGGCGTCACCGTGGACGGATACACCTCCAGGCTGCCGGTGGCGTCGCCGAACGCGGGCGCGGCGGCCAGCCCCGCCGTCGCGACGGCGAGCGCGGTACCGGTCAGCAGACGGGCGGTGCGTCGCATGGTGCTCCCTCGACAAGCCAGGGATCACGGCCCGCGGCACCCCCATGTGCCGCCGAGTCGGTCGCGCCCCTGCCCTTCCGAGGTAAGTGGCACTCGCGCCCTGCCGCTTCCCGAGGCGCCGCCGGCTGTGGGATGAACGGGTGTCACCGGCAGCGGCCGTACGGGTCGTCGGCGCCGTGTTCCGGCAGGTCATGGGGCGTACGCGGGACCGTGTCAGCCTCACGCTCGCGGATTCACCCGAACGGGACGGCGGTGGCCGCCATGAAGACCGGGGCGCGGAGCATGCATCCCCCGGAGAGTGGACGAAGGGAGCGCGCATGGGCGTGGACAGGGCTTATTTCACCGTCGGGGGCACGGTCACCCCGTACGACATCGACGCGGACGCGGCCGACACCGCCGGGCAGTGGCAGCTCGGCACGGCGTGGAGCGGGCTGCCGCCCGGCTGGGAGGAGGGCGTCGACGCGGCCGTCGACCTCGGCCGGCAGCACCTGTACGTCTTCCGGGGCACCGAGTACGTCCGCATCCCCTTCGCCACCCAGACCGTCGACGACGGCTACCCGCTGCCCATCGCGGGCAACTGGCCCGGACTGTCCTTCGACACCGTCGACGCGGCGATGAACTGGGGCGACGGCAAGATCTACTTCTTCAGCGGCGGCGAGTACGTGCGCTACGACATCGCCGCCGACCAGCAGGACCCCGGCTATCCCAAGGCCGTCGCCGCGGGCTGGACGGGGGTGGCCGCCGACTGGGTGGGCGACGGCCTCGACGGGGCGCTGAACCCGGGCAACGGGCGGGCGTACCTCTTCAGGGGCACGGAGTACGTCGGCATCGACTGGCACAAGAAGCGCCAGGAGGACGGCTACCCGCTCACCGTCGCCGACCAGTGGCCGGGCCTGACCGACCCCTTCGACGCGGTCTGGTCGAATGCCGCCACGGCGCCGGTGGAGCGCTCGGCGACGGCGGCCGAGTTCCGCGCTCGATACGGGGAGTACGCCGACGCCGGCCAGGCGGCCACGGGCGTGCCCGCCCTGGTGACGCTCGGCCAGGCCGCGCTGGAGTCGGGCTGGGGCGCGCACGCCCCTGGCAACAACTTCTTCGGCATCAAGGCCAGGGCCGGCGACCCGCCCGAGACCCGTCAGCTGCTGCGCACCACGGAGGTGCTCGACCGGCCCGACGCGGTGTTCCCCGAGGTCATCTCGGTGACCCAGCGGGCCGACGGGAAGTACGTCTACGTCGTCCGCGACTGGTTCCGCGTCTACGCCTCGCCCGCCGACGCCTTCACCGCGCACGGCAACTTCCTGCGCAACAACAGCCGGTACGCCCCCGCGTTCGAGCACACCGACGACGCGTACGCCTTCGCGCGGGCCGTCGCGGACGCCGGATACGCGACGGCGACGGACTACTACGAGGCGCTGGCGAGGGTGATGCGCACCATCGAGGCCAGTGACTGAAGACCCGCAAAGTTCCCCAAGTGCCGTTATTGCTCGGGTAATTCACTTATCCGGGTGAAGCGCTCCAGTCGGTCGTATGGGTGTCCAGCGACTCGGGCAGGACGGTCGCATGGGGTATCAACTGGGGGATCTCGGGCGGACGTTCCGCGATCAGATGTACAACGTGCTCACGGGGGGCGACGGAAGCGTGCCCCCCTCCACATCCAGCTTCATCACCTGGTGCATGCCGGGACTGCCCTACCAGGAGGCGGACTTCGCGTTCGCCGCGCAGGGCATCGGCACCGGCGCCACCGCGGCCGAGGACAAGCTGCTGCTCCAGCAGGCGTTCAACTTCGCCTCGCTGATCGACTTCATCCCGGACGTGACGTCGGCGTACTCGACGGGACGCCAGGAGGGGGTGTGGCGCAACGCGAGCGGGGCGCGGCTGAGCGAGATCTACGGCCAGATCCTGAAGTTCTCGAAGGTGATCGACGACCAGCTCACCGACGACCAGAAGAAGAAGCTGGAGCGCTTCCGCGGACTGCTGCGGGTGACCCGCACGGTGAAGGACATCGTCACCGAACAGGAGAAGCAGGTCACCGAGGACAGCCCCATGCTCAAGGCCTACAAGGCCGGCATGCAGGCGTACGTGGCCGCCGCGCTGGCGTACAACAACAAGCGCATCGCCGCCCAGGCCGCCATCGGCGAGGCCGGCAAGCAGGCGGTCGCGGACTGGGCGAGCAACGCGCAGCTGTACGGACTCCAGGTGGCCGCCGCCGCGGACGACTGGACCTCCAGCGGCTATCGCAACGAGGTCGAGGAGATCAACGCGTACATCGACCAGACCACCGAGAAGTCGATGCTGCTGTGGAAGCGCAACCTGGAGCGGTACTACGAGGAGGCGCTCACCAGCGCCCTCGGACCGGGCCAGTCCTTCTACTACACAAGCGTCGTGCCCGGTGACTTCGCCACCTCCGCCGGCTGGACCAACTACTCCATGTACCACCAGATGGTGGACTCCCACAGCCACTACGAGACCACGTCCTGGTCGGCGGGCGGCGGCCTCAACTGGGGCCTGTGGAGCGCGAGCGCGGGCGTTTCCTCGACCTCCACCGACTACAGCGAGAACTTCCAGCTCGAAGACTTCTCGATGTCCTTCGACATGACCCAGGTGCAGGTCGTCCGCCCCTGGTTCTACCCGGAGTTCCTGGAGAACCGCGGCTGGGACCTGTGCAAGGGCGAGGGCTGGAACTACGACGACATGCCCTCGGACGGCGGCACCCCGCCCCAGGGCCGCTTCATCGGCTACCCGCTCCAGGCGCTGTTCGTCAAGAACCTCACCATCCGCTCCGCCTCGCTCGCCCAGGCCTTCCAGCACCACGCGAGCTCCGTGTCCGTGTCGGCGAGCGTCGGCTGGGGCCCCTTCACGATCAACGGCAGCTACAGCCACTCTGAGTCCGACCAGCACTTCCACTCGGAGAACGACGGCGCCACCATCCGGGTCCCCGGCATGCAGATCATCGGCTTCGTCAACCATCTGCTCGGCAAGACGCCCAACCTCCTCGACGGCATCGACCCCGACCAGCTGGTCTGACCCGAAGGCGCGCACATGGTCAACACCGAGGCGGCGTCCTCCGTCGACGCCTCCGCCCTGCTGGGCCTCGCGACCCGTATGCAGCAACTGCTCACCGACGCCGACCACCTGGTCGCCGTACCGGCCACACCGTTGGCGTACCGGGACGCCGAGTTCCGTTTCGACGGGCCGCTGGACGCCGTCCGGGCGGGCGCCCACGCCGAGTTCTCCGAACTCGTCAACCGGGTGCCCACCCAGCCCGTCTGGTCGCCGCCGGGCACCCTGCACCTGTGGGACGTCTACGGCGAGCTGCTCGCCGCGGACCTCGCGCACAGCAGCCTCACCCCACAGGAGCGGCAGCGCTACGACGCCGCGTCGGACTACCTCTATGTGACGGACGCGAGCGGCACCCCGTCCCCGTCCCGGGCCCTGCTCGACTACCGTGCCGCCCGCCAGGCCTGGCTGCAGGCCGACACCGACTACCACCAGGGCGAACAGACCGCGAGCATGTCGCCCGACCCCGCCGTCCGCGACCACTGGGCGCACGTCGACGAGCCCCGGCTGCGGCAGATCCGGGACGACGCGATGGAGGCGTGGCAGACGGGCGGCCACAAGGCCCAGGTCGAGGACGCGCTCAGGGAGACCTCGGAGCTGGCGTCGAAGGCACCCTCCAGCATCTGGAAACGCCACCGCGACACCTTCAACCCGAACCTCCCCGACCAGTTCTCGACGGCCCCGAACGGCATCCGGTACGCGCCGACGTACTACTCACCGGCCGGTGCCCTGGACATGCCCTGGTCCCGGGTGGTGCTGCCCCGCCAGACCCTGCTGACCCTGGCCGAGCAGGCGCCGCCGGAGCTCACGGCGGCCCTGGGCGGCGGCATCGACCCGACGGTCCAGTCCCTGGCCTTCGACTACCGCGTGGTCTCCGTCGTCCGCCCGTGGCTGGATCCGCCGATGGAACTCTTCGGCTCCCGCGCGTGGAAGCTGTCGCCCTCGGTGACGCCGCTGAGCGACGGCGGCAGCCCGCCGCACGGCCGCTGCCCGGCGTACGTCGAGTCCGTCGCCCTGGCCCGCAACCTCGACCTCACCCGCCTGGTCACCGACTCGGTCGTGGCCAGTCAGGGCGACACCGCGCTGAAGGGCACCTGGACCTTCGACTTCGACACCGGCGAGCAGGGCGGCGACATGTTCTACGCCGACGTCTGGTGGGAGTGGATGACCGAGTCGTCCGCGCAGCTGGTGCCGAACGGCCGGGCGAGCATCGTCAACCTGGGCGTGCGGGACTTCGGCTCGCTCACGGTGGACCAGCTGGCCGCGTTCACCTACGGCAAGAGCCCCGTCCCCGGCAATCCCGACGGCTCCAACCAGCTCGTCGACGGCGACGTCTTCGCGGTGGCCACCAGCGAGGGCAACTTCGCCAAGGTCCTGGTCGTCAAGTACGGCTACAACATGCTGATCCGCTGGGTCACCTACCGCTGGACGTCCCCGCGCGAGGAGCACGCCGTCACCGGCCCGGACGACGTCTTCCTCGCCGCGTTCGTCTGCCGGCGACTGCCGCGGTGCCCGGATCCGGACCCGGGGCTGACCTGGTGACGGCGCCCCGGGCACTGCGCGGCCTGCTGCTCCTGGGCAGGGATCCCGTGTACGCCGTCCACCTCCCGATGTTCGGCCCGCCGTACGACTTCCAGGCGATCCTGCGGGTGACGCCGAGCACGCCCACGTACGACTCCGCCCGCTCCCGCTTCGGCACGTCCGCGGTGTTCACGGTCCGCCCGGAGACGGAGGTGCTCCTCAAGGACCTCGAACCGGGGGCGGAATTCCCCGGGGAGCTGTACTTCGGCCGCTTCGACCGGGACGGCGACTCCCTGGGGCCGCTGTCGGTGCGGGTGAGCCACCTGGTCCACGCCCGGCCCCTCGACGCGCCCGACACCGACCCACCCGACAGCGGGCTCACCGGCGCCGACCCGACCGACCCGGCCTACGTCGTCTTCGGCGACGAGGACCGGCTGTTCCTGACCCGCCGGCTCACCGTACCGCCGGACTTCGACCAGACGCTGACGGCACTGGTCGTGGACGGCGAGGTGCGGGAGGGGTGGACCGTGACCCTCCCAGGCCGCCGGGGCGACCTCATGAGCCGCCCGAGACCGGGCGAGCAGATCACGACGGCCGACGGAACCCAGCTCCAGATCCTGGCCGAGGTCTACCTGGAGACGGACGACCTCGCCCGGTGAGGGAGTCCCCGAGTCCTAGGTCCTGTCGTCAAATCCCCGTCGTCCGCCCGAAGGGCGGGCCTCGCGGCGTCAGGTGCCTGCTCTCGGTGTGCCGGGCCTCGGCCCTCGTACTGGATGTACTTGGGTCGGGGCCCGGTGCGGCGAGTGGGGGTCCCCCCTGCTCGAAGAGCTTGGGGGAGCGTGCATGGCGTCGCGGGGCAGGCGGGGATTTGACGACAGGGCCTAGTCCGGCAGCCGCAGCGCCAGCCCGTCCAGCACGATCTCCAGCGCGTAGGCGAACTTGTCGTCGCGGAGCTTGACGGGGTCCGCGGTCCTGACGGCGGCCTCGCGGTAGGAGTCGGCGAGGTGGTCGTGGTCGGCCGCGGCCTGCTGGGCGGCGGGCAGCAGCCGGTTGATGAACTCGGCCTCTGTCTCGCCGGAGCGGGCGACCGTGCTGAGCCAGGCGGCCTCCGTGGTGCTCATGCCGATCGTGTACGACAGCACCGCGTCGATCGCGCCGCTGGGGTCCGGAAAGCCGACCGCGATGAACAGCGAGGCGAGCCGCTCGGAGAAGGCCATGAGGTTGGGGCCGAGGTAGGCGAGCCCGGCCTGGCCGAGGACCGAGGACAGCCAGGGGTGACGCAGGGCCGTGGCCCGGAAGGAGTGCGCGGCCTCGGTGACGGCGGCGCGCCAGTCCGGGCTGTCGGACGGCGGTACGTGGATCTCGGCGGCGACCGCGTCCAAGGCCAGCTCCATCAGCTCGTCCTTGGTGGCGACGTGCCGGTAGAGGGAGGTCGCGCCGGCGTTCAGCCGGGCGCCGAGCTTGCGCATGCTGAGCGCCTCGATGCCCTCGGCGTCCAGCATGGCGATCGCCTCACGGACGATCACGTCCCGGCTCAGCGCGGGCTGGTCGGGCTCGCGCTGCGGCCTGGCCCAGACGGAGGGGATCGGGTTCGGCTTGCTCTTGGCGGCGGCCATGACGCGCTCCTGTCGGCTTCCCTGTCGGCTTCTTCGGGCGTACGTACATGCCTCGGTGCGTACGTCGTGCGCAACCAGCGTACAGCGATCGTGGGTTGCGCACATCGTTCCGCTGTGCGTACAGTGTTCGCATCGCAAGGAACGGTGTTCGCGCCGCAGGAACAGTGTGCGCACTCTGGTTGAGTCGAAAGGAAGACCCCGATGGAAACCCGCAATCCGCGTCGCTGGTGGATTCTGGTCGTGCTGTGCCTGAGCACGCTGGTCCTGGTGATCGACAGCATGGCCCTCACCGTCGCGGTGCCCTCGATGACCGAGGACCTCGGGGCGAGCGCGCAGGACACCCAGTGGATCCTCGACTCCTACATCCTGGTCTTCGCCGGCCTGCTGCTGACCTCCGGCAGCCTCGGTGACCGCTTCGGTCGCCGCAAGGTGATGCTGATCGGCCTGCTGCTGTTCGGGGCGGCGTCACTGGCCGCGACCATCTGCACGAATCCCGGCGAGGTGATAGCCGTACGCGTGGCGATGGGTGTGGGCGGAGCCCTGATCATGCCCTCCACCCTGTCGATCCTCATCACCGTCTTCGACGAGGAGGAGCGCGGCAAGGCGATGGCTGCGTGGAGCTCGGTGTCGATGCTCGGCCTGGTCGGCAGCCCGGTCCTCGGCGGTGTCCTGATCGACCACTTCTCCTGGCACTCGATCTTCTTCCTCAACGTCCCGGTCGTCGTGCTGGCCGTCGTCGCGGGTCTGACCCTGATGCCGGAGTCGAAGGCGCCGTGGCAGAAGGCGGACCCGCTGGGCGCGGTGCTCTCCGCGGCCGGCATGACCGCCCTGGTCTGGTGGATCATCGAGATTCCGCAGCACGGCGCGTTCGAAGGCCGCTCGCTGGTCTCCCTGGGGATCGCGGTCCTCACCCTCGCGGGCTTCGTGGTCCGGGAGAACGTGACCTCCTCCCCGATGGTCCCGCTGGTCCTCTTCAAGCACCGCAACTTCAGCGGCGGTTCGCTCTCCCTCGCGCTGGTCCAGATCGGCAACGGCGGTCTGCTGCTGGTCCTCACCCAGTACCTGCAGTTCGTCCTCGGCTACTCGCCGGTGAAGGCGGGCCTGGCCTTCCTGCCGCTGGCCGTCACCGCGCTGATCGGCAACACCGTGGGCGTCAAGCTGGCCGCGCTGATCGGCAACCGCTTCGTGATCCTCTCCGGCATGCTGACCATGGTCGGCTGCTTCGCCCTGCTGACCACGGTCGGCGCCGACACCGGCTTCACCGTCCCGGCCATCGCCCTCGGCCTGCTCGGCCTGGGTGCGGGTCTGGCGATGCCGGCCGCGGTGGGCGCGCTGATGGCCACCATCCCGGCGGACAAGGCGGGCGTCGGCTCGGCCCTGAACGACACCATCCAGCAGGCCGGTACGGCCCTCGGCATCGCGATCCTCGGCTCGCTGCTCACCAGCGGCTTCGCCGCCGAGATGCCCGCCGACGCCCCCGAGCGGGCCAAGCAGTCCATCGCCGGCGCGCTGGCGGTGGCCCACGGCGACGCGGGACTGGTCCACGCGGCCCGCGAGGCCTTCACCTCCTCGATGTCCACCACCTTCACCCTGAGCGCGATCGGCGTCCTGGCCGCCGCCCTCCTGTCCACCCTGGTGATGCGCGACACCAAGCCGCAGCAGCCGCAGGAGACCCCGGCGACGGAGCCGGAGCCCGAGCCGGTCGCCTGACCGGAACATCACCCGAGAGGGCCGGTGCCTGAACAGGCACCGGCCCTCTCGTGCCGTGGGGGCGTCGCGGTCAGTCGAGTTGCAGGAGCGTTGCGCTGTCGCCCGGTGCCGCCGCGTCCGCCGGTGACAGTGCCGTGGCGTAGAGGCGGACGTCACTGAGGCGTCCGTTGGCGTATTGGCCATAGACGCTCTGGTGAAGACAGCGGCCGAACTGGACGGGGCCTGCCGCGTTCCACATGGTGCCGGTGTAGGCCTTGGCGGCCGACAGCCGGCCGTTGACGTACAACAGGAGTCGGCTGGCATCCGCGTCGTACACACCGACGAGGTGGGTCCATTTGCCGGCCACGGCCTTGGCGCCGTAGGCGGCGGTGAAGGAGGTACTGGCGGTGTCGTCGTCGTGGCGTCCGAAGGCCCAGACCTGGGCTCCGGAGGAGTAGTAGAGCTGAAAGCCGTTGGCAGCGCCCACGGATGGGGCGTCGGACTGCGAGACGAAGGTGGAGTTGTCGCCGGAGAGGGAGTTGAGCTTGACCCAGGCCGAGACCGTGAAGCTCCCGCTGGTGTCGACGCCCGGGTCCGTGGTGGCGGCGTAGCCAGTACTGCCGTTGAGGTTGAGCGTTGTCCCGCGGTCGGTGTCCGTGGCCCAGGACGCTCCGCCAGTCAGCGTGGCGGGCAGATTGCCGGCGGCATCGCCGGCGGTGCTGCCCTTGGCGTCGTCCAGCGTCCAACGGTGGGCGGCGGTGTCGGTGACGGTGCCCAGCCCCACGGGGTCGGCGAAGGCCGCGGTGGTCCCGGTCGGGGTGGCGCCGGGGTATTCGGTGAGCTGTCCTGCCGTGTTGGTGGCGTAGAGATCCGGCTTGCCGTCGGGACCGCCGGTGGGGCTGTTGACGTCACCGGGGGAGGCCACGGTGGGAGAGTCATGGGCTCGCAGCACCATGGGCAGCGCGGTGGCGGTGTACGTGCTCCAGCCGGTGGCGGCGCTGCTCGTCCAGTTCTGGGCCGCGCTGTTGTTGCACGTGTAGAGGCGTACCTGGGTGCCGTTGGCGGTGCTTGAGCCCGGGTCGTCCAGGCATTTGCCGGACTGCGGGTTGACCAGACTGCCGGACGCGCCCGTGGTCCACTTCTGGGCCGCGCTGCCGTTGCACGTGTAGAGCTGGATGAGGGCGCCGTTGTCCGTTGCGCCGTCGGTGACGTCGAGGCACTTGCCGAGGACGCGCAGGGAGTCGTCGTCGTGCAGGACCCACTTCTGGGCGGCTGAGCCGTTGCAGGTGTACACCTGGATCTTGGTGTGGTCGGCAGTGTGGGCGCTGGCGTCGTCCAGACAGATGGTCCCCCCGCCTGCGGGCCGTACGGCCGAGGCGAGGGCGGTGCGTACGGGGGCGTGCAGCAGCTTGGGCATCTGACCGTTGCCGTCGCTGTCGAGCGGGAAGGTGTAGACGGTGCCGGAGGCGTCGTCGCGGGCCCAGAGGGTGGGGGTTCCGCCGGTGACCTTGCCGTTGCCGTTGGCGTCCACGGTGAATGTACCGCCGACCCGGCCCGGTGCGATCAGGGTCAGGCCCGACCAGTCGCCGTCGCCGAGCAGCCGGGGATGTCCCATGTGGCCTGTGCCGTAGGTCTGGTAGATCCACAGCTTGCCGTGTTCGACCGTGATGACGGCGGGGTGGTCGCTGTTGCCGTACACGTCCCCGGCCGCGACCAGTTGTGAGATGTCCCAGGGGGTCGACGGATCGTAGCCCGCGTCGGCGCAGCGACTGGCGGGGACGGTGTCGGCGGACTCGCAGGGGTCCTTGGTCACGACGTCGTACCGGTGGCCGAGGAAACCGGGGAAAGTGGAGAAGGGCTCGTGCGGGAAGGCTCCGTCGTCCTTCGGGTCGAGGTCGTTCTTCACCACGTACAACTTGTTGCTCTTGCGGTTGTACGCCAGCAGGTCGTCGTGGGTGTCTCCGTGCAGGTTGCCGCGGTGGGCGATCAGGTAGTCGCTCCAGGTTCCGGCGGGGGCAGCGGCGGCGGTGGACACGATCACCGGGCCGGTGATCGCGGGCGGGGTGCCGGTGACCGGGCCGCCCTGTGCCGGGGCGGGGGCCTGGGCGGGGTCGCTGTTGCCGGGGATGAGTTCGAGATCGCCGGTGCTGGTGGTGGCGAGCAGGTCGGGGCTGCCGTCGCCGGTGATGTCACCGGGCGCGATCTTGGTCTTGGGATTCCAGGGTGCAGCGAAGGTGTAGCCCGCGGGGCTCTGGGAGATGTTGCCCGCTCGGTCGACGGCGGCGACGTACAGGGTGTGGACGCCCCAGTCGGTCACCGGCACGGTGAGGGTGCCGGAGGCGGTGGTGCCGCTGGTGGAGGTCACCTTGGCGCTGTGCCCGGTGGCGGCGGTCGGCTGGCTGTCCAGTTGCCACAGGAAGCGTTCGATGCCGCTGGATTTGCAGCCGGCCGGGTCGCAGGTGTCGGCCGGGGTGTTGTCGGCGGCGGTGACGGAGAAGTCGGTGGTCACGCCGCTGCCCGCATAGGTGTCGCCGGCTCCGCTGCCGACGGACGGGAAGTGCGGGTTGTCGGCGATGGCCGGGGTCTGCGGCGGGGTGAAGTCGGTGTCGAACCAGCAGTGGTCGCTGACCGGCGACTGCATGTGGATGGAGGAGTTGTCCTGGGCGTAGACGTCCCAGCCGTATTCGTGGCCGTCCTTGAGGGTGAAGCCGATGGATGCGTCGGCGTCGCCGCCGGAGGCTGTCCAGTCGCTGACCCGGTCGGGCTTGTCCACGGGGCTGCCGCTGGAGTCGAGGTCGGTGCGGTCCCAGACGTGGTAGTGCGCCTGCGCATGTTCACCCTTGATGTGGGTGATGACGGTGGAGTGCAGCTGGACGTTGCTGCCCGCGTCGTCGTACGTGGTGGCACCGATCCAGCCGACCGCGCCACTGCCGGTCACGCAGTCGCCGTCGGCGCCGAGCGGCTTGGGCGTGGTGTGCAGCTTGGTGGGGGTGTCCGGTGGGATGTCGAAGTTGGTGAAGAGGCTGAGCGTCTGGGACATGCGCAGGTAGTCGTCGTTGGAGCTGGACGTGGTTTCGTTGCCGAACAGACCTATCGTCCAAGTGCCCTTGTTGCCGTCGGCGATCTTCTGGATCTGCTTGTCGACGCGGAAGCCGGCCGTGCTGTTGCTGCAGTTGGTGTTGGCGCCGCTGGGGACGGTCGTCTTCACGGCGGGGTAGCCGTTGTCGTCGAGGGTGTCGGGCTGGTGCTTCCAGTCCGTGTTCTCGTTGATGCCGCCGGTGGTGTGCAGGGTGATCGGCTGGTCGTGGGAGCAGTCGAGGCTGGCCGCGTAGGTGGTCTTGACCTTGACCTCGGCCTTGATCACTTTCATGGACGGGTCCAGGCCACTGGTGTTGACCGCGTAGTAGGAGCGTTCCAGACCGGTGCCACAGGCGCCGCCCCAGCGCTGATAGCCGACGCCCTCGCCGTTGGTCTGCGGCTTGTTGTACTGCGGGGCGTCGGAGCAGGCGGAGCTGGAGTACACCTCGTCGAAGGCACCGGATTTGCTGGTGACGGGGTCTTCGAACGGGTCGATGTAGACGGGGTAGTGCGTGCCCGGACCGTCGAGCAGCGACGTGTCCGGGGCCAGAGTGATGGTGCCGGAGGCGGTGCTCATGGGTACCTGCCCGACCTGAGCACCGGTGCCGGGACCCGTCACGGAGGACGTGTCCGTAGGGTCCGGGGAACCGGCGGCGGCACGCGCGAGGGACGTGGTCCTGAGGCGTGCCCGGGCGCCGGTCGGCGAACTGCCGCTGGAATCCCACATCAGCGGCGGTGGACTCGTGTAGGACACCGAACCGTCGGGCGCGGTCGCCGTCATGCCGCCGGAAGCGGTGGGCGCAAGGTCCAGCCCGTCGGTGTCCGTCGCCACGGCAAGTCTCCGGACGCGCGGGTCGGCGGCGGCCTTCGCGTCGTGGACCACCAGGACATCGCTGAAGCCGCCCTGGTCAGTCACGGACACCGAAAGATCCACGCCGGGCAGCACAGAGCCATAGAGCGCTGTGTTGCCGGCGACCTGAGGTGCCGGCAGGGCGAACGGCATGGTCAGGCTCATGCGGTGTCCGGCCGGATCAGTGAGTGTGGCCAGCGGCCCGTTGCCGCCGCCGGACAGGCGTACTCTGCTGAGTGTGGCCTTGGGGGAGTAGGTGCCGTCGGCATTCGCGGTGATAGTGGCGTCCACCGGTACCCAGTTGTCGTCCTGACGCACTCGTACCGGCAGCACGGACGAGGTTCTGGTGAAGGAGCCGTCCGGCTCGGCGGTCACGGTGTCGGTCTCACTGGTCAGGGCGTCCACCGGAACGGAAGCGCCCTCCGCGACGGCCTGTGCCTGGGCGGCGAGCAAGGGGTCCGACGTGTCCACAGGATCGTCGGCAGTGAACCCGGCGGCGGGGACCACCAGTCCGGTGAGCAGCAATGTGGCCACTGCGGGCAACAGGGCGAGTCTGCGGACGGACGACGGCAGCACGACAGAGCTCCTTCACACGACGGCACGACAGACACTTCAGGAAGCGGCTCGCCGGGCGTTGGTCAGGACGCCCGCGACGGCGTGCGACGGTGATGGTCGCTCCCCCCGGCACAGAACGTACACAGGAAATGCCAAAAGCAATCACATACTTGTCATGGCATTGGCAAAAAGTCTTGATGATCGGTCAAATCGCTTCCTAGCCTCCCGTCCTGGATCACGCCGACCACGTGACCTGCAATCAACGGACCATCAAGTCCGTTTCATACGGGGGGACTTCTCGCGTGGGTGTGCGAAGGACGCTGACGTTCGTCTCGGCACTCGTCGCCGCCATGGCGCTGCTCGTGACCGGGGCGGTCGCCAAGGACGGCATCGGGCCGTACATCTTCCACGGCAAGATCTGGGACCCGAAACCCCTGCCTGTCACACCAGGGGTGGGCGGACATGCGTTGCGTCACCCGCAGACGGTCCACCCCCGGGGCTACCGCGCGCTCACCCACTATCAGACCGCACCCAAGCTGGCTTGGCCGAAGGGCGGTTCCCGTACCGTCGCGCTGAACGAGAAGCCGGTCAAGGCGGGTTCGCTGCCCCTTTGGGTGGCCTCCGCCGACAAGGCGGCCATGCCCGCCAAGCGCGCCAATCCCGCCAAGACGCTCAAGACGAATCGAGCGGACGGCGAGAAGGTACGTGTCCAACTCGCCTCCCGGAACAAAGCGTTGCGCGCAGGCGCCGACGCCGGTCTGCTGGTCGGCCTGGGGCGCACGAAATCCCCCAATGCCAAGGTCCGTGTCGTCATCGACTACTCGTCGGTCGCCAAGGCGTACGGCGGCGGATACGGCTCCCGCCTCACCCTCACGCGCCTCCCGGCCTGTGCCCTGACCACGCCTGAGCAGCCGGCCTGCCGCACGCGGACGCCCCTGAAGTCCACCAACCGGGCCACCGCCGATCAGCTCACCGCCACGACCACCGCCGACTCGGCGATCGCCGTGACCTCGGGCAGCCGCGGCTCACAGGGCGACTACTCCGCCACCTCGCTGAGCCCCTCGGGTACCTGGCAGACCAGCGGCACCGGCGCGTACACGTACTCGTATCCGATCGACGTACCCGCCGCTGTCGGTGACACCGGGCCGTCGGTCGCGCTGTCGTACGACTCGCAGACCGTGGACGGTGAGACCTCCGCCCGCAATTCCCAGGCCTCGTGGATCGGCGACGGCTGGGGCTACCAGCCCGGGTTCGTGGAGCGGACGTACCGTCCGTGCGGCTCGCTCCTCGACGGGGACGGGAAGAAGATCCTCAAGGGCTCGGGTGACGAGTGCTGGGGTGGTGACAACGCCAGCGTCTCCTTCGGATCCCACTCCGGGCGTCTGGTGCCCACCACCTCTTCGGGAGCGCCCGGCGAGACAAAGGAGTTCAGACTCGAGGGCGACGACGGCACCGTGGTGCAGGAACTGTCGGGTGCCGCGAACGGTCTGCACGACGGCGTCTACTTCCGGGTCCTCACCACCGACGGCACCGCTGCCTACTTCGGCGCCGACCACGCCCCGACCGCTCCTGGGACCGCCGGTACGGCGTCCTCGACCTCGGGCGACGACACCACCCACGCCGCCTGGGGTGTCCCGGTGCTGCACCCCCGTTCCTCCAACCCCTGCCACAGCGACGACGACGGCAAGAAGTCGCGTTGCGACAAGCCCGAGGGCTGGCGCTGGAACCTCGACTTCGTCGTCTCGCCCTCCGGCTCCGTCCAGCGCTACGACTACTCCACCGAGACCGGCTACTACGACCTCGGCGGCGGTCAGGCCGCGGCGACCAGCGACAAGGACGACACCGGAACCCTCACCTCGTACACCCGGGGCGGCACGCTGACGTCGATCTCGTACGGCTACACCCTGGATGACGAGCAGGCCGGCCGCACCCCGGCGGCCCAGGTGGCGTTCACCTCCAAGCAGCGCTGCCAGACCACCTCCTCCTTCACCGACTGCTCGCCGGGGAACCTCGACGACAACACGGCCCCGCACTGGCCGGACGTGCCGTGGGACCTGCACTGCGACTCGACCGACAAGACGAAGCTGCCCGACGACGCGACCAAGGTGCCGACGGACGTCTGCATCGTCTCGTCGCCCACTTTCTGGACCACCACTCGGCTGGACAGCATCACCACCAAGGTCCACGTCAAGGACGGCTCGACCGACAGGCTGATCCCGGTGGACAGCTACGACCTGGGCCAGGTGTACTCCGACGCGGGTGGTGCCGTCGACCCCGTCACCGGGACCACCGTCGACCCCAAGGACGTGGGCTCGCTGCAGGCCGTGATGTGGCTGCAGTCCATCAAGCACACCGGCAAGGACACCTACGACAATGGCAACAGCGACATCACGCTGAACCAGGTCTCCTTCACCGGAACCGAGATCGACAACCGGGTCGACGACGACTCCCCGTCCGCCCCGCCGCTCTATCGGCCCCGCATCGCCAACGTGCAGACGGAGACCGGCGAGTCGATCACCGTCGAGTACAACCAGAACCCGTGCGCCGGCAAGAAACTGGACATCAAGGCCGCCGACTCCAACACCAACTCCTGCTACCCCACGTACTGGACGGTGCCCGGTGACTCCAAGCCGATCGCGGACTGGTTCAACAAGACCACCGTCCACAGCGTCGCCGTCGCCGACCTGACGGTCGCCGCCCAGTACAACCCCGATTCGTCCAAGATCCCAGCCGGTTCCGAGGCCCAGGTCTCCACGTACTCGTACTCGGGACCCGCCTGGCACCGGGACGACTCCGACCTCACCGACGACCAGTACCGCACCTGGGACCAGTTCCGCGGCTTCCGCAACGTCACCGTTCGCACCGGCAAGGCACCCGAGCCGGTCACCCAGCTGACCACCACCTACCTGCAGGGCATGGACGGCGACTACAAGGCCGACGGCACCCGCCGCTCGGTCAACGTGGACGCCACCGTCGGCGGCAAGACCGTCGAGACGGTCACCGACGCGGATCAACTCGAGGGCACCGCCCTGCAGACGGACACCTACACCGCCTCCGGCGGCACGGTGAACGCGTCCACCGTCAGCGGCCCGTTCACCTTCACCACCACCGCCCACGCCGACCGAACCCCGTGGACCGGCTGGACCCAGGAGGACAACCCCGGCGACAGCAAACCGGCCACCTCCACCCTGCCCGACCTCACCGCACGCCGGATCCGGTCCAGCCAGAGCCACGGTTACGCGCTGCTCGCCGACGGCACCTGGCGGCACACGCGCGTCGATGCGGCCTACGACGACCAGGGTCGCGTCCAGTCGGTCGACGCGCACGGCGACGTGTCCGTAGCCGCTCAGGAGAAGTGCACCAGCACGGACTACGCGACCCCGGCATCCTCGGCCGCCAACAGCATGCTGCTCGCCTACCCCTCCCGGATCACCACGGTCTCCGGCCCGTGCGGCACCAAGCCCGGCACCGGCACACTGCTCTCCGACAAGAAGATCTACTACGACGGCAACGGCTCCGTCACCGACCTCGGTGCCCACGGCACACTCACCCTCCCGCACGTCACCGGCACCCAGATCGCCACCGGCTACGGCAGCGACGGCACCGAGAACTGGCGCACCACCAGCGGCATCGCCTACGACGGTGCCGGCCGCGCCACCGACACTCTGGACGCCACCGGCAAGGGCACGCACACCGACTACCTGCCCAAGTGGAGCAGCACGGGCGGCAACACCAATCCGACCAGCATCGTCTCCACCAACCAGAAGCAGTGGAAGGTCACGTCCACTCTCGATCCGCTGCGCGGCCTGGCCACCGAGAACGTCGACGCCAACAACCGCGTCACCGACATCACCTACGACGCCCTCGGCCGCCGTACCGCCGTCTGGTTGCCCGGACGTGACAAGGCCACAGAGAGCGCGGACATGAAGTTCGCGTACTCGATCAACCCCGGCGCTGTCCCCGCTCCCGGCGGCACGATCACCCACCCGGGCGACCCGACCTCGGTCACGACGCGCACACTGCGCGAGGACGGCTCCTACGCGACGTCGATCAGCATCTACGACGGGATGCTCCAGCCACGGCAGACCCAGACGACCGCCGACGGCGACTCGGACTCCGGCCGGATCATCTCCGACACCTTCTACGACTCTCACGGCTGGGCATCCGCGTCGTACGCCCCCTACTCCGAGCCGGGCCACGGTCCCTCCACGACGCTGTACGCGGCCAACGAGAACGAGATCCCGGCCGAGACCACGACCACCTACGACGGCCAGGGCCGCGCCACCACCAGCACCCTGTGGCACCAGGCGGTCAAGCAGTGGTCCACCAGCACCGCTTTCAAGGGCGCCGACGAGACGGACACGACTCCACCGGCCGGCGGTTCGGCGACCGCGGTCTTCACCAACGCGCTCGGACAGACGGTGAAGTCCGTGGTGAAGAACACCGACGCCACGGCGACCCTCAAGGGCGGCAGTGTCATCCCGTCCGGCACCTCGCTGACCTCCAGCAGTGTCCGCCTGACCATGCAGGCAGACGGCAACCTGGTCCTCACCGCGCTCAACAGCGGCAAGACCCTCTGGTCCAGCGCGACGGCGGGAAACCCCGGCGCCTACGCCCAGTTCGGTACCGACGGCAACCTCGTCGTCTACACCGCGTCCGGGACTTCCAAGTGGAGCACCGCCCTGGCCGCGACGACGGGTGCCACTTTCCAGATCCGGGCGGACTCCACCGTCGCCGTCGTCGGCAGCGACGGCAGCTCGGTGCTGTGGCACCAAGGCACGGCAGGCGCGGTCCCTGCCGCCGACGCCACCACCCGCTACAGCTACACGCCCGCCGGACAGGTGGATTCGGTCAGCGACAGCGCCGGCAACAACTGGTCCTACAAGTACGACCTGCTCGGCGAGAAGACCTCCCAGACCGACCCCGACGCCGGTACGACGACCTTCGACAAGTACGACGTCCTGGGCAACCTGCTGCAGACCACCGATCCCCGCGGCCAGGTCCTGTCGTACGGCTACGACTGGAACAACCGACGCACAGCCGAATACACCGGCTCCTGGTCGGCCACGCCCGACCCGGGCAAGCAACTGACCTCCCGCCTCTTCGACACGCTCGCCAAGGGTTACCCCACCTCCTCGACCCGCTATGTGGGCGGGGCGAGCGGCAAGGCGTACACGGAGGCCGTCACCGGCTACAACACCGCCTACCAGCCGTTGGGCGCGACACTCACGATCCCCACGGCGGACGGTTTCCCGGGCACGGAGGGCAAGGACAGCGGCACGGTCACCTACACCCTGGCCTCGTCCTACACCCCGACCACGGGCCTACTGTCGACCACTGACTACAAGGCCGACGGCGGGCTGCCCGCCGAGCGGGTCGGCTACGGCTACACCCTGCAGGGCGTCCTGGACGGCTTCGGCGGCGACATCAGCGTCTCCAACACTCCCTCCTACCTCGACGGCACGGTCCACGACCCCTTCGGCCGGGTCCTCCGGGCCAACTACGGCCCCGTCGGCAAGGAACTGGCGACCTTCGCCCAGTACGACGCCACCACCGGGCGCACCACGCAGACCAGCAGCATGGTGCAGACCTCCGCCACGGCTCTGGACGTCGTCAACTACCGCTACAACCAGGCAGGCGAACTCACCGCCACCGACGACCTGCAGAACAACACCACGCACGACACCCAGTGCTTCACCTACGACACCTTCCAGCGGCTGACCGCCGCCTGGACGGACACGGCAGGCATCACCGACTCCGGCAGCGCACCCGTGGGCGCGGTCGGCGGCTGCACGACGGCCTCGGTGCAGACGAGCACCGCGCCGGTGAAGACGAAGACTGTCGGAGGCCCGGCACCGTACTGGCAGACGTACACCTACGACCTGCTCGGCGACCGCACCGGCATGGTCGACCACGACACCGGCGGCAACGCGGTTGCCGACACCACCCAGACCACGAGTTACCCCGGCGCAGACGGAACGACCGCTGCCAACCATCCGAACCAGGCGGGCGCGACCACCCTCAGCAACCCCGTCGCGGGGACGGCGACCCAGACCCCGTCGTACACGGACACGAGCGGCAAGAACGCGGGCAACACGGTCAGCCGCGCGACGAAGACGACGGGGCCGCTCACCACCGCCTTCACCCTCACCGGCGGCGGCAAGCTGTGCGTGGAGGAGACGGGATCGGGCGCGAAGGTCGAGGTAAGCGCCTGCAGTTCGTCCTCAACTGCCCAGAAGTGGGCCATCGGCACGGACGGCACGGTGAAGGCGGGCGGGTTCTGCCTGGACACCGCGGGCAACGCCACCACGTCCGGCACGGGTGTCGTCGCTGACGCCTGCTCCACGGACGCCACCCAGAAGTGGCGCCTGACGGCCACCGGTACCCTGGTCAACGCGGCCAAGAGCACCCTGTGCCTGACCGACCCGAGCGCGAGTGCCACCAAGGGGACCCAGCTGACGCTCACCACTTGTGGTGGCAAGGGCCAGACCTGGTCGACGATCAAGGCGGGCGCGCTTCCGGCCGGCCAGACGCAGACGTTCACGTACGACGCCGAGGGCCGCACCGCCACTGTCTCGACGCCGTCCGGCACCACCGACCGCACGAGCAAGTACCTGTACGACGCGGACGGCAACCTGCTGGAGCAGACCGCGTCGGTCGGCGGCACGGACAAGACCCGCATCCTCTACCTCTTCGGCGGCGCCGAACAGCTCACCCTGGACGTGCCGGCCAAGACCTGCACGGGCCTGCGCTACTACACAGGCCCGGACGGCACGACGATCACCCGCTCCAGCACGGGCACGGTCACCTACCAGGTGGCAAACGGGCAGGGCACGGCGACGACGGCCGTGGACGCGTCCACCCTTGCGGTCACCCGCCGGTACTACGACCCGTACGGCAACCCGCGAGGCACCACCCCCTCCGCTTGGGTGGCACCCGACGAGAACCACGGCTTCCTCGGCAAGCCCAACGACACCACCACGGGCCTGAACCTGCTGGGCGCCCGCAACTACGACCCCACCCTCGGCCGCTTCCTCACCGTCGACCCGGTCTTCGAGCCGGGTGACCCCAACCAGATGGGTGGCTACACCTACGCCGGCGACAACCCGGCCTCGGGGAGCGACCCGACTGGCACCATCAAAATCAACCCTGACGGCACGCAGTGCAGCGGCGGTTGGAAGGAATGCGGTCCGGGAACCGGCGGCGGAGGCGGCGGCACCTCGACAAACGAAGGCACCACCAATACCTCCAGCGGCAATGGTTCGCCCCCTCCTCCTGGAAACCCCTACGCCTGCGGCCGATTTGGGCAATGCGGACCGACGGTCCATTACAAGAATGACCCGGCGAAGATCGGTCTCAAGATTTTGCTTGAGCCCTTCTGGGATGCCGTCAAGTGCACCCTCGGGATCAGCGCCAATGGGGTCAGCAACGAGGAGGCGTGCTCGGTGGCGGGCGGCCTCGTTGGTGGAGGGATCGCAGGGAGCGAAGCCCAAGGGGTTGAAAACGGGCTGGCTACCGACGCCGAACGCGCGGTTGCAGGAGCCGCCGAGCGTGAACCGGCAGCTGCCGCAGTTGCGGCTGGCGCCGAGGCCAAGGCCCTCGATGAAGCCACAGCCAATTTCGACCGCGATCTGGCCAACCTGAAACGGGCAAACGCCAAGGCCCAAGCAGAGCGCGCGGCCAGAGAAGCGGATGCTGCGGCGGCCCGCCCGAGCGAACCGGACACCGGTTCGTCGGGGACAGCGCCCGCCAAGGCCGGAGAACCCGGAAAGTGCAGTTTCTCGCCCGATACGCCCGTCCTGATGGCCAAGGGCAAGACCAAACCCATCGGCAAGATCAGGACCGGCGACAGGGTCGAAGCAGCCGATCAAAAGACGGGCAAGCGCGCAGGCGCCCGCACGGTCCAGCACGTGTGGATCAACCACGACCACGACCTGCTCGACCTCACGATCCGCACCAAGGGCGGCCACACCGCCACCATTCACACCACGGCCAACCACCCCTTCTGGGACGACACCACCCACACCTGGGTCCCCGCCGGCGAACTCCATCACGGCGACAGTCTCAATACCCCTACCAACCAACACGCCTACGTCGTCGCCACCCACCTCACACCCGGCACCGCCGACCGCTGGAACCTTACTGTCCAGGAACTCCACACGTACTATGTGGTGGCAGGGGCCACGCCGGTCCTCGTACATAACTGCAACATCGTCGGCGATGGCCATCTCTATCGAGGGGTTCCCAAGGGGCATCTGAAGCATGCTGATGCGCTTGAAGGTCGAGCTGTTCCGTTCGGGGGGCACTCGGAACCGTGGCGGCACATCGGCGGCGATACAGGGAGTGAGATGACTTCCTGGACTCACGATGTTGATATAGCCACTGAATTTGCTGACGAATATGGCCCCGGCGGGGTGGTGATGCGAATTCCTCATGTAGATGTCCCAAATAAGGATGTCCAGGTTCACGACACTGATCTCGATGGCAGCTGGTTTGAGGAAGAGCACCTACTCTTCGATGTTGTAGAGGCGCCCGAGATCAGCCTAGATGGGGAGACATGGTTTAACCCGAGAGAGCGAAAGGGGTGAAAATGGACAGGGGTGAACTGGTTCGAGCATTCGTTATGGAATCTGACGTAAGTTCTCAGGCTAAGAGTGCCCTCCTTGCTGGGGCTGCTTTTGAGATCTCGCCAGGCGAGATTCCTGCCGTGAGGCTGCATCACACATACGCCAGGCGATTGCGGAGATTGCAAGAACTCGACCGGCCGTCGCTGGGTTTTGAGGAATCGGTGGCGGCTCTTGCGGCGAGTGGTGATCGAGATCTCCTGATCGGATATATAGACGACCGCAAGAGAGGGGGCTATTATTATCAGCTATTTCTTAGCTCTGATCTGGCGAAGGTGGTTGGATGTATTGGCCTGAAAGTTCTCTCGTGAATTGCTCTGATGTGGCTGCCTTCTGAGTCCGAGCACTTTGAGTGGGACAATCCCAGTGTCTGCACTGCTGGAGACGCTTGGCGATGCTTTTGGTAATGCGAACGCCGTATGCGTCGAGCCGTTGCGGGATCTGGCTGAGGCAGAGGGAAGCCCGGTCGCTGTAGGCGGCGAAGTGGATCGAATTGAGGCGGGTGTCAGTTTGCCTGAGCTCCGATTGGCACACCTGCAGGGTCTTCGGCGGTTCTTCCGAGAGGAAATCCGCATCCGGGGCCTTGTCGCTGACGAGCAAGTAGCGGCTGACCTGGATTCTTGGTGACGAGCCCTTGGGGTCATCTCATTTGGGGTGTTCGATAGGCTCCGGGTGTGGGGATCGTTGAGCGGCTGGTGCCGGATGAGCTGTGGGAGTTGTTCCAGCGAGTGGTGCCGGAGGCGCCGAGTCGCCCTCAGGGAGGCGGCCGGCGCCGGCACGGTGACCGGGAGGTGCTGGCTGCGATCGTGTTCGTGGCCACGTCGGGCTGCACGTGGCAGCAGCTGCCGGCCGCCTCGTTCGGACCTTCAGGGCCCACGGCTCACCGGCGTTTCACCGAGTGGTCGAAAGCCCGGGTGTGGGCGAAGCTCCATCGCCTGGTCCTCGACGAGCTCGGCTCCCGGCGTGAACGGGACTGGTCTCGCTGCGCGATCGACTCGGTGAACATGCGGGCCCTGAAAAGGGGGACCTGACAGGTCCGAATCCGGTGGATCGAGGCAAGTACGGTTCGAAGATCCACTTGACCACCGAGCGGACCGGATTGCCCCTCTCCGTCGGCATCTCCGGCGCCAACCTGCACGACGGTCAAGCCCTCGAACCGCTCGTGCGCGGCATCCCGCCCATCCGCTCCCGTCGCGGTCTGCGCCGACGACGGCCAGCCAAGCTCCACGGCGAAAAGGGCTGCGCCTACGACCACCTGCCCCGAAGGTTACGCCAGCGCGGCATCCAGCACCGCATCACCCGCAAAGGCATCGAGTCCTCCAAGCGGCTGGGACGGCACCGCTGGACCATCGAACGCACGATGTCCTGGCTCGCCGGATGCCGCCGCCTGCACCGCCGCTACGAACGCAAGGCCGTCCACTTCCTGGCCTCCATCAGCATCGCCTGCACCCTCATCAGCTACCGGAGACTCATCAAATGAGATGATCTCTTAGGGTCGATGGTCCACGATAACTCTTCACGGCCGCCCCGGTGCGTTCCCCGAGGCGGCCGCATTACGAGTCCTTGACGGTCAGTTCACGTTGACCGCGCTCCACGCCGCCGCCACCGCGTTGTACTCCGTGCTGCCCGCGCCGTAGAGGTCCTTGGCCGCGTTCAGGGTGGCCGTGCGGGCGGCCTTGTAGTTCGTCGAGGACGTCATGTAGACCGTCAGCGCCCGGTACCAGATCTTGCCGAGCTTGTCCCGGCCGATGCCGGTCACCGTCGAGCCGTTGGACGTGGGCGAGTCGTAGCTGACGCCGTTGATGGTCTTCGGGCCGCTGCCCTCCGCGAGGAGGTAGGCGAAGTGGTTGGCGACGCCGGACGAGTAGTGGACGTCGAGGTTGCCGACCGAACTGCTCCAGTAGTCCGCCGAGTTGCCGTCCTTGGACGGCTTGTCCATGAAGCGCAGGGCGGCCTTGCCGAAGCCGGGACGGACGATCTTCTCGCCGATCAGGTAGTCGCCCTGGTCCGAGGAGTTGCCCGCGTACCACTCGACGAGGGTGCCCATGATGTCGGAGGTGGCCTCGTTCAGGCCGCCGGACTCGCCTGAGTACGTCAGCGCCGCCGTCTTGGACGTCACGCCGTGCGACATCTCGTGGCCGGCCACGTCCAGCGCCACCAGCGGCCCGAAGATCGAGCCGTCACCGTCGCCGTACGTCATGCAGAAGCAACTGTCGTCCCAGAAGGCGTTGTTGTAGTTGTTGCCGTAGTGGACGCGGTTGTACGAGCCCTTGCCGTCGCCGGCGATGCCGTTGCGGCCGTGGACGTTCTTGTAGTAGTCCCAGGTCTCGTTGGTGCCGTACTGGGCGTCCACCGCGGCCGAGGCGCGGTCGGCGGTCGTGCCCGTGCCCCAGTGGTTGTCCGCGTCCGTGAACAGGGTTGCGGGGGCGCGGATGAAGCAGATGCCGAAGATGCACAGGTCGGTCTTGTTGGCCGCGTCTCCGGTGTACGTGTTCCCGCGTGTCGGGTCCTTCAGCTGGTACGTCGAGCCGGAGAGGGTCGTCTCCAGCGGTACGGTCCCGCCGTAGAGGGACTTGCCGTCGCCGCCCGCCGTCTCGATGCTGTCCCAGGCGTCGATCTGCGCGCCGGTGCGGGCGTCCGTCAGGACGGTGCGGGCGACCGGGTTGCCGAGGGAGTCCTTGGCCACCGCGTTGGTGCGCCAGGCCAGCTTCGGCGCGCCGTGCAGGGCGTCGACGACCAGCTCCGGCTTGGCCTTCAGGCTCCTCAGCTTCTCGCCGAGGTTCGCGGCGCGCAGCGCGTTCGCCGCGAGGTCGGCGGCTTTCGGGGCCGACAGTTTCGGGGTGACGGAGGGGAGCGAGATCAGGCTGCGCGTGGCGCGGTCGGCGCTGCGGTAGTTGCCGTTCGGGGCCAGGTGGACGACGAAGTCGCCGCCCAGCACGGGGAGTTGCCGGTAGGTGCGGTTGTAGCGGACGTGCTGGGTGCCGTCCTTGTCGACGATCACGTCCCGGACCGCGGTGTCCTGGGCGGTGGTGAGGCCCAGACTCGTGGCGTGCTGCACGAGCGCGGACGCCGCGTTCTCGATCGCGGTGGCCCGGTTCGGTCTGCCGTCGGCGTGGGCGGCGGGGGAGAGCGCGGCGGCCAGCAGGGTCGCTGTGGTGGCGGCTATGCCGGCCGTGGCGAGACGGGATCCTCGGATGTGCCGTGTCCGACTCATCGGTCTCCTTGGGGAGGCGCCTCGAAGGCGTGGGGGTGGCGCAGATGTCGACTGAGATTTAAAGGGGCATGACATGTCATGTCCATAGCGCCTTCAAGGAGATGTGTGTGGGTAGGGAGGGGGTACAGAATCGTTTCCGTGACCCTTCCGTTCTTCGTCTATGGCACCCTTCGCCCTGGTGAGGGCAACCACGACGTCTTCCTGCGCGGCCGCACACTGGCCGAGGAACCGGCCCGGCTCGCGGGAGCGGCCCTGTACGACGGGCCCGGATATCCGTACGTCGTGGAAGAACCGGACGGCGTCGTGTCCGGCGAGCTGGTCACGCCGCTGCCGGAGGAGTACGAGCAACTGCTCGTCACGCTCGACCGGTTGGAGGAGTACGCGCCCGGGGACGCGCGGAACCTGTACGAGCGGGTGGCGAAGCCGGTCGTCCGGGGGGCCGACGGGCGGACGGTGCGCGCCTGGGTGTACGTCGCCGCGCCTCCTGTCGCCGCCCGCCTGCGCGCGCGGGGCACCCGGATCGAGAGCGGTGACTGGCTCACCCGGAGCTAGGTCTGGGCGCGCTGCCCCGTCGTCCCATCGCCCCGGCGGGGCCGGCCGGTCAGGTCAGCAGGTTCAGGCCCGGCGGCACGGTGATGCCGAGGCTCAGGCCCGGCGGCACGGTGATGTCGAAGTCCTCGTCCAGGACGCGCCGGGCCTCGGCCTCGTCGGTGAGCTTGCGTTCGGTGACCGTGCCGTCGGCGCGGGTCTCGACGAAGTGGGCGCCGTCGAGGCAGAGATGGCGCTCGGCGGTGGTGCGCTGGATGTAGGGGCGCTGGGTGAAGGGGGAGCGCGGGTTGGTGCCGACGTGCCAGTTGAAGACCTCGAAGTCGCGCCGGGAGAACGGCTCCAGCGTGAACGCGTACTGACCGCTCCAGGCGCCGTCACCGCCGCCCCAGGCCGTCTCGCCCCGCTCATGGGCCTCAAGTACCCACATCTCCAACGGCCCTTCGTGGGGCACGTGCACGAACCGGTGCCGGCGCCCCGCGTCGTGGAACTCGGTGTCCACGGTCAGCGGCACCGCCTCCAGCAGCGCCCCGGCCGCCCCGAACCCGACGTCCGCCAGATACGGCTGCGGATCTCCCGGCGCCCCGACCAGCAGCGTCATGTGCGTGCGCGGCCGGCTGTCGAGGCGGTCGGCGCCCAGGACGACCCGGGCGGCGAGCCCGGTCACCCGGAAGCCGAGCGCCTCCAGCGCCAGCGTGAACAGCGTGTTGTGCTCGTAGCAGTAGCCGCCGCGGCGGCCGCGCACCAGCTTGGCGATCAGGTCGGCCGGGGCCAGCGAAGGAGCCGTACCGGCCAGCGGGTCCAGGTTCTCGAAGGGTATGGACCGGGCGTGGGCCAGGTGCACGCCCCTCAGGGTCGCCGCGTCGGGCCGCCGGCCGCCCCGCCAGCCGATCCGGTCGAGATACGCGTCGAGGTCGAACCGCACGGTGTCGGACATGCCGCGACCGTACGCCGTGGCGGGCCGCCGGGCACCGGCCGCGGGGATCTTCGTCTCACCGACCGCTCGCCAGCGCACGTTCCACGCCACGTTCCTTCCGGCCGAGGAACCGGGGATCCGGCTCGAACACCGCGTCCAGGGCTGCCTTGCCCGCCGCGAAGACCTCGCGGGTGCCGCCGTAGTACCAGGTGGCGTCGTGCTTGGCGTCGACGCCGACGCCGTACGAGTCGACCCCCGCCGCCTCGCACAGGGCGACCGCGCGGCGGATGTGGAAGCCCTGGCTGATGAGGACGGCCCGGTCGACGCCGAAGATCTTCTTCGCGCGGACGCAGGAGTCCCAGGTGTCGAAGCCCGCGTAGTCGCTGACGATCCGCGAGTCCGGCACGCCGTGCTTGCCGAGATACGCGCGCATCGCGTCCGGCTCGTCGTAGTCCTCGCGGCTGTTGTCCCCGGTGACCAGGACGACCTCGATACGGCCCGCGCGGTACAGCTTCGCCGCCGCGTCCAGCCGGTGCGCGAGGTACGGCGACGGCTCCCCCTGCCACAGGCCCGCGCCGAAGACGACGGCGACCTCCGCGCGCGGCACGTCCGCCGTCGTCCGCAGCCGGTCGGCCGTGGACACGTACAGCCAGGTCGACGGCAGCAGCGCGAGGACGCACGCGGCCATCACACCCTGCACCAGCCGCCGGCGCCCGGCACGCGTGCGCGGCAGCCGCGGTCGACGGATCTTCATACGGTCCCCCAGTCCTGCCGAATCGTCCTCGCCCTTGGAGGACGCCTCGAACAGTGATCCGGTTCGCCTCACATCGAACGGGCCCGCGCCGTGAAGGCCCGGAAAACGCCTGTCACCACCGTGCAACGGGTGCGCAACGTCCGACCGTCAGGATCCTTTCATGAAGGCGTCGAACCCCTTTCCGCCCGGCCGGCGCCGCCCGGCCCCGCCCGCCCTCGTCCTCGTGGCGCACGGCAGCCGCGACCCGCGCGCGCTGACCACCGTCCGCACGCTCGCGGAGCGGGTACGGGAGCTGCGCCCCCGCCTGCCCGTGCACCTGGGCCACATCGAGCTCAACGAGCCACTGCTGCCCGACACCCTCGCCGCCCTCGGCGACGCCGACGCCGTGCTCGTACCGCTCCTGCTCACCCGCGGCTACCACGTCAAGCGGGACATCCCCGAGCTGGCGGCCGCCTCCCCGGCACGCACGCGCGTGGCCGACCCGCTCGGCTCGCACCCGCTCCTCGTGGAAACGCTGTACGCCCGCCTCGTCGAGGCCGGCTGGGACACCGGGACCGATGACACCGGCCGCCCCGCCGACGCCGTGGTCCTCGCCGCCGCCGGCTCCCGCGACCCCGAGTCCGCGGCCGACACCCGCCGCACCGCCCGCCTCCTGGCCGACCGCCTCGGCGTGCCCGTGGTCCCCGCCTACGCCTCCGCCGCGACACCGACCGTCCGGACGGCCGTACGCACCCTGACCGCACGCGGCCACCACCGCGTGGCCGTGGCGTCCTGCTTCATGGCCCCCGGCCGCTTCGCCACCCAGTGCGCGGAGCAGGCCCCCTGGCTGGCCTCGGCCCCCCTCGGCGCCCACGAGGCGATGGCCCGCCTGGTCCTGCACCGCTACGACCGGTCACTGGCGTTGCCGGTCGCGACAGCGGCCTGAAGCGGCGCGGGGAACCGCGCGATCAGCCGAAAACGACCTGCGGCCGCCCCCCAAACAGAACCCGGCGGACCAGCGGGCGTCTACTGTCGAGGCATGGAAGGCACCGCACCCCCCGACGCCTACGACCCGACGTCAGTCGAACGCTGGGCCCCCGAACCGGACAAACGCCCCGGTCGCACCGCCTTCCAACGCGACCGCGCCCGCATCCTGCACAGCGCGGCGCTGCGCCGCCTGGCCGGCAAGACCCAGGTCGTCACGCCCCTCGAACTTCCCCAACTCCTCGGCTCCGCCCGCGGCGGGGGGACCTCCGTCCAGGCCTGGGACGCCAGCCCCCGCACCCGCCTGACCCACTCGCTCGAATGCGCCCAGGTCGGCCGCGAGCTGGGCGCGGCCCTCGGCTGCGACCCCGACCTCGTCGAGGCCGCCTGCCTCTCCCACGACCTCGGCCACCCGCCCTTCGGGCACAACGGCGAACAGGTCCTGAACGAGTTCGCCGAGGACTGCGGCGGCTTCGAGGGCAACGCCCAGTCGCTCAGGCTCCTCACCCGCATCGAGCCCAAGCGCTTCACCGCCGAGGGCTCCGTCGGCCTCAACCTCACCCGCGCCGCCCTGGACGCCGCCACCAAGTACCCCTGGCCGCGCGGCGCCCACCCCACCGACGCCAAGTCCCCCAAGTTCGGCGTCTACGAGGACGACCGGCCGGTCTTCGACTGGGTCCGCGAGCACGCCCCCGGCACCCGCACCTGCTTCGAGGCCCAGGTCATGGACTGGTCCGACGACGTGGCGTACTCGGTGCACGACGTGGAGGACGGCCTGCACGCCGGCCACATCGACCCCAACTGCCTGCACGCCGAACCCGAGCGGCAGGCGGTCTTCACGGTCGCCGTCGGCCGGTACGTCCCCGCGGACACGGACCCCGCCGAACTCGCCGAGGCCCTCGACCGGCTCCAGGACCAGGAGTGGTGGCCGCACGGGTACGACGGCACGGCGGTCGCCCAGGCCCGCCTCAAGGACGCCACCAGCCAGCTCATCGGCCGCTTCTGCCTTGCCGCCGAGGCCGCCACCCGGGCGGCCCACGGCAACGGCCGGCTCACCCGTTACGACGCCGAACTCGTCGTACCCCGCGAGACCCGCATGGAGTGCGCGGTCCTCAAGGCGGTCGCCGACCGGTACGTCATGCAGCGCGCCGAACAGGAGCGGCTCCGCGCCGACCAGCGGGTCGTCGTCGCCGAACTGGCCGAGGCGCTCACCGCCCGCGCCCCCGACGGTCTGGACCCGCAGTTCCGCTCACTGTTCGACGAGGCACCCGACGACCGTGCCCGCAAACGTGTGATCGTGGACCAGATCGCCTCGCTGACCGACGCCTCGGCCCGCTCGCTGCACGCGAGACTGACGGGGCATATGTGAAAGGAAAGTGACCCAGGGTGGCCTGATCGGGTCACTCCCTCTTCCCGCAGCACCTTGCGTGCGGGACGCTCGCATGTGGCGGCACCCTTACGAGGAGGCATCAAGTGGTCGACGCGGATCAGACATTCGTCATCGTCGGAGGCGGTCTCGCCGGCGCGAAGGCGGCCGAGACGCTCCGTGCGGAGGGCTTCACCGGCCGGGTGATACTGATCTGCGACGAGCGCGACCACCCGTACGAACGCCCGCCGCTGTCCAAGGGCTACCTCCTGGGCAAGGAGGAGCGCGACAGCGTCTTCGTGCACGAGCCCGCCTGGTACGCGCAGAACGACATCGAGCTGCACCTCGGCCAGACCGTCGACAAGATCGACCGCTCGGCCAAGACCGTCCGCTTCGGCGACGACGGCACCCTGGTCCACTACGACAAGCTGCTTCTGGCCACCGGCGCCGAGCCGCGCCGGCTCGACATCCCCGGCACCGAACTCGCCGGCGTCCACCACCTGCGCCGCCTCGCCCACGCCGAGCGGCTCAAGGGCGTCCTGACCGCCCTCGGCCGGGACAACGGCCACATCGTGATCGCCGGCGGCGGCTGGATCGGCCTGGAGGTGGCGGCGGCGGCCCGCGAGTACGGCGCGGAGGTGACCGTCATCGAGCCGCACCCGACCCCGCTGCACGGCGTCCTCGGCCCCGAGCTGGGCTCGGTCTTCGCCGAGCTGCACCGCGAGCACGGCGTCCGCTTCCGCTTCGGCGTCCGGCTCACCGAGATCGTCGGCCAGGACGGCATGGTCCTCGCGGCCCGCACCGACGACGGCGAGGAGCACCCCGCGCACGACGTCCTCGCGGCCATCGGCGCGGCCCCCCGCATCGGCCTCGCGGAGGCGGCGGGACTGCGCATCGTCGACCGGGCGCACGGCGGCGGCGTCGAGGTCGACGAACGGCTGCGCACCTCCGACCCCGACATCTACGCGGCCGGCGACGTCGCCGCCTTCCCGCTCGGCCTGTTCGACACCCGCATCCGGGTGGAGCACTGGGCGAACGCCCTGAACGGCGGCCCGGCGGCGGCCCGCGCGATGCTCGGCAAGGACGTCACCTACGACCGCGTGCCCTACTTCTTCACCGACCAGTACGACCTGGGGATGGAGTACAGCGGATGGGCGCCCCCGGGGTCGTACGACGAGGTGGTCATCCGGGGCGACGCGGGCAAGCGGGAGTTCATCGCGTTCTGGCTGAAGGAGGGCAGGGTGCTGGCCGGGATGAACGTGAATGTGTGGGACGTCACAGATCCCATCCAGAACCTCATCCGCTCCCGGGCCCGGGTGAACACGGAGGCCCTGGCGGACCCGCACGTGCCGCTGGACAGCCTCGTCTCGTAGCCCTCGTCGTCATCGGCACTGTCGGTCCGCCCCCGTAGAATCACTACGTGGCAGGACGGATCAACGACGAGGACGTGAAGGCGGTACGGGACGCGGTCCCGATCGACGCCGTGGTGTCCGAGTACCTCCAGCTGCGCAACGCGGGCGGGGGCAACCTCAAGGGCCTGTGCCCGTTCCACGACGAGAAGTCGCCGTCCTTCCAGGTCAGCCCGAGCAAGGGACTCTTCCACTGCTTCGGCTGCCAGGAGGGCGGCGACACCCTCACCTTCGTGATGAAGGTCGACCACCTCACCTTCTCGGAGGCGGTCGAGCGCCTCGCCGCCCAGGCCGGCATCACGCTGCGCTACGAGGAGGGCGGGTACAACCCGGCCCACCAGCGCGGCGAGCGCATCCGCCTGGTCGAGGCGCACAAGATCGCCGCCCAGTGGTACGCCGAGCAGCTCGCCACCGGCGCCGAGGCCGAGACCGGCCGGGTCTTCCTCGCCGAGCGCGGCTTCGACCAGGCCGCCGCCGTCCACTTCGGCGTCGGCTACAGCCCCCAGGGCTGGGACCACCTCACCCGCTATCTGCGCGGCAAGGGCTTCACCGACAAGGAGCTGCTCCTGTCGGGCCTGTCCCAGGAGGGCCGCCGCGGCCCCATCGACCGCTTCCGCGGCCGCCTGATGTGGCCCATCCGCGACATCGGAGGCGAGGTCGTCGGCTTCGGCGCGCGCAAGCTGTACGAGTCGGACAACGGCCCCAAGTACCTGAACACGCCCGACACGGCGATCTACAAGAAGAGCCAGGTGCTGTACGGCATCGACCTGGCGAAGAAGGACATCGCGAAGGCCAGCCGCGCGGTGGTCGTCGAGGGCTACACCGACGTCATGGCCTGCCACCTGGCCGGCGTCACCACCGCCATCGCCACCTGCGGTACGGCCTTCGGCGGCGACCACATCAAGATCCTGCGCCGGCTGCTGATGGACAACGGCTCGGCCCGCGTGATCTTCACGTTCGACGGCGACGCGGCCGGCCAGAAGGCGGCCCTGCGCGCCTTCGAGGACGACCAGAAGTTCGCCGCCGAGACCTACATCGCCATCGCGCCGGACGGCATGGACCCGTGCGAGCTGCGCCTGGCCAAGGGCGACGAGGCGGTCGCCGACCTGGTCGAACCGCGCACCCCGCTGTTCGAGTTCGCGCTGCGCCAGATCGTGAGCCGCTACGACCTCGACACCCCCGCCGGCCGGGCCGCCGCCCTCGACGAGGCGGCGCCCATCGTGGCCCGCATCAAGAACAGCGGCGCGCAGCACGAGGTCGCCGTGGAGCTGGCCGGAATGCTGGGCATCCTGGACACCCAGTTCGTGGTCAAGCGGGTGGCGCAGTTGGCGCGTTGGGCCCGCGAGAAGGGCGGCGGCCGGGGCCCGGCGCCGGCCCGCGGCCCCCAGCAGCAGTACGAGGCGCGCTCCCCCCACCCCACGGGCTCCGGCCCCGCGCTCAATCTCCGCAACCCGGTGTACGCCACCGAACGCGAACTCCTCAAACTGGCCCTGCAGCGCCCCGAACTGGTGTCCCCGGCCTTCGACGCGTACGGCGTGGACGAGTTCACCGCGCCGCCGTACGCGGCCGTACGCCAGGCGATCATGGAGGCGGGCGGCGCCGAGTACGGCGGACAGGACTCGCAGGAGTACCTGGTCCGCGTGCGCGAGGCGGCCCCCGACGACACGGTCCGCGCGATGGTGACCGAACTGGCCGTGGAGGCGATCATGCGCCGCACGGTCGACGAGTCCTACGCCGGCGAACAGCTCGTCTGGGTCCGCCGCCGCGCCGTCGACCGCCGCATCCAGGACATCCAGATCACCCTCACCCGCCTCGGCAGCAACGCCGACCCCGCCCATCTGGCGTCCGTCCAGAACGAGTTGTGGGTCCTTCAGCAGTACGGACAGGCACTGCGCGAACAGGGAACGGCCGCTCTCTAGCCGCCCCGGGAACGTCGGGATAACCGCGCGGTCACGGACCGGACGCAAAAAGTCACCGCACGCCCCTCGTGGCGGCGATGTGTCTTACCCCACACTGGGTTGCGGTGCCTGAGTCCTCGGAGCGCGGCCGATCCGTCCCCCACGGGTCCTACACCCCCGCGGTTCCTCTCATCGCGTACGGGACGGACAGCGGCGAGGCCGTCGACTCCGCCCCCGAAGTACCGCTGCCGCCCACCTTGGCAGCGATCATCCTGGAGGTCGCCCCCGTGCAGACCCAGACCCTCGCCCAGACCGACGTCAGCACGACGGACGGTGCGGAGTCCGATCCGGAGTCCGACGCCGTCGCCGCCGTGCCCGCGCAGAACCGTGTCGCGCTGCACCCCGAGACGGAGCAGGAGGGCCCGCCCGAGCCCGCGGAACCGCCCGCGGAGGCGCTGGCGGCACAAGCCGCCGAGGCCCCCGAGACGGCCGAACCGCCCGCCGCCGCCCGCGCCGACACCAGCGGCCCCTCCTCGGACCTGTTCCGCCAGTACCTGCGCGAGATCGGCCGCATCCCGCTGCTCACCGCGGCGGAGGAGGTCGAACTCGCCCGCCGGGTGGAGGCCGGCCTGTTCGCCGAGGAGAAGCTCAGCAGCACCCCCGACCTCGACAGTGAGCTCGCCCTCGACCTCGACCGGCTCGTCGTCATGGGCCGGATGGCCAAACGGCGGCTCATCGAGGCCAACCTGCGGCTCGTCGTGTCCGTCGCCAAACGGTACGTCGGACGCGGGCTGACCATGCTCGACCTCGTCCAGGAGGGGAACCTGGGGCTCATCCGGGCCGTCGAGAAGTTCGACTACGCCCGCGGCTACAAGTTCTCCACGTACGCCACCTGGTGGATCCGGCAGGCCATGTCCCGCGCGCTGGCCGACCAGGCCCGCACCATCCGCGTACCCGTGCACGTCGTCGAGCTCATCAACCGCGTCGTCCGTGTGCAGCGGCGCATGCTCCAGGAGCGCGGCTACGAGCCCACACCGGACGAGGTGGCCGCCCATCTGGACCTGGCGCCCGAGCGGGTCGGCGAGGTGCTGCGGCTCGCCCAGGAGCCCGTCTCGCTGCACGCCCCCGTGGGTGAGGAGGACGACGTCGCCCTCGGTGACCTGATCGAGGACGGGGACGCCACCAGCCCGGTGGAGTCCGCCGCCTTCCTGCTGCTGCGCGAGCACCTGGAGGCGGTCCTGTCCACGCTGGGCGAGCGCGAGCGCAAGGTGGTCCAGCTGCGTTACGGGCTGGTCGACGGGCGTCCGCGCACCCTCGAAGAGATCGGGCGCATCTTCGGGGTCACCCGCGAACGGATCCGGCAGATCGAGTCCAAGACCCTCAACAAGCTCCGCGACCACGCCTTCGCGGACCAGCTGCGGGGCTACCTGGACTGAACGGGGCCGCTCACCTCGCGGCGAGCGGCCCCCCGCGGCGGGCGACGGTCAGTCGACCTCGGCCACCGCCTGCGCGAACTGCGCCTTGTACAGCCGCGCGTAGGCACCGTCCGCGGCCAGCAGCTCGGCGTGGGCGCCCTGTTCGACGATCGAGCCGTTCTCCATCACCAGGATCGTGTCCGCGTCCCGGATGGTCGACAGCCGGTGCGCGATGACGAACGAGGTCCGCCCGTGGGCGAGTTTGGCCATCGCCTTCTGGATCAGCACCTCGGTACGGGTGTCGACCGAGCTCGTCGCCTCGTCCAGCACCAGGATCACCGGGTCGGACAGGAACGCCCGCGCGATGGTGATGAGCTGCTTCTCACCGGCGCTGACCCCCGTGCCCTCGTCGTCGATCACGGTGTCGTAGCCGTCGGGCAGGGTACGGACGAACCGGTCGGCGTGCGCCGCCCGCGCCGCCTCCTCGATCTCGCCCCGGGCCACCCCGCGCGAGGCGCCGTACGCGATGTTCTCCGCGATCGTGCCGCCGAACAGCCAGGTGTCCTGCAGCACCATGCCGATTCCGGCCCGCAGTTCGTCCCGGGACATCCGGGCGATGTCGACGCCGTCGAGGGTGATGCGCCCGCCGGAGACGTCGTAGAACCGCATGAGCAGGTTGACCAGCGTGGTCTTGCCGGCGCCCGTCGGGCCGACGATCGCGACCGTGTGCCCCGGTTCGACCTTCAGCGACAGGTCCTCGATCAGCGGCTTCTCCGGGTCGTACCGGAACGACACGTGCTCCAGCTCGACCCGCCCGCGCAGCTCGGCCGGCCGCTCGCCCGGGACCGGGTCCGCCTCCTGCTCCTCCGCGTCCAGCAGCTCGAAGATCCGCTCCGCCGAGGCGACGCCCGACTGCACCAGGTTCGCCATCGAGGCGACCTGGGTCAGCGGCATCGAGAACTGCCGCGAGTACTGGATGAAGGCCTGCACATCACCGATGGACAGCGCGCCGGACGCCACGCGCAGCCCGCCGACCACGGCCACCAGCACATAGTTCAGGTTCGACACGAACATCATCAGCGGCTGCATCACCCCGCTGTTGAACTGCGCCTTGAACCCGGCCTCGTACAGCGCCTCGTTCTGCTCGGCGAACAGCTGCGCCGACTCGTCCTGGCGGCCGAACACCTTCACCAGGGTGTGCCCGGTGTACATCTCCTCGACGTGCGCGTTCAGTTTGCCGGTGGAGCGCCACTGCTGCACGAAGTGCGGCTGCGACCGCTTGCCGATGCGGGTCGCCACCACGAAGGACAGCGGCACGGTGGCCAGCGCGACCAGGGCCAGCAGCCACGACACCCAGAACATCATCACCAGCACACCGATGATGGTGAGCACCGAGTTGATGAGCTGGCCCATCGACTGCTGGAGCGTCTGGCCGATGTTGTCGATGTCGTTGGTGGCGCGGGAGAGCACCTCGCCGCGCTGACGCTTGTCGAAGTACGACAGCGGCAGCCGCGACAGCTTCGCCTGCACGTCCTCGCGCATCCGGTACATCGTGCGGTTCACGGCCCGGTTGACCAGCCGCGTCGCCACCGCCATCAGCAGGCCGGCCACCAGGAACGTGCCCAGCGCGATCACCAGGACGTTCCCGACGGCGTCGAAGTCGATGCCCTTGCCGGGGGTGAAGTCGGTGCTCTGGAGCATGTCCGCGACGGCGCCCTGGCCCCGCTCGCGCAGCGAGTCGAGGGCCTGCTCCTTGGTGACGCCGGACGGCATCCGCCGGCCGACGATGCCCGCGAAGACCAGGTCGGTGGCCCGGCCGAGGATCTTCGGCCCGATCACACTGAGGGCCACGCTGACGACGACGCACAGCAGCAGCCCGTAGATCGTCAGACGCTCGGGCCTGAACCGGGCGATGAGCCGCTTGCCCGACCCCTTGAAGTCCATCGAGCGCTGGTCGGGGCCGCCCCCGGCCATCATGCGTCCCATGGGCCCTGCCATCAGGCGGCCTCCGCTTCCGTCAGCTGGGAGAGCACGATCTCCCGGTAGGTCTCGTTGTCGGCCATGAGCTCGTGGTGCCGGCCGGTGCCCACGACCCGCCCCTCGTCCAGGACCACGATCCGGTCGGCGTCCCGGATGGTCGCCACACGCTGGGCGACGATCACCACGGTCGCCTCCGCGGTCTCCTCGGCGAGCGCGCCGCGCAGGGCGGCGTCGGTGGCGTAGTCGAGCGCGGAGAAGGAGTCGTCGAAGAGGTAGATCTCCGGGCGCTGCACGAGCGTCCGGGCGATCGCCAGCCGCTGGCGCTGGCCGCCGGAGACGTTGGTGCCGCCCTGCGCGATCGGCGCGTTCAGCCCGCCCTCCAGCTTCTGCACGAAGTCCTTGGCCTGCGCCACCTCCAGCGCGTGCCACAGTTCCTCGTCGGTGGCGTCCGGATTGCCGTACCGCAGGTTGGTCGCCACCGTGCCCGCGAACAGGTACGGCTTCTGCGGGACGAGACCGACGGTCCGCGCGAGCAGCCGCGCCTCGACGCTCGCCACGTCGACGCCGTCGACGAGGACCTCGCCCTCGGTCGCGTCGAACAGCCGGGGGACCAGGCCGAGCAGCGTGGACTTGCCGCTGCCGGTGGAGCCGATCACGGCGGTCGTCTCACCGGGCCGGGCCACCAGGTCGACGGCCTTCAGCACCGGCTCCTCGGCACCCGGGTAGCGGAACCCGGCGCCGCGGATCTCCAGATGGCCGTGCCGGCGCAGCTCGGTGACCGGGGCGACGGGCGGCACCACGCTGGACTCGGTCCCCAGGACCTCCTGGATCCGCTCGGCGCACACCTCCGCGCGCGGCACCATCATGAACATGAAGGTGGCCATCATCACGGACATCACGATCTGCATCAGATAGGCGAGGAACGCGGTCAGATCGCCGATCTGCATCCCGCCGCTGTCGATGCGGTGCGCTCCGAACCACACCACGGCGATCGACGACAGGTTCACCACGGTCATCACGATCGGGAACATCAGCGCGAGCATCCGGCCGGTGGCCAGCTGCATCTCGGTGAGCTCGCCGTTGGCCTTGCCGAAGCGGTCCTGCTCGTAGGGGTCCCGGACGAACGCGCGGATGACGCGGTTGCCGGTGATCTGCTCGCGCAGCACCCGGTTCACCGTGTCCAGTCGCACCTGCATCGACCGGAACAGCGGGCGCAGCCGGACGACGATCAGCGTCACGGAGACGCCCAGCACCGGTACGACCGCGATCAGGACCGACGACAGCGGCACGTCCAGACCGAGGGCCAGGACGATGCCGCCCACACACATGATGGGCGCCGACACCATCAGGGTGAACGTCATCAGGGCCAGCATCTGGACCTGCTGCACGTCATTGGTCGTACGGGTGATGAGGGAGGGTGCGCCGAAGTGCCCGAGTTCGCGCGCGGAGAAGGACTGCACGCGGTCGAAGACGGCGGCCCGGACGTCCCGGCCGAGCGCGGAGGCGGTCCGAGCGCCGTAGTACACGGCACCGATGTTGCACACGACCTGGGCCAGCGAGATGCCGATCATCAGGGCGCCGAAGGAGAGGATGTAACCGGTGTCACCCTCGACCACACCATGATCGATGATGTCGGCGTTCAGGGTGGGCAGGTAGAGGGTGGCGCAGGTCTGCAGGAACTGCAGCAGCACCAGGAGAGCGATGGGTTTCTTGTAGGGCCTGAGGTGGGCCCTCAGAAGTCGTATGAGCACGCTACGTCTCTCGGAGTCGGCGATAGGGGCGGTGGTTGCCCCTGGCCCCTATCGTCGGACACTCCACCCGTGTTACTTCAACCGGATTAACCCAATAGCGGGGGCCCTGAGGGACCCCCGGCCGGCGGGACCTGCTGAAGAGCGGGACAGCTAGGAGCGGAAGGCCCCCGGATGGGTCTGCTCCCGCACCGACACGAACTGCTGGCGCACCGCCCGGCCCACCGCCAGGTCGTCGCCGGGGTCCAGGACCTGTGCGGCGGCCCCCTGCCAGATCGGCGGGGTGCGCGGGTCGAGGGTGCCCTGGGACACGCCGAGCGCCCAGGCCGCCTGGCGGGCGGCGCCGATCGCGGCGTAGTCGGCGGGCTGCGGCACGACGACCTGCGCGCCGAACAGCGAGGGTGCCGCGGACTGTACGGCGGACAGCTCGGCCACCGGGCCGAGCAGGAAGATCCGCCGCACGTCGACACCCCGGCCACGCAGCACGTCGAGGGCGTCCGCGAGCCCGCACAGCATGCCCTCGAAGGCGGCCCGCGCCAGGTGCTCGGGCTTCATCGACTCACGCCTGAGCCCCGCCAGCGTCCCCGCGGTGTGCGGCAGATTCGGCGTCCGCTCGCCTTCCAGATAGGGGAGCAGGACCAGCCCGTGGGACCCCGGCGTCGACTTCATCGCCAGGTCGGACAGGCTCTCCAGGTCGGGCAGCCCGAGGAGTTCGGCGGTGCCGCGCAGGGTCCGTACGGCGTTCAGGGTGGTGACGACCGGCAGGTGCATGCCGGTGGCGTCGGCCAGCGAGGTGATCATCCCGGACTGGTCGGCGAGCGCCTCGGGGTGGACGGCCATCACGGAGCCGGAGGCGCCCAGCGACACCACCGCGTCGCCCAGCCCGATGCCGAGCCCGAACGCGGCGGCCATCGTCTCGCCGGTGCCCGCGGAGATCAGCAGCCCTTCCGGCGTCGTACCGGCCGCGTCGGACGGGCCGATCACCTCGGGCAGCATGGCCTGGTGACCGAGCGCCAGCTCGACGAGGTCGGGCCGGTAGCCACCGGTGGCCGCCGACCAGTACCCGGTCCCGGAGGCGCCGCCCCGGTCGGTGGTCCGCCGCACCGGCCGCCCGAGCAGCTGCCACACGAGCCAGTCGTGCGCCTGCAGCAGCATCGCCGTGCGCAGGGCGTTCTCGGGCTCGGACTTCGCCAGCCAGCGCAGCTTGGTCACCGGCTGCGCGGCCTGCGGTACGGAGCCCACCGACTGCGCCCAGGCCTCGCGGCCGCCGAGCGCGTCGACCAGATCGGCCGCCGCGACCTGCGCCCGCTTGTCGCCGCCCACCATCGCGGGCCGCACGGTGTTGCCCTGGGCGTCCAGCGGTACGAGCGCGTTCTGCTGGGCGGAGACCCCGATCGCCTGCACGCCCTCCAGGAGCCCGCCGCCCGCGGCCTCCCCGAGGGACAGCAGCCAGGCCTGCGGGTCGACGTCGGAGGGCCGGCCGGACTCGGGGTTCTCCACCGGGTGCGGCGCATAGCCCTGCCTGAGCACGGCACCCGAGTCCGTGTCACAGACGACGATGCGAGTGAAATCGGGCGAGCTGTCCAACCCGGCGACTATCCCCATGACTCAAATTCTGCCGCAGCGCGCCGCCTGCTTTGGCCATAGGCGCCACAGGGGGCGTGGCGCCGGCCGGGGGCGGATGCGTTGTGGCTGGTCGCGGTCTTCCTCGGGCCCCGGGGGGCACGATTTCGGCCGGTGGCTAGGTGTTGCTGGTTCCCCAGTCGTCCTCGACCTCGCCGTTCGGGTGGCGGTCCTTGAGGGCGCGTACGCGATGGGCGACCGAGTCGGGCATGTGATCGCCGACCTTCGTGCTGACCGTGTGGAGGGCCTTGCCCGCGAAGACGCGGCCCTGCTGCGCGGCCGTCTCCGCGGTGTTGCGGACGGCCGGGTTCTGCGCGACCTGGCGGGCGGACTTCTTCAGCTGCTCGTAGCGCTCGCGCCCGGCCCTGGTGCCGAGCACGTAACCCAGGGCGAGTCCGGCGATGAACGTGAGCCGGTAACGCATGGCGGCCACCCTTCCCTCGTGTAGGTCTCCGGTGCGGCGTCCGGGCCGGGGAGTACCGATTGGCGGAGCACCCCCCTGCTTGCGCTAATGTATGTGTCGCAGCGAGCGCGCGCCCCCTGGCGAATACCCAGGTAGGTGCGTTCGATGCAACGAGGCATTCCTCCGTAGCTCAATTGGCAGAGCAGCCGGCTGTTAACCGGCAGGTTACTGGTTCGAGTCCAGTCGGGGGAGCTCGGTCCTCCGTAGCTCAATTGGCAGAGCAGCCGGCTGTTAACCGGCAGGTTACTGGTTCGAGTCCAGTCGGGGGAGCATGCTGAAGAGGACCCCCTCAGGGGTCCTTTTTCATGTCCGGGGGGAACCGCGCAGGCCACGGCGGAGTCTTCAAGGTCATGTGTAGCCGACCATCCGAGGCAGGAGATCGTATGAGCGGCTATGCTGCGGCAGACGGCGCGCACACATGTACGCGACACGCCGCTATGGGGCGGTAGCTCAGCCGGTTAGAGCAGCGGACTCATAATCCGTCGGCCGTGGGTTCGAGTCCCACCCGCCCCACCAGGCGCTACCCGCGCAGAAACGTCTTGACCAGCGTCTTGGCTGGTCGCGTGCGGTGTACGGCAGGATCTTGGTGACCCCTCGCCATCATGGTTTCATGATCGTGAGGACAAATTGAGGACGCCGGTCACGCGGCGGGGCACAATCCCTCGTCCGGCCCATCCTCGTCAGCGTCGGGCGCCTCTTCGAGGGGTGCGCAGTTCCCGTAATGGTCGGGACGGGGGCGGTCGGTCATGAGGCACGAGGCATCTGTTTCGGCAGCCATTGACACGCCGGCTCAATTGTCGGCCCGGTGACGGGTGAACTGGTCGCGCCGGTCGCGGAGTCGGCCTCGGCCGACGAGGGCGGCAGATTGCCCACCGGCGACACGGGGGGCTATAGAAGACGTCCGGATCCTGTACGGCCAAGGGTGACTCCGGCGGCCCCGTGTACACCGTCGACAGCAGCGAGGTACTGACATGCGCCGTGCCCTTCTCACGCCGTTGCTGGCGGCTGCCCTGACTGGATGCTCGCTCCTCGGCCAGGACGCGCCGTGCACCCAGGCCGACGCGGACTCGCACGTCTCCGCCGTGTGGCGGCCCGCCGACTTCGGCGGCCGGGACGCGGTGAGGATCCGGCTGTGCGTGGACGGCACCTGCGAGGAGCGGACATCGGGCCGTCCCGACGACCCGTTCGCCTCGCTGTCGGTCCACCTCCCCGACGACATCGGTGGGTCCACCGTGCCGGTGCGGCTCACCGTGACCTCCGTGAAGAGCGGCGACACGGTCGTCGAGGACAGCACCCGGGCCGGACTGACGGAGCAACACCCCAACGGCACGTCCTGCCCGCCCACCAATTGGACGGCAACGTTCCGTGCCCACCCGGACAAGGGCCTCACCTCACCCAAGGGCATGAAGCTCCAGGGCTGAGTCCACTACGGGAGACCGAACCCGTCCTGGATGCGGCCACCGATGACGGTGCTGTGGCAAACGGCTGCGCCTGGCGAGCGGCGCCAACTCCTTTGATTCCGCGCCTCGATGCGCGTTCTCCGTATGGAATCCGAACTGGTGTTTCCCTACACCCCACCGATAGCTTTGGTTCGCTTGCGTAATCACCCACCCCAAGAGGGAGTCACAAAGTGAACCGCCCCGCCCGGCTCGTCACGGCCGCGCTCACCGCAACCGCGGCCCTGCTGCTGACCGCCTGTGGCTCGGGGGGAGGCGATGACTCGTCGTCAGACAAGATCAAGGGTGCGGACGGCGGTGGCGGGAAGGCCTCGGCGAGCCCGTCCGCCTCGGACTCGCCGGGCGGCGCCGGGCGGCCGGCGATCACGTTGCCCAAGGAGTTCCAGGCGGACTTCTTGAGCTGGACGAACAGTGACCCGAAGCTGCAGGCGATTTTGAACGACGGTCGTGAGGAGCTGCGCTCGGAGTATGCGGCGGTCATCCAGGCCGACCCGAACTCCGAGGCGGTCGCGTTCTACAACTCGGATGCCACCCTGCCGAGCGCCCACAAGTGGATCAAGCAGTTCATCGACGACGGCGAGACCCTGATCGGCAAGGTCACGGTCTTCAAGCCGCAGGTGCACATCAACGACAGCGGCTCGGGCGTGCTCTTCTACTGCGTCGACGAGCGCAAGGCATCCACGAAGAACCGTAGGACCAGCAAGATCACGACCACCCCGAACACGAACGAGCACGTGCTGCAGTACCGCACCAGGCTGGAAAGGACCGCGCAGGGTGTATGGAAACTCGTGTCCCTGAACGTGGTGCCGGGAGCGTGCGGCTGATGCGTGTCGCAGCGAAGGCGTCGGTCCTCCTGACCGCATCGGCCTGTGCCCTGGTCCTGTCATCGACCGGCGCATACGGCGTCGGGGACGAGAACAACCGGACACCGTCCTCGCCCAACGGCCCCTCCGGCGGCGCCTCCGACGGCACGCTCACCGCCTCGGCCACCACGACCCGTATCAAGATCACGCAGATCAGCGGCGGCTCGTCCGGCAAGTCGAGCAAGCCGCTCGCCGCCGTGGACCCCAACTGGGTGCCGCCGGCCTGCTGGTACGAGCCCGTGGCCACGCCCCAGCAGCTCAAGGACGCCGTGGAGCGGCTCAAGAAGGGCGGCGACCTGGTGCCCGTCACGCCCACGCTCAGCTGGGGCGAGGACCTGATGGTGGATCACTACGAGAAGGGCACGGCGGAGACCGCGAGCGGCGCCGGCTACAAGGACTACAACGTCGGCAAGGACGGCATGTTCTGGCGCGGCGTGATCAACAAGAACCGGGCGAACGACCCCGCGTCGTACGACTGCGAGCGCACCCTGTTCTGGCAGAACGCCAACACCCTGCCCCAGGACAAGCACGCCCCTACCCCGGACGTCCTCGCCGCCTACGCCTACGACAAGATCGACGTCCCGTCGACCGAGATCGAGTTGAAGCCGACGGTCAGGTCGACCGTGAAGGTGCCGACCTGGGTCTGGCTGGACAAGGCCACCTTCAAGGACGTCAAGGTCCGTGCCGAGCTGCCGAACGCGGGCGTGTGGGCGGAGACGACCGCCAAGCCGGTCGCCCTGCACCTGAATCCCGGCACGGCCGACGCCGAGACCATCCCGGCTTCCGGCGACTGCAGGATCAACGACGACGGCTCGATCGGCACCCCCTTCACCAAGGGGTCCGCCGACAAGACGCCGCCGTGCGGCATCCGTTACCTGCGCGCGAGCGGCGGGCGGCCGTACCGGCTGAAGGCGTCGATCACCTGGCAGATCTCCTGGGAGGGCTCCGGCGGCGCGAAGGGCGACCTGCCGGACGGCACCTTCGAGACCACGCAGGACATGACGGTCCAGGAGATCCAGGCCGTCAACCGCTAGAGCGGGCCGGGTTCCTGAACGGTCCGTCACTCCAGGGCGTGTCATGGGGTCCGTCTCCTCCTACGGGAGGAGACGGACCTCGCCGTCTTCCTGCCCGAGAGGCATGGCCGGAGCCTCCGTGGGCACGATGTGCCACACCGGGCCGAGGTCGAGGCTTGGTGAGCGAAGCGCGAACGAGTTCCTGGGAGGGCGTCATGGACCGTCGGATCCGTGTGCGTGTCAGCCGTCGGCCCGCCGCTCCCCGCGGGCAGGAGATCGACCGCAGGACGCCGTCGGGGCGGATCCTGCCGTACTGACCCGCCGTACCCGGGCCGCGTACTACACCCTGTAGGGGCAGCGGGGGTGCGTCGCGGATTCCGGGATCGGGGAGGGATGCGGGCGGCCCGGACGGGGCACCCGTGTCCCTGGAGGACCAAGGAGACGGCGTGGGCATGCTCCCGGCCATGCGAGGAGTCCAGGGAGGCCCGCCGGAAGAGACGCATCGACGCTTCGCGAGGTGATCGAGGTGTGGAGGTCATGACCGCCGCGCCGGGAACGTTCGTCCACCCTGCCCTGTTCTACGGCGACGAGCGGGAGTACCTGGCCGGCACGGTGCCCTTCGTGCGCGACGGGCTGGCCGCCGGTGAACCCGTGGCGGTGGCGGTGCCCGCCGAGAACCTGGGGTTGATCAGGGACGAGCTGGGCGCGGACGCCGCGTCCGTACGGCTCCTCGACATGCGGGAGGCCGGACGCAACCCCGGCCGGATCATCCCCGGCGTGCTGCGGGCCTTCGCCGACGCGCAGCCGTCCGGCCGGCGCGTGCGCATCGTCGGGGAGCCGATCTGGGCGGGCCGCACGAGCGCCGAGTACCCGGCCTGCGTCCAGCACGAGGCGCTGATCAACGCGGCGTTCCGGGGCCGCGGGGTGACCATCCTGTGCCCGTACGACATCGTCCGCCTCGACACCCGGGTGCTCTCCGACGCGTACGCCACGCACCCCGTCGTCATCCCGTCCGGCTCCCTCGGCCGGCAGGACAGCGGGGCGTACGCCCCCGAGCGCATCGTCGCCCGCTACAACGAGCCGCTGCCGCCCGCGCCGCACGCGCTGTCGTTCGCCTTCGACGAAGCCAACCTCGCCCACGTCCGGCACCGCGCCACCGGCGCGGCGGGCCGGTTCGGCCTGTCCGGCGTCCGGCTCTACGACCTGGCGCTGATCGTGGCCGAGCTGACCACCAACAGCGTGGTGCACGGCGGTGGTTCGGGCACGCTCGGGCTGTGGACGGAGGCCGGGTACGTGGTGTGCGAGGTGCGCGACGAGGGGTGCCTGACGGATCCGCTGGCGGGCCGTCGCCCCGCCGCCCGCGACCAGCGCGGGGGACGCGGCCTGCTGCTGGTCAACCAGATCGCCGACCTCGTGCGGGTGCACACGGGCGGGCCGGGGACCACGATCCGCTGCTACCTCGCGCGGACCTGATCACGGGGGCGGGGGACCTACGAGGTCAGGCGGCCAGCGGGTCCAGTACGAGCGGCTCGATCCTGCCCTCCAGCATGGCGCCGATGCCCTGAACGGCGCACACGTCTGGCCGTTCCGCGATGGTGACAGGCATGCCGGTCGCCCGGCGCAGCATCTGGTCGAACCCGGGGAGCAGGGCGGAACCGCCCACCATCGTGATCCCGCGGTCGGCGAGGTCGGCCACCAGGTCGGGCGGGCAGCCCCGCAGCACCTTGCCGATGCCGTCGAGGACCGCCGTCAGCGGGGCCTGGATGGCCTCACGCACCGCGGCGGTGTCGACCAGCACGGAGCGGGCGAGCCCGGTGGCCACGTCCCGGCCGTGGATCTCCGTGGACGTCGGCCCCTGCGCGGTGAGCCCGGTCCCGGACAGCGCGAGCTGCAGGGGACGTACGGACTGGCTGGGCAGCATCAGCTCGTGCTCGTGCCGCAGGTACTGCACGATCGCGTGGTCGACGGCCTCACCGCCCACCGAGATCCGCTGGGCGGTCACGACCGACCCCAGCGACAGGACGGCGACCTGGGTGGCGGCCGCCCCGCACACGATGAGCATCGTGCCCTCGGGGCGTTCGACCGGGAGCCCGCAGCCGACGGCCGCCGCGATGAGCGTGTCGACGAGCTCGACCCGCCGTGCCCCGAGCCCGACGAGCGTCTCGATGGTCGCCCGCTGGGCCAGCGGATCGGCGTCGTGCGGGGTGCAGGCGGCGGCGCGCAGCCGGGGCTTGCGGCGCAGGCTGCGGCGCATCTTGTCGCCGAGCAGCTGGCGCAGCATGCGCTGGGCCATCTCGATGTCGACGACGGTGCCGCCGGACACCGGCCGCACCACGCGGATGTAGTCGGGCGTGCGGCCCGTCATCTGCTCCGCGAACTCACCGACCGCGATGAGCGCGCCGGTACGGGTGTTCACGGCGGCGACGGACGGCTGGTCCACGACCAGACCGGCGCCCTTGACGTAGACGCGGGTCCGGGCCGCACCCAGATCCACGGCGAAGTGGCAACGGCGCAACTGCTCCAGACTGACGGTCACGGCAGATCCTCCCGAGTGCGCAGGCCGTGGGGGTGCCGCCGGAAGGCGGGCCTTTTCTTCATCCTCCGGGGGTGGCCGGGGGCGCGCCTTCTGGAGGGGGCCGGGCGGGGTGCGGCCGAACGAGGGAAATTCGCCGCGACACGCGGCGAGAGTCTCCACAAAACGCACCTGAGGGCCCCTGCATGTGCCTGGCCGCGGCGTGGGTGGTCGTCAGTGGGCGCGGGCCGCTTCGAGGAGCGGTTCGAGGGACGAGACGGTCACCTCGCTGCCCGCCTCGCGCAGGCGCTGACCCGTGGTGGCCGTGGTGGCGTACCCGACGAAACGGAGACCGAGCTGCTGGGCGGCGGTGAGCTCGGCGACCGAGGAGCTGATCAGGACGGCGGTGTGGTCCGCGGCGCCGGGCACGTCCAGGGCGCGCCGCAGGCAGTCGGGGTGCGGCATCAGCAGGCCGAGGTTCTCGCTGCGGCCGTGGATGCCGGCGAGGCGCAGGCCGTAGGGGTGCAGATAGCGGCTGACGGCCCGGTCGCACACGTCCGTCACCACGCAGACGCGGCGGCCGGAGGCGAGCAGGGTCCGGACGAGCGCGACGGAGCGGTGGGTGGTGGGCGCGTCGGCCACCGCGCGCAGCTCGATGTCGTCGAGGCGCTCCCGCACCAGGGGCCCGAGCGGGTCGTGCGCGAGGGCGCGCAGCACGTCCAGCGGGTGCACGAGTCCCTCTCGCCCGGCCCCGCCCGTGACGGTCAGCGAGCGGCCCGCCAGCGCGTCCTCCGGGCGGCGGTTCTCGGCGACGACGGAGAGCAGGGAGAGCGCGGCCTCGCGCGCGGTCTGCGCCGAGAACAGGCGGGCGAGGGGACCGTCGAAGCCGATCAGTACGGTCTCGGCGTCGGCCAGGACGCCCGCCGCCGGACGCCGCGGCTCGGCCGGCCGCTCCGGAACCCGCACGGGCGCCCCCTGCGGGGCCAGGCGCACCGCGCAGGTCACCGACAGTCCCGGCACCGGCCAGGTGCGCAGCGCGGCGTTCACCGCGCGCTCGGCCGCGCCCGCGTGGCGCAGCGGGTGGCGGCGGGTGATGCCGGTCGCCACCTCGACCAGGTGCTTGCGCAGCAGGTCGGGGACCCGGGTGGCGTCCCCGCGTACGAAGGCGACCGGGTTGTCGACCTGCCAGGACAGGGTGGCGGCGGCGCTGAAGGTGCCCTTGCCGGAGCTCGGCAGGGACAGTGTGTGACGGTCCTGGTACGGGGTGAGGTCGACCCAGTAGTACGTCTCCGGCCGGGGCGGGCGGGTGCCGTACGGCTGGACGGGGTTGAGCAGGGCGAGCCGGCCGTCGGGCCGGGTGTGGACGACGGCCGTGCGGCCCGGGGCGGGGACGCCGAGCTCGTGCAGGTCCCGGGTGATGAAGGGGCCCTGCACCAGGCCGCCCGCCTCGGACTCCTGGGCCACCGGTGCCAGCGCGCAGTACCAGGCGACCGGCGGGGCGTCCGCGTCGCCGGCGGGCCGGTGCATCGGCAGGAACCGGTGGGACCCCTGTGCGGCGGAGCTGGCCTTGAACTCCTCGTACACGGCCGGGGAGATGACGACCTGGGTGCCGGTGTCCGGGCGGCGGCGCGGCTCCGGCAGGTCCGCGGGCGCGCCCGGCGCCTCCCAGAGCAGCACCCGCAGGCGCGGCCGGTCCGGCAGCCCGGCGAGGGTCTCGGGGAGTCCGCGCAGCATCGCGACCAGGACGGGCAGCAGGTAGGCGGTGGGGTCGACGTGGACGAGGTAGCCGTTCGGGAGGACCTTCACCTCGTACTGGCGGGGCACGAGGGCGCCCCGGGAGAGCACCTCGTGGACCGCGTACTCCAGGGTGATGCGCGCCTCCGGGTGACCGGTCAGTTCGTCGGTCAGGAAGGCGACGGTGGACCGGAGCCGCTCCGGATCGCCGCCGGAGCCGTCCGCCGCCCGATCGGGTTCGTCCCGGACGGCCCGAAGCCTGCGGTGCAGGGCTTCGAGCTCGACCCGTACCTCCCGGGCGGCCGGACCCGGAACCCCCTCCAGGGGCTCACCACGCCACAACTCCAGCGCGGCCTGGGCGAGTTCACGCCCACGCGCCAGGTCTCCGCCCGCGTGGACCCGCTCGGCCTCGGCGGCCAGACGACGCACCCGGAACACGTCCACGTCGTCGGGCCCGGACACCCGATCGCGGCGCAGGGCGCACGCGTCCCCGACGACCACGACGTCCGCACCGAGGGCGTCCCGCAGCCGACCGAGGTGCGGGTCCAGCAGCTCACGCGACCCGCCTCGCCCGAGCTCGCCCCAGACCCCGGCGGCCAACTCGTCCCGCCCGACACTCTCACCCTCACGCAGCAGCAACATGCACAACAGCGCCTGTTCCTCGGGCCCTTCGAGGGAGAGAGCCCGACCGTCCCGGGTCACACGCACCGCACCGAGGAGGGAGAAGTTCAGGGTGTGCTCGCGGGGGGCCTGGGCCAGCCGCCGCATGCTCTCCGGTGTCACCGTCGCGAACGCCTCGTCGTGCGCGGCGGTTCCCGTGGGGGACGGGGTCGGGGCCAGGGCTTGGAACTCGCCCGGGGCGGCGCCCGCGCGGTCCTCGATCAAGCCGCCCATCCGGGCCAGGAGTTCGCTGGTGCGGCCTCGGGAGGAGCGGGGCAGGCCGCGCAGGAGGAGGTCGCGTACGCCCGGGCGGAAGGCGTACGAGCCCGGCGGGCCCGGGACGGCGCTGAGCATGCCGCTGAGGATGACCTCGGCCAGATGCTGCGGCCGGGGGTCCGGTTCGACCGCCCGCTGGACCAGCCGCATGACCGGCAGGTCGGGGCGGCCGACGGCGAGGTGGCCGGCCAGGCGGAACGCCGCCGGGGACGCCTTCGCGCGAAAGCGCAGCACGAGTTCCTCGGGGGACAGCCGGGACACGTCGGTGCGGGGCTCCGTGTCCCAGGGGCGGCCCAACAGGGCGGCCGAGCCCGGGAATTCGGTGCCGCCGACGGACGCCACCAGCCCGGCCCAGTTGGCCAGCCACCCCGGCCCCGGCTCCAGCACGGGAAGCGGTACGGCCCCGTCGGCCACCCCCTCCTCGTACGGCGAGAAGGTCAGCGCCGCCGCCGGCGCCGCCGGAAACGGGGCCGAGAGCAGTCCCGGCGCGGCGGGCAGCGCGGTGGCGCGCCACAGGTGTTCCGGGAGGGGCTGGACCACCGCCAGGGGCATCAGGGCCGCCCAGCGGCGCAGGGTGCCGTACCAGGCGTCGCCCGCCGGGCCCTGCCGCCACTGCGGGCCCATGCAGTCGCTGATCAGCAGGGTGACGGTACGGCCGTCGGTCGGGGCGTGCGCGCCGCGCCCGCCCACCGTGCCGTCGGGGTCGGCGCGGTACACGTCCACCGTGCGGAACACGCCCGACTGGGCCAGCGCCGTGCGCAGTTCGCGGATCAGCGGGCGCCAGACCGGCATCGTGGGACCGGTGTCGTACACCAGGTTCAGCCGCAGCCAGCGCTCCCGCGCGGGGCGCAGCACCGGCAGCCACCACTCGGGGCCCGCGCCCAGGCGGGCGATGCGGTCGACCGTCGCGTGTTCGTCGAGGCGGTGGCCGACGGGCGCGTCGATACGGCGCTTGAGTGGTCGCAGGGCGCGCTGCAGGCCCAGGGGGTGGCGCAGCATCGGC
>NZ_JADDRL010000049.1 GCF_021538895.1 Streptomyces olivochromogenes | reverse complement strand
CGCCCTGGGCATGTTGCTCGTCTCCGGCGGCGACTACCGCCAGGCGGTCCTCGGGGCGGTCAACTACGGCCGGGACTGCGACTCGACCGCGACGATGGCCGGGGCACTGGCGGGCGCCCTGGGCTTCCCGGTCCCGGAGGACTGGTCGAAGACGGTGGCCGAGGCGAGCCGCCTGGATCTGTGGGAGCCCGCGCGCGTCCTCACCGAGGTCACCCGTGAGGTCTTCGAGCGGGACGTACGGCGGCGGCGCGCGCACGAGCGGGCCGTCGAGCGGCTCGGGGGTCCCGCATGCTCCGCCTGACGTGGGTCCAGCCGGAGGACCTCGTGGGCCACGAACTGCGCCAGGCCCGCCAGGACGGCCGCGAGCCCTCGGCGATCGCGGCGCGCTGGCGGGCGGCGGGCGGCGAGGAGGCTCCGGAGCGGGCGGGGGCCTCGGCGCGGCGGGCGTCGCCCTATCTGCGGCTGCTTGCGGAGGACCTGCTGGACGAACTGGCCGACCTGCCCGGCACGTTGTCCGAGCGGGAGCCGACGAGCCTGGCGCGGATCAAGGCGATGTGTCCGGACTGGCCGGAGGCGGCCGCCGTCCGTGAGGTACCCGGCCCCCGCCCCTTCGAAGCCGCCTGGCTCGGCCGGGCCGCCGGCTGCCTGCTGGGCAAACCCGTCGAGAAGCTTCCGCTGAACGGCATCCGCGCGCTCGCCCGCGCCGCCGGGAACTGGCCCCTGAACACCTGGTTCACCGCCCGCGGCGTGCCCGGGGAGCTCCTCGCGGCCCACCCCTGGAACCGCCGCTCGGCGGCCACCTCCCTCGCCGAGAACATCGACGGCATGCCGGAGGACGACGACCTCAACTACCCCCTGCTCAACCTCCTCCTGCTCGGCCGCCACGGCCGGCACTTCACCACCACCGACGTGGCCTCTCTCTGGCTCGACGAGCTTCCGGCGGGCCGTGCCTTCACCGCCGAGCGCATCGCCTACCGCAACCTCCTCACCGGCATCGAGCCCCCGCGCACCGCCCGCCACCGCAACCCCTTCCGGGAATGGATCGGCGCCCTGATCCGCGCGGACATGCACGGCTGGACCAACCCGGGCGACCCGGCGGCCGCCGCCGAACAGGCGCACCGCGACGCCACGCTCACCCACACCGCGAACGGCGTCTACGCGGCGATGTTCGTCGCGGCCACCCTCGCCGTCGCGGCCACCGGCACCCAGGACGTGCACGCCTGCCTGCGCACCGGCCGCACGGTGGTCCCGCCCCGCTCACGCCTGGCCGCGGCCGTCGATCACGCCGTCGAACTGGCCCGGACCCACGAGGACTTCGACGACGTGGTGGACGCGCTGCATGCCCGCCACTCCCCCACCCACCACTGGGTCCACGCCGTCCCCAACACCGCCCTGATCGCCGCCGCCCTCACCCACGCGGACGGCGACTTCACCGGGTCCGTCTGCCGTGCGGTGTCGGGCGGCTGGGACACCGACTCCAACGGCGCCACGGCGGGCAGCGTCGCCGGCCTCCTGGCCGGGTCGCCCGCCGCCCTGCCCGACCGCTGGACCACCCCGCTGAAGAACCGGCTGGCCACCTCCGTCGCCGACTTCGACGGCACCGGCTTCGACACCCTCGCCCACCTCACGCACCTGGAGGCGACCCGCCCATGACCCATATCGCCGTACTCGGCAGCTTGAACATGGACCTCGTCGCGTACGTCGAGAGGGCCCCGCAGCGCGGGGAGACCGTGACGGGCCGGGAGTTCCGTACGGTCCCCGGCGGCAAGGGCGCCAACCAGGCGATCGCCGCGGCCCGGGCGGGCGCCACGGTCTCGATGATCGGCGCGGTCGGCAACGACGCCTACGGCGTCCGGTTGCGCGACACCCTGGAGCACTCCGGCGTGGACACCGACTCGCTGCGCACGGTGCCGGGCCCCTCGGGCACCGCGCACATCGTCGTGGACGACGAGGGCGGCAACTCGATCGTGGTGATCCCCGGCGCGAACGGCACCGTGGACCACCTCTCCCCCGGCGACGAGGGCGTGATCGCCTCCGCCGACATGCTGCTCCTGCAACTGGAGATCCCCATGGCCGCGGTCGTCGCGGGCGCGGAGGCCGCACGCCGGCACGGCGTCCGTACGGTCCTCACGCCCTCCCCCGCCCGTCCGCTCCCGCCCGAACTCCTCGCCGTCACGGACCTGTTGGTCCCGAACGAGCACGAGGCCGCGACCCTCAGCGGCGCCCTCGACCCGCGCGAGGCGGCGGCCGTCCTGCTCGTCCAGGTGCCGGAGGTGGTCGTCACCCTCGGCCCGACCGGCAGCCTCTATCTGGCCCGCGGCACCGAACCGCTCGTCTGCCCGGCGCCGCGGGTAGACGCCGTGGACTCGACGGGCGCGGGCGACACCTTCGCCGGCGCGCTCGCGGTGGCGCTCGCCGAGGAGCGGCCGATCCGGGAGGCGCTGCACTGGGCGGCCGCGGCGGCCGCCATCTCCGTACAGCGCGAGGGGGCGTCGGTGTCGATGCCGTACCGCCCGGAGATCGAGGCGCTGTACACCGCATGAGCACCCCACAGCCCCTCAGCGGCCTGCGCGTCCTGGATCTCGCCACGCTCTTCGCCGGTCCCCTCTCGGCCACCCTGCTCGGCGACTTCGGCGCCGAGGTGATCAAGGTCGAGCATCCGGCCAAGCCCGACCCGTCCCGCGGCCACGGCCCCTCGAAGCACGGCATCGGCCTGTGGTGGAAGCTGCTCGGCCGCAACAAGCGCACCATCACCCTCGACCTGTCCAAGCCCGGCGGCCGCGCCACCCTGCTGCGGCTGGCCGCCACCGCCGACGTGATCGTCGAGAACTTCCGGCCCGGCACCCTGGAGAAGTGGGACCTGGGCTGGGCGGAGCTGTCCGCCGCCAACCCGCGGCTGATCCTGACCCGGGTCACCGCCTTCGGTCAGTTCGGCCCGTACGCGCACCGCCCCGGCTTCGGCACCCTGGCCGAGGCGATGAGCGGCTTCGCGGCGATCACCGGGGAGCCGGACGCGCCTCCCACGCTGCCGCCCTTCGGGCTCGCCGACTCCATCGCGGGCCTGGCCACGGCCTACGCGGTGATGACGGCGCTCGCCGCCCGGGAGCGCACCGGCGAGGGACAGGTCGTCGACATGGCGATCATCGAGCCGATCCTGACGGTCCTCGGCCCGCAGCCGACCTGGTACGACCAGCTCGGCTACGTGCAGGAGCGCACCGGCAACCGGTCCGCCAACAACGCCCCGCGCAACACCTACCGCACGGCGGACGGCACCTGGGTCGCCGTGTCCACCTCGGCGCAGTCGATCGCCGAGCGCGTGATGCACCTGGTCGGCCGCCCCGAGCTGACCGAGGAGCCGTGGTTCGCGACGGGCGCCGAGAGGGCCGCGCACGCCGACGTCCTCGACGAGGCGGTCGGCGGCTGGATCGCCACCCGCACCCGCGACGAGGTCCTCGCGGCCTTCGAGAAGGCGGAGGCGGCCGTGGCCCCCGTCCAGGACGTACGGGACGTGCTCACGGACCCGCAGTACCAGGCCCTGGACACCGTCACCGCCGTCGACGACCCCGAGCTGGGCCGGCTGCGCATGCAGAACGTCCTCTTCCGGCTGTCCGCCACCCCCGGGGCGATCCGCTGGGCGGGCCGCCCGCACGGCGCGGACACCGAGGCCGTCCTGACCGAGCTGGGCCTGACGCCGGCGGACCTCGCCGCCCTGCGCGCGGAGGGCGCCTTGTGATCCCCTTCCCGCTGACCTGGCTGTACGTCCCCGGCGACCGCCCGCACGTGGTGGCCAAGGCGTTGGCCTGCGGTGCGGACGTCGTGGTGATCGACCTGGAGGACGCGGTCGCCCCCGACCGCAAGGCGTACGCCCGCGCGGCGACGGCGGAGCTGCTGGCCGAGCGGCGGCCGGCCCGGGTCCATGTCCGGGTCAACGCCCTGGACGGGCCGTGGGCGGCGGACGATCTGCCGGCCATGGCCGCACTGCCGGGCGTGTCCGGGCTGCGGCTGCCCAAGGTGACGGCCGCCGCGGAGGTGGTGCGCGTCGCGGAGAGCACCGGGCTCCCGCTGTATGCGCTCCTCGAATCGGCCCTGGGCATCGAGCACGCCTACGCCATCGCGTCCGCGCACGCGGCCCTGCGGGGCATCTCCCTCGGCGAGGCGGACCTACGGGCCGACCTGGGCGTACGGGAGGAGGCCGGCCTGGACTGGTGCCGCTCGCGGGTCGTGGTCGCCGCGCGGGCGGCCGGGCTCGCCCCGCCGCCCCAGTCGGTCCACCCCGACATCCGCGACCTGGAGGGCCTCGCCGCCTCCTGCGCCCGCGGCCGCGCCCTCGGCTTCCTCGGCCGCGCCGCCATCCACCCCCGGCAGCTCCCGATCATCGAGCGGGCCTACCTCCCCACGGAACAGGAGATCGAACAGGCCGAGACGATCATCAAGGCGGCGACGACGGAACTGGGCGCCCAGGCCCTGCCGGACGGACGGTTCATCGACGCGGCGGTGGTGGCGGCGGCCCAGCGGACCCTGTCCCTGACCCGCCGCGACTGAGCCTCCCGGCCCCGTACGGGACCAGGACATACGGCGAGGGCGCCCGGAACACTCCGGGCGCCCTCGCCGTCGTACGGGAGCCGGCGGTCAGCTCTTCTTGCTCGCCGAGCCGGCCTCGTCCTTCGCCTCGTCCTTCGCCTCGGCGGCGTCCGCCGCGTCCGCCGCATCCTCGTCGGCTTCCGGGTCGGATCCCGCGTCCGCTGCCGTGTCGGCTTCGGCCGCGGGCTCGTCCGTGGCGTCCTGCGGCTCCGGCGCGATGTCGTCCCCGTCCCCGGTCACCGCCTCGCCGTCGGCGGCACCCGGCTCGACCACGGCCTCACGGCCCGGCCGCTTCTTGGACGACACCACGATGTAGGTCACCGCGAGCAGGAACACGATGATCGCGGTCCAGTCGTTGAGGCGGAGGCCCAGGATGTGGTGGGCGTCGTCGACGCGCATGTACTCGATCCAGCCGCGGCCCACGCAGTACGCGGCGACGTACAGGGCGAACGCCCGGCCGTGGCCCAGCTTGAAGCGGCGGTCGGCCCAGATCACCAGGAAGCCGACGCCGACGCACCACAGGGACTCGTAGAGGAAGGTCGGGTGGTAGTAGCCCGGCACCCGGCCGCCCTCGGAGGAAGTGATGTGCAGCGCCCAGGGAACGTGCGTCTCGCGCCCGTACAGCTCCTGGTTGAACCAGTTGCCCCAGCGGCCGATGGCCTGCGCGAAGGCGATGCCGGGCGCGATGGCGTCGGCGTACGCGGGCAGCGGGATGCCCCGGCGCCGGCAACCGATCCAGGCGCCCACCGCGCCGAGCGCGATCGCGCCCCAGATACCGAGGCCGCCCTCCCACACCTTGAAGGCGTCCACCCAGTCACGGCCCTCGCTGAAGTACAGCTCGTAGTCCGTGATGACGTGGTAGAGCCGGCCGCCGACCAGGCCGAAGGGCACGGCCCAGACGGCGATGTCCGCGACCGTGCCGGCCCGGCCACCGCGCGCGATCCAGCGCTTGTTACCGAGCCAGACGGCGACGAAGACACCGATGATGATGCAGAAGGCGTAGCCGCGCAGCGGAATCGGGCCGAGGTGCAGGACCCCGCGCGACGGGCTGGGAATGTAGGCAAGTTCCATGGCAAGGTCGACGCTACCGTGCCGGGCCGGACAGACGGCAAGCAGCCCGGCAACGGGTCCATAACGGGAACGTGAGATTCACTTACCCCTGGGCGGCCTGCTCGACCAATTGCTTCAGCTTCGCCGGGGTCAGCTCCCGGTAGACATCCTTCCCGTTCAGCAGCACCGTCGGCGTGCTGCTGAAGCCGCCGGTCTGGAAGGCCGCCTGGGACTTGTCGACCCAGCTGTCGTGCTTGCCGTCGTTGACACAGCTGCGGAAGGCCGGGGTGTCCAGGCCCGGGACCTTGCCCGCCAGCTCGATCAGCTTGGCATTGTCCGCGAAGGCGTCGTCCGTCTCCTTGGGCTGGTTCGCGTACAGCACATCGTGGAAGTCGCGGAACTTTCCGGCGTCCTGGGCGCAGGCCGCGGCGTTCGCCGCGCGGAGGGAGCCGGTGCCGCCGAGATTGCCGTCGATGAGCCGGACCAGGTGGTACTCCACTCTGAGCTTGCCGGCGTCGGCCAGCTCGTGGAGCGTCGGGCGGTACGCCGTCTCGAAGGCCTGGCAGGCCGGACAGCGGAAGTCCTCCCACACGGTGAGCGTCGACTTGGCGCTGTCCGCGCCGACCGGGATCGCGAGACTGTCCTTGCCCCGCGCGCCCGAGGGCGCCACGGCGGGGCCCGAGCCGCTCTTCTTCTCCTTGCCCGCGTTCGCGGCGATCACGCCGATCACCGCCGCGAGGCCCAGGACGCAGATGACGCTCGCGCCCACGATCAGCGTGCGCCGACGCCTCTCCGCGGCCTTCTGCTTCTCGCGCTCGACCGCCAGCCGCTCCCGGGCGGTGCGCTTTTCGTCACGGTTCTTCTCGCTCACACCCCCAGAACGAACCGGGGAGGCGCAGCGCGCCTCCCCGGTCCCAGGTCCACTCGTTCGAGTGACCGAATGATCCCGTGCTGTGCCGTTACGCCTGGCCGCGCACGCCCTTCGCCAGCTCTCCGGCCAGCTCGCGGACGGCTTCCACGCCGGCCGCGTCGTCCGGCGCGTCCAGCATCCGCTTCACGAAGGCCGAGCCGACGATCACGCCGTCGGCGAAGCCGGCCACCTCGGCGGCCTGGGCACGGTTGGAGACGCCGAGGCCGACGCAGACGGCCAGGTCGGTGCCGGTCGCCCGGGTGCGCCGGACCAGGTCCTGCGCCTGCGCGCCGACCGACTCGCGGGTGCCGGTGACGCCCATCAGCGAGGCGGCGTAGACGAAGCCGCTGCCCGCCGCGGTGATCTTGGCGAGCCGCTCGTCCTTGCTGCTGGGCGCGACCACGAAGACCGTCGCGAGCCCGTGCTTCTCGGCGTGCTCCCGCCACAGCGCCGACTCCTGCACCGGCAGGTCGGGCAGGATGCAGCCCGCGCCGCCGGCCTCGGCGAGCTCGGCGGTGAAGCGCTCGACGCCGTAGCGGTCGATCGGGTTCCAGTACGTCATGACGAGGATCGGCCTGCCGGTCGCCTCGTACGCCTCGCGGACCGTGCGCATGACGTCCGCGATCTTGACTCCGCCGCGCAGGGCGATGTCGTCGGCGGTCTGGATGACCGGGCCGTCGAGGACCGGGTCGCTGTGCGGCAGCCCGACCTCGACGACGTCCGCGCCACCGTCCAGGGCGGCCTTGATCGCCTCGATGCCGCCGTCCACGGTCGGGAACCCGGCCGGGAGGTAGGCGATGAGCGCGGACCGGCCCTCGGCCTTCGCGGCCGCGAGGGTGTCGGTCAACAGGTTGATGTTCCCGCTCACTTGGCGTCCCCCTCGATCTCGGCGGTGTCGCTGTCCGCGTCGGCGGCCACCTCGGCGTCCACGCCGTTGTCGTACAGGCCGAAGTAGCGGGCGGCCGTGTCCATGTCCTTGTCGCCGCGGCCGGACAGGTTGATGACGATCAGCCCGTCCTTGCCCAGCTCCCTGCCGACCTCCAGGGCACCGGCGAGCGCGTGGGCGCTCTCGATCGCCGGGATGATGCCCTCGGTGCGCGAGAGCAGGAGCAGGGCCTGCATCGCGGCGTCGTCGGTGATCGCGCGGTACTCGCCGCGGCCGCTGTCCTTGAGGTAGGAGTGCTCGGGGCCGATGCCCGGGTAGTCCAAACCGGCCGAGATCGAGTACGGCTCGGTGATCTGGCCCTCCTCGTCCTGCAGGACGTAGGACCGGGAGCCGTGCAGGATGCCGGGCTCGCCCGCGGTCAGGGTGGCCGCGTGCTCGCCGGTCTCGACGCCGTGGCCGGCCGGTTCGCAGCCGATGAGGCGTACGCCGGTGTCCGGGATGAAGGCGTGGAAGAGGCCGATGGCGTTGGAGCCGCCGCCGACGCAGGCGATCGCGGCGTCGGGGAGGCGGCCGGCGCGCTCCAGGAGCTGGCGGCGGGTCTCGACGCCGATCACGCGGTGGAAGTCGCGGACCATGGCCGGGAAGGGGTGGGGGCCGGCGACGGTCCCGAACAGGTAGTGGGTGTGGTCGACGTTGGCGACCCAGTCGCGGAACGCCTCGTTGATGGCGTCCTTGAGGGTGCGGCTGCCGGACTTCACCGCGACGACCTCGGCGCCGAGCATGCGCATGCGGGCGACGTTGAGGGCCTGGCGCTGGGTGTCGATCTCGCCCATGTAGATGGTGCATTCGAGGCCGAAGAGCGCGCAGGCGGTGGCGGTGGCGACGCCGTGCTGGCCGGCGCCGGTCTCCGCAATAACGCGGGTCTTGCCCATCCGCTTGGTGAGGAGGGCCTGGCCGAGCACGTTGTTGATCTTGTGCGAGCCGGTGTGGTTGAGGTCCTCGCGCTTGAGGAACACCCGGGCGCCGCCGGCGTGTTCGGAGAACCTGGGCACCTCCGTCAGGGCGCTGGGGCGGCCGGTGTAGTTGACGAGGAGGTCGTCGAGCTCGCGGGCGAACTCGGGGTCGGCCTTCGCTTTGTCATACTCGACGGCGACCTCGTCCACGGCGGCGACGAGGGCCTCCGGGATGAACTTGCCGCCGTACGCGCCGAAGTAGCCCTCGGCGCTGGGGACGTGACCCTCCGGGTCGGGGATGAAGAACTCGCTGGGCATACGGATACCTCTACCTCGCAGGGGCGTGGCCCCGGGGTTGGTGTCGACTTGGGGTGACTCGTCTGCGTGCGCGTGCTGTCCCTGGGGCGTTCGCCCACCCACCCGCACCGTCGGCAGAGGCCGAGGAACCGCTGCCTCGGCGGGGCCGACACCGCGGTGGGCTCCGCCGGTTGGCCGACGCCGTGGGCTTTGCCGGTGGCTGGTGCCGTCGGTGCCGTTGGTGGGCCGGTGCCGTGAACGCCGTCGGTGCCACGGGTGCCGTCGGAACGGTCGGTGCCGTCGGAGCCGCAGGCACCGGTCGGTGCCGTTGGCTGCCATGGGCGCCGTCCGTCAGCCCGGTGCCCCTGGTGGGGCCGGTGCCGTCGGGAACGGTCGGTGCCATGGGGGCCGACAGAGCCGGTGACGCCGCCGGTGCCGTGGGTGCCGTCCTGGTGGAGTGCTCGGCGAGAGCCGGACATCCGCCTCAGCCGATCAGACGCCGCAGGCGCCGCTCCGCGGTGGGCACGCCTTTGCCTCGGTCGTTCCTCCGGCGTGACGGTGAACGGTCACGGTCGGAACGCTCCGATGGAGAGACGGCTCAGTTTGCCGCAGGGCACGCGCACGCGCGTGCGCGCCATCGCATGCCGTTGACCTGGCCCGGCTCGTCCCCTATGACATACCGGACCCGCCGCCCGTGGACGCGTCGCGCCGGGGCCCGGCAGCCGCGGGGGCGGCAGCCTCGGGCGAGGCGGGCGTACGGGTCCCGGGGGGCCGGGTCGGTCGTCGCAGGAGTCATCGGGCCCAAGCCTACCGGGTGATCAGCTGCGCCCGTGTCGCAGCGCGGGATGCGCCCCCGCGGCCACCAGATCGGCGACCGCCGTCTTCGGGTCGCGCCCGGTGACGAGGGACTCGCCGACCAGAACCGCGTCGGCGCCGGCGTTGGCGTAGGCGATGAGGTCGTGCGGGCCGCGGACGCCGGACTCCGCGATCTTGATGATGCCGTCGGGGATCTCCGGCGCGACGCGCTCGAAGGTGCCGCGGTCGACCTCCAGCGTCTTCAGGTTGCGGGCGTTGACGCCGATGACCTTGGCGCCCGCGTCCACCGCGCGCTCGACCTCGTCCTCGTCGTGCACCTCGACGAGCGGGGTGAGGCCGATGGAGACGGCACGCTCGATCAGCGACTCCAGCGCCGCCTGGTCGAGGGCCGCCACGATCAGCAGCGTGAGGTCGGCGCCGTACGCCCGGGCCTCCCACAGCTGGTACGACGTGACGATGAAGTCCTTGCGCAGCACCGGGATGTCCACGCGGGCGCGGACAGCCTCCAGGTCGGCCAGCGAGCCGCCGAAGCGCCGCTGCTCGGTCAGCACGGAGATGACGGCGGCGCCGCCCGCCTCGTAGTCGGCGGCGAGTCCCGCCGGGTCGGCGATCGCGGCCAGCGCGCCCTTGGACGGGCTGGAGCGCTTGACCTCGCAGATCACCTTGACGCCGTCACCGCGCAGCGCGGCCACCCCGTCCTTGGCGGCGGGAGCCTTCGCCGCGCGCTCCTTGAGCTCGTCGAGGCTGACGCGCGCCTGCCGTTCCGCAAGGTCGGCACGGACTCCGTCGATGATCTCGTCGAGCACACTCACGCGAGCGGCCCCCTTCCAGACGGTTGTTCCTTCAGGGTTGAAAACCCATGGTCAAGTCATGGTATCCGCAGGACGGGGCTCGCTTCGCATCCGGCCGACGGCGGTCCCACTACCTGGACATTCGCTACGTGATCAAGGATGCAGCCAGCCACCGAGGGGCAGGTTCCGGACAACGGTGAAGGCCAGGAACAACGCTCCCAGGCTCCACAGGTACACCGGATCGAGCGTGAACCGCGGCCGTCGGCCACGGACCGCGGCGACCACCCAGACGGTCCAGAGCACCGCGCAGCCGAGATAGCCGGCCACGGCCGCCGCGTTGTCCTGGAGGGCGGTGAGGAGGTCCCCGTGGACGAAAGCGTGCGCGCTGCGCAGTCCGCCGCAGCCGGGGCAGTACAGGCCCGTGTAGGCGTACAGGGGGCACACCGGGTAGTGGCCGGGCTCGTTGGGGTCGACGGTCCCGACGTAGGCGAAGGCCCCGGCGGCGGCCGCGAGCAGGCCGACGGGGACGGCGAGCCGCCCCGCGAGGGCGGCGGGGGATCTCAGCCCCTGAGCACTGTCGGCGTTCACGCCTCGCATTCTGCCGCGTGCCCGCCGCACGCGCGCGTGAGGGGCGGCCCGGCACCCGGTGGTGCCGGACCGCCCCTCAGGCGGCAGACGTACCGATCAGCCCTCGACGCCGGCGGGCTCCGGCGTGGCGGCCGGCGCGACGTGGCGCACGGTGTGGGCCTCCTTCGGCTGGCCGAGGCCCATGGAGCGCATGGCGGCGCCGACGACACCGCCGAGCGCGATGATGACCATGCCGGCCCAGAAGCCCAGCGGCTGGGCCATCACCATGAACGCGCCCGCGACGCAGAAACCGATGAAGGCGATGGTGACACCGGTCCAGGCGGCCGGGGTGTGTCCGTGGCTGCTGCCCGCCATTGCTTGCTCCTCAGTGCAGATTGCGTGCTCGTTGCTTTGCGTGTGTGAGCCGGACGCTCACGGTCCATTGTCCAGTACGCGAGTGGCTGCCGTGAGCTCGGGTCACGTCTGTTTCGCCACATCGGGATCCCAACCGGACCTCGACCAAGCCTCGACGGGACTGCGACCCGGCGGTCACGCCCCGGTCGGGTCCTCGCCCCGGTCCAGGGCCTTCCAGAGCTCCTCGGGGCGGTCGGGGTCGGCGGCGGCCCGGGCCGTCCGGCGCGGGCGCGTGGTACCGCGCTCGTAGCGGCCCGACATGGCGGGCCACAGGCGGCCGTAGCGCAGCGCGAGGAGCCCGGCGAGCAGGATCAGCACACCGCCGGCCGCCGTGACGTAGGGCCAGGCGGTGTGGGAGAGCGCGGCGACCGTGGCGGAGGTGTCGCCGGTGGTCTGGGCGGCCTTGTCGTCGAGCGCGGAGCTGTCGGAGGCGCTGGTCAACGCCGCGGCGACGATACCGACGCCGCTGAGCGCGAGGAGCCCCGCGACCAGGAGGCGGCCGGCCCGGCGGACGGCGAAGACGGCGACGAGCGCGGCGAGGCCCACTATGGCGAGGGCCGCGGGGACGCCCGTGACGTCGCTGCCCTTGGCGGTCAGCGGGAAGGCGCCGCCGGCCACCGTCGCGGTGCCTTCCGACCAGCGCTGCCGGGTGGCCAGCAGCGCCACGGCCGCGCCGAGCGCACCGCACAGCAGGGCGACGGCGAGGCTGCGGCGGCCGGCCCGCGCGGGTCCAGCGGCTTGGGAACGGGGATGAGGAACAGCAGTCACGTAGTCCACTATCGCCTGAACCCCGGGCGAACCGTCACCCGGGGTTCGCGTGAGACTCGCCCTACCGGCCCGACGTGCCCAGGCGGTTGGCCGTGTGCACGGCTCTGAGGACCGCCGCCGCCTTGTTGCGGCACTCCTGGTCCTCGGCGACCGGGTCGGAGTCGGCGACGATGCCCGCGCCCGCCTGGACGTAGGCGGTGCCGTCGCGCAGCAGGGCCGTACGGATGGCGATGGCCGTGTCGGAGTCGCCCGCGAAGTCGAGGTAGCCCACGCAGCCGCCGTACAGGCCGCGTCGGGAGGGTTCGAGTTCGTCGATGATCTGCATCGCCCGGGGCTTGGGGGCGCCGGAGAGGGTGCCCGCCGGGAAGCAGGCGGTGAGGACGTCGAAGGCGGTGCGGCCCTCGGCGACCTGTCCGGTGACCGTCGAGACGATGTGCATGACGTGCGAGTACCGCTCGATGGACATGAAGTCGACGACCTCGACCGAGCCGGGCTCGCAGACCCGCCCGAGGTCGTTGCGGCCGAGGTCGACGAGCATCAGGTGCTCGGCGCGCTCCTTGGGGTCGGCGAGGAGTTCGTCGGCGAGGGCCTGGTCCTCCTGCGGGGTGGCGCCGCGGTGCCGGGTGCCGGCGATGGGGTGGACCATGGCCTGCCCGTCCTCGACCTTGACGAGGGCCTCGGGGGACGAGCCGACGACGTCGAATCCGTCGAAGCGGAAGAGGTACATGTACGGGGAGGGGTTCGTCGCCCTGAGGACCCGGTAGACGTCCAGCGCGCTCGCCGTGCACGGCGTCTCGAAGCGCTGGGAGGGGACGACCTGGAAGGCCTCGCCCGCGCGGATGCGCTCCTTGATGTCCTCGACGGCCTCCTGGAAGTCGGGGCCGCCCCACAGCGCCGTGTAGGCGGGGAGCTCGGAGGGCGGGAGGACCGCGGGCGGCTGGGCCACGGGCCGGGACAGGTCCGCCTCCATGGCGTCCAGGCGGGCCACCGCGTCCGCGTACGCCTCGTCGACACCGGTGTCGAGGTCGTTGTGGTTGATCGCGTTGGCGATCAGCAGGACGGAGCCCTCCCAGTGGTCCATGACGGCCAGGTCGCTGGTGAGCAGCATGGTCAGCTCGGGGAGCTTCAGGTCGTCCCGCTCGCCGGGGCCGATCTTCTCCAGGCGGCGCACGATGTCGTACCCGAGGTAGCCGACCATGCCGCCGGTGAAGGGCGGCATGCCCTCCTGGTGCGGGGTGTGCAGCGTCTCGATCGTGGCCCGCAGGGCCGCCAGCGGGTCGCCGTCGACGGGGACGCCGACGGGCGGGGCGCCCAGCCAGTGGGCCTGGCCGTCCCGCGCGGCCAGGGTCGCGGCGGAGCGCACGCCGACGAAGGAGTAGCGAGACCATTGAAACGCCGTGCGGCCGTTCTCCGCGGACTCCAGCAGGAAGGTGCCGGGGCGCTCGGCGGCGAGCTTGCGGTAGAGCGCGACCGGGGTGTCGCCGTCGGCGAGGAGCTTGCGGGTGACCGGGATGACCCGGCGGTCGGTGGCGAGCTTGCGGAACGCTTCGAGGTCCATGGCGGCTGACCTTACTGATCCTGGGCGGCCGGGCCGGAATCGGCGTCCTTGAGGAGGACGTCCTCGTCGAAGCAGGTGCGCGCGCCGGTGTGGCAGGCGGCGCCCACCTGGTCGACCTTGACCAGCACGGTGTCGGCGTCGCAGTCGAGGGCGACGGACTTGACCCACTGGACGTGCCCGGAGGTGTCGCCCTTGACCCAGTACTCCTGGCGGCTGCGCGACCAGTACGTGCAGCGGCCGGTGGTGAGCGTGCGGTGCAGCGCCTCGTCGTCCATCCAGCCGAGCATGAGCACCTCTCCGGTGTCGTACTGCTGGGCGATGGCGGGGAGGAGTCCGTCGGCGCTGCGCGTGAGGCGCGCGGCGATCTCCGGGTCGAGGCTGCTGGGCCGGGGCGTACCGGTCGTACTGGTCATGGGTGCCATTGTGCCGCGCCGCACGGACAGTGACGGACTTGTCCACAGGGCGGACCCGGGGCCGCGCGGACGGCCCCGTGTCCGCTGGGCGGACCCGGGGCCTGGTCGTAGGCTGACGGTATGTCGACCTTCGCCAAGCGTGAACGGCTCCTGTTCGCCGACCTCTTGGAAACCGCCGGCCCCGACGCCGAGACCCTCTGCGTCGGCTGGCGGACCCGTGACCTGGCCGCGCACGTGGTGGTGCGCGAGCGCCGGCCGGACGCCGCAGGGGGCGCGCTGATCAAGCCGCTCGCCCCGCGCCTCGAAAAGGTGATGGAGGAGTACGCGGCGAAGCCGTACGAGGAGCTGATCCAGCTGATCCGTACCGGCCCGCCGCGGTTCTCGCCCTTCCAGCTCAAGCAGATCGACGAGGCGACCAACACGGTGGAGTTCTACGTCCACACCGAGGACGTCCGCCGTGCCCACCCCGACTGGACGCCGCGGGAGCTGGACCCGGTCTTCCAGGACGCCCTGTGGTCCCGTCTGGAGCGCACCGCCCGCCTGCTGGGCCGGCGTTCCCCGACGGGTGTGGTGCTGCGGCGCCCGGACGGTCAGACGGCCGTCGCGCACCGGGGCTCGCCGGTCGTGACGGTGACGGGCGAGCCGTCGGAGCTGCTGCTGTTCGTGTTCGGCCGGCAGAGCGCGGCGAAGGTGGAGCTGGAGGGCGACGAGAACGCGATCGCCAAGCTGCACGAGTCGAAGCAGCTGGGCATCTGAGAGGACTCCCCATGATCAAGGTCGCGATGACCGGCGTGTACGTCGACGACGTGGCGAAGGCCCACGCCTTCTACACGAACGTGCTCGGCTTCGAGACCCGCACTCGTCTGGACCTGGGCGGCGGCACGCTGTTCATCACGGTCGGCGCGTCCGACGGGGCCCAGCCGGACCTCCAGCTGCTGCTGGAGCCCGGCGACGGCCCCATCGCGGAGCCGTACCGCCGGGCGCTGTACGAGGCGGGGCTGCCGTGCATCGTCTTCTCCGTGGACGACATCCGGGCGGAGTACGAGCGGCTGCGGGGCCTGGGGGTGCGGTTCACCCACGAGCCGCAGGAGCAGGGTCCGGTGATCGCGGCCGTGCTCGACGACACCTGCGGCAACCTGGTGCAGCTGGCTCAGCCCAAGGGGTGAGCGTCAGCGCGGCAGCTCGGCGCGGCGCAGGGCCGGGACGGCCAGGGCGACGACGCCGCCGAGCCCGCAGACGGCGGCGCTGACGACGTAGACCGGGCCGAGTCCCCAGGCCTCGATCGCGGCGGCGGCGACGGGCATGCTCAGTGGGGCGAGGCCGAGGCTGACCAGGCCGGAGACGGCGGTGACGCGGCCCAGGTAGGCGGGGTCGGTCTGGGTCTGGAGCAGGGCGCCGCACATGGCGCCGCTGAGGCCCGCGAGGAGTCCGACGAGCAGGGCGACTCCGACGGCCGCGGCGAGTCCGTGGACGAAGGCGAGGGCGCCGATCGCGACGGAGCCCGTGAGGATCGCGTACCCGGCCACCAGTCCCGCGCGCGGGAGCCGCCCCCGGACGGTCAGCAGCAGCGAGATGGCGCCGGCCCCGGCGCCGAACCCGGCGAGCACCGCGCCCATCCCCGAGGCGCCCCAGCCCCGCTGGTCGGCCAGCAGGGTCAGCCCGACGTTCAGCGGACCGACGAACCCGAAGTCACCGAGGGCGATCGCCAGCATGAGCGGTGCCAGCACCCGGTGCCCACGGATGTACCGCAGCCCGGCGGCCAGGTCGCTCCGGGGGGTGCCGCGAGGGGCGGCGGCCTCCGCGGCGGGCAGGTCGCGGACGCGTACCGACATGAGCAGCGGTACCGATATCGCGATGAGGAGGCCCGCCAGGGCGAACGCGGTCGCCGCGCCGCCGAGTGCCACGCCGAGGCCGCCGAGCGGGGCGCCGACGATGCTCGCGAAGCGGATCGCGAGGCCGCGCATGCCATGGACGCGGGCCAGTTGGTCCGTGCCGGTGATCCGCGCCGGTAGGGCGCCCACGGCGGGCATGAACACGGCGTCGACGGTGCCGAAGACCAGGGCGAGCAGGGCCAGCGGCCACAGGCCGGGGCTGGTGAGGAAGAGCAGCGCGGTCACCGCGAGGACGGCCGCGCAGCGCACCGCGTCGCTGCCGATGACGACCCGGCGCGGCCCCCACCGGTCGGCGATCACGCCCCCGGCCAGCATCAGCACGGCCCGGGGCAGCGCGCTGACCGACATCACGATCCCGGCCTGAGCGGGCGACCCGGCCTGTACGGCGGCCCAGGACAGGGCGAGGTAGTAGACGTTGTCGCCGACCATCGAGGAGGCGTAGGCGCCGAGCCAGCGCAGGACGTTGGGGTCGCGGTGGGCGGGGCGGTGCGGGGCGTGCTGTCCGACGGGTACGACGGGTGTCTCGGACACGGCGGTCACGGCGGTGGCCTCTCTCAGACGCGGAAGGGGAACCCGTACACGTACAGCGCGACGTGTTCGCGCTCTTCGGTGCCGCCCGCTTCTTCGGCGGCCCGGCCCTGCTCGTCGTACTTGCGCAGGAGCGCCTCCAGCTCCCGCTTCAGCGCGGTGAGTTCCGCGGGGGTCAGCCGCATCCAGGACTCGTTGTCCACGGACGCGGTGTTCCACTCGGCGGGCCAGGTGGGGCGCTCGTCCAGGTAGCGGTGGTAGCGGTCGGCGCGCTGGTCGTGGAAGAGGCGGGTGGCCGCCAGGTGGGCCGCGGCCTTCGCCGGTTCGCCCCGGAAGTCCTCGCCGCGGATGCTCACCCCGTCCGAGGCGGGCTGCCACCAGCGCTCCCGTCCGTCCGCGGTCTGCGGCCGCGCCTCCTCGATCAGCCCGTGCTCGGCGAGCTTGCGCAGGTGGTAGCTGACCAGGGACACGGCCTCGTCCACGTGCTCGGCGAGCTGTGACGCCGTGGCCACCCGCTCGACGCACAGCAGCCGGTACAGGTTCGCCCGCAACGGATGCGCGAGGGCCTTCAGCGTCCCCACGTCGGTGATCCGACGGTTCTCTTCGCTCGCCATGCCCCGAGACTAGATACGAAAGAAATATTGCGCAACGAATTTTGCGCAACATTCCTTTCACATCTGCCCGCGAAAAGGCCCCGGCCACCACCGGTGACCGGGGCCCGGGCCCTTCGCGGCGTCAGCGCACCGGGTGGCCCGCCTCCCGCAGCGTCTGCTTGACCTCGCCGATCCGCAGGTCGCCGAAGTGGAAGACGGAGGCCGCGAGCACGGCGTCGGCGCCGGCGGCGACGGCGGGCGGGAAGTGCGCGAGCCGGCCCGCGCCACCGGAGGCGATGACCGGGACGGTCACGTGCTTGCGCACGGCCGCGATCATCTCCAGGTCGTAGCCGTCCTTCGTGCCGTCTGCGTCCATGGAGTTCAGCAGGATCTCCCCGGCTCCCAGATCGGCGGCCCGGTGCGCCCATTCGACGGCGTCGATCCCGGTGCCGCGGCGGCCGCCGTGGGTGGTCACCTCGAACGAGCTGGACGAGCCGCTCTGGGAAGGGGTGCGGCGCGCGTCCACCGACAGCACCAGCACCTGACGGCCGAAGCGCTCGGCGATCTCCCGGATCAGCTCGGGACGGGCGATGGCGGCCGTGTTCACGCCCACCTTGTCCGCGCCGGCGCGCAGCAGCTTGTCGACGTCCTCGGCGGTGCGTACGCCGCCGCCGACCGTCAGCGGGATGAACACCTGCTCCGCGGTGCGCCGCACCACGTCGTAGGTGGTCTCACGGTTGCCCGAGGACGCGGTGATGTCCAGGAACGTCAGCTCGTCGGCGCCCTCGGCGTCGTACACCTTCGCCATCTCGACGGGGTCGCCGGCGTCGCGCAGGTTCTGGAAGTTGACGCCCTTGACGACCCGGCCGTTGTCCACGTCCAGGCAGGGGATGACTCGGACCGCCAGGGTCATGAATCCACGGCTCCTTCGATGCCTCTGAATGCCTCTAGCCCCGGAAGGCTTCCAATTCCACTTCGACCAGGATGCGCGGGTCGACGAACCCCTCCACGACCAGCAGGGTCGAGACCGGGCGCACGGAGTCGAACAGCTCCTTGTGGGCACGGCCCGCCTCGTCGACGTCCCGCAGATGGGACAGGTACATCCTGGTCCGGATCACCGACTCCGGACCGAGCCCGAACTCGGCGATCGCGTCGAGCGCGGCGGCGAAGGCCACCTTCGCCTGTTCGTACGGGTCGCCCTCGCCGTACAGCACGCGTCCCTTGAAGGACGACGTGCCGGCCACCAGCACACGGTCGCCCGCCGCGACGGCGCGCGCGAAACCGAAGCTCTCTTCCCAGGGACTTCCGCTCTGCACACGCCGTACGGCATCGGACGTCATGACGACACAGCCTCCAAGGCCTCTTCCAGGGTGAACGCCTTCGCGTACAGGGCCTTCCCGACGATGGAGCCCTCGACACCGAGGGGTACCAGCTCGGCGATGGCGCGCAGGTCGTCCAGGGACGACACGCCGCCGGAAGCCACGACCGGACGGTCGGTCACGGCGCAGACGTTCTTCAGCAGCTCCAGGTTGGGGCCCTGGAGCGTGCCGTCCTTGGCGATGTCGGTGACGACGTAGCGCGCGCAGCCCTCCTTGTCGAGGCGCTCCAGCGTCTCGTAGAGGTCGCCGCCGTCCCGGGTCCAGCCACGGCCGCGCAGGGTCGTGCCGCGCACGTCGAGGCCGACCGCGATCTTGTCGCCGTGCTCGGCGATGACCTTGGCGACCCACTCGGGGGTCTCCAGGGCGGCGGTGCCCAGGTTCACCCGGGTGCAGCCCGTCGCGAGAGCGGCCGCCAGGGAGGCGTCGTCGCGGATGCCTCCGGACAGTTCCACCTTGATGTCCATCGCCCCCGCGACCTCGGCGATCAGCTCGCGGTTGTCACCGGTGCCGAAGGCGGCGTCCAGGTCGACCAGGTGCAGCCACTCGGCGCCCGAGCGCTGCCAGGCGAGGGCGGCCTCCAGCGGGGAGCCGTACGACGTTTCCGTCCCGGACTCGCCGTGCACGAGACGGACGGCCTGGCCGTCGCGGACGTCGACGGCGGGGAGGAGTTCGAGCTTGCTCACAGGGTTCCGATCCAGTTGGTGAGGAGCTGGGCTCCGGCGTCGCCGGACTTCTCGGGGTGGAACTGCGTGGCCCACAGGGCGCCGTTCTCCACGGCGGCCACGAACGGCTCGCCGTGCGTCGACCAGGTCACCTTGGGGGCCCGCATCGCCGCGTTGTGGGTCTGAAGGGTCCACTCGTGGACGGCGTAGGAGTGCACGAAGTAGAAGCGCGCGTCCGTGTCGAGGCCGGCGAACAGCTCGGAGCCGGCCGCCACGTCCACGGTGTTCCAGCCCATGTGGGGCACGACGTCGGCCTGGAGCGGCTCGACCGAACCGGGCCACTCGTCGAGGCCCTCGGTCTGAACACCGTGCTCGATGCCGCGGGCGAACAGGATCTGCATGCCGACACAGATGCCCATGACCGGGCGGCCGCCGGACAGCCGGCGGTCGATGACCCAGTCGCCGCGGGCCTCGCGCAGGCCGCGCATGCAGGCGGCGAAGGCGCCGACGCCCGGCACCAGCAGTCCGTCGGCGTTCATGGCCTTGTCGAAGTCACGCGTGATCTCGACGTCGGCCCCCGCGCGCGCGAGGGCGCGCTCGGCGGAGCGGACGTTGCCGAAGCCGTAGTCGAAGACCACGACGTTCTTGGGTGCGCTCAATTCCACACCTCCAGCCGCATGACACCCGCGACGAGGCACATCGCGGCGCCGATCGAGAGCAGCACGATCAGGCTCGCCGGCATCTTCTGCTTGACGAAGGACATGATGCCGCCGACGAGGAAGAGGCCGACGACGATCAGGACGGTGGACAGACCGTTCATGGGTTACAGCGCGCCCTTCGTGGAGGGGAGGATGCCGGCCGCGCGCGGGTCGCGCTCGCTGGCGTAGCGCAGGGCTCGGGCCAGCGCCTTGAACTGGCACTCCACGATGTGGTGCGCGTTGCGCCCGTAGGGCACGTGCACGTGCAGTGCTATCTGCGCCTGGGCGACGAAGGACTCGAGGATGTGCCGGGTCATCGTCGTGTCGTACTCGCCGATCATCGGCGCCATGTTCTCGGGCTCGGTGTGCACGAGGTAGGGGCGGCCGGACAGGTCGACGGTCACCTGGGCGAGGGACTCGTCCAGCGGGACCGTGCAGTTGCCGAACCGGTAGATCCCCACCTTGTCGCCGAGCGCCTGCTTGAAGGCGGCGCCCAGCGCGAGGGCGGTGTCCTCGATGGTGTGGTGCGAGTCGATGTGCAGGTCACCGTCGGTCTTCACGGTCAGGTCGAACAGACCGTGTCGGCCGAGCTGGTCGAGCATGTGGTCGTAGAAGCCGACGCCCGTCGCGATGTCGGTCTTGCCGGTGCCGTCGAGATCGATCTCGACGAGGACCGAGGTCTCCTTGGTGGTCCGCTCCACGCGTCCAACGCGGCTCATGCGTCCAGCTCCTTCGGGGGGGTGGGGGTGTCCCCCACGAAACACTTCAAGTCACGTACCGCGTCGAGGAACGCGTCGTTCTCCTGCGGGGTTCCGGCGGACACCCGCAGCCACCCGGGTACGCCGTTGTCCCGGACCAGCACACCCCGGTCGAGGATCTTCCGCCACGCGGTGTGGGCGTCCGCGAACCGCCCGAACTGCACGAAGTTCGCGTCGGACTCGGTGACGTCGTAGCCGATGGACCTGAGCTCGCTCACCAGCCGGTCCCGCTCCGCCTTGAGCCGCTCGACGTACTTCAGCAGCGTGTCGGTGTGCTCCAGGGCGGCCAGGGCGGTCGCCTGGGTGATCGCCGACAGGTGGTACGGCAGCCGTACGAGCTGTACGGCGTCCACGACCGCGGGGTGCGCGGCGAGGTAGCCGAGGCGCAGGCCCGCCGCCCCGAACGCCTTCGACATCGTCCGCGAGACGACGAGGTACGGCCGGCCGTCGAGCAGCGGCAGCAGCGAGTCGCCGTGGCTGAACTCGATGTACGCCTCGTCGACGATCACCATCGTCGGCTTCACGGCCTGCGCGGCCTCGTACAGCGCGAGGACCGTCTCGGGCGGGACCGAGTTGCCCGTGGGGTTGTTGGGGGTGGTGATGAAGACGACGTCCGGCCGGTGCTCCTCGACGGCCCGCCGGGCCGCCGCCACGTCGATCGTGAAGTCCTCGCCACGCGGGCCGGAGATCCAGCCCGTGCCGGTGCCGCGCGCGATGAGCGCGTGCATCGAGTACGACGGCTCGAAGCCGATCGCCGTACGGCCCGGTCCGCCGAAGGTCTGCAGCAGCTGCTGGATGACCTCGTTGGAGCCGTTGGCCGCCCAGACGTTCTCCATGCCGAGCGGGTGCTTGCCGGTCTTCGTCAGGTACTTGGCCAGCTCGGTGCGCAGCTGGACCGCGTCCCGGTCGGGATAGCGGTTCAGGTCACGGGCGGCCTCGCGCACCCGCTCCGCGATCCGCTCGACCAGCGGCTCGGGCAGCGGGTACGGGTTCTCGTTCGTGTTCAGCCGTACGGGGACGTCCAGTTGGGGCGCGCCGTAGGGGGACTTGCCGCGCAGCTCGTCCCGTACGGGGAGATCGTCGATTCCGAAGCTCACTTGCTCGTCGGTACCTTCCAGCCGAACCTCGCCTTGACGGCCGCGCCGTGCGCGGGCAGGTCCTCCGCCTCCGCCAGCGTCACCACGTGGTGCGCGACCTCGGCCAGGGCGTCCTTTGTGTAGTCCACGATGTGGATGCCGCGCAGGAAGGACTGGACGGACAGGCCGGAGGAGTGGCAGGCGCAGCCGCCGGTGGGCAGGACGTGATTGGAGCCGGCCGCGTAGTCGCCCAGCGAGACCGGCGCCCAGGGGCCGATGAAGACCGCGCCCGCGTTCCGCACCCGGTCGGCGACCGCGGCGGCGTCGGCGGTCTGGATCTCCAGGTGCTCGGCGCCGTACGCGTCGACCACCCTGAGGCCCTCGTCGAGGCCGTCGACCAGGACGATCGCGGACTGCCTGCCGCTGAGCGCCGGGCGGATGCGGTCCTCGATGTGCTTGGTGGCCGCGACCTGCGGCTCCAGCTCCTTGTCCACCGCGTCGGCCAGCTCGGTCGAGTCCGTGACCAGCACGGCCGCCGCCAGCGGGTCGTGCTCGGCCTGGCTGATCAGGTCGGCGGCGACGTGCACCGGGTCGGCCGTCTCGTCCGCGAGGATCGCGATCTCGGTGGGGCCGGCCTCCGCGTCGATGCCGATCTTCCCGGTGAAGAAGCGCTTGGCGGCGGCGACCCAGATGTTGCCGGGGCCGGTGACCATGCGGGCAGGCGGGCAGGACTCCGTGCCGTACGCGAACATCGCGACGGCGGTGGCACCGCCCGCGGCGTACACCTCGTCGACGCCGAGCAGCGCGCAGGCGGCGAGGATCGTCGGGTGCGGCAGTCCGCCGAACTCCGCCTGGGCCGGGGAGGCCAGGGCGATCGACTCGACGCCGGCCTCCTGCGCGGGCACCACGTTCATGATCACGGAGGAGGGGTAGACGGAGCGGCCACCGGGCGCGTACAGGCCGACGCGCTCGACCGGCACCCACTTCTCGGTGACGGAGCCGCCGGGCACGACCTGCGTCGTACGGGTCGTACGGCGCTGTTCGCGGTGGACGATGCGGGCGCGGCGGATGGACTCCTCCAGGGCCGCGCGCACGGCCGGGTCGAGCCCGTCCAGGGCGTCGGTCAGCGCCCGCGCCGGGACCCGGACCGATTCCAGCCGCACCCCGTCGAACTTCTCGGCGAAGTCGATCAGCGCCGCGTCGCCCCGATGATGCACGGCCTCGCAGATCGGACGCACCTTCTCCAGGGCGGTCTGAACGTCGAAGTCGGCTCGGGGCAGCAGGTCGCGCAGGGCGGGGCCCTCGGGAAGGGCGTCGCCGCGCAGATCGATTCGGGAGATCACAGGCCCAATTCTCTCAGACCGGCGTCGAGCATTGTCCGCGCGTATCAATGGCTGATACAGAACGTGGACGAGCGCTGACGAGCGCTGACGAGCGCTGACGAGCGCTGACGAGCGCTGACGAGCGCTGACGGGAACCCGGAAGATCTCCCTCACCTCATGCGTTCACGGCGTCACACAGCGGGCATGAACCGCTGTACCGACGGACGAACCCGCGAGTAGACGGGGAAGAAGGGGGAGCCGTGACCGAGGGGGCCGGCATCCGTGCCGGAGAACTGCCGGACGACCTGACCGCCGCCGAGGCGGGCATGTGGCAGGCCTTCCGCAACGGCAGCGTGTACGACCTGAGCACCGGGGACGCCGTCGCCGACGATCCGCACGGCGGACAGGACTGGGGACCCGAGCGCACCGTGCGGGCCCGCATCCTCGCCTGGCTGCTCCTCGACGGGCCGCCGCCGCTCCCGGGCCGTGTGGCGTCCCTCAAGCTGGTCGGCGCGCGGATCACCGACGTCCTCGACCTGGCGGGCGGCTCGGTGGTGCCGTACTTGGAGCTGCGGGGCTGCCGCTTCGACAAGGAGATCCTCTTTCCCGAGGCGCGCTTCCACACCGTACGGATGGTCAACTGCTCCGTGCCGCGCCTGGAGGCCGCCCGGGTGACCACGGAGGGCGACCTGCACCTGCCGCGCTGCCGCTTCAAGAACGGCATCCGGCTGACCGACGCGCACATCGGCACGGATCTACTCATCAACCAGGCGGTCGTCTACCGGGACCGCTACGGCCGCTCGATCGGCGCGGACGGCCTGACCGTGGGGTACGACCTGCAGGCCGACATGCTGGAGGCGCACGGCGAGGTGAGCCTGCGCAGCGCCAAGATCGGCGTCTCGCTGAGCCTGCGCGGCGCCCGGCTGGCCAGCCCGTACACCCGGCGGGCCCTGAACGCCCCCCAGCTGACCGTCGGGCGCACGCTGTACCTGTCCCCGGCCGGCGTGGGCAACCCGATGGCGGGCAACACGACACCCGCGCGCGGGACACGCGTCCAGCGGTTCGAGTGCCAGGGCGGCGTGCGGCTCGACGACGGGCGGGTCGGCGACGCCATCGACCTGGAACGGGCGCGGTTCGCCTTCACCGACGACCAGGAACTGGCGATGCGCCGTGTGCAGGTGCCGGAGCTGCGCTTCCTCGGGGAGAAACCGCAGCGCGGCAAGGTGGTCCTGTCGGGCGCGCGGGTGGTGAACCTGGTGGACCGGGCGGACAGCTGGCCGGACCCCGGAAATCTGCACATGCTCGGCTTCTCCTACGAGAACCTCGTGCCGCACGGGCCGTTCCCGCTGTCCCGGCGCCTGGACTGGGTCGCGGCGGCCACCGCCGAGTACAACCCGGAGCCGTACGAGCGCCTCGCCACCGTGCTGCGAGCGGCCGGCGAGGACGAGGACGCGCGCCATGTGCTGCTCGCCAAGCAGCGCCGACGGCGCGAGACGCTGCCGCTGGTCCCGAAGGTCTGGGGGTATCTGCAGGACATGGTGGTCGCCTACGGGTACCGGCCGGGCCGGGCCGCCGTGTGGATGGCGGTGCTGTGGGCGACGAGCGCGTTCGCCTTCACGCATGCCAAGCATTCGCCGGCGAACGGCGACTCGCACCTGCCCTGGAGTCCCGCACTGCTCGCCCTGGACCTGCTGCTGCCGGTCATCGACCTGAGCCAGGCGGGCCAGTGGCAGATGAGCTCCGTCTGGCAGTGGCTGTCCACGGCGCTGATCCTGCTGGGCTGGATCCTGGCGACGGCGGTGGCGGCGGGGGCGACGCGGCTGCTGCGGCGGAACTAGGGCCTCTCGTTTGGATCATGCCGTGCGCCTGCATGTGTGGCAGGTACCCAACAGTGGTTGAACCATCACCTTTTACCCGGCCTTGACCGCCGCACGTACAACTTTCCGCAGGTTGCCTCCGCCCTCTGGCGCGTCCCCGACCTGCGGTCTTTCAATGGTTGACACCATGGCTCTGCTGCGCGCGCTCTTCCGCCTCGCACGGAAGGCGTCATCCCCCCTGCGCCCCGCCGCGCCTCCCGCCGGTGACGAGGTGTTTCTCGACGCGCCCGACGCCCGTCTGGCTCCCGCGCTGGTCGCGGCCGGCCGGGGCGACCACGGGCCGGCCGCCGAACTGCTCTCGGGCGTCCGGGCGGCCGCCGAGTGGGAGAACCGCGACCGGTACGTGCTGCGGCTCGCCGCGTTCGCCCGCTCGCGCGCCGAATGGCTCGACCGGTGGTCCGCCGCCGACCCGCACGATCCGGACGTCCTGCTGGTCACCGCCCAGCTCGCGGTGGACCGGGCCTGGGGGTCCCCGGCACGGGCCGAGTTGCTGCGCGAGCTGAACCCGCTCATCACCGCCGCCGCGCGCGCCGACGGCCGCGACCCGGTGCCGTGGCGGATCGCCCTGGACCACGCGCGCGGTTCGAAGGCCGGGCACAAGTACTTCGAGGAGCTGTGGGAGGCGGCGATCCGCCGTGCCCCGCACCACTACGGCTGCCACGTGGCCGCCCTGCGCTACCTGGCCGCCTCCTGGCACGGCTCCCACCACGCGTGCTTCGACTTCGCCGACCTGGCCGCCCAGGACGCCCCGGCAAACTCGCTGATCCAGGCGCTGCCGGCGCGGGCGGCCCTCGGCTATCTGACCGACGGCTGCGGCCCCGAGGTGCCGCGGGACCGGCTGGACGCGGCGGCCGACCGGGCCATCGCGCTCTCCGCGTGGTTCCCGGCGGCCGACCCCTGCCCGGCCGCGATCCGTAACAAGCTGATGTACGTCCTCGTACGCCTGGAGCGCTGGGAGGACGCCCGCACCCAGCTGCGTCTGATCGGCCCGTACGCCACCTCCTTCCCCTGGGACCGGGACTCCGACGACCCGCTCGGACACTTCCTGCGGGTGCGTGAGGCCCTCTCGACGGCGGCCCCCGGCGCCCCCGTACCCTCCCCGAGGCGACCACGGACCGAGCACGGCGGACATGTCCGCGCCGGTGACCATTAGGCTGTGGCGCCGTGACCACCGCCCGTCTCCCGCTCTTTCCGCTGAACTCGGTGCTGTTCCCGGGGCTCGTGCTGCCGCTGAACGTCTTCGAGGAGCGCTATCGCGCCATGATGCGCGAACTCCTGAAGACCCCCGAGGACGAGCCGCGCCGGTTCGCCGTCGTGGCGATCCGCGACGGCCACGAGGTGGCGCCCAGCGCGCCGGGCATGCCGGATCCGACGGCCGTGCCCGAGCGCGGCCCGGCCGCCGGCTTCGGCGACGACCCCCTGCGGGCCTTTCACGGGGTGGCCTGCGTGGCGGACGCCGCGACCATCCGTGAGCGGGCCGACGGGACGTTCGAGGTGCTGGCGACCGGGACGACCCGGGTGCGGCTGCTGTCGGTGGACACGTCCGGCCCGTTCCTGACGGCGGAGCTGGAGGAACTGCCGGAGGCCCCGGGCGACGGGGCGGGCACGCTGGCCGAGGGCGTGCTGCGCGCGTTCCGCCAGTACCAGAAGCGGCTGGCCGGTGCGCGGGAACGCTCGCTGACGACGGGCGCGGAGCTGCCCGACGAACCGGCGGTGGTCTCCTACCTGGTGGCGGCGGCGATGATGCTGGACACGCCGACGAAGCAGCGGCTGCTCCAGGCCCCCGACACGGCCTCGCGGCTGCGGGACGCGCTGAAACTCCTTCGCGCGGAGACGGCGATCATCCGTAACCTGCCGTCCCTGCCCGCGTCGGACCTGACGCGCGGCCCGACGAGTCTGAACTGAGGCCGGATCCCCGTGGCGAAGAAGTCGAAGAAGCAGACGCAGGCCGGCGGCACGCCCGCGACGGTGGCCCTGACGGCGGCCGGCGTCGCGTACACGGTCCACGCCTACGACCACGACCCCGGCCATCCCTCCTACGGCGAGGAGGCGGCCGAGGCCATGGGTGTCTCCCCCGACCGCGTCTTCAAGACGCTGGTGGCGGACGTCGACGGCGCGCTGACCGTGGCCGTGGTCCCCGTGGCCGGCTCCCTCGATCTCAAGGCCCTCGCGACGGCGGTCGGCGGCAAGCGCGCGGCGATGGCGGACCCGGCGCTCGCGGAGCGCACCACGGGCTATGTGCGCGGCGGCATCTCCCCGCTGGGCCAGCGCAAGAAGCTCCGCACGGTCCTGGACGCGTCGGCGTCCGCGCACGGGACGATCTGCGTCTCGGCGGGCCGCCGCGGCCTGGAGGTCGAGCTCTCCCCCGGCGACCTCACCACGCTCACCCAGGCGGTGCTGGCCCCCATCGGGCGTGCGTGACCCCTCGACGAACGCCCGGTCCTCGGTTAATTACGAGGGACATGTCGAAGAAAACCCGGAAACGCAAGTGGCGCGTCAGGAAGGGCCGCTCGAACCACGGGAGGCGGCCGGCGTAGGGCCGCACCCACGCCGACATGACCGGGAGGACAGACCCCCAGGGAGGTCGTAGCCGTCCCGGGCTCCTACTCTGTCTAGGCCAGCGGCGCGCCGTACCCGTCCCGCGGGTAGGGGCCCTGGTCGTAGGGGTCCGGGTCGCGGGGGCCGAACAGGGCCATCAGGCCCAGGTGGACCAGCAGCGCGGCCACCGACCACGCGAGCAGCGCTCCCTTGGCGCCGAGCTTGAGCGGCGCCGAAAAGGTCACGCCCTTGCCGGCGGCCCTGGCGTGGGCGATGACGTCCTGGGCCGGGCCGAGCCACACCCCGATCCGCCAGGCGAGGAACGAGCCGAGCAGTCCGCCGGCCGTCAGCGCCACCACCAGCGGCACACCCCCGTGCCGCCGTGCGAGGAAGACGACGACCGCGCTGACCACGCCGAAGCCGAGCGCGAGCAGCGTGAACGTTCCGTCCACCCCGATCGCCTGCTCCCCCTCGGTGTCCTTGAGGTAGACGACCCAGCCGTTGCCCACCTGGTCCCCGACCAGCGGCACACGGGGAGCCAGCCACACCCACAGCAGCCCGAGCAGCACTCCGCCGAGCGCCACCGCGATCGTGATCACGGCGGCCTCCCGCACTTCCGTCTTCATCCCGGGACCGTCCTGTTCGTACGCGCCCTCGTGCACGCCGGCGGGCGGCGGCGCCTGCCAGTCCTGCTGCGGGGTCTGGTCATGCGGCGGCGGTGGCGGAGTCAACGGTGCGGTCACCCTGACATCGTGCCAGGTCGGCCGGTGCCGCGCGTCACCGGACGGCGGCCCGCCGGTACGCCCAGGTCGCCACGGCCAGCGAGACGACTCCGACGCCCGCGCACACACCCAGGTCAGCACCTACGAACGCCCAGTCGGGCCGCGCCCCGAAGGTCCGCGCATAGGCCTCCACGCCGTAGGTGGAGGGCAGCAGGTCCCGGGCCAGACGCACCGGCTCCGGCATCCGGTCGGGCGGCAGCACGCCCAGCAGCAGCGCCGCCGACATGCCCAACTGGCCGAGCAACGTGGCCAGTTCCGGCCGCGGCGCGAGCAGCCCGCAGGCCGCCCCGAGGCCGGAGAGCGCGGCGCCCGCGAGCGGGATCACCGCGACAAGGATCCACAGGTTCGTCAGTGGCAGCCCGAACAGCACGCAGCCGAAGACCGCCGTCACCAGCGTCCCCGGCACGGTGAAGGAGGCGTACGCCCCCGCCGCCCCCAGCACCACCGCGGCCGGCGGCACCGGCAGCGTGGCGTAGTGGTCGAGCCCGCCGCTGGCGCGCAGCTGCCCGAAGTACTGGGCGAGCAGGTTCAGCGCGACGTACGCGACGACCACGACCGAGGACCCCGCCACCACGGACTGGGCCTCGGGCCGGGTGTCCACCACCCCGCGCATCATGATCATGATGCCGACGGACTGGAAGGTCGCCACGAACAGCAGCGGGATCCGCGCCACCCGCGCGCGCGACAGCTGCGCACGGTAGACGGCCACCAGCGACGGCCAGAACCGGGCGGCCGGCGCGAGCTCGGCGGCGCCGCCGGCCGTGTCCTCCACGGCCAGGGCGCCACCCGGCAGAACCTCGGCGGGTACGACACTCACCTGGAGCTGCTCCTCTTCCGTACGGCCCTCACACCGTCCCCTACGCATCCGGCGATCCGCGCGCTCACGCCTTCACCAGTCCCTGTCGTGCCGCGCCGCCCAGCGCCAGGTAGACGTCCTCCAGGCTGGGCGTGGCGAGCGTGAAGTCGTCCAGGGCCGCGAACGCGGCCCCGCCGGTCACCGTGGCGACGGCGGCGCGGGCCTCCTCGGGCGCGAGCCGCAGCGTCCAGCGCCGTCCGGCCTCCACGGCGCGGTCCCGCAGCACGGCGACCTCGGGGACGTCCAGCGGCGGCCGCTCCCGCCAGACCAGCTCGACGCGCACCTCGCCGGAGACCCGTTCCTTGAGCCCGGCGGGGGTGTCGCAGGCGATGACCCGGCCCCGGTCGAGGACGGCGACCCGGTCGAGGACCGTCTCGGCCTCGATGACGTTGTGGGTGACCAGCAGCACGGTCGTCCCGCGCTCGGCCCGCCGCCGGTCGACGGCCGCCCACACCGCGCGCCGGGCCACCGGGTCCATGCCGGTGGTCGGCTCGTCGAGCACGAGCAGCGGCCGCTCGCCGACCAGGGCGGCGGCGAGGCAGGCGAGCCGGCGCTGTCCGCCGGACAGCTTCTTCAGCGCGCGCCCGGCGATCGGGGTGAGGCCCAGTTCGTCGAGGACGGCGTCCCGCTCGGCCCGCGCCTGCCGGACGTCCAGTCCGCGCAGCCGTCCGGTGGTCTCGGCGGCCAGGGACACGGTCAGCTCGTCGAGGGCGGTGGACTCCTGGCCGAGGTAGGCGAGGAGGCGCGCGGCCCGCTCGGGGTGGCGCACGATGTCGTGGCCGAGGATCTCGACGCTGCCGCGGTCCGGCCGCAGCAGCCCGGTCAGCTGCCGTACGAGGGTGGACTTGCCGGCGCCGTTCGGTCCGAGCAGCCCGTAGATCTCGCCGCGCCTGACGTCCAGCTCCACCGCGTCGGTGGCCAGCACCTCGGCCGCCCCCGGCGCCCCGCGCCGGGCCTTGACGGCCGGATAGGTCTTGGTCAGCCCGCGCACCGCGCACACGACGTCCCCGGACTGCCGAAGTGCCTGTGCCGCGCGCGTACTCACAAGGGACGAGGGTACGGGGTCCGGGACCTTTACTCGCCCTTGGGGGCGCCCAGGAGGGTTCACTCCCCGGCAGGGGCCTGTTCCGCTGCCGTGGGTACGTCGATCTCGCGCCAGAAGCCCGCGCGGATGGCATAGCGGTCGTGTTCGTCGATCTGGTCGTCCTTGTGGGCGAGCAGGCCGAAGCGGGCGGCGTAGCGCAGCAGCTCGCCGTCGATGCGGTGCGGGATCCGCGGGTACATGGCGGACAGCCGCTGCAGATGGCTCTGGTCGCCGAGCCGGGAGATCCAGCGCCGCGCGAAGACCTGGCCCACCTCGTACGGGTCGCCGCCGACCGTCGTGATGTCCTCCTCCCGGTCGGCCCACCGCTGCTCGGCGGTGGTCAGCTGGGCCAGCGTCGGCATGGAGGCGGCCTCCGGCGGCTCGGCGGGCACGCCGGGCCGGTCCACCCAGCCCTTGTCGGAGGACCAGCGCAGGGTGGCGGTCGCGGGGTGCTGGACGGGCTGGGCGCCGGGTGCGCGCAGCGCGGCGAGGTCCTTGGGGGTGGGCACGCCCTTGGTCGCGGGCCCCCGCTCCTGGGCGCCGTTCTGCGACCCGGCGGCGGCCGGCGCGTGCTCGCCCTCCTCGGCGGGCCGCTCGGTGGCGGTGCCGAGTGCGGACTCGGGCAGCGGGGCGGAGAGGATCGCGGCGATCTCCGGGCGCGGCACGGGCGGCGGCGCGCAGATGCCGGTGAGCTCCTTGGCCCGGACCGCCTGGGTGATCCACGTACGGTCCAGGACGCGCCGCTCGTCGGCCTCGGCGACCAGGTCCTCGGACTGGTTGTAGTCGCCGTCGGCGGCCTGTACGGCCCACAGGTGGACGGCGACGCCGTGTTCCTTGGCGGCCATCATGCCGGGCAGCAGGTCGCCGTCGCCGGTCACGAGGACGACGTCCGAGCAGGCGCGGTTGCGGGCCAGCTCGGTCAGCTCGGCGTGCATGGCGGCGTCCACGCCCTTCTGCGCCCAGCGTCCGTCGCTGCGGGTGAGAGCGCCTAGCCGCACGGTGACCCGGGGCATCACGCGCAGGCGGCGGTGCTCCGGCTGGGGGACGCGGTCGGGGGCGCCGTCGAACCAGTAGATGCGCAGCAGCGGACGCTCCGTGTCGGCCTCGGCGCGTTCGCGCAGCGCCTGGATCAACGCGGTGTGGTCGACGGTGATGCGCGAGCGTGAGGGCTCACCGGCGAGGAGGCTGGCGGCGGCCCCCAGCAGATACCCGGCGTCCACCAGGACGATGCAGCGGTCCACACGACTCACCCTCTTCCCGGGAGGTTTGCTTCGGGCTCGCTTCGAGTCTGCCCGACCACGCGGGGGTTAACGGCCCGAACTCGATCTTCGGCGTGGCGTTTCCGGGGCCCACTCTCCGACCAACCCTGTCACAGAGGGTAATTATCCGACATGCGACACTAGTCAGGCTATGTGAATCTGATGGCGGCCCTGGCCCCTAGATCCCCCTCAGGAGGCAGATCACCATGGCCAAGAACAAGAACCGCAAGCAGGGTGGCCCGCAGAACCGCGCCTCGCAGGCCGAGCAGGCTCAGGAGCAGGCGCACCGGTCCTCGACGGAGGCCCACGAGTCTCCGATCACGCACACGCAGGGCAGCCCGGCGGATGTTGCTCGTAAGCAGCAGAAGCGCTTCGGCCACAACTGAGGCCCGCGCGTTCGGACTCCCGTAGTCCGGCAGGGCTGTTGAAGCCCAGGCACAGCCGAGGGGCGCACCCGCTCAGGGTGCGCCCCTCGGTGTCGGTGCGGGTCAGCCCGCCAGGCAGGAGGGTCCGAGGAGGACCTTCAGGTCGCCGAACAACGCCGGATCCGGCTTCACCCGGTGCCGGTCGAGGCGCAGCACCGTCGTCTTGCGCGGGCCCTGGAGCTTGATGCGGACCTCGCTGTCGCCCTTGTGGTGGCTGAGGATCTCGCCGAGGCGGCTGACCATGGGCGGGGTGACCCTGGTGGCCGGGATGGTCAGGATCACGGGGGCGTTGGTGCCCGCGTTGGAGAGGTCGGGAACCATCAGCTCCATCGCCACCAGCCGCGGTACGTCCTCGCGCTTGTCGAGGCGGCCCTTGACGAACACGACCGCGTCCTCGACGAGTTGGGTCGAGATGAGCTGGTAGGTCGCCGGGAAGAACATGCACTCGATGGAGCCCGCGAGGTCCTCGACGGTGGCGATCGCCCAGGCGTTGCCCTGCTTGGTCATCTTGCGCTGCAGGCCGGAGATGATGCCGCCGATGGTGACCACCGCGCCGTCCGCGTGCTCGCCGCCGGTGAGCTGGGCGATGCCCGCGTCGGCCTTGTCGGAGAGCACGTGCTCGAGGCCGAAGAGCGGATGGTCTGAGACGTACAGACCGAGCATCTCCCGCTCCTGGGCGAGCAGATAGGTCTTGTCCCACTCCTCGGTGGTGAACTCGACGTCCAGTCCGAAGCCGGGCTCGCTGTTGTCCTCTTCGCCCATCCCGCCGAAGAGGTCGAACTGCCCCTCGGCCTCCTTGCGCTTGACCGCGACCACGTTGTCGATCATCGGTTCGTACTGCGCGGTGAGGCCCTTGCGGGTGTGCCCCATGGTGTCGAAGGCGCCGGCCTTGATCAGCGACTCCGTGGTGCGCTTGTTGCAGGCGACCGCCTCGACCTTGTCGAGGTAGTCGGGGAAGGACGCGTACTTGCCCTTGGCCTTGCGGCTCCTGATGATCGACTCGACCACGTTGGTACCGACGTTGCGGACGGCCTCCAGGCCGAACAGGATCACGTCGTCGCCCTGCGCCGCGAAGTTGTGCACCGACTCGTTGACGTTCGGCGGGAGCACCTTGATGCCCATGCGGCGGCACTCGTTGAGGTAGACGGCCGACTTGTCCTTGTCGTCCTTGACCGAGGTGAGCAGTCCGGCCATGTACTCGGCGGGGTGGTTCGCCTTCAGGTAGGCGGTCCAGTACGAGACCAGGCCGTACGCGGCGGAGTGCGCCTTGTTGAAGGCGTAGCCGGCGAAGGGCACCAGCACGTCCCACAGTGCCTGGATCGCCTCGTCGCTGAAGCCCTTGTCGCGGGCGCCCTTCTGGAAGAGGACGAAGTTCTTGGCCAGTTCGTCGGGCTTCTTCTTGCCCATCACGCGGCGCAGGATGTCGGCCTCGCCGAGCGAGTACCCGGCGATGATCTGGGCGGCCTTCTGGACCTGCTCCTGGTAGACGATCAGGCCGTAGGTGACGGCGAGGACCTCTTCCAGGGGCTCCTCCAGCTCCTTGTGGATCGGGGTGATCTCCTGGAGCTTGTTCTTGCGCAGCGCGTAGTTGGTGTGCGAGTCCATGCCCATCGGGCCGGGACGGTAGAGCGCGGAGACGGCGGAGATGTCTTCGAAGTTGTCGGGCTTCATCAGGCGCAGCAGGGAGCGCATAGGCCCACCGTCGAACTGGAAGACGCCGAGGGTGTCGCCGCGCTGGAGGAGTTCGAAGGTCTTCGGGTCGTCGAGCGGCAGGGCCAGCAGGTCGAGGTCGATGCCCTTGTTGGACTTCACCATCTTGACGGCGTCGTCCATGATCGTCAGGTTGCGCAGGCCGAGGAAGTCCATCTTCAGCAGGCCGAGCGACTCGCACTGCGGGTAGTCCCACTGCGTGATGGTCACGCCGTCCGTGTGCCGCACCCAGATCGGGGCGTGGTCGACGATGGGCTCGCTGGACATGATCACGCCGGCGGCGTGCACACCCATCTGCCGGACCAGGCCCTCGACGCCCTTCGCGGTGTCGATGACCTTCTTGACGTCCGGCTCGTTCTCGTACATCCCGCGGATCTCGCCGGCCTCGTTGTACCGGGGGTGCGAGGGGTTGGTGATGCCGTCGAGGTCGATGCCCTTGCCGAGGACGTCGGCGGGCATCGCCTTGGTGAGGCGGTCGCCCATCGCGTACGGGTAGCCCAGCACGCGCGCGGAGTCCTTGATCGCGTTCTTGGCCTTGATCTTGCCGTAGGTGCCGATCATGGCGACCTTGTCGGCGCCGTACTTCTCGGTCACGTACCTGATCACCTCGACGCGCCGACGCTCGTCGAAGTCGATGTCGACGTCGGGCATGGAGACGCGCTCGGGGTTGAGGAACCGCTCGAAGATCAGGCCGTGCGGGATCGGGTCGAGGTCGGTGATGCCCATGGCGTAGGCGACGATCGAGCCGGCCGCGGAGCCTCGGCCGGGGCCGACCGCGATGCCGTTGTTCTTGGCCCACATGATGAAGTCGGCGACCACGAGGAAGTAGCCCGGGAAGCCCATCTGGATGATGACGTCCAGCTCGTACTCGACCTGCTTCTGGCGGTCGTCCGGGACGCCGCCGGGGAAGCGGCGGGCCATGCCGCGGCGGACCTCCTCCTTGAACCAGGTGACCTCGGTGTAGCCGTCGGGGATGTCGAACTTCGGCATGAGGTTCTTGGCCTCGAACATGCCGGTGGTGTCGACCATCTCGGCGACCAGGAGGGTGTTGGCGCAGCCCTCCTGCCAGGCGTCCGAGGAGTCGATGGCGTACATCTCGTCCGTGGACTTCAGGTAGTAGCCGGTGCCGTCGAACTTGAAGCGGTCCGGGTCGGAGAGGTTCTTGCCGGTCTGGATGCACAGCAGGGCGTCGTGGGCGGTCGCCTCGTGCGCGTACGTGTAGTGCGAGTCGTTCGTCACCAGCGGCGGGATGCCGAGCTTCTTGCCGATCTCCAGCAGGCCGTCGCGGACCCGGTGCTCGATCTCGATGCCGTGGTCCATCAGCTCCAGGAAGTAGCGGTCCTTGCCGAAGATGTCCTGGTAGTCGGCGGCGGCCTTGAGGGCCTCCTCGTCCTGGCCGAGGCGCAGCCGGGTCTGGACCTCGCCGGAGGGGCAGCCGGTGGAGGCGACGATGCCCTCGGACCACTGGGCGATGGTCTCCTTGTCCATCCGGGGCCACTTCTGCAGCCAGCCCTCGGCGTAGGCGTCGGAGGAGAGCCGGAAGATGTTGTGCAGGCCCGTCCTGTTCACGGCCCACATCGTCTTGTGGGTGTAACCACCCGAACCGGAGACGTCGTCGCGCTTCTGGTGCGGCTGGCCCCACTGGATCTTGCGCTTGTTACGCCGGGACTCGGGCGCGACATACGCCTCGATCCCGATGATCGGGGTGATTCCGGCCTTCTGCGCGGTGTGGAAGAAGTCGTACGCGCCGTGGAGGTTGCCGTGGTCGGACATGGCAATGTGCGTCATGCCCATCTCGTTGCAGGCGTTGAACATGTCCTTGAGCCGCGCGGCACCGTCCAGCAGCGAGTACTGGGTGTGGACGTGCAGGTGCGTGAAGGGCGGCTTTGACACGGTTTCGGCCTCCAAAGGAAACGTGCGTCGACGATCTTCCGACCGGCTGCGGACCGACTGCGGACAGTCTGGGGGACAGCGTCGAAGTCTATGCCCCGGCACTGACACTCGCCGGGCACTCGCGCGTACCTTCATGCGTTGGAGGAAAGCGGACGACCCGTGCGGTCGGACGCCCCGTCCGCCCCACCCGTCCCGCACCATCCGAGCACCATCCGTACCAGGAGGCACCCAGCGATGTCGGTACCCCAGCTCAACGACGAGCAGCGCGGCGAGGAGATCCTCGCCGTCTTCGACACCGCCTTCGGCCAGCTCCTGGCCGCCGACCCGGCCGCGTTCCGCGTGAAGTTCCGGAAGATGGCGGCCTCGGCCTTCGCGTTCTACCGGGGCACGGCGTGCCTCTTCTACCACGACGCGGACGCCGAGAAGCGCGGCGGCCCGTACCTGGACGAGCGCACCTCGCGCGTGTGGATCCACGGCGACCTGCACGCGGAGAACTTCGGCACGTACATGGACTCCAACGGCCGCCTGGTCTTCAACGTCAACGACTTCGACGAGGCGTACGTCGGCCCCTTCACCTGGGACCTGAAGCGCTTCTCCGCCTCCATCGCCCTCATCGGGTACGCGAAGGCGCTCAGCGACGAGCAGATCACCGAGCTGGTGCGGGTGTACGCGGGCGCCTACCGCGAGCGCATCCACGCGCTGGCCACCGGCGCCAAGCGGGACGAGGTGCCGCCGTTCACGCTGGACACCGCGCAGGGCCCGCTCCTGGACGCACTGCGTGACGCCCGCTCGCTGACCCGGTTCGGGCTGCTGGACTCGATGACCGAGATCCGCGACTTCGAGCGCCGCTTCGCGCCGGGCGGCGGCTCCATCGAGCTGGACGCCGCCACCCGCTACAAGGTGCTGGCCGCCTTCGACGGCTACTTGGAGACGCTGCCGGAGACCTCCCTGGCCCGCCCGGACTCCTACCGGGTCAAGGACGTCGTGGGGCGCCGCGGGATCGGGATCGGCTCGGCGGGCCTGCCGTCGTACAACATCCTCCTGGAGGGCCACAGCGACGCCCTGGAGAACGACGTCGTGATCTACATCAAGCAGGCCCAGACCCCGGCCGTCTCCCGGCACATCACGGACCCGGCGATCGCGGAGTACTTCCAGCACGAGGGCCACCGCACGGTGATCTCCCAGCGCGCCCTGCAGGCGCACGCCGACCCGTGGCTGGGCTGGACCGAGCTGGACGGCGCCGGCCAGCTGGTCGCCGAGGTGTCGCCGTACGCCGTGGACCTGGACTGGGGCGACATCGACGACCCGGAGGAGATCGCGGCCGTCGTCGCCGACCTGGGCCGGGCCACCGCCACCATGCACGCGGCGGCGGACGACACCTCCGGCGAGTCCCTGGTGCCGTTCTCCACGGAGCGGGCCATCGACGCGGCGATCGCGGCCGACGAGGCGGGCTTCGCGGACCTGCTGACCGAGTTCGCGCACAGCTACGGCGCACGCGCGCGTGCCGACCACCAGATCTTCCTGGACCTGTTCCGCAACGGCCGGATTCCGGGGCTGTGACCGTCCCGGACTCGGACCGTCCCGGACTCGCAAGGGCCTTTTAAGGGTCCCTTACCCGAGTCCGTGACAGACTCTCCACGCCATGGACATATCCGGAACCCAGCTCAGAGCCGTGCGCGCGGCGCTGTTCACGGCCTTCGTCGTGACGCTCAGCACCGCGTCGCACGTCCTGCTGTCACGGGCTCCGCTGCCACTGACGACCGTGACCGCGGTCGCCGTCGGCGTCTTCGTCACGGCGTACGCACTGGCGGGCCGCGAGCGCGGCTTCGGCCGCATCGCGGTGCTGCTGATCCCGCTGGAACTGGCCGCCGACACCGTGTTCACCACCGGCCAGCACGCCTGTTACGGCAGGGCGGGCGGCCCGATCGCCGGCCCCCTGCGCGCGGTCGGCCTCGACGTGCTGTGCCGAGGCGGCTCGGTGGGCACCCCGCTGGCCCAGGTGACCGGCGGCGGCCGCGTCCCCGCGCTGCTCGCGCACGCCGACCCGGTCGCCGCCTGGCTGCTGCTCGCCGCGCACGTCGGCGTCGGCCTGCTCGCCGCCGTCTGGCTGCGTCGCGGCGAGCGGGCGCTGACCCAGCTGCTGCGCGCGATGGCCGCGACGACCTTCCGTCCGCTGCTGGTGGCGGTGGCCGCCGTGGCGGCGGTCCGGCCGGCTCCGGTGCGCCGGCTGCCGCGTTTCGCGCCACGCACCGCCGCCGCACGCGAACTGATCCTCGTGCACTCCCTGGGACGGCGTGGACCGCCGTGCTCCTGCTCCCCCGCCCTGGCCCCGGCCTGAGCGGTGCCGCCGGCCGCCCCTTTCGGGGCGAGCGCAGTGAGCAAGACCAGTCCCCCACACGTATCCCGCGTACGGCATGTGCGCGTCCCACATGGAGATCACGAATATGAGCAAGCGGAACAGCCAGGCGGCGAAGAACGCGGCCCGGGAGCGGCTGCGCCTGGAGCGCGAGAAGCAGGCCCAGCGCGCCAAGATCAAGCGGCAGGTCATCGTGGCCGCCTCGGTCGTGGCCGTCCTGGCCGCGGCGGGCGGCATCGGCTACGCCGTCGTCCAGGCCAACAAGCCCAGCTACTGGGAGGGCCTGAAGGGCGACAAGGTCGTCGCTCCGGCCAACACCAAGGGCACCGACGGCACCACCGTCGTCATCGGCAAGGACACCGCGAAGAAGACCCTCAAGGTCTACGAAGACCCGCGCTGCCCGGTGTGCGCCGCGTTCGAGCAGACCGTCGGTTCGACGGTGAAGAAGGACATCGACGACGGCAAGTACAAGATCCAGTACATCGGCGGTACGTTCCTCGACGGCGACTCGCTGAGCAAGGGCAAGATCGGTTCGCGCGGCGAGGGCTCCAAGAACGCGACGAGCGCCATGGGCGCCGCGCTGAACGTCAGCCCGGAGGCATTCCTCGAGTACAAGACGGCGCTGTACTCGAAGCAGTGGCACCCGGAGGAGACGGACGACAAGTTCAAGAGCGACGACTACCTCATCAAGATCGCGAACACCGTCCCCGCCCTGAAGAACAACACCGCGTTCCAGACCGCGGTGAAGAAGGGCACCTACGACGCCTGGGCACTGGCGATGTCGAAGACCTGGGACACCAACAAGGACGGTGTCACGGGCACCCCGAGCTTCGTCATGGACGGCAAGACGCTCACGACCTCGGACCCCAACCAGCCCTGGACGGTGTCCGAGTTCAACTCTGCGGTGAACGCGGCTCTCAAGGCCTGACAACCGGCCTGACAACCGGTCAGATACCCACCGCCGAATGAAGAGCGGGCGAACTTTGGGAGTTCGCCCGCTCTCGATCATACCGATCAGTAACCTGATCGGTCGTGACCAGTCGAAACCGATCCTCCGAGGGCATCAACTCCCTCTCGCCCCGCCGCCGTACGGTCGTCAAGGCCGCGGCGGCGACCGCTGTTCTGGCCGGCCCGCTCGCCGCCGCGCTGCCCGCCCGCGCCGCCGGCCAGGCCCCCGCCTTCCTGCACGGCGTCGCCTCCGGCGACCCGCTGCCCGACGGCATCCTGTTGTGGACCCGCGTGACCCCCACCGCCGAGGCGATACCCGGCTCCGGGCTCGGCCCGGACACCGAGGTGAGCTGGGTCGTCGCCACGGACAAGGCGCTGACGAACGTCGTCGCCAAGGGCTCCACGACCGCGAAGGCCGCCTCCGACCACACGGTCAAGGCCGACATACGCGGCCTGGCCCCGGCCACCAGCTATTGGTTCCGCTTCTCGGCAGGCGGCACGGACTCCCCGGTGGCGCGTACCCGCACCGCGCCGGCGGCGGACGCGGCCGTGTCGGGCCTGCGCTTCGGCGTGGTCTCCTGCGCCAACTGGGAGGCCGGCTACTTCTCCTCCTACCGCCACCTCGCGGCCCGCGGCGACCTCGACGCCTGGCTGCACCTCGGCGACTACATCTACGAGTACGGCACCGGCGAGTACGGCACGCGCGGCACCGTCGTGCGGCAGCACGCGCCCACCCACGAGATCCTCACGCTCGCCGACTACCGCACCCGGCACGGCAAGTACAAGACCGACCCGGACCTGCAGGCCCTGCACACCAAGGCGCCCGTCATCGCGATCTGGGACGACCACGAGTTCGCCAACGACTCCTGGTCCGGCGGTGCCGAGAACCACACCGAGGGCGCCGAAGGTGCCTGGAGGGACCGTCAGGCGGCCGCCAAGCAGGCCTACTTCGAGTGGATGCCGGTCCGCCCGGCGATCGCCGGCACCACCTACCGCCGGCTGCGCTTCGGCAAGCTCGCCGACCTCTCGCTGCTGGACCTGCGGTCCTTCCGCTCCCAGCAGGTCAAGGTCGGCAACGGCTCGGTCGACGACCCCGAGCGCACCATCACGGGGCGCGCGCAGCTCGACTGGCTGAAGGCGGGGTTGAAGGCCTCCGACACCACCTGGCGGCTGGTCGGCAACTCGGTGATGATCTCGCCGTTCTCCTTCGGCTCCCTCTCCGCCGACCTGTTCAAGCCGCTGGCCAAGCTGCTCGGGCTGCCGCAGGAGGGCATCGCCGCCAACACCGACCAGTGGGACGGCTACACCGACGACCGCCGCGAGCTGCTGGCCCACCTGCGCTCCAACGCCATCCGCAACACCGTCTTCCTGACCGGAGACATCCACATGGCGTGGGCCAACGACGTGCCGGTGGACGCGGGCACCTACCCGCTCTCGGCCTCGGCCGCCACGGAGTTCGTGGTCACCTCGGTCACCTCGGACAACCTCGACGACATCGTCAAGGTCCCCGAGGGCACCCTCACCGCGATCGCCTCGCCGCTCATCCGCGCCGCCAACCGCCACGTCCACTGGGTCGACACCGACCGCCACGGCTACGGCGTCCTGGACATCACCGCCGACCGCGCGCAGATGGACTACTACGTCCTGTCCGACCGCACGGACGCGAACGCCACCTCGTCCTGGTCGCGTTCGTACAGCACGCGCAGCGGCACGCAGAAGGTCGAGCGCACCTACAACCCTGTGTAAAAAGATCAACGCCCGGAGCAACCGACGAGATCTTTCCGGCATCGAACACTCTGGCGGGTCGCCCTACCTGGCGGCCCGCCAGGTCTGTTCATGATTGGAGTCACATGGCCACCCCCCAAGGTGTCTTGAAGAAGACCGCGACGATTGCCGCTGCCATGACGCTCGCCGGGCTCGCCTCCGTCGCTCAGGCGACGGAGGCCTCGGCAGCGCCGGCCTTCGTCAATCTGACCGTGCTGGACAGGGGCGGTGCCCCCATCTACGCGCAGCCCACCTCCTCGTCGCACAAGTTCCGCACGGAGCCGTTCAACACGACCCTGCGCATCCAGTGCTCCACCCGCCACACCCCCTCGGGGGCCCTGTGGTTCCGGATCTACGACTCGAAGCCGACGTCCTGGGTGTACTCCGGGCACTTCATGTCGCTGGTGCACAACCCCAAGGAGTGCTTCCCGGGCTGAGTCGGCGGCAGCCGCCGACCAGCCGGTCCGCGCTAGGCGGTCCGCAGACTGTCGAGGAAGCCGAGTGCCACCCGCCAGGTGGCCTCGGCGGCCTCCTCGTCGTAGTCCGGCAGCTCGGGGTCGGTGTAGAGGTGGCCGGCCCCGGCGTACCGGTAGACCTCGACGTCCGCGCCCAGCCTGCCCATCTGCAGGTACCAGGAGCCGAGCCAGTCGTCCGTCTCGAACGGGTCCGGCTCGGCCACGTGCAGCTGGACCGGCAGGTCGTCCACCGAGACGTTCGGCGCGATGTCCGACGTGCCGTGCAGGAGCAGCAGCCCGCGTGCCTTCTCGTCGCCCAGCGCCAGGGTCTGCGCGACGGAGGCACCGAGCGAGAACCCCGCGTACACCAGCCCCCGTTCCGAGTAGGGCGCCGCCGCCAGGACGGCCCGCTTCAGCAGCTCGTCCTTGCCGATCTCCTCCTTGAACGCCATGCCGTCCTCGACCGTCTCGAACGTGCGCCCCGCGAACAGGTCCGGCGTCCACACCTCGTGCCCCGCGGCCCGCAACCGATCCGCCGCGGCGCGCACCGCGGGCCTGAGGCCATAGGTCGAGTGAAAGAGCATGATGTTCATGGGGCCATGGTGCCAGCCGGATACGGCGGTGCCGCACCGCGGCCGTACCCCCTCCGCTCGCGAACACACATGTTCATCACCGCCCGACGCCGGTTACGTTCGGAGGCATGGAGAACGTTCTGCGCCCTCTCGTCGTGGTCGGCAGTGCCGTCGTCCTCACGCTGCTCATCGGCTGGGCCACCGATCTGCTGCTGCGCAAGGCCGACGAACGGCACAGCGAGACGCCCCTGTGGGGCCTCTTGCGCCGCGCCCGGATCCCCTACCAGCTGATGCTGTGCGCGGCCCTGCTCAGAGGCTCGTACGACCAGGCTCAGCTGCTGGAGGCCCACCGGGTCGGCATCGGCCGGACGCTGACACTGGTGCTGATCGGGTCGGCGGCCTGGCTGATGACCCGGATCGCGGCGGCGATCGTCGAGACGTCGTACACCCGCTATGCCCGCGTCCACCACGACGCCGCCCGGGTCCGCCGGGTCCGCACCCAGGCGTCGCTGATCATGCGCGTGGTGGCGGCGGTCGTCGGCGTGGTCGCCGCCGCGGCGATGCTGCTGACGTTCCCGGCGATGCGCGCGGCCGGCGCGTCCCTGCTGGCCTCCGCCGGAATCCTGGGCATCGTCGCCGGTGTGGCTGCCCAGTCCACGCTCTCCAACTTGTTCGCCGGGCTGCAGATCGCCTTCGGCGACATGGTGCGGATCGGCGACACCGTCGTGGTGGACGGCGAGTGGGGCACGGTCGAGGAGATCACGCTGACCTTCCTGACCGTACGGACCTGGGACGAGCGCCGGATCACCATGCCCGTGTCGTACTTCACCTCCAAACCCTTCGAGAACTGGTCGCGCGGCACCCCGCAGATGACCGGCATCGTCTTCTGGCACCTCGACCACACCGCGCCGATCGAGCTGATGCGCGAGAAGCTGCGGGACCTCCTGCGCGAATGCCCGGCCTGGGACGGGCGCGACTACGGGCTCGCGGTCACCGACTCCACGCCGAACACCCTCCAGGTGCGGGCGCTGGTCACCGCCAAGGACGCGGACGACGTGTGGAAGGTCCGGGTCACGGTCCGTGAGCAGATGATCAGCTGGCTGTGCGCTGAGCATCCGTACGCGCTGCCCCGGGTCAACACGGCGGACGCGGTGCTGCCGCCCGGCCACCTCCCCTCCCCCGACGGCGCGGGGGCGCGGCGCCTGCCCGAGCAGCCCCGGACGGGCCGGGGCTGACCCCGCCGCTCGTCAGTGCCCCCGTTCGGCTCCGCCGTTGACCTGGATGATCTGCGAGGTGATGTGCCCGGCGCCCGGGGAGGCCAGCCAGTGCAGGGTGGCGGCGACGTCCCCGGGCGTCCCGGCCCGGCCGGTCGCGGTCTCGTCGACGAGCCGCTCCCGCCGTGCCTCCTCGATCGGGCCCCCGAAGAAGTCGGTGTCCTCGATGTACCCCGGCGCGACCACGTTCACGGTGATGCCGCGCGGGCCCAGCTGCCGGGCCAAATCATGGGCGTACGGATGCAGGGCCGCCTTGGACGCCGCGTAGGCCCCGCTGCCCGACCCGCGGTAGGCCGCTATGGAGCTCAGGAACAGCACCCGGCCGCCCGGTTCCGCCAGCCGCTCCTTCAGCGCCTCCGTGAGCAGCACGGAGGTCAGGGTGTTGAGCCGGAAGTTGACCGTCCAGTCGTGCGCGACGGCGTCGAGCGCGTCCTCGCCGCCGGCCTCGGGTTCGAGGCCTCCGTTGCCTCCGGCGCTGTGCACGAGCACGTCCACGGTGCCGAGCCGCTCGGCGACGAACCGGGCCACGCCCCGCACGTCCGCCGGGTCACGGAGGTCGGCCGCACGGGTGAGCGCCCCCGGCACCCCGGCCTTCTCCAGCACCTCGGCGCGCCGCCCGAGCAGCAGCACCTGATCCCCGTCCGCCGCGAACGCCTGCGCGGCCGCCAGCCCGATTCCCGTACCGCCACCACTGATCACAATGTTGCGAGCCATGATCCGAGAGTACGAGCGGAACGCGGACCGGGCCTGCGGATATCCACAACCGCCATGTGTTCATATGACTGCCGCCCCGCAGGGTCACGGCGGAGATCACCCGAGCTCACTTCAGGCTGCGTACGTCCAGATGCCGCAGCACCCGGTCCACGATCTCCGGATCCGCCCCCGGCTCGCTCCGCGCCGCCAGCACCTCGTGCCGCGCCGCGCTCAGCATCTCGTTCTGGATCTGCCGTACCCGCCTCAGCCGCCGCACGCGCTGCTGGTGGGCCTCCCGCCGCTCCTCCTCGCCCAGGTCCGGGCTGATCCGCAGGCCGATGTCGAAGGCCCGCCGGTGCATCTGCTCTGACAGCTCCTCCGGCAGTTCCTCGACCTCCTCGATCTCCGTCAGCCTCCCCCGCGCCGCCTTCGCCGCCCGCACCGCCAGCTCCTTCTCGAACTCCTTCTCCCGCTCGGTGTCGGCCCGTACCCGCAGCCGCTTCACCAGCCACGGCAGGGTCAGCCCCTGGAGCACCAGCGTCGACATGATCACCCCGAACGCGATGAACACGATCTCGTCGCGGTCCGGGAAGGGCGACCCGTCCTCGGTCCGCAGCGGAATGGCCAGCGCCAGCGCCACCGAGGCCACCCCGCGCATCCCCGCCCACCACATGACGACGGTCTCCCGCCAGCTCATCGGGATGTCCTCGTCGTGGTCCCGCCGGGCGTGCAGCCGCTTGGTCAGCCAGGTGGCGGGGAGCAGGTACACCAGCCGTACGAGCAGCACCACGACGACGATCGTGGCCGCCCAGCCGAGCAGGTCGGGCCAGCGCCCGGAGGCCGTCCGGATCGCGTTGTGCAGTTCGAGCCCGATCAGCCCGAACGCCACGCCGGTGACCAGCGTGTCGACGATGTCCCAGAAGGCGTGCCCGGCGAGCCGGGTCATCACGTCGTCGGCGTCGAGGGCGTACTCGGCGAGGAACAGCGCGGTGGTGAGCACGGCGAGCACCCCGGACCCGTGCAGCTCCTCCGAGATCACGTACGACACGTACGGCACCAGCAGGGTCAGGCCGATCTGGAGGGTCGCGTCGTCCAGCAGGTCCAGCAGCTTGTTCGCGCCCCAGCCGAGGGCGAGCCCCACGGCGAGCGCGACCACCGCGGACAGCACCAGGTCCAGTCCGGCCTGCCAGGGCGAGAACGAGCCGCTGACGACGACGGCGATCGCCACGTGGTAGAGCACGATCGCCGTGACGTCGTTGAACAGCCCCTCGCCCTCCAGGATCGACACCAGCCGGCGCGGCAGCCCGAGCTGCCCGGCGACGGCCGTGGCGGCGACGGGGTCGGGCGGGGCGACCAGCGCGCCCAGCGCCACGGCGGCGGCGACCGGCAGCCCCGGCACGATCGCGTGGGCGACGGCCGCCACGCAGATCGTGGTGACGAACACCAGGGCCACGGCCAGCAGGAAGATCGGCCGTTTGTTCGCGGCGAACTGGCGCCAGGAGGTGCGCCGCACCGCCGCGTAGAGCAACGGCGGAAGCAGCGTGGGCAGGATCAGCTCCGGCGGGATGTTCACGTTCGGCACGAAGTCGAGCACCGCGAGAACGATCCCGAACAGCGTCATCAGCACCGGCGCGGGCAGTCCGAACCGGTCCCCCACCGGCACGCTGATCAGGGCCCCGAGCAGCAACACGAACAACAGGGCCAGCTGATCCACGGCGGGCGCTCCGGGAGTCGACGGGTCACACAGCAGGCCTCAAGCCTGCCACGCGACCCTTCTGACCGGCCCTTTCGGCGCCGCCGCTACAGGGCGCGGCGCATCGCCCGGTGCGGGATCCCCGCCTCCGGGTACTCCGGGCCGTACGCCTCGTAGCCGAGTCGCTCGTAGAAACCCAGGGCCTGCGTCTGGGCGTGGAGGTCGACCGTCGTCAGTCCGCGCGCGCGGGCCGCCTCCTCGATGGCCCGCACCAGGGCGACGCCGACGCCCAGTCCGCGTGCCTCCCGGGTGACGGCGAGCCGCCCCAGGGCGCCCAGGGAAGGGCCGCCGCCGGTCCTGGCGGCGGCCTCCTCGCCGTACAGCAGCCGCCCGGTGCCGAGCGGTACGCCGTCCTCCCGGACGGCCAGCACGTGTACCGCGACCGCGTCGTACTCGTCGTACTCGATGTCCTCGGGGACGTTCTGCTCGACGACGAAGACCTCCTTGCGCACCGCGAAGCACGCCTCGCGGTCGGTCAGGTCGTCGACGATCCGGACCGTGTACCCGGCGCTCATGCCCAGGTCTCCTCGCGGACCTGTTCCAGCGCCTGCTGCAGGTCCTCGGGGTAGTCGCACGCGAACTCGACCCACTGCCCGTCCCCGGGGTGCTCGAAGCCGAGCCGGACGGCGTGCAGCCACTGGCGGGTCAGGCGCAGCCGCTTGGCGAGCGTCGGGTCGGCGCCGTAGGTCAGGTCGCCCACGCACGGGTGGCGGTGGGCGGACATGTGGACGCGGATCTGGTGGGTGCGGCCCGTCTCCAGCTTCACGTCGAGCAGGGAGGCGGCGCGGAAGGCCTCGATGAGGTCGTAGTGGGTCACCGAGGGCTTGCCCTCGGCCGTGACCGCCCACTTGTAGTCGTGGTTGGGGTGGCGGCCGATGGGGGCGTCGATGGTGCCGCTGGTCGGGTCGGGGTGGCCCTGGACGAGCGTGTGGTAGCGCTTGTCGACCGTGCGCTCCTTGAACTGGCGCTTGAGCGAGGTGTACGCGTACTCGGACTTGGCGACCACCATCAGGCCCGACGTGCCGACGTCGAGGCGGTGCACGATGCCCTGGCGCTCGGCGGCGCCCGAGGTCGAGATCCGGTAGCCGGCGGCGGCCAGGCCGCCGATCACGGTCGGGCCGCTCCAGCCCGGCGACGGGTGCGCGGCCACGCCGACCGGCTTGACGATCACGACCACGTCATCGTCGTCGTGCACGATCTCCATGCCCTCGACCGGCTCGGCCACCACCTGCACCGGAGCGGGCGCCTGCGGCATCTCGACCTCCAGCCAGGCCCCGCCGCGGACCCGCTCGGACTTGCCGACCACGGCGCCGTCGACCTGCACCTTGCCCGCGGCGGCCAGCTCCGCCGCCTTAGTACGGGAGAAGCCGAACATGCGGGAGATGGCGGCGTCGACGCGCTCGCCCTCCAGGCCGTCGGGTACGGGCAGGGTACGGATCTCGGGAATCGTGCTCACCCGACGAGTATGCCGGACGGGTCCGACAGGACCGTCAACGCGCCCTCCGTCCCCTCAGCCCCTGGGGGACGGTTCGGTCCTTGTCGGACGCCTCAGTCCTTGTGGACGGTCCCGTCCGGGTCGAGCCCGCGGAACGACAGCAGCACGATCAGGATGCCGCCGCAGACGATCGCCGAGTCGGCGAGGTTGAAGACCGCGAAGCCCTTGGGCGCGATGAAGTCCACGACCTGGCCCTCGAAGAGCCCCGGCGTACGGAAGATCCGGTCGGTGAGGTTGCCGATCGCCCCGCCGAGCAGCAGGCCGAGCGCGATCGCCCAGGGCAGGCTGTACAGCTTGCGGGCCAGGCGGATGATCACCACGATCACGGCCGCCGCGATCACCGTGAAGATGACCGTGAAGGCCTCGCCGAAGCCGAAGGCCGCCCCCGGGTTGCGGATGGCGTTGAGCTCCAGCCAGCCGTCCACGACCTTGATCGGCGCGTGGTGCTCCAGCTTCGCGACCACGACCATCTTGCTGATCAGGTCGAGGGCGTACGCGAAGGCCGCCACCGCGAACAGCACCACGATCCGGCGCCTACCCCGGGGCCGCTCGGCCGCGCTCTCCCGCTCGTCCGCGCCGGTCGCCGCACCGGACACGGAGGCCGCCCCGGCCGCCGTCGGCTGCTCGCCGCTGTCCTCCGGAGTGTCCGGCGTACCGATGATGCGCTCCGCCTCTGTCACGTGAGTCCCTCAACCTAGGTGCCTGACTGAGGACGAGCGTACGGCACGCCCCGGACGACCCACCTGCTCAGGAGCGACGTTCCTGCTTCTGCTTGCACTCGACGCACAAGGTGGCCCTCGGGAAGGCCTGCATACGGGCCTTGCCGATGGCGTTGCCGCAGATCTCGCACAGGCCGTACGTGCCCGCGTCCAGCCGCTTCAGGGCGCGCTCGGTCTGGACGAGCATCTCGCGCGCGTTGGCGGCCAGCGCCATCTCGTGCTCGCGGGTGATGTTCTTCGTGCCGGTGTCCGCCTGGTCGTCCCCGGCACCGTCCCCGGAGTCCCGCATCAGGCCGGCGATGGACTCCTCGGAGGACGTGATCTCGGCGCGCAGCCGCGCCCCCTCGGACAGCAGCTCGGAGCGCGCCTCCTCGACCTCCTCGGGGGTCCACGGGTCCTCGCCCGGGCGCACCGCGAGCTCGCCGGGCTCCGCCGCCGCGGCGACCCGTGCCTTGGGGACGGCGGTCTTCGCCGCCGTGGCCGTGCCAGGAGTCTTCTTCGCAACCACCGTCGTGGCTCCCGTCTGCTTCGCGGCCCGCGCCGCGCCCGCTTTCTTGGCCGTGCTCTTCCTGCTCGCGCCCTTGGGGGTGCCGTCGCCTGAGGCGACCTCCTCGGCATCCGTCTTCTTCGCGTTCTTGGCGTTCTTCGCGCTCTTGGTGCTCTTGGTGCTCTTCGCGTTCTTGGGGGCGGCCTTCCGGTCGGCGGCCTCCTGGCTCGCCGCCGTCACCTCGGCGACCGTCTCGTCAGCCACCGTCTCCTCGGCCGCCTTCCCCTTGGCGACCGTCTCCTTCGCCGCGGTTCTCTTCGCGGCCGTGGCCGCGGCGACGGTCTTCCCTGCCGCCTTCCCGGCGGCGGACTTCTTCTCGGCCACCGGCTTCCTGCCGGCGTCCGGCTTCCTCACGGCGGCCTTCCTGGCGACGCCGTCCCCCTTGGCCGCGCTCTCCCCACCGGCGCCCTCCGCCCGGGCGTTCTTCTTCCCGCTCGACCGGGCCGTGCTCTTCTTCCCCCCTACGTCCTTGACCGCACCGCCGGGGGCATCCGCACCGCCGGAGGCCGCCGTGGCCCTGGCCCCGCTGGACGCCGACTGCTGTACGGCGGTCTTTTTCGCCACCATGGCCGCGGCCCCTTCACATATTGTGATCTTGCACGCGAATCGTGCTGGGACGATAAATCGACTTGAGTCCCGCGGCAACGGGACGCACCGCCCGATTCGCCCGGCTCGCGCATGTCGCTCCGCAAGCCTGCATCCGTTGTGCCCAGCTCCCCGCCGGGTAATCCGCCGAGCCCGGCATCCCAGGATCCGAACACGCGTACCTCGCCATTTGGGGCATCCTGCCACCAGCCGGGCTCCCCGGCACCCGCACCCGGAAATCCGGTCGGCCGCTGTCCCCGGTGCGCCGTACACTGGGCGGAGCGAAAAGCGTGGATGGGGACGAGTAGCGGCGTACGCAGCCCAGAGCGACCCGGGGACGGTGGAAGCCCGGGGGCGAGCGCGACGTGAAGATCACCCCGGAGCCGCCGGAAGAAAGCCCCAGGGAAGGCCCGGGGGCCGGTAGAACCGGCTTCGCGACCCCAATGAGGGGGCTCACCGGCGCGTACGGCGTACGGCGGGCCAAGGAGGGTGGTACCGCGGGAGCGCGCCGCACACGGCGTACGTAGCACATACGGCTCTCGTCCCTCCGACGGAAGGCAGAAAGTCCGTTGGAGGAAGCTCGCAGATGACAGCGCCGACGTATCGCCAGGTACCCGCCCAGGTCGACCTGCCCGCGCTCGAGCACGCCGTGCTCGACTTCTGGCGCGAGCAGAAGATCTTCGCCAAGAGCCTGGAGCAGTCCGAGGGCCGCCCGGAGTGGGTGTTCTACGAGGGCCCGCCCACCGCCAACGGCATGCCCGGCGCCCACCACATCGAGGCGCGCGTCTTCAAGGACGTCTTCCCCCGCTTCCGCACCATGCGCGGCTACCACGTGGCCCGCAAGGCCGGCTGGGACTGCCACGGCCTGCCGGTGGAACTCGCGGTCGAGAAGGAGCTCGGCTTCTCCGGCAAGCAGGACATCGAGGCGTACGGCATCGCCGAGTTCAACGCCAAGTGCCGTGAGTCCGTGCTCCGCCACACCGACGCCTTCGCCGCCCTGACGACCCGCATGGGCTACTGGGTCGACCTCGACGACGCCTACGTCACGATGGACCCCGAGTACATCGAGTCGGTCTGGTGGTCGCTGAAGGAGATCTTCGACAAGGGCCTGCTGGTCCAGGACCACCGCGTCGCCCCCTGGTGCCCGCGCTGCGGCACCGGCCTGTCGGACCACGAGCTGGCGCAGGGCTATGAGACGGTCGTCGACCCGTCCGTGTACGTCCGTTTCCCGCTCACCTCCGGTCCGCTCGCCGGCGAGGCCGCGCTCCTGGTGTGGACGACGACCCCCTGGACCCTGGTCTCCAACACGGCGGTGGCCGCGCACCCGGAGGTCACCTACGTCGTCGCGACCGACGGCGAGGAGAAGCTCGTCGTCGCCGAGCCGCTGGTCGAGAAGGCGCTCGGCGAGGGCTGGGAGCGCACCGGCCAGAGCTTCACCGGCGCCGAGATGGAGCGCTGGACGTATCAACGTCCGTTCGAGCTCGTGGAGTTCCCCGAGCCCGCCCACTACGTGGTGAACGCCGACTACGTCACCACCGAGGACGGTACGGGTCTGGTCCACCAGTCCCCGGCCTTCGGTGAGGACGACCTCAAGGTCTGCCGCGCGTACGGTCTGCCGGTGGTCAACCCGGTCCGCCCGGACGGCACCTTCGAGGAGGACGTCCCGCTGGTCGGCGGCGTCTTCTTCAAGAAGGCGGACGAAAAGCTCACCGAGGACCTCCAACAGCGCGGCCGGCTCTTCAAGCACCTGCCGTACGAGCACAGCTACCCGCACTGCTGGCGCTGCCACACCGCGCTGCTCTACTACGCGCAGCCGTCCTGGTACATCCGCACGACGGCCGTCAAGGACCGCCTCCTCGAAGAGAACGAGAAGACCAACTGGTTCCCGGAGACGGTCAAGCACGGCCGCTTCGGCGACTGGCTCAACAACAACATCGACTGGGCGCTGTCCCGCAACCGCTACTGGGGCACCCCGCTGCCGATCTGGCGCTGCGAGGACGACCACCTCACGGTCGTCGGCTCCCGCGCGGAGCTGTCCGAGCTGACCGGAACCGACCAGTCCGCCCTCGACCCGCACCGCCCGTACATCGACGACGTCACCTTCGCCTGCCGTCACGACGGCTGCGGGAAGGCGGCCACGCGCGTGCCGGAGGTCATCGACGCCTGGTACGACTCGGGTTCGATGCCGTTCGCGCAGTGGGGCTACCCGTACAAGAACAAGGAGCTGTTCGAGAGCCGGTACCCGGCGCAGTTCATCTCCGAGGCGATCGACCAGACCCGCGGCTGGTTCTACACGCTGATGGCCGTCGGCACGCTGGTCTTCGACAAGTCGTCGTACGAGAACGTCGTGTGCCTCGGCCACATCCTCGCCGAGGACGGCCGCAAGATGTCCAAGCACCTGGGCAACATCCTGCAGCCGATCCCGCTCATGGACCAGCACGGCGCCGACGCGGTGCGCTGGTTCATGGCGGCCGGCGGCTCCCCGTGGGCGGCGCGGCGCGTCGGCCACGGCACCATCCAGGAGGTCGTCCGCAAGACGCTCCTCACCTACTGGAACACGGTCGCCTTCCAGGCCCTGTACGCGCGCACGTCGAACTGGGCCCCGTCCGCGGCCGACCCGGCCCCGGCCGAGCGACCCGTTCTCGACCGCTGGCTCCTTTCCGAACTGCACGCGCTCACCGACCAGGTGACGCAGGCGCTGGAGGCGTACGACACCCAGCGCGCCGGCAAGCTGCTGTCGGCGTTCGTCGACGACCTGTCGAACTGGTACGTCCGCCGCTCGCGCCGCCGCTTCTGGCAGGGCGACAAGGCCGCGCTGCGCACCCTGCACGAGGTCGTCGAGACGGTCACCAAGCTGATGGCCCCGCTGACCCCGTTCATCACCGAGCAGGTCTGGCAGGACCTGGTGGTGCCGGTGGCCCCGGGCGCCCTGGAGTCGGTGCACCTGGCGTCCTGGCCCGAGGCGGACCTGTCGGCGATCGACCCGGAGCTGTCGAAGCAGATGGTCCTGGTCCGCCGCCTGGTGGAGCTCGGCCGCGCCACGCGCGCGGAGTCTGGCGTCAAGACCCGCCAGCCGCTGTCCCGCGCCCTGGTGGCGGTCGCGGGCTTCGAGTCCCTCGACCGCGAGCTGCACGCGCAGATCACCGAGGAGCTGAACGTCAGCTCCCTGGCCTCGCTGTCCGAGGTCGGCGGTTCCCTGGTCGACACCACCGCCAAGGCGAACTTCCGCGCCCTGGGCAAGCGGTTCGGCAAGCGGGTCCAGGACGTGGCCAAGGCCATCTCCGCCGCCGACGCGGCCGCGCTGTCCCTGGCGCTGCGCGAGGGCACGGCGTCGGTGGAGGTCGACGGCGAGACGGTCGCGCTCGCCCCGGACGAGGTGATCATCACGGAGACCCCGCGCGAGGGGTGGTCGGTGGCGTCCGACTCCGGTGCCACGGTCGCCCTCGACCTGGAGATCACGGAGGAGCTGCGCCAGGCGGGCCTCGCCCGCGACGCGATCCGGCTGATCCAGGAGGCCCGCAAGAACAGCGGCCTCGACGTGGCCGACCGCATCGCGCTGCGCTGGACCTCCACGGACCCGGCGGTCGTCGCGGCGCTGGGCGAGCACGCCGAGCTGATCGCCGACGAGGTCCTGGCGACCGACTTCGCCCAGGGCGAGGCGGACGACAGCTACGGCGAGACGTTCACGGACGAGGGCCTGTCGCTCACGTTCCGTCTGCGCAAGGCGTAGTCACCAGGCTCCTCGGGGCCCGGTCCTCTCACGAGGGCCGGGCCCCGACCCGTTTCTGCGTGCGTCCGACCCCGGCCGACATCGGCCGCAACACGCGTAAAAAGGGCGGGACCCCGGACCGAAGTCCGGGGTCCCGCCCTGAACGCTGCCGATGCCTACGGCGTACTACTGACCGTGCCGGCCGTCAGTTGTCGTCCTCGTCGATCAGGAACCCACGCATCGGCGAGGGAGCCTGGCCCATCGGGCCGGGGCCCTGCGGACGGACCGGAGCCATCGGCTGGGTCATCGCCGGGGACATCTGCTGCTGGCCGCCGTACGACGGGGCCGGCGGCATCGGGGGGCCGCCCATCGTCTGGTTGCCACCGTAGGACGGGGCACCCGCACCGGCCGGAGCCATCGAGGGCGCCGGGGACGGCGGCAGGGAGGCGGTGGCCGGGGTGCGCGGCGGCGCGAGCGAGTCGTCGGCCTGGGTCTCCAGCTGACGCAGCTGCGACTCCAGGTACGACTTCAGTCGCGTGCGGTACTCGCGCTCGAAGCCGCGCAGGTCCTCGACCTTGCGCTCCAGCGTGGCGCGAGCGGACTCCAGGGAACCCATCGCGACGCGGTGCTTCTCCTGCGCGTCCCGCTCCAGGGCGTCGGCCTTGGCACGGGCGTCACGCTCCAGACCCTCGGCGCGGCTGCGGGCCTCGCCGACGATCTTGTTGGCCTCGGAACGGGCCTCGGCGATCGCCTGGTCGGCGGTCTGCTGGGCCAGCGAGAGGACACGGGCGGCGCTGTCGCCACCGGGGCCCTGACCGGGGCCGCCCATCGGACCACCCATGGGGCCGCCCATCGGACCACCCATCTGCTGCATGGGCGGCTGGCCACCCATCGGGCCTTGACCCATCGGGCCTTGACCCATCGGGCCCTGGCCCATCGGACCCTGGCCCATCGGACCCTGGCCCATCGGACCCTGGCCCATCGGACCGGGACCCTGCGGGCCGCCCTGACCGCCGGGACCGGCGGGCAGCTGCGGGGCGCCGCTCGGCAGCTGGGGCGGGCCACCCATGGGGCCACCCATCTGCTGCTGCGGCGGGCCCGATATGCCGGCGGGTACCGGAGCGCCGGGACCTCGCATCCCCTGCTGAGGCATGCCCGGCCCCTGGTCCTGCGGCTCCGGGGGCTTGCGCATGTTCTGCTGATTCTGGGCAGCAGCACGCGTAGCCGCGGCCAGCTTGGCGCGCAGGTCCTCGTTCTCGCGGAGCAGGCGGGTCAGCTCGGCTTCGACCTCGTCGAGGAAGGCATCGACCTCGTCCTCGTCATAGCCTTCTCGGAGGCGGACGGTCGTGAACTGCTTGTTCCGCACGTCCTCGGGGGTCAACGGCATCTCTTCACCTCAACGTAGTCGTCGGCATCGGCAAGACGGTAGTTCACATCGCTCACAGCCGGCTCACGATCGAGATCAGGATGTAAACAATGATCATCAGTACGAAGAAGGACAGGTCGAGCGCCACGCCCCCGAGACGCAGCGGCGGGATGAACCGCCGCAGAAGCTTGAGCGGTGGATCGGTGACAGTGTAGGTGGCCTCCAGAACGACCACCATCGCCTTGCCGGGTTGCCATGAGCGGGCGAACTGGAAGACGTAGTCCATGACCAACCGGAAGATCAGCACAATGAGGAAGCACATCAGCGCGATGTAGATGACATCCAGGACCACGCTCATGACCCGTGCTTCCCTCTCCCCTGTTTCCGTGCTGCTGGGTAGTGCTTTTCCGGTCTTGCGTCTCAGCTCTGGTTGAAGAACCCGCCCTCTGCGATGCGGGCCTTGTCCTCCGCCGTGACATCGACGTTAGCAGGCGACAACAGGAACACCTTCTGCGTCACCCGCTCGATGCTGCCGTGAAGACCAAACACCAATCCCGCCGCAAAGTCGACAAGTCGCTTCGCATCTGTGTCATCCATCTCAGTCAGATTCATGATCACAGGGGTGCCCTCACGGAAGTGTTCCCCGATGGTACGGGCCTCGTTGTAGGTCCGGGGGTGAAGCGTGGTGATCCGGTACGGCTCTCGTTCCGACACGACCTTGGGCATGATCACCGGTGCGTTCTTCTCCAGGGACTGACGTTCTTGTGTGATGGACGCCACGGGCGCGATCCGCGCCGGACGCCCGGATTCAGCGGGCAGCGAAGCGGAATGCGACACCGGTTCGCGTGGCGCCGGAGGCTGTACCACTCGCACCGATTCGTCCCTTTGGGACTGGTGTGCACCGTGCGACTGGTGTGACGGCTCGTGCCGTCGGTGGTCTCGCTCGGGCTCCGGGTCCAGTTCGGGCTCGAAGTCGTCGTCGGGGTCGAATCCGCGGCCGTCGTACCCATCGTCCTCCACGAGGCCGAGGTAGACCGCCATCTTGCGCATCGCGCCGGCCATGCTCTGAGTCCTCCGCTCTGTGGTGGATCGACTGGCGACTGCCAAGTCCTGCGATCCACGCGGCCGTTGCGCCGCCTTTCGGCGGCATTGACCATATTTTCTGCTGTGGTCCGACTTCTTGGCGACGTTACCCGAGCCTGGGGCGGACTCCGAGTACCGCGGTGCCGACGCGTACATGTGTCGCTCCGGCCGCCACGGCCTGTTCGAGATCCGCACTCATCCCTGCGGACACCATGTTCGCAGCCGGATGGGCTCGGCGCAGGTCAGTCGACAAATCCATCATCCGCTCGAACGCCGCCTGTTGGCGTCCCGCGTACTCCCCCGCGAGCGGTGCGACCGTCATCAGCCCGTCGAGCCGCAGTCCCGCGGCGTCGGCGACGAGGTCGGCCAACTCTTCGATTCCGCCGGGCGCCACACCGCCCCGCTCCCCTCGCCCGCTCGCGCCCGCGTCGAGGGCGACCTGGATGAGGCACCCCACCTCGCGCCCGACCCGCTCGGCCTCCTTCGACAGAGCCGCGACGAGCCGGGAACGGTCGACGGACTGCACGACATCCGCGTAACCGACCACGGATCGCACCTTGTTGGTCTGCAATTGACCGACAAAGTGCCAATTAAGGGACAGATCCGAGCAAGCGGCGGCCTTGGGAGCCGCGTCCTGGTCCCGGTTCTCGGCGACATGACGCACACCGAGTTCGGACAGGATCCGCACATCGCTCGCCGGGTAGGTCTTGGTGACCACGATCAGGGTCACCTCTTCCCGCTTGCGTCCGGCGGCCGCGCACGCGGCGGCGATGCGTTCGTCCACCTTCGCCAGATTTCCGGCGAGTTCAGCCTTACGGTCCGTCATGCCCCATCAGTCCAGCCACACATAGCTCGCGAGCCGCCCGGTGGTGCGGTCGCGGCGGTAGGAGAAGTGGTCGCGCGACTCCAGCGTGCACACCGGCGACTGCACCCGGTCGCACACCCCGAGCCGTTCGAGCTGCGCGTGCACCCCTGCGCTCACGTCGACCGCCGGCGTACCCCAGCTCGTCTCGGAGTGCGCCGCAGGCTCCACGGCGGCCACCTCGGCGCGCATCGCGTCCGGCACCTCGTAACACCGGCCACAGACGGCGGGGCCGGTGCGGGCGACGATCCGGGAGGGCTCGGCGCCCAGTTCCATCATCGCGCGGACCGCCGCGGGGACGACGCCGGCGACCATCCCGGGCCGGCCCGCGTGGGCCGCGCCCGCGACCCCGGCGACGGGGTCGGCGAGCAGGACCGGCACGCAGTCGGCGGTGAGGACGGCCAGGGCCAGACCGGGCCGGGCGGTGACGATCGCGTCGACCTCCGGCACGGGCCGGTCCCCCCAGGGTCCGTCCACCACGGCGACGTCGGCGCCGTGCACCTGGTTCATCCAGACCACCCGGCCCGGATCGATCCCGAGGGATCCGGCCGCCGCCTCGCGGTTGGCCCGTACGGCGGCGGGGTCGTCGCCGACGGCCCCGCCCAGGTTGAGCTCCTCGTACGGAACGGCGCTCACCCCGCCCCACCTGTCGGTGAAGGCGAAGTGCGCGCCGTTCACGGTGTCGCGCTGTCCTATCACTTCAGGAAGTCCGGCACGTCCAGCTCCTCGACCGCGCTGTCCGAGTAGCTGCGCGGCGCCGGCGGCGGAACCTGCGGGAGGACCGGGGGCTCGCTGACCGCGACCGGAGCCGGCTCCGGCTCCTCCTTCGGGGTCACGCTGCCGAGCGAGCCGAAGGACGGACGCTCCGGCTGCCGCACCGGGGCCGGCTCCTCGCGGCGGGAGGAGGCGGAGGCCGAGCCGAGGACGTTGTCCCGGCGGGCCGGCGGCTGGCCGCCGTCGAAGCCGGCGGCGATCACGGTCACCCGGACCTCGTCGCCGAGGGCGTCGTCGATGACCGCGCCGAAGATGATGTTGGCCTCGGGGTGGGCCGCCTCGCTGACCAGCTGGGCGGCCTCGTTGATCTCGAACAGGCCGAGGTCGGAGCCGCCGGAGATGGAGAGCAGCACGCCCCGGGCGCCGTCGATGGAGGCCTCCAGGAGCGGCGAGGAGATCGCCATCTCGGCGGCGGCCACCGCGCGGTCGTCGCCGCGGGCCGAGCCGATGCCCATGAGGGCCGAGCCCGCCTCGGACATGACCGACTTGACGTCGGCGAAGTCGAGGTTGATCAGACCGGGGGTGGTGATGAGGTCGGTGATGCCCTGGACACCGGAGAGCAGGACCTGGTCGGCCGACTTGAAGGCGTCCAGGACCGAGACCTGGCGGTCCGAGATGGACAGCAGCCGGTCGTTCGGGATGACGATGAGGGTGTCGACCTCTTCGCGCAGTTCCGCGATGCCGTCCTCGGCCTGGTTGGCGCGGCGCCGTCCCTCGAAGGTGAACGGGCGCGTGACCACGCCGATGGTGAGGGCGCCCAGGGTGCGCGCGATGTTGGCCACGACGGGCGCGCCGCCGGTGCCGGTGCCGCCGCCTTCACCGGCCGTCACGAAGACCATGTCGGCCCCCTTGAGGACCTCCTCGATCTCCTCGCGGTGGTCCTCGGCGGCCTTGCGGCCGACGGCCGGGTTGGCTCCTGCGCCGAGTCCGCGGGTGAGTTCACGGCCGACGTCGAGTTTGACGTCGGCGTCGCTCATCAACAGCGCTTGCGCGTCCGTGTTGATGGCAATGAACTCGACGCCCTTGAGACCGACCTCGATCATCCGGTTGATGGCATTGACACCACCGCCGCCGACACCGATGACCTTGATGACTGCGAGGTAGTTCTGCGGTGCTGCCACGTCGAAGGCCTCTCGCCTCGAATTACGTTGCCGTCGTCTCGCGGGTCCCCGCGCTCCGACGACTGATGCCGAATGGGACGGTCCGAGTGCCGACCCGAACCCTAACGCTGAAGTTTAGGGTTACCAGTGTGTCTGTTCCTTGAAGTCTTCTGAACAGGACACTAAGTCGACAAGTGGCGCACGTTCAACGAACACGCCGAACCTCCCGTTTTTCTTTTCACCCTATGTGATCAGCCATAGCGGTGCCCAACCAGGGTGCTGGCCTGCGCTGATGTGCGTCAACTCGCTGATGACGCAGGGGCGGTGGGGACACTGACATCGAAGTGCCGTGCACCCGACGCTGCTTTCATCAGGGCGGTGAGGGTCCGGGCCTTGGCGTGGCCGTTCTCGCCGCTGCCCCACTCGACCGTGCGGCCGCCGCCCAACTCCAGCGAGATGTCGTCGTACGAACGGACCTTGACGACCCGGGTGTCGCGCGCGACGGCGGCCGGAATGGCGCGGGCGACCCGCACCGCCTCCCGCACGAGCCGGTCCGACCCGAAACGCCGCAGGCTCGCGGCGGACGAACCCGAGCGGGACACGGTCAATTCAAGGGTCGGAGCGCCTTTCGGCGGCCGCGAAACCGTGGCGAAACGGACACCCTTGCCGTCCACTTCGATGAACTTTCCATCCTTTTGGACAAGGAGAACCGGAGTGCGCTCGGTCACTTTCAGCCCGATTCCATGAGGCCAGGAACGGACGACCTCAACCGCGTCAATTCGGGGCAATTTCCGGAGGAGTCGGGCCTCGATGGCATCGGTGTCGACGGAAATCATCGGGTCCCCGACCGGTACGTCGGCGGCCTGGCGCACCTGCGCCGGCGTCAGCACGCGCGTCCCGGACACCGCCACGTGCTCCACACGCGTCCACGCGGAGCCGTACAACACCCAAACGGAACCGCCGCCGATGAGCACGAGGGCGACGGCCAGAATGACGATCGTACGAAAGCGGGGGTTTCTCAAACGCCGGACGAGCGGCGGGCCGGACGACTCCTGCTGGCGTTCACCGCGCTCGGCGGTCGTCGGTCCGGCCACGCTCACTGCCCTTTCGTCATACGGTCCTAACGGCGCGAGGCGATGGCCTCGTACACCATGCCGACGAGCAGGTCGTCGGCATCGCGGCGGCCGAACTCGCTGGCGGCACGGGACATCTCGTACAGCCGGTGCGGGTCGGCGAGCACGGGCAGGACATTCTGCTGGACCCATTCGGGCGTGAGCTCCGCGTCGTCGACCAGCAGGCCACCGCCGGCCTTGACCACCGGCTGGGCGTTCAGCCGCTGTTCGCCGTTGCCGATGGGCAGCGGGACATAGGCGGCCGGGAGTCCGACGGCGGAGAGCTCGGCGACGGTCATCGCGCCCGCGCGGCAGAGCATCATGTCGGCCGCGGCGTACGCGAGGTCCATCCGATCCAGGTAACTTACCGGGATGTACGGAGGCATCCCCGGCATCTGCTGCACCTGCGGCAGTTCGTTCTTCGGGCCGACCGCGTGCAGGATCTGGATGCCGGCCTGCTGGAGCCAGGGAGCGACCTGCTGGACCACCTCGTTGAGGCGGCGGGCGCCCTGCGAACCGCCGGAGACGAGCAGCGTGGGCAGGTTCGGGTCCAGGCCGAAGCGGGCGCGGCCCTCGGGACGCACGGCGGCCCGGTCCAGGGTGGCGATGGAGCGCCGCAGCGGGATGCCGATGTAGCGCGCGTTGCGCAGCTTGCTGTCGGGCGTGGAGACGGCGACCTGGGCCGCGTACCGCGAGCCGATCTTGTTGGCCAGACCGGGGCGGGCGTTGGCCTCGTGGATCACGATCGGCACGCCGAGGCGCTTGGCGGCGAGGTAGCCGGGCAGGGCGACGTAGCCGCCGAAGCCGACCACGGCGTCCGCCTTGGTGCGCTCCAGGATCTGCTCGGCCGCCTTGATCGTGCCGCGCAGCCGGCCCGGGACGGTGATCAGCTCGGGGGTGGGCTTGCGGGGCAGCGGCACCGCCGGGATCAGCGCCAGGTCATAGCCGCGCTCCGGGACGAGCCTGGTCTCCAGGCCGCGCTCGGTGCCCAGGGCCGTGATCCCCACGGTGGGGTCCTGCCTGCGCAGGGCGTCCGCGAGGGCGAGCGCGGGCTCGATGTGGCCGGCGGTCCCCCCACCGGCGAGTACGACATGCACCGAAATTCACCGCTCTCCGGACGAACGCGCCCCTGGGGCACGCCGTCGCATCGTGTTCCATCTCCGAGGGCTCCGTGTGACCACCGAGCCCCCAGTCCCCCGCTTTCTACCAAAACGAGGTTGCCGCATGGCAAGCGCCGCCCGCGCAGCGGGCTCGTCACGCGCGAAGGCGATCAGCAACCCGATGGCGAACATGGTCGGCAGCAGGGCGGACCCTCCGTAGGAGAACAGCGGGAGGGGGACACCGGCGATCGGCAGCAGACCGAGCACCGCACCGATGTTGATCACCGCCTGGGCGGTGATCCAGGTGGTCACGCCTCCCGCGGCATACCTCACGAAGGGGTCCTCCGTGCGTCCGGCCACGCGGATACCCGCATAGCCTAGAGCCGCGAAGAGGGCGAGCACCGACAGCGTCCCTGCCAGGCCCAGTTCCTCACCGGTGACGGCGAAGATGAAGTCGGTGTGGGCTTCGGGGAGTTGGCCCCATTTTTCCACACTCGCCCCGAGTCCGGATCCGAAGAGTCCGCCGGAGGCGAGAGCGTAGATCCCGTGCACGGCCTGCCAGCAGTCGGCGACGCCGGACTTCGGCTCGGTGGCGCCGATGCAGGCGAGCCGGGCCATGCGGTTGGGGCTGGTCTTGATGAGGATCACACCGATCGCGGAGGCGACCGAGAGCACGCCGACGAACAGCCGGGTCGGGGCGCCCGCCAGCCACAGCAGGCCGAACAGGATCGCGGTGAGGATGATCGCCGTGCCCATGTCGCCGCCGAGCATGATCAGCCCGAGCAGCAGGAAGGAGACCGGCACCAGCGGCACCAGCATGTGCTTCCACTGGGTCAGCAGCTTCTTCTCCTGTTTGCGCGCGATCAGGTCCGCGCCCCACAGCACCAGCGCGAGCTTGCCGAACTCGCTGGGCTGGATCTGGAAGGAGCCGCCGAGGGAGATCCAGTTCTGGTTGCCGTTGACCGCCATTCCTATCCCCGGCACCTGCACCAGGACCATCAGGAAGACGGCGCCGGCCAGGATCGGGTAGGCGAGCGCCCGGTGCAGCTTCACCGGCATGCGGGAGGCGGCGAACAGCAGTCCGCCGCCGATGGCCGCCGCGAGGAACTGCTTGCGGAAGAAGTAGGACCCCGGCAGCGACAGCTGGAGCGCGGTGATCTGCGAGGCCGAGTAGACCATGACCAGGCCCAGCACGGTGATCAGCAGGCTGCCGCCGAGGATCAGGTAGTAGGCGGTCAGCGGCCGGTCCCAGGCCTTGCGGGCACGGATGAGGAAGCGTCGTACCGGATTGTCGCGCGGTGGGCGGGGGGCGGCGGGCCGCTTGACGGACCGCTGCGCGGGCGCCCGGCCCCCGGTCCGGCTACTGGGCATCGTCGCCTCCCCTGTACGTCGGACTTGACGATCCCACGCGTCCCTCCCGAGGTCGCCCGGCGGGCGGCCGGGTCAGGCTCCGAGTTCGCGAACCGCCTGCGCGAACGCGTCACCGCGCTTGTTGTAGTTGGTGAACATGTCCATGGAGGCGCAGGCCGGTGCGAGGAGCACCGTGTCGCCGGCGACCGCCAGCCGCTTCGCCTCCGTCACCGCCTGGAGCATCGCCCCAGTGTCGGTCCGGTCGACGTCGACGACGGGTACTTCCGGCGCGTGTCGCGCGAGGGCCTCGCGGATCAGGGCGCGGTCGGCGCCGATGAGCACGACACCGCGAAGCCGCTTCGCCGACTTGGTGACGAGCTCGTCGAAGGTCGCGCCCTTCGCCAGACCGCCCGCAATCCATACGATCGACTCATATGCCGCCAACGAGGCTTCCGCCGCGTGGGTGTTGGTGGCCTTGGAGTCGTCGACGTACGCCACCTCGTCCAGGTCGGCCACGTGCGCGATGCGGTGGGCGTCCGGGGTGAAGGCCCGCAGCCCGTCCCGTACGGCCGAGGCGGGCACCCCGAAGGCACGCGCGAGGGCCGCCGCGGCAAGGGCGTTGGCGATGTTGTGCGGGGCCGGCGGGTTGACGTCGGAGACCTCGGCCAGCTCCTGAGCGTTCTTGTGCCGGTTCTCCACGAAGGCACGGTCGACCAGGATGCCGTCCACGACACCGAGTTGGGACGGGCCGGGCGTGCCGAGCGTGAACCCGACGGCCCGGCAGCCCTCTTCGACGTCCGCCTCGCGCACCAGGTCCTCGGTGAGCTTGTCGGCGACGTTGTAGACGCAGGCGACCCGATTGCCCTCGTAGATACGGCCCTTGTCGGCGGCGTACGCCTCCATGGAGCCGTGCCAGTCGAGGTGGTCGGGCGCCAGGTTCAGCACGGCGGCCGAGTGGGCGCGCAGGGAGGGCGCCCAGTGGAGCTGGTAGCTGGAGAGCTCGACGGCCAGTACATCGAGATCGCTGTACTCCTCCTCGCCGAGGACGGCGTCGAGGAGCGAGACGCCGATGTTGCCGACCGCTGCCGTGCGCAGGCCCGCCGCCTTCAGGATGGAGGCGAGCATCTGGACGGTCGTGGTCTTGCCGTTGGTGCCCGTGACGGCCAGCCAGGGGGCGGCGTCCGGACCCCGCAGCCGCCAGGCCAGCTCGACGTCGCCCCAGATCGGTACGTCCGCCTCGGCCGCCGCCGTGAACAGCGGCTTGTCCGGCTTCCAGCCGGGCGCGGTGACGATGAGCTCGGTGCCCTCCGGCAGGGTCGCCCCGTCGCCGAGGCGCACGGTGATGCCGAGCGCCTCCAGTTCGGCGGCCTGGGCACGCGCGCGTGCGTCGTCGCCGTCGTTGACGACGGTGACCCGCGCTCCGAGTCCGTGCAGCACCTTGGCCGCCGGGACGCCGGAGACGCCGAGCCCGGCGACGGTGACGTGCTTGCCCTGGAAGTCGTAGGACCCGGAAGACACCGAGGAGGTCACTTGTCCGCTGCCCATCCCGCGTAGAAGAGGCCGAGTCCGACGATTACACAGATTCCCTGAATGATCCAGAATCGGACCACCACAAGGACTTCGGACCAGCCCTTGAGTTCGAAGTGATGCTGGAGTGGCGCCATCCGGAAGACGCGCTTGCCGGTGAGCTTGAAGGAGCCGACCTGGATGACGACCGACATCGTGATGAGGACGAACAGGCCGCCGAGGATGGCGATCAGCAGCTCGGTGCGGGAGCAGATCGCGAGGCCCGCGAGCACACCGCCGAGCGCGAGCGAACCGGTGTCACCCATGAAGATCTTGGCGGGCGAGGTGTTCCACCACAGGAAGCCGAGGCAGGCGCCCATCAGCGCGGAGGAGACGACCGCGAGGTCGAGCGGGTCGCGCACCTCGTAGCAGGCGTTGGGGTTGGTCAGGGTCTGCGCGTTGGCGCAGGACTCCTGGAACTGCCAGACGCCGATGAAAGTGTAGGCGCCGAAGACCAGGACGGAGGCGCCGGTGGCGAGACCGTCCAGACCGTCGGTGAGGTTCACGCCGTTCGACATCGCCAGGATCATGAACAGCGCCCAGACCACGAACAGCACCGGGCCGATCGTCCAGCCGAAGTCGGTGATGAACGACAGCTTGGTGGAGGCCGGCGTGTTGCCGCGCGCGTCCGCGAACTGGAGCGAGAGTACGGCGAAGGCGATACCGCCGAGCAGCTGGCCGGCCATCTTCGCCTTGGCGCGCAGACCCAGCGAGCGCCGCTTGACGATCTTGATGTAGTCGTCGAGGAAGCCGACCAGACCCATGCCGGACATGAGGCCGAGCACCAGGAGACCGGAGTAGGTCGGCGCGTACCCGGTGATCACCTTGGACAGGAAGTACGCGGCGATCGTCGCCAGGATGAAGGCGATACCACCCATGGTCGGCGTACCGCGCTTGCTGGCGTGCTCACGCGGACCGTCGTCGCGGATGTACTGACCGTAGCCCTTGCGCGCGAGCAGCTTGATCAGCAGCGGGGTGCCGATCAGGGTGAGGAACAGACCAATGACTCCTGCGAACAGGATCTGCTTCATCATCGGGCGGCAACCTCACCCTCGGCACCGGAGTCGAGCAGCGCCTGCGCAACGCTCTCCAGACCCACCGAACGGGACGCCTTCACGAGTACGACGTCTCCTGGGCGCAGCTCGCTGCGCAACAGGTCGACCGCCGCCTGTGCGTCGGACACGTGCACCGACTCCTCACCCCACGAACCCTCGTTATATGCGCCCAGTTGCAGCCAGGACGCTTCCCTGCCCCCGACCGCGACGAGCTTGCTGACGTTGAGCCGGACGGCGAGCCGTCCGACAGCGTCGTGCTCGGCGAGAGCCTCGTCCCCGAGCTCGGCCATCTTGCCGAGCACCGCCCAGGTCCGCCGCCCCTTGCCCATGGCCGCGAGCGCGCGCAGGGCGGCTCGCATGGACTCGGGATTGGCGTTGTAGGCGTCGTTGACGATGGTCACGCCGTCCGGGCGCTCGGTGACCTCCATGCGCCAGCGGGAGAGGGAGCCCGCCTCGGAGAGCGCGGTGGCGATCTCTTCCGCGGACATGCCCAGCTCATGGGCGACGGCGGCCGTGGCGAGCGCGTTCGACACGTGGTGCTCACCGTACAGGCGCATGGTCACATCGCTTGCACCGGAGGGTGTGTGAAGCCTGAAGGCGGGCTGTCCGGTGTCCGTGAGTCGCACGTTCTCGGCGCGTACGTCCGCTTCGGCCGACTCTCCGAAAAGGATCACCTTCGCCTTGGTACGGGAGGCCATGGCCCGGACCAATGGGTCGTCGGCGTTGAGGATCGCCGCGCCGCCGTCCGCCGCCGCGGGCAGGGCCTCCACGAGTTCGCCCTTCGCCTGGGCGATCTGCTCGCGGCCGCCGAACTCGCCGATGTGGGCGGTGCCGACGTTGAGCACCAGGCCGATCCTCGGCGGGGTGAGGTCGGCGAGGTAGCGGATGTGGCCGATGCCGCGGGCGCCCATCTCCAGCACGAGGAACTTCGTCTCCTCGGTGGCGGTCAGGGCGGTGAGCGGCAGCCCGATCTCGTTGTTGAGCGAGCCCGGCGTGAACACGGTCGGCGCCTTGCTCCGCAGGACCTGCGCGATGAGGTCCTTGGTGCTGGTCTTGCCGGCGGAGCCGGTGAGGGCCACGAGGGTGGCGCCGAGCCGCGCGACGACGTACCGGGCGAGGGCGCCCAGGGCCGTCTGGACGTCCTCGACCACGATCGCGGGCACGCCGACGGGGCGCGACGCCAGAACGGCGACCGCGCCCGCCTGCACCACCTGCCCCGCGAAGTCGTGGCCGTCGACGCGTTCACCGACGAAGGCGACGAAGAGGCTGCCGGGCACCACTTCGCGGGAGTCACGGACGACCGGTCCGGTGACCCGCACGGAGGGATCCGGTATGTCGTGCGTCTGCCCGCCGACGACTTCTGCGATCTCGGCGAGAGAGAGGGCGATCACAAGTTCATCCCTGAGTCTTCTGGATAGCTTCGCGGAGCACCTGGCGGTCGTCGAAGGGACGGATCACGCCGGCGATGTCCTGGCCCTGCTCGTGTCCCTTGCCCGCGACCAGCACGGTGTCACCGGGGTGCGCCCGGCCGACGGCGGCGGCGATGGCGGCGGCCCGGTCCTCGAACAGGAGCACCTCGCCGCGCTCGTGCGCGGGCACGGACGCCGCGCCTTCGAGCATGGTCGCGAGGATCGCGAGCGGATCCTCGGAGCGGGGGTTGTCGGAGGTCAGTACGGCCGTGTCGGAGAGCCGGGCCGCGGCGGCGCCCATCGGGGCGCGCTTGGTCCGGTCGCGGTCGCCGCCGCAGCCGAGGACCACGTGCAACCGGCCCTTGGTGACCTTGCGCAGGGCTTTGAGGACCGATTCGACCGCGTCGGTCTTGTGGGCGTAGTCGACGACCGCGAGGTAGGGCTGCCCGGCGTCCACGCGCTCCAGGCGGCCGGGGACGCCCGGTACGGCGCCGATGCCGTCGGCGGCGGTCTGCGCGTCGAGGCCGGCCGCGGCGAGCGCGACGACGGCGGCGAGGGTGTTCGCCACGTTGAAGGTCCCCGCCAGCGGCGACTTGGCGGAGATCCGCTCGCCCTGGGGACCCAGGATCGTGAACGTGGAGTCCATGGGGCCGATGTGGACGTCCTGGGCGCGCCAGTCGGCGTCCGGATGTCCCTCGGCGGAGAAGGTGACGACCGGTACGGAGGCCTCCGCGGCGAGCCGGCGGCCGTGTTCGTCGTCCAGGTTGATCACGCCGAGCCTGCTGCGCTCCGGCGTGAACAGCTGTGCCTTGGCCCGGTAGTAGTCCTCCATGTCGGAGTGGAACTCCATGTGTTCCGGGCTGAGGTTGGTGAACACGGCGATGTCGAAGACGCAGCCGTCGACCCGGCCGAGGACCAGGGCGTGGCTGGAGACCTCCATGGCGACCGCCTCGACGCCGCGTTCGCGCATGACGGCGAACAGGGCCTGGAGATCGGTGGCTTCGGGGGTGGTGCGCTCGGACTTGATGCGCTCGTCGCCGATGCGCATCTCGACCGTGCCGACGAGGCCGGTCGTCCGGGTCCTGCGCAGGCCGCCCTCGACCAGGTAGGCCGTGGTGGTCTTGCCGGACGTGCCGGTGATGCCGATCTGGAGCAGATCACGACCGGGGTGGCCGTAGATGGTGGCCGCCAGTTCGCCCATCCGTCCGCGCGGGTCGTCGACCACCAGGACCGGCAGGCCGGTCGCGGCGGCGCGCTCGGCGCCCGTCGGGTCGGTCAGCACGGCGACCGCACCGAGGCCGGCGGCCTGGGTGACGAAGTCGGCGCCGTGCAGGCGCGCGCCGGGGAGGGCGGCGTACAGGTCGCCGGGGCGGACGGCGCGCGAGTCATGGGTGATGCCCGTGACGTCGGCGGCCGTGTCCGGCGTGGCGGCACCCAGCTGATCGGCGAGCTCCGCGAGGGGTGTGGCGGAGACCTGAACCGGTCGTGGCGGTCCCGGGTAGGTCACGGAAGCGCCCTTCTGGGTGGTTTGGGAGTGATCAGCGTGTGGCACGGCGGTGAGCGTACCGGGCGCACCCGCTCCTGAGCTAAAAAGGGGCCCGCTCGCAGCGCGGCCGGCCGGGGGCGGCGGTGAGTGACGGACGGACGAGGGGCCTCGGGCGCCGTCGTTGCCGGGATCGGGGGTGATCGTTGTCACGAGCTCGTTCCTGGTGGTGTTTCCGAGGTGCTGATCAGGGCTTGTAGGCGACCGGGAGGTTCGCGGCCCGGGCGCCGGTCGGCGGGATCTGGAGGGTCTTCAGGGCGAACTCCATCACCTGCTTGTAGATGGGTCCGCAGATCTGGCCGCCGAAGTAGCTGCCCTTGGTGGCGTTCTGGATGGCGCAGTAGACGGTGATGCGGGGCTTGTCCGCGGGTGCGAATCCGGCGAAGGAAGAGGTGTAGCCGCGGTACCTGCCGGTGGCCGGATCCACGCGGTTGGCCGTGCCCGTCTTGCCCGCCACCCGGTAGCCCGGGATGCGGGCCTTGACGCCGGTGCCCTGTTCGTCGTCCACGACGGACTCCAGCATCTGGGCCAGGGTCCGGGCCGTCTTGGCACTGATCACCCTTGTGGTGCCGGGCTTGTGGGCCGGTGCGAAGAGCCCGTCGGCCCCCTTGGTGCCGCGCACGAGCGTAGGCTCGACGCGGACGCCTCCGTTGGCGATCGTCGAATAGACGGAGGCGGCCTGCATGGCGTTGAGTGACATGCCCTGGCCGAAAGGGATCGTGTACTGCTGCGACGTCGACCACTTGTCGGCGGGCGCGAGGATGCCCCGGGTCTCGCCGGGGAAGCCGAGTCCCGAGTAGCTCCCGAGGCCGAACTTGCGCAGATAGGAGTAGAGGACCTTGTTGGCCTGCGCCTGGTTCTTGCCGAGCTCGCCCGCGGCCAGGATGGTGCCGATGTTGCTGGACTTGGCGAGCACGCCGTTGAGCGTGAGGTTCCAGGTCGCGTGGTCGACGTCGTCCTGGAAGAGGCGGTCGCCGCGGTGCAGCCGGTTGGGTACGACGACGTGGGTGAGCGGGGTGGCGACGTTCTCCTCCAGAACGGCCGCCATCGACATGACCTTCGCGGTGGAGCCGGGCTCGTAGGCGTCCTGCAGGGCCGCGTTGCCCATCGCCGCGGAGTCGGCCTTGGACAGGTCGTTGGGGTCGAAGCCGGGCGAGTCGGCCATGGCGAGGATCTCGCCCGTGCGGGTGTCCTGGACGATCACGTAGCCGCGGTCGGCCTTGGACTTCCTGACCTGCTCGGTGATGGCGTTCTGGGCGGCCCACTGGATGTCGCGGTCGATGGTGAGCTCCACGTCGGAGCCGGGCACGGCGGGGGTCTCGGTGGAGCCCACCGTGGGCACCTGGCGGCCGCCGGCCTGGGCGTAGCGGACCTTGCCCTCCTTGCCGGACAGCGTCCTGTTCAGCTGCTGCTCGATGCCGCCGCCGCCCTTGCCCTCGGCATTGACCCAGCCCAGTATCCCGGCGGCGAGCTCGCCGTTCGGGTACACGCGCTTGCTGCTGGGGTCGGAGAAGACGCCGGCGAGGACGTTGGCGGTGGTCCTGTCGGTGCCCGCCTTCTTGGCGAGCGCGCTCCTCAGGTCCTTGATCTGGTTCCAGACCTGCGGGGTCTGCCGGCCGGCCAGCTTCACGTAGCGCAGGTCCTTGTTGGCGGGCCTGAGCTTCTCGACCAGCTCGGGCTGGTCCTGCCCGAGGATCGGCGCCAGGAGCGCGGCCGCCTGCTCGGGGCCGTCGTCGATGCCCAGTTGCTTGCGCGTGAACATGGTCGGGTCGGCCGTGATGTCGTACGCGTCCTCGCTGATCGCGAGGGCGACGCCGTTGCGGTCGGTGATCCCGCCGCGCTCGGCGGCCAGGGTGTGCACCACGTACCGGTTCTGCTCGGCCTTGGCGGCGTAGGCGCTGGCGTCCACGGCCTGGACCTGCAGCAGCCGTACGACGAACGCGATCATCACCAGGGTCAGCGCGAGGCTGACCATGCGCAGCCGGGGCCGTGTACTGCCCAGCCGCAGCGGGCGCGGACCCGCGGGTCGTGCCCCGCTCGGCCGGCGGGCGGCGGGTTTGGCCCCCGGCCCGGGCCGCCGCTGCCCAGCAGCGCGGGGTCGTGGCGGCCGCGCGGGTCCGGGGACGCGACGGCGCGGGGGTTCCCTGTCGGACA
>NZ_JADDRL010000048.1 GCF_021538895.1 Streptomyces olivochromogenes | reverse complement strand
CAGGGCACCGACGTGGTCCTGCCCGCGCTCGGTGAGTCCGTCACCGAGGGCACCGTCACCCGCTGGCTGAAGTCGGTCGGCGAGAGCGTCGAGGCCGACGAGCCCCTGCTCGAGGTCTCCACCGACAAGGTCGACACCGAGATCCCGGCGCCCGCCTCCGGCGTGCTCCTGGAGATCGTGGTCGGCGAGGACGAGACCGCCGAGGTCGGCGCCAAGCTGGCCGTCATCGGCGCCCCGGGTGCGGCTCCGGCCGCCGCGCAGGCCACGGACGAGGGCGCCTACGTCACCCCGCTGGTGCGCAAGCTCGCCGCCGAGAACGGCGTCGACCTGGCCACCGTCAAGGGCACCGGCGTCGGCGGCCGCATCCGCAAGCAGGACGTCCTCGCCGCCGCCGAGGCCGCGAAGGCCGCCGCCGCTGCCCCGGCTCCGGCCGCCGCTGCCGCGCCGGCCAAGAAGGCCCCGGCCCTCGAGGTCTCCCCGCTGCGCGGCCAGACCGTCAAGATGCCGCGCATCCGCAAGGTCATCGGCGACAACATGGTCAAGGCGCTGCACGAGCAGGCCCAGCTGTCGTCGGTCGTCGAGGTCGACGTCACGCGCCTGATGCGCCTGCGCACCCAGGCCAAGGACTCGTTCGCCGCGCGCGAGGGCGTCAAGCTCTCGCCGATGCCGTTCTTCGTGAAGGCGGCGGCCCAGGCGCTGAAGGCCCACCCGGTCATCAACGCCAAGATCAACGAGGCCGAGGGCACGATCACCTACTTCGACTCCGAGAACGTCGGAATCGCGGTGGACTCCGAGAAGGGCCTGATGACCCCGGTCATCAAGCACGCGGGCGACCTGAACATCGCCGGCATCGCCAAGGCCACGGCGGAGCTCGCGGGCAAGGTCCGCGCCAACAAGATCACGCCCGACGAGCTGTCCGGCGCGACCTTCACCATCTCCAACACGGGTTCGCGCGGCGCGCTCTTCGACACGATCATCGTGCCGCCGGGCCAGGTCGCGATCCTCGGCATCGGTGCCACGGTCAAGCGCCCGGCGGTCATCGAGACCGAGGAGGGCACGGTCATCGGCGTCCGCGACATGACCTACCTGACCCTCTCCTACGACCACCGTCTGGTGGACGGCGCCGACGCGGCCCGTTACCTGACCGCGGTCAAGGCGATCCTGGAGGCGGGCGAGTTCGAGGTCGAGCTCGGCCTGTAGGCCTTCGTCGTTGCCCTGCGGTGCCCCGCCCGGAGCCTCTCCGGGCGGGGCACCGTCGTATCACCTGCGGGTCAGCGTCCCGTCGGACCAGGTGACCAGCGTCTCCACCCACACGTTGGGGATGTACAGGCGGGGCGCGGGGGTCAGGTCCTCGGTGCGGTACGCCTTCAGGACGTCGTACGTGGCGTCGAGGCAGTCCCGCGAGGTGAGCTCGCCGGTCCGCGGGTCGACGCCGACCAGGAAGCCGCGCCCCTCGACGGTGCGGATCATCCTCCGGGCGGCGCGCACGTCGCTCGTCGAGGACGACGTGCAGCGATAACGGCTGTACGGGTGCGTGGACTTGCCGGGGATGGGGGTCCCCCCTGTTCGAGCGGAGCCGAGAGCTTGGGGGAAGGCGTCGCGGGCCATGTCGTCGAGCATGCGGTCGTACGACCCCTGCGCGTGCCAGGCGCCGATGTCACCGCCGGGCGGGGTGTACAGCTTGTTGGTGGGGTTCTCGACCGCGCCGTACTCCCAGCGCTTCGTGCCGGCGATGCGGAAACCCCAGCCGACGTGGCCGAACTTCTGGGCGCCGTCCGGCTTCACGAAGACGCAGGCGCCGCCGGGGCCTGCGGGCTGTCCCCGGCCCGCCGTCAGGACGGTGCCGGCCCCGGCGCCCGCTGCCTTGGTCTTCACCTTCTTGGTCTTGCCGTGCCGGGGCCGGTCCGTGCCCGACCCCGTGGGTCCGCACGCCGTGATCCCCATGACCGCCGCCAGTGCGGCCGCCGTGACCGCGCAGCCGAGCCGTGCGGCCCGCCCTCGGATGCCCATCGCTTCCCCCAGTCCTGCCGAGGGGGTACCCCTGCCGGAAACCCCTCTGCCGACCGCGACACGCGTCGGCCGTCGCGGGTTCTGTCCGTGAGCCTTCGGTGACACGGTGGTGACGGCTCCGCGGCCGGTCCGGTACGGGGCTTTACGGAACAAGCCGCCCCGAGAAGCGTGTAAGTCTCGTCTCACCTGCGGGTAAGCGCCCGCGTGCGCCCCTCCCGAAACGCGCTCCGGCCTTATTGTCTAAACGTCAAACGCCCTCGGGGGCCTGTGGCCCCTCCGTGAAGGAGCCCTCATGACCGCGCCCGTCGTCCACTCGCTGCGCGAGCAGATCCGCGAGCACATCGTGGAGGGAATCGTCAGCGGGCGCTGGAAGCCGGGCGAGCGGATCGTGGAGCGGCGGATCGCGACCGAGCTGGAGGTCAGCCAGACACCGGTGCGGGAGGCGCTGCGCGAACTGGAGTCGCTGCGGCTGATCGAGTCCGCGCCGAACAAGGGCGTACGGGTGCGGAACCTGACGGCGGCCGACCTGGAGGAGAGCTACCCCGTGCGGGCCGGTCTGGAGGCCATCGCGGCGGAGCTGGCGGCGGAGCGGCTGGCGCAGGACTGCTCGGCGCTGGAGCCGCATGTCGCCGCGCTCTACGAGGCCGACCGCAAGGCCGACGGCACGGCGCAGGTGCGGCACACGGTGGCCTTCCACCGCGAGCTGGTCCGGGCGGCGGGGAACTCGGTGCTGCTGCACACCTGGGAGGGGCTGGGCATCGAGGTGTTCACGGCCCTGTCGATCCGGTGGCTGGGGACGGTGCAGCAGTCGTACGCGGAGGAGCACGAGGAACTGGTCGCCGCGTTCAAGCGGCGGGATCCGCGCATCGCCGACCTGGTGAAGTCCCACGTCCTGGGCTGCGCGCCGCGGGCCTGAGGAACACGCGAGCACTCCCCCGCTCAAACGCCGCCTCACCTGCGAAAACCCTGCCCCAAAAGCGTCACCCGGTGCCACGGTCGAAGGCACCCCGTGCCGACTTTCTCGGAATCGAGAGGTTTTGGGCCTGAAACCTTTGATCGATCATCGATCAGGGAGTTACAGTCGCCGACGGGCTTCCACCCGAGCCCTCTGCCCTGTCCTGCCAAAGACCAAGGGCAACCCCGAACCCTTACCGATGAGGGAACCCCCTTCGACTGAGGAAGGCGGCGACATGACCGACCCCCAGGCCATCCAGCCGAGCGCGCTCGACCAGCTCCCGGACCGCGACCCGGAGGAGACCGCCGAATGGCAGGCCTCCCTGGACGCGGTCGCGAGGGAGGCCGGGCCGCACCGCGCCGCGTACCTGATGCGCCGCACGCTGGAGCGCGCCGAGGAGGGCGGCATCGCGCTGCCGAAGCTGCTGGAGACGGACTACGTCAACACCATCCCGACCGCCGCCGAGCCGAGCGTGCCCGGTGACGAGGAGATGGAGCGGAAGATCACCGCGTGGAACCGCTGGAACGCGGCCGCGATGGTCACCCGCGGCAGCAAGTACGGCGTCGGCGGCCACATCGCCACCTTCGCCTCCGCGGCCTGGCTCTACGAGACCGGCTTCAACCACTTCTTCCGGGGCAAGGAATCCCAGGAGGCCGCCGGCTCCGGCGACCAGCTCTACATCCAGGGCCACGCGTCGCCCGGCATCTACGCCCGCGCCTACCTCGACGGCCGCCTGGACGAGCGGCACCTGGACAACTTCCGCCAGGAGTCGGGCGGCAACGGACTCCCGTCGTACCCGCACCCGCGGCGCCTGCCCTGGCTGTGGGAGTTCCCGACGGTCTCCATGGGCCTCGGCCCCCTGTCCGCGATCTACCAGGCGCGCTTCAACCGCTACCTGACCAACCGCGGCATCAAGGACCTCTCCGCCTCCCACGTGTGGGCCTTCCTCGGCGACGGCGAGATGGACGAGCCCGAGTCCACGGCGGCGCTCGCGCTGGCGAGCCGCGAGGGCCTGGACAACCTGACCTTCGTCATCAACTGCAACCTGCAGCGCCTCGACGGCCCGGTCCGCGCCAACTTCAAGATCGTGCAGGAGCTGGAGGCCCAGTTCCGCGGCGCCGGCTGGAACGTCGTCAAGAGCCTGTGGGGCAACGCCTGGGACGAGCTGTTCGCGCTCGACACCACCGGCGCGCTCGTACGCCGTCTGCGCGAGGTACCGGACGCCCAGGTCCAGACGTACCAGACCCGCGACGCCGCCTACATCCGCCAGGACTTCTTCGGCAAGGACCCGGCGCTCGTCGAGCTGGCGAAGCTGCTGAGCGACGACAAGATCCTGGAGTGCTTCCACCTCTCGCGCGGTGGTCACGAGGCGCGCAAGGTGTACGCCGCCTACAAGGCCGCCGTCGAGCACAAGGGCGCGCCGACCGTGATCCTCGCCCAGACGGTCAAGGGCTTCACGCTCGGCCAGGGCTTCGCGTCGAAGAACGCCAACCACCAGATGAAGAAGCTGACGGTGGACGAGTTCAAGACGATGCGCGACCTGCTGGAGCTGCCGATCCCGGACAGCGCCTTCGCCGACGGCCAGGTGCCCTACGGCCACCCGGGCGCCGACTCCCCCGAGGTCCGTTACCTCCAGGAGCGCCGCGCGGCGCTCGGCGGCCCGGCCCCGGCCCGCCGCACGCAGCCGCTCGCCCCGCTGCCGACCCCCTCCGAGAAGGCGTTCGCCTCCTTCGACAAGGGCTCCGGCTCGCAGAACGTGGCCACCACCATGGCCTTCGTCCGCCTGATCAAGGACCTGGTCCGCGACAAGGAGACGGGCAAGCGCTGGGTGCCGATCGTCCCCGACGAGGCGCGCACCTTCGGTATGGAGTCGCTCTTCCCGTCCCTGGGCATCTACTCGCCCAAGGGCCAGACGTACGAACCGGTCGACCGCGACCAGCTGATGTACTACAAGGAGGCGAAGAACGGCCAGATCCTCAACGAGGGGATCACCGAGGCCGGTTCGATGGCCGACTTCATCGCCGCGTCGACCGCGTACGCCACGCACGGCGAAGCGATGATCCCGTTCTACATCTTCTACTCGATGTTCGGCTGGCAGCGCACGGCCGACCAGATGTGGCAGCTCGCCGACCAGCTCGGCCGCGGCTTCCTCGTCGGCGCCACGGCGGGCCGTACGACGCTGACGGGCGAGGGCCTGCAGCACGCCGACGGCCACTCGCCGGTGATCGCCGCGACGAACCCGGCCGCGCTGACGTACGACCCGGCGTTCGCCTACGAGATCGCGACGATCGTCAAGGACGGTCTGCGCCGTATGTACGGCGAGGCGGCACCGGGCGAGGACCCGAACGTCTTCTACTACCTCACCGTCTACAACGAGCCGCTGCCGCAGCCGGCGAAGCCGGCCGGCCCCGGTGTCGACGAGGGCATCGTCAAGGGCCTGTACCGCTTCAACACGGCGGAGTCGGCGGGCCTGTCCCCCGCGGCCAACTCCCCGCGGATCCGGCTCCTCGGCTCCGGCACGGCCATCCACTGGGCCCTTGAGGCGCAGAAGCTGCTCGCCGAGGAGTGGGGCGTGGCGGCCGACGTGTGGTCGGCGACGTCCTGGACGGAGCTGCGCCGGGACGCCCTGGAGGCGGACGCGTCCCTGCTGCGCGGCGAGGAGCGCGTCCCGTACGTCCAGCAGGCCCTGCAGGGCGCCGAGGGCCCGGTGCTCGCGGTCTCCGACTACATGCGCCAGGTCCCGGACCAGATCGCGCAGTGGGTCGAGCAGGACTACTCCTCGCTGGGCGCCGACGGCTTCGGCCTGTCGGACACCCGTGAGGCGGCCCGCCGCCACTTCGGCATCGACGCCCAGTCCGTCGTCGTCGCGGCCCTGGCCCAGCTGGCCCGGCGCGGCGAGGTCAAGGCGACGTCGGTGAAGGAAGCGCGCGACAAGTACGGCCTGTAACCCGGATCGAAGGGGCCGGCAGCCATGGGCGGCCGGCCCCTTCGGCATGAGTGGCTCCCTTTGCTTGCGGCCCCGGCATCATGGCTCCATGCGCGCGGCTCGTCTCATCAAGATGGTGCTCCTCCTGCAGAACCGGGTCTCGATGACCGGCGGCGAGCTCGCCCGTGAGCTGGAGGTGTCGGAGCGGACGGTGGCCCGGGACGCGCAGGCGCTGTCGGAGGCGGGCGTGCCGGTGTACGCGGACCGGGGGCGGGCCGGGGGCTACCGGCTGATCGGCGGGTACCGGACGCGGCTGACGGGGCTGGCGCGCGGCGAGGCCGAGGCGCTGTTCCTCAGCGGGGTGCCGGGCGCGCTGCGCGAGATGGGCCTGGAGGACGCGGCCTCGGCCGCCCGGCTGAAGGTGTCGGCGGCCCTGCTGCCCTCCCTCGGCGACGCCTCCCGCACGGCGGCGCAGCGCTTCCTTCTGGACGCGCCCGCCTGGTTCCGGGAGCCGAAGACACCGGTGCTGCTGCCCGCGATCGCCGACGCGGTGTGGGACGACCGCCGGGTCACCGCCCGCTACCGGCGCGGGGAGAAGGAGGTCGAGCGGGACATCGAACCGTACGGGCTCGTGCTGAAGGCCGGCGTCTGGTACCTGTGCGCGCGGGTCGCGGACAAGGAGGCGTTCCGTACGTACCGGATCGAGCGGTTCACCTCCGTCGACCCCTCCGGCACCCGCTTCGACCGGGACGAGGACTTCGACCTGCCCGGCTTCTGGGCCCGGCAGGCCGATCGGTTCGCCCGGTCGATCCTGCGGGCCGAGGTCGTCGTCCGGCTGTCCGCCGAGGGCGTGCGCAGGCTGCCGTACGCCGTCGATCCCGTCTGCGCGCGCGAGGCGCTGGCGGGCGCGGCCGGAACCGAGGACGACGGGTGGGTGAGGGTGACCGTGCCGGTGGAGTCCGAGGAGGTCGCGCACACCCAGCTCACCGCGCTCGGCCCGGAGGTCGAGGTGCTGGCCCCCGCGAACCTGCGCGAGCGGTTCACCCGGGACGCCGCCCGGATCGCCGCGCTCTACGGCCGCGAGCCCCGATAACAATCCGCCGCACTCCACGTGCGCCCCACCCGCTCAGGCCCGATGCTGGACGCGTGATGGACGAGACGGAGTTCTGGGACCTGGTGGACGCCACGCGCGAGGCCGCCGAGGGTGATCCGGAGGACCAGGCCGACCTGCTCGTGGAGCGGCTCCTGCAGCTGGACCCGGAGATGGTCCTGGACTTCGCCCGTCACTTCGAGGCCCGCTACAACCGCGCCTACCGCTGGGACCTGTGGGGCGCCGCCTGGGTGCTGCTCGACGGGGCCAGCGACGACGCGTTCGACTTCTTCCGGTGCTGGCTGATCGGGCAGGGCCGGGAGGCCTTCGAGGGCGCCGTGCACGACCCGGACTCGCTGGCCGATCTGCTGGACGACTTCGACGAGGAGATCGACGGCGACGGCGAGGAGCTCGGCTACGCGGCGGACGAGGCGTACGAGCAGCTCACCGGGACGGTCGCCCCGGACCTGGGCATCGCGCCCGCGCCCTCGGAGCCGGAGGGCACGCCCCTCGACTTCGAGAACGAGCGGATCCTGGCCGAGCGCTACCCCAAGCTGTGGGACCGCTTCCGGGAGTGAGCCTCAGGGGGCCGTGCGCCGCCGGCCGGTGTCCGACGGGAGGTACGCCTGCGTCCGCTCGGCCCGTACCGCGTGGTGCAGGGGCGCCTGGTTGGCCTGGTCCAGGGCGGACGCGGTGACGGCGGCCGGCCCCAGGACGACGGTGGCGACGGCGCAGAGAACCGTCCAGGGGCGGCGGGCGGCCCCGGCCCAGCCGGCCGCCCTGTGCGTGGTGTCCGTACGGCTGCTGCTCATGATCCCCACCTCCGGTCGGCCTTGCGGTGACCCGACCGTAGGGCGCGGGGATCTGAGGGGGCTGCGGGACGGCTGTGGCCTGACTGTGGGCCGGGGTCACCGCCGTCCTTGGAGGCGGGCCGCCGTCTGTCTGATGTCCGCGAGCCTGGCCGTCAGGGCCGCGCCGGGGCAGCTGGTCATGAAGCCGTCGTTGTGGCCGGCGAGGACGGGCAGGGCCGCGGTGGTGCCGGCCGCGTAGCGGCTGTGGCCGTTGCTGGAGGTCAGCCGGGTGGTACCGCGCGGGTCGACGTCGGCGAGGCCCAGCTTCCAGGCGGCGACGGCGGCGATGGCGTCGGTCATGGCGCGCGGCACCGGGACCCCGGCCGTGAAGGTGCCGATCGCGGCGATGCCCGCGGTGCGGTGGTTGAAGCCCTGGGTGTGGGCGCCGGTGACGGCGCGTTCGACGCCGCCCGCACGGCCCTCGTAGATGGTGCCGCAGCGGTCGACGAGGAAGTTGTAGCCGATGTCGTCCCAGCTGCGGGCGCCGGTCTGGCCCGCGTACAGGAACCGGATGATGCGGGGCACGTCGGCGCAGGCGTAGCCGTTGGGCGAGTCGGTGTGGTGGACGAAGACCGCGACGACCTTGTCGTCGTAGCGCGGCGGCGGCTGGGCGTGGCTCGCGGTGGGTTCCAGCCAGACCGACCGGGGCACGATGCGGGGCTTGGGCGCGGGGTGCAGCGGCGCCGCCGGGCGGGCGTGCGCGGGCTGGGCGGGGCGCGCCTGGGCGACCGGCCGCTCCACGCCCCGGGCGCACAGGACCAGCGCGAGGACGGCGGCGAGGCCGGGCAGGCAGCCGAGCAGCACCAGGACGTGGCGGGGCAGGCGCACGGCGGACCGACGCTCGGCCCACCACGCTCTTCGCAGGACACACGGGACACGCATGCGTTCCACTGTCGAGCCGGGCGGAGGCGCCCGCGATGTGCGCTGTGCCACCTGGCGGAACCATCGTCCCGTTCCGCGACGTTTTCGTAGGTGGACGCACGTGTGACCGGCCCCGGAGGTCACGCGCGCGTTACTGATCACTGGGCCCGTCCCGCCCGTAAGTAGGGGTCAGAGAGAAAGGCGGCTCCGTGGATCTGCTCGACCTGCTGCTCGCGCTGGTGATCCTTGTCTACGCGGCGTCCGGATACCGGCGCGGACTCGTGGCCGGCTGTGTGTCGCTGGCCGGGTTCGTGGGCGGCGCCGTCGTCGGGGTGTGGATCCTGCCGTGGATCATGGACCTGGTCACCCGCGGGACGACGACGGCCACGGTGACCGCGGTGCTGACGGTGCTGGTCCCGGCGGTGCTGGGGCACGAGCTGGCGGGGCGGCTGGCGCTGCGGCTGCGCGGCGAGCTGGACCGGGGGGCGCTGCGGGTGGCCGACGGGATGGGCGGGGCGGCCGCCAACTCGATCGCCGTGCTGATCGTGGCGTGGGTGGCGGCGAGCGTGCTGGGCGCCTCCTCGACCCCGGTGGTGACGACGGCGATCCGCGACTCGGTGCTGCTCGGCGCGGTGCAGGACGCGATGCCGGACACCACGCCCGCATGGTTCTCGGGGGCCACGTCCGCGCTCACGGAGGCGGGCTTCCCGCAGGTCTTCAACCCGTTCGAGAACGAGTCGACCGCCGAGGTCGCCAAGCCCACCGGGGACAGTGTCACGCCCAGTGCCACGAACGCGGCCCGGCGCAGCACGGTGAAGATCGAGGGCGCCGCCGGTGACCAGGGCCGCGAGGGCAGCGGGTTCGTGTACGCGCCGCGGCATGTGATGACCAACGCGCACGTGGTGGCGGGCATCGACCGGCCGAGCGTGCGGATCGGCGGGGTCGGGCGGTCGTACGAGGCGCGGGTGGTGCTCTTCGACCCGGACAAGGACGTCGCGGTGCTCTACGTGCCCGAGCTGACCGCCCCGGTGCTGCGGTTCGACGACGGCGCGTCCCGCGGCGGCTCGGCGGTCGTCGCGGGCTATCCGCAGGACGGCGACCTGAACCTACAGGCGGCGACGGTCGCGAGCCGGGTGCGGGCGACGGGCCGGAACATCTACAACGACGAGACGGTCACCCGCGAGATCTACTCGATCCGCTCGACGGTCCGTCCCGGCAACTCCGGCGGCCCGCTGCTGACCACGGACGGCCGGGTCTACGGCGTGGTCTTCGCCCGCTCCACCTCCGACGACGAGACGGGCTACGTCCTGACGGCCGACGAGGTGGCCTCCGCCGCCGAGCGCGCGGCGGACGCGACGGCGCCGGTGGACACCGGGGACCTGGTCACCTCGTAGGGCTCGGCGGGCCGGGCGGACGGCCCCGGCCTCAGACCGGGCGGCCCATGAACACGTCGTCGACGTACTTCCCGTCGAGGAGGAACTCCTCCGGCAGCAGCCCCTCGACGACGAACCCCTCGGACTCGTACAGCTTCCGTGCCGGGGCGTTGTGCCCGAGCACACGCAGCGTGATCCGGCGCGCGCCGCGCCGCCGGGTCTCCTCGACGGCGGCCCGGATCAGCGCGCGGCCGACGCCCCGCCCGCGCGCCTCCTCGGCGACGGCGAGGCCCTGGATCTGGCGGACGTGGACGTTCGCGGCGAGCGGGGTCGCGAAGCCCAGGCGGAGGTAGCCGACGATGCGCCGGTCGAGCTCGGCGACGAGGGTGTCGGCGGCACTGTGGCGGTCGTCGAAGAAGGGGACGTACGGCGGCTGCGGTGCGGGCACGACCGCGTGCAGGTGCGACCAGGTGGCCCGGTCCAGGACGCCCAACTCCTCGTCGTCGTCCGGCAGGGCGGTGCGTATGTACGGCTCCGGCATGAGGGCCACCATAGACGCGAGGGGGCAGGATGGACGTATGGAACGTTCGCGAATCGCGGTGGCCGGCGCGTCCGGTCTCATCGGCAGTGCTCTGGTGCGGTCCCTGGCCGCGGACGGGCACGAGGTGGTGCGTCTGGTCCGGCATGGACAGCACGGCCCGGACGAGGTCTGCTGGGACCCCGAGGGGCAGTACGTGGACGCCGCCGGGCTCGTCGGCTGCGACGCCGTGGTCAACCTGGCGGGGGCCGGGGTGGGCGACCGGCGGTGGACGGACGCGTACAAGAAGCAGATCAGGGACAGCCGGGTGCTCGGCACGGCGGCGCTGGCGGAGGCCGTCGCCGCCCTGGAGGTGCCGCCGCGCGTCTTCGTGAACGGCAGCGCGATCGGCATCTACGGCGACACCGGGGACCGTGCCGTGGACGAGAAGACGCCGCCCGGGGACGGTTTCCTGCCCTCCGTGTGCGTGGAGTGGGAGGAGGCCGCGGCGCCGGCGCAGGAGGCGGGCGTGCGGACGGTGTTCATCCGCACCGGGCTGGTGGTGGCCCGGCAGGGCGGGGCCTGGGGCCGGTTGTTCCCGCTGTTCAGGGCCGGGCTCGGCGGCCGGCTGGGGGACGGACGGCAGTACTGGTCGTACGTCGCGCTGCACGACGAGGTGGCGGCGATCCGCCATCTCCTGGAGACCGACGGCCTGTCCGGGCCGTTCAACGTGACCGCCCCGCAGCCCCTGACGAACCGTGAGATCACCGAGGCGATGGGCCGCGTGCTGAACCGCCCGACGCTCTTCTCCGTCCCGGCACCGGTGCTGCGCACGGTCCTGGGCGAGATGGCCGGCGACGTCCTCGGCAGCCAGCGGGTGCTGCCCACACGCCTGTTGGAGTCGGGGTTCACGTTCGCCTTCCCGACCGCGGAGGACGCGATCCGCGCGGCGCTGACCTAGGGCCCCTCGTTTGGATCAGGCCGGGCTCGCGCGGCGCCGTGGAGGGCGGTCACCGTACGTGTGACCGTATGCGACCGTCGTGCGACCGTGCTCTGTCCATGCGCGACTGTTCTTGACCGATCACGCACCTAACCTCGACGCGAACTCGGGTATCCCTGGAGCCAGTTGGGGGCATGACGTCTCCACCGGCCGCGCAACCCTGAGGAGGGGCCACGTGCTTGAGCCCGCGTACCAGGCGGACGTCGTCGTCGTAGGAGCCGGGATCGCCGGCCTCTCTGCGGCCCATCGGCTGACCAGCGCAGGAGTGACGACCGCAGTCCTGGAGGCCGCCCCCTACGTGGGCGGCCGCATGTCGACGGAGAAGGTCGACGGCTTCCGGCTCGATCGGATCGGACAGCTCCTGTCCACGTCGTATCCCGAGCTGCGCCTGACACCGGGCCTCGACGCCCTCGTCCTGCGCTCCTTCGCGCCGGGCGTGCTGCTGCACCACGACGGACGGCGGCACCGGGCGGGCACTCCGGCGCCCGGCGGGAGCGCGAGGGGCGCACTCCACGCCGTGCGCGCCCTCGCGAGCGCTCCCCGGGGTTCGGCCGTGTCGCCGGTACGGACCGGCCCGCCGGTGGGCGGCGCCGTCGACCAGGCCCGGCTGCGCGCGCTGCTCTCCCGCACCGCCGGTACGCCCGTCGAGCGCATGCTGGCCCGCCCCGAACTGCCCGCCACCCAGGCCCTCGCCGCCCGCGGGGTGCCCGCCCGGACGATCGACGCGTTCCTGCGCCCGCTGCTCGCCGCCCTGCTCTGCGACCCGGAGCTGGCCACGTCCAGCCGGTGCGCCGACCTCGCGCTGCGCGCCTTCGCGAGCGGGCGGCTGTGCGTGCCGGAGGGCGGCGCCGAGGTGCTGCCGGAGCTGCTCGCCCGCGCGCTGCCGCCCGGCACCGTGCACACCGGCGTCCGCGCCACCTCCGTCTCCACGACCTCGGTGACCACCACGGAGCACGGCGAGATCCGCTGCCGTGCCGTCCTGCTGGCCACCGACGCGCGGGCCGCCGCGGGGCTGCTGCCCGGCCTGCGCGTACCGGACTTCCACCCGGTGACGGTGGTGCACCACACCACGGACGAGCCGGCGGACCTGTCCACCGGCGCCTCGCTGCTGCTCGACGCCGACCGCGGCGGCCCGGTCGCGCACACCGCGGTCGTCAGCAACGTCGACCCGAGCCGCGCGCCCGCGGGCCGGGCGCTCGTGTCGTCGACCGTGCTGGGCACCCCGCCCGACGAGGTCGACACCGCCGTCCGCATGCACCTCGCGCGGCTCTACGGCACCTCCACCCACCGCTGGGAGACCCTCGCCGTGCACCACACCGCCGAGGCAGTCCCGGCGATGCGCCCGCCGCACGACCTGCGCCGCCCCGTACGGCTGCTGGCGGGCCTGTACGTCTGCGGCGACCACCGCGACACCAGCACCGTCCAGGGCGCCCTGCACTCGGCCCACCGCGCCGCCTCGGCGATCCTGGCGGACCTGGGCGCGGCGGGCTCGCTGCACCGGGCGGACCCGCTGCCGGCGATGCGTCGGGCGGCCTGAACCGGCCGGGCGCCGGTCACGGTCACCCGAGGGCCGCGACCCTGTCCCGGTACCCCCGGACCGGCGCCGCGTCCTTGTAGGGCTCCAGCCGGCGCTCGAAGTCCCTGACGTATTCGAGCGCCCGCACCGAGCGCATCTCCGCCGCCTGCCCCGCCGCCTCGGCGGCCAGCGTGCACGCCTGGTCGAGTTCGCCGAGGCCGAGGCGGGCGGTAGCGAGGACGACCCGGCAGAACAGGCGGCTGCGGGCGAAGGCGGGGGCACGCAGTTGCAGGGAGCGTTCGGCGTGCTGGGCGGCGGCGCGGAACTGCTGCAGGTCCCGGTGGCAGTGCCCGAACTCGTCGGCGAGCTGCGCCTCGTCGAAGAAGCGGGCCCAGTACGGCACCTCGTCCCCGGGCCGGGCCGCCTCCAGGGCGCGCTCGGCGCGTACCAGCGCGCCGGTGCACGCCCGCACCTCGCCCAGCACGCCGTGCGCGCGGGCTTCGGCAGAGTGCAGCAGCGCCTGGACCACGGGCGGGGCGTTGGTCCCGACCCCCTGCTGCGCCACCCGCGCCAGCTGGACGGCCTCCCGGCCGTGCCCGAGGTAGACGGCCTGGCGGCTCATGGTGACCAGGACGTAGGAGCCGTAGGCCCGGTCGCCGGCCGCCTGGGCGAGCCGGAGCGCCTGGACGAAGTAGCGCTGGGCCAGTCCGTGCGCGGCGATGTCGTACGAGGTCCAGCCGGCCAGCCGGGTCAGGTCGGAGGCCGCGGCGAACAGGCGGCGGCCGGTCTGCTCGCCGTAGCTGCCGCGCAGCATCGGCTCGCACTCGTGCTCCAGGTAGCGCACGAGCGCCTGGCGGGCGTGGCCGCCGCCGTACTGGTCGTCGAGGGAGCGGAACAGGTCGCCGACCGAGCGGAGCGCGGAGATGTCGCCGCCGGTGACCTTCTGGCCGGGGCCGCGCTCGGACTGGGCGCGCGGGCGCGCCGGGGGCGCGACCTGGGCGGGCAGGGCGATGGGCTTGGCGGGGGCCGGGCGGCTCTGGACGGGCACCCGGACGGTGGGCTCGCCGCGGGCCACCCTGTCGTCGGCCCGGCCGATCAGCCAGTCCCGGCTGGGCACGACGAGGCCCGCCGGGGTGAAGGCGATCTTGCGCAGCTCGGCGTGGCTGCCGGAGTCCTTGCGCCACAGCCCGCTGACGATGTCGACGGCCTCCTCGGGGGTGGCGGCGAACTCCAGCCCGGCGTACACCGGCGCACAGGCGTCCAGGCCCAGGTCCTGGGCGCTGAGCCGGCGCCCGAGCCGACGCGTGAAGACCTCGGCGATCAGGGCGGGGGTGGTGCCCCGGGGCTGCTGCCCGCGCAGCCACCGGGTCACGGATGTCTTGTCGTATCTGAGATCCAGCCCGTGTTCGAGGCCGAGCTGGTCGACGCGACGGGCCAGACCTGCGTTGGAGAACCCCGCTTCTGAGATGAGCGCGGCGAGTTGGCGGTTGGGGGTGCGCTGCGCGGGTCGTTCCGTCATCTGCGGTGCGGTCTCCTGCCTTTCGGGCGTGTTGTGCCCGGATTGCCTGTGAGCAGCCCTTATGGCCTCGTGAACGGCGCGAATGTAGCGGAGAGTGAGCGGCCGGTCGCACACTTCGCCGCTCATTCATCCGATCGTGTGAGGATTGCCCCCAGGGCTGACGCGCGGCAGGCGGACGTACAGTGGCTTGGGCGCGTTACATGCCTGACACACCCATCGCCCGAGGGAGGCGCTTGCCGTGAGTGAGTTGCGGTTCGTCCGCATGGGGTTCGGCGCTGAGGCCGTCGACTACCAGGAGGCGTGGGACGAGCAGCGCCGGGTGCACGCGGCGCGGTTCGCCGACGAGATTCCCGACACCGTGCTGCTCCTGGAGCACCCCCCGGTCTACACGGCGGGCCGCCGCACCGAGGACAGCGAGCGACCGCTCGACGGCACCCCGGTCATCGACGTGGACCGCGGCGGCAAGATCACCTGGCACGGCCCCGGCCAGCTGGTCGGCTACCCGATCCAGAAGCTCCCCCGCCCGGTGGACGTGGTCGCGCACGTGCGGCGCCTGGAGGAGGCGCTGATCCGCACCTGCGCGGAGTACGGCGTCGAGACCACCCGGATCGAGGGCCGCAGCGGCGTGTGGGTCCTCGGCGACCCGGTCGAGCAGCGCCCGGCACTCGGAGGACTCTCCCTCGACCTCGACCCGCGGATGACCGACGAGGAGTTCGACCCCCGCCTGAACGGCCCGGAGTACGCGCCCTCCAACGCGGGCCAGCGCCGCGAGGACCGCAAGATCGCCGCGATCGGCATCCGCGTCGCCAAGGGCGTCACGATGCACGGCTTCTCCTTCAACGTGAACCCGGACAACGCCTGGTTCGACCGGATCATCCCGTGCGGCATCCGCGACGCAGGCGTCACCTCGCTCGCAGGCGAGCTGGGCCGGGACCTCTCCGTGGAGGAGGTCCTGCCGGTGGTCGAGCGGCACCTGACGGACATCCTGGAACATGCGGAGCTGCAGCCGCGTGTGATCGAGAAGGCGCCGGCGACCGCGTAGAGCGGCGCCCGACGGGGGAATGGACCCCGAGGCCCGCAGGTCGGCCTCACCGACGGGGCCCAACAAGCACGGGCGTACGCTGGTGTACGCCGAGGAATCGAAGACTACTCAAAGCAATCAGCAGGGAGCCGGTCGTGTCCGCAGTCTCACCCGACGGACGCAAGATGCTGCGCCTGGAGGTCCGCAACAGCCAGACCCCCATCGAGCGCAAGCCCGAGTGGATCAAGACCCGGGCGAAAATGGGTCCCGAGTACACGCAGATGCAGAACCTCGTGAAGAGCGAGGGCCTGCACACGGTCTGCCAGGAAGCCGGCTGCCCGAACATCTACGAGTGCTGGGAGGACCGCGAGGCGACCTTCCTCATCGGCGGCGACCAGTGCACCCGGCGCTGCGACTTCTGCCAGATCGACACCGGCAAGCCCGAGGCCCTCGACCGGGACGAGCCGCGCCGCGTGGGCGAGTCCGTGGTCACCATGGACCTGAACTACGCCACCATCACCGGCGTCGCCCGCGACGACCTGGAGGACGGCGGCGCCTGGCTGTACGCCGAGACCGTGCGCCAGATCCACCAGCAGACCGCCGAGCGCGAGGCCGGCCGCACCAAGGTCGAGCTCCTCGCCCCCGACTTCAACGCGGTCCCGGAGCAGCTCGAAGAGGTCTTCTCGTCCCGCCCCGAGGTCTTCGCGCACAACGTCGAGACGGTGCCGCGGATCTTCAAGCGCATCCGCCCCGGCTTCCGTTACGAGCGCTCCCTGAAGGTCATCACGGCCGCCCGCGACTACGGCCTGGTCACCAAGTCGAACCTGATCCTCGGCATGGGCGAGACCCGCGAGGAGGTCGTCGAGGCGCTCAAGCAGCTGCACGACGCCGGCTGCGAGCTGGTCACCATCACCCAGTACCTGCGGCCGAGCGTGCGGCACCACCCCGTGGAGCGCTGGGTCAAGCCGCAGGAGTTCGTGGAGCTCAAGGAGGAGGCCGAGCAGATCGGCTTCTCCGGTGTGATGTCCGGCCCGCTGGTCCGCTCCTCGTACCGTGCCGGCCGGCTGTACCGGATGGCGGTCGAAAAGCGCGGCACGTACATCGCCTCCCAGGCCGTGTGAATTCACGCACTAGGAGCTACCGGGCAGTAATAACCGTTTGGCCGCGGTCCTGACCGTCCTCGCAGATGAGGGCATACGTCAGGGCCGCGTCAGCGTTTCCGGGACACGTATCAAGGTTTCATTGGTGTTTGACCGGTCGGTCACGCCCTGGTAACACCAATCAGTGACCCTGGTATCACGCCACGTACTCACGTCCTGAGGAGACCCCCGCCATGCAGGCCGCGCCCGTTCGCGCCACCGCCATCCCGTCGTTCACCGACGCGCTCCGCGCCGTCGAGTCCCTGCTCATGAGCGGTGGACAGCGCACCGCCCGCCGCAACGCCTGGACGTCCGTCCTGGAGGATCGCCGTCGCGCCAAGGACCGGGTCGAGGCGCAGCGAGTCCTGGAACAGGCCGCCTCCCGCTCCTGACGCCTTCCCACCGGGCACTGCCGTCGTGGGCACTCCCGGGGCCACGTAGACTTCGTGGCATGGCTGGGAAGGAAACCGCAGCGGACGCTGCGAATGCCGGGCGACTGAAGCAGATCGCCCTGACGTACAAGATGACCCGCAGGGCCGACAAGAAGATCGGCCTTGTACTCGCGGCTGTCGGCATCGGCATCCTCGGTGTCTTCCTCGCGATCGGTTTCTTGATCGGTCACCCCGTCTATCTCGGCATCCTGGGCCTGCTCCTCGCCGTCCTCGCGACGGCGATCGTGTTCGGCCGCCGGGCCGAGCGGGCCGCCTTCGGGCAGATGGAGGGCCAGCCGGGCGCCGCGGCGGCCGTGCTGGACAACATCGGCCGGGGCTGGACGACCACGCCCGCGGTGGCGATGAACCGCAGCCAGGACGTGGTGCACCGCGCGGTCGGCAAGGCCGGCATCGTGCTGGTCGCCGAGGGCAACCCGAACCGGGTGAAGGGCCTGCTGGCCGCCGAGAAGAAGAAGATGAACCGGATCGTCGCGGACGTGCCGGTGCACGACGTGATCGTGGGCACGGGCGAGGGCCAGGTCGAGCTGAAGAAGCTGCGCACGACCATGCTGAAGTTCCCGCGCGTGCTGACCGGACCGCAGGTGACCACGACCAACGACCGGCTGCGCGCCATGGGCGACCTGATGAGCAACATGCCGCTGCCGAAGGGCCCGATGCCCAAGGGCATGCGGATGCCGAAGGGCGGGCCGAAGGCCCGCTAGGCACCGTCCGAAGGCCCGCTAGGCACCGTCCGAAGGCCCGCTAGGCACCGTCCGAAGGCCCGCTAGGCACCGTCCGAAGGCCCGCTAGGCACCGTCCGAAGGCCCGCTGACCCCAGCAACACGAAGGGGGCGCCCGGAGTGATCCGGGCGCCCCCTTCGTCGTACGCGGGACTAGATCCGCACCTCGACGGTCCGTGCCAGCCGGTCGTGCAGGCCGCGGCCGTCGCGGTCCCAGATCAGGGCCGGGAGGGCGAGGCACAGCAGGAGCGTGCGGACCAGGGACCGCAGCGGCTGTACACGACCGGTGTCCACGCCGACCACCCGCAGACCGAAGAGCCGCTTGCCGGGGGTGAAGCCGACCGTGCCGACGGTCAGGACGCCCAGCACGAAGAAGACGAGCAGCGCCCAGTTGCTGGTCGCCGGGCTGTAGCCGTCAGTGATCAGGCCGTATGCGATCAAGACGCACAGTCCCCAGTCCACGGCCAGCGCCCCGAGCCGGCGTCCCGGGCGGGCGATCGAGCCCGGCCCCTCCTGGGGCAGACCGAGCTGCTCGCCCCGGTATCCGAAGTCGGCACCGGCCTCTTCCATGGCCGCGCGCGGCCCGGAGAGCCACGATCCCATTGCTTGCCTGTTGTCCACCCGTCCACGGTACTGCGCCCGCAATTGCCCACGGGACGGCGGGGTGTCCCGGGGCTAGGGTGGAACCGTGGCCGGTTAACTTCTGCGAAACAAATGGGTCACGCCCGAGAAATCACCCGTCCCTAGGGTCGAGGCCTGAGTGTGCCACCGCACTGGCAGCACGAACGATCTACCACCCCGGCGAGGACGGTCGGGAGTAGGAGGAGCTGGATGTTCCAGAACGCCGACGAGGCCAAGAAGTTCATCGCGGACGAGGACGTCAAGTTCGTCGACGTCCGTTTCTGCGACCTGCCGGGCGTGATGCAGCACTTCACGGTGCCCGTCGGCGCGTTCGACCCGGACGAGGAGCTTGCCTTCGACGGGTCCTCGATCCGGGGCTTCCAGGCCATTCACGAGTCCGACATGGCGCTCCGCGCGGACCTGTCCACCGCCCGCGTGGACCCGTTCCGCCGCGACAAGACGCTCAACATCAACTTCTTCATCCACGACCCGATCACGGGCGAGCAGTACTCCCGTGACCCGCGCAACGTGGCGAAGAAGGCCGAGGCCTACCTCGCCTCCACCGGTATCGCGGACACCGCGTACTTCGGTCCCGAGGCCGAGTTCTACGTCTTCGACTCCGTCCGCTTCGCGACGGGCGCGAACGAGTCCTTCTACCACATCGACTCCGAGGCCGGCGCCTGGAACACCGGTGCCCTGGAGAACAACCGTGGTTACAAGGTCCGCTACAAGGGCGGCTACTTCCCGGTCCCGCCGGTCGACCACTTCGCCGACCTGCGCGCCGAGATCTCCCTGGAGCTGGACAAGCAGGGCCTGAAGGTCGAGCGCCAGCACCACGAGGTCGGCACCGCCGGCCAGGCCGAGATCAACTACAAGTTCAACACGCTGCTCGCGGCCGCCGACGACCTCCAGCTCTTCAAGTACATCGTGAAGAACGTGGCCTGGCGCAACGGCAAGACCGCGACCTTCATGCCGAAGCCGATCTTCGGTGACAACGGCTCGGGCATGCACGTCCACCAGTCCCTGTGGACCGGCGGCGAGCCGCTCTTCTACGACGAGCAGGGCTACGCCGGCCTGTCGGACACCGCCCGCTACTACATCGGCGGCATCCTCAAGCACGCCCCGTCGCTGCTGGCCTTCACCAACCCGACGGTGAACTCCTACCACCGTCTGGTGCCGGGCTTCGAGGCGCCGATCAACCTGGTGTACTCGCAGCGCAACCGCTCGGCCGCGATGCGCATCCCGATCACGGGCTCCAACCCGAAGGCCAAGCGCGTCGAGTTCCGCGCGCCCGACTCCTCCGGCAACCCGTACCTCGCCTTCTCGGCCCTGCTCCTGGCGGGCCTGGACGGCATCAAGAACAAGATCGAGCCGGCCGAGCCGATCGACAAGGACCTCTACGAGCTGGCTCCCGAGGAGCACGCGAACGTGGCGCAGGTCCCGACCTCCCTCCCGGCCGTCCTCGACTCCCTTGAGCGCGACCACGAGTTCCTGCTCGCGGGCGACGTCTTCACGTCCGACCTGATCGAGACGTGGATCGACTTCAAGCGCACGAACGAGATCGCTCCGCTGCAGCTGCGTCCGCACCCGCACGAGTTCGAGCTGTACTTCGACGTGTGAGCGGGCCGCCCGTCGGGCGCCCTGTGCAACGGTGAGGGCCGCCGCCGCGATTGTCGCGGTGGCGGCCCTCCGCCGTGCTCAGGGTTGTGTCACACCGCCTTCGTCAGCCCACGACGACTACGACGACGCCGCTGCTGCCGAAGCCGTTGTTGAAGCCGAAGGGGCTGAAGCCGAAGCCGTTGTTGAAACCGAAGCCGCTGTTGAAGCCGAAGCCGCCACAGTTGCCCCAGCTGAAGCAGCCACGCCCCGTGGAGACCTGGGAGACCTGAGAGACCTGGTTCGGGGTGGCTGCCGAGGCCGTACCGGCTGCGCCGATGGCGGCGCCACCGGCCATCAGAACGGAGACGGCGGACAGTGCGGCGAGACGCCTGATACGCGGTGCATTCATGGTGTACCTCCTTCCACCCCCTCGTGCGGTTTGCGGGCACGAGACGGATGGCCGCGACCTCGGTGCGACATATGCGGTGAGGTCGTAGGTGGTGCCGCCCGATGACACGGAACGGGACTGTCGGGCCCCGTTGAGCTGGGACGACGCCATCCAGGGGCGCAGCCCGCATCACGGCTCTCAACATCCGATGCTAGCTGCCCGTCGACCACCCGGCATCCTGTGCAACCGCCGACGCTTCACATACTTCCTACAATCGGGAGATCATCCCTCCTGACTCTGTCGTACGAGAGAGGTTGAACGGGGATGTCTGAACAGGACGACTCGGAGTACGAGTTCGACTACAAGTGGGCGAACTCGGCCGAGCACAAAGAGCCCTCGGCCCGCGCGCGCATGCTCGCCGCCCGCTGGAAGGAGAACCCGCCGGACCCGGCGCCCTTCCGCGCCGACCCGGACCCGGTGGGGCCCCGCCGTTCGTCCTGGGTGTCGACGACCATCGTGCTCGGCTGTGTGGCCGCGGTGATCGTCGTTCTGGGATACATCCAGCTGCGCTCCCCTTATTAGGTCCACCGGGACGCGCCCCGCCGGGCCTACTAGGGCTCGTCGTACTAGCGGGGCGCACCCGCGCCGACGTACCGGGACCTTTTGCTGCTCCTAGGGTCGTTCGGAACCACCTCATGACAATCCACAGGTGCACACTGGACAGCGGGACGAGTGCCTGACTGCGAGGTGAGGCAAGATGCAGAGCCGCTTCCGGAGCGATCGGCGGTTGACCACGCGCATGGGGGTCACGCTGTTCCTGCTCGGGTTGTTGTACGTGGGGTTCATCGCCGCACTGATCGTGTTGCTGAAGTCCTGGGTACTGGTCGTCGTCGTGATCGGCGCGATGTTCGTGGCGCAGTTCTGGTTCTCCGACCGGATCGCCCTGTTCGCGATGCGCGGGCGGGTCGTGGAGCGCGAGGAGTATCCGGAGCTGCACGCGGTGATCGACCGGCTGTGCGCCATGGCGGACATGCCCAAGCCGGTGGTCGCCGTCTCGGACATGGATATGCCGAACGCGTTCGCGACCGGGCGGAATCCCGACAATGCCGTGGTCTGTGTGACCACCGGGCTGCTCCGACGGCTGGAGCCGGGCGAGCTGGAGGGCGTGCTGGCGCACGAGCTGTCGCACGTGGCGCACAAGGACGTCGCCGTGATCACGATCGCGTCCTTCCTCGGCGTGATCGCGGGACTGATCGTGCGGTTCGCCTTCTACTCGCAGCTGTTCGGCGGCGGGCGCAGGGACCAGAACACGGCCGTGGTGTTCGCCGCGGTGATGGGCGTCTCGGCGGCCGTGTACGCGATCAGCTTCCTGCTGATCCGGGCGCTGTCCCGGTACCGGGAGCTGGCCGCGGACCGCGCCGCCGCGCTGCTGACCGGGCGGCCCTCGGCGCTGGCCTCCGCGCTGACCAAGGTCACCGGGGACATCGCGCGGATCCCGACGAAGGACCTGCGCACGGCCCAGGCCTTCAACGCCTTCTACTTCACTCCGGCCCTGGGCGCCGAGCCCGGCCTGTCCCGGCTCTTCTCCACCCACCCCAGCCTGGAGCAGCGGCTGGAGCAGCTGGGCCGGATCTCGGCCGAGCTGGGTGAGGCGGCGAAGCCGGGGAAGCCGGGGAAGCCAGGGAGGACGGACTGAGCATGGGGATCCTGGACATCCTCCTGGGCCGTACGAAGCCCGTCGCACCCGACCTCGACCAGCTGTTCGCGCTTCCCTCGGCGGCCGTGACGCTCCAGGCGGCGGCCGGCTTCACGCCGACCGGGAGCGGCGCGGTGTGCTTCGCCACGGTCGAGGGCTCGGCCTTCGAGCAGATCCACCGGGAGGTCCAGGCGCTCCTCGACGCGGACGCCGACCGCACCGGTCCCCCGGTCGAACTCCGGCGGGACGACTACGGCTACTCCTGGCTGGTGTCGCGGCGCGACCCCGGCCAGCTGCCGCAGCTGGTCAACGACCTGCACGCGGTGAACAGCTCGATGGAGATCAATGGCTTCGGGCCGCAGCTGCTGTGCTCGCTGGCGGCCTTCCGGGACGACTCCGGCCGTGCCCTGGCTCTGGTCTACCTCTACAAGCGGGGCTCCTTCTACCCCTTCGCGCCGCTGCCCGGCGGGGCCGAGCGTCGCGACAACGCGCTGGAGCTCCAGGTGAAGGCGGTCCTCGCGAACGACCTGCGCATCGAGCAGGACCTGAGCCGCTGGTTCCCGGTGTGGGGCGCGCCCGGTCTGTGACCGGGGCGCCCCCGAGCCTCACCGGCTCTTCTCGCGCTCCTGACGCCGGGCCTCGAAGGGGTGCTCGCGACGGTAGCGGCGCTCCCACTTGGCCTGGCGGTCACGGCGCTCGCGGTAGGCCTGGTAGGTGGCGGGCGCGGCCGGCTGTCCCGTCCCGCCCGCGGACGGGGTTCCGGCCCGCCCGTACCGCACGTAGAGGCAGAGGACGGCGACGGCGGCGAGCCACCAGGTGTGGTTTCCGAATCCCAGGATCACCAGGACGGCGGTCCCGGACAGGACGATGGTGCCCATGACGGTCCTCCGTTCGCTTGGATGTGTGATCGACGTGACTCCAGAGTAGGGACGCGGCTACGCACCGTGCATCCCAATTTTCCGTGAGTGAATGGGCGTCATGAGCGAGCTCGACACCTTCACTCAGGCGTACGACGGTGAGCACCTCCGCGGTCTGTACGGCGGCGGTCCCGGGCGGGCCGCCGTGGTGCTGCTGCACGGCGCGGGCAGGGGCAGCAAGGAGCGACTGCGGCCGCTGCTCGCGCAGTTCGTCGCGCGCGGCTGCCGGGGCGTGGCCTTCGACTTCTCCGGGCACGGCGACAGCACCGGCGCGCTGCGGGAGTTGAGCCTGCGGCGGCGGTTCGAGCAGGCCGTGGCGGTGATCGACGCGCGGGTGCCCGCCGCCGAGCCGCTGGCCCTGGTCGGGTTCAGCATGAGCGGGCAGACGGTGGCGGACCTCGCCCGGTACTACGGCGAGCGGGTCGCGGCGCTGGGGCTGTGCGCGCCCGCGGTGTACGCGCCCGAGGCGTGGGACCTGCCGTTCGGGGAGGGAGACGGACGGTTCAGCGCGGTCATCCGGACGCCGGAGAGCTGGCGCCGGTCCCCCGCGCTCGACGTGCTGCGCGGCTTCGAGGGGCGTGCGGTGCTCGCGGTGCCGGGCACGGACGCGGTCATCCCGCCGCCGGTGACGGAGGCCGTCCAGGAGTCGATGGCCACCCGCGCCCAGTTCACCCGCTTCGAACTCCCGGATGCCACCCACCAGTTGGGCCTGTGGTTCCAGGACCACCCGGACGACTGCCGGGAGTTCGCGGACGCGTTGCTGACGGGCCTCGGGGACGGCGGCCGGACGACCACGCGGTCCTGGCCGGCCGAGCAGCTGCCCGAGGGCCGTACGATCGCCGACTCCCGCCCGCTGTCGGGCTGAAGCCGTTCTTCCGGCGGCCACCCCGCTCGCGCTGGACGCGACGGCCGAACACTGCGACCACCCCTGCCTGTTGACGACCCGACTGCCGGGCCGGGTCCGGGTCGACGAGGAGGATCTGGACCGCCGCCTTGACCTGCTGGCGGCCCAGCTGGAGGTGCTGAGCGCCCGGCTGGAGGCGTACGTGCGCGCTCTACTGGAGCGGTACGGCTGACGGTCGCCCTGCCGCAGCGGTGCGGCCGGGCCCCCTCCGCAGGTCTCCCCGGCATCCCCCGTCTCCCCGGCCTCAGGCCTCCCGCGTCGCCGACACCACCCCTGCCTCGACGGCGGCGGCGAGGGCCGCGTGGTCGGCGACGGTCTGGTCGTAGCGCTGCGCGAAGTCGGTGACGGCACGGTCGAAGGTGTCGGCGGTGCCCAGGTAGCCGGCGATGGCGACGCGGTCGCCGGAGCGGGCGTGGGCGCGGGCCAGGGCGGTGCCGCACATCCGGCCGTACTCCAGCAGCCCGGTCGCCGTCATCCCGGCGACGTCGGCGGAGCCCTTCATGTCGCGCAGCTGGCGCCAGTAGAAGGCGCGTCCCTGCGGCCCGGTCATCCAGCCGAGGAAGATGTCGCTCGCGGCCTGGAGCAACCGCTGCCCCGCCACCACCCGGTGCCCCGGATGCACGTACGGCCCGGTGGGCAGGTGCTCCTCCAGTACGGCCTTCCTGGCCTCCTTGATCTGCAGGAACAGCGGGTCCTCGCCGTCCCGTCCGGCCAGCAGCACGATGAAGCAGCGGAGGCCGACGCTGCCCACGCCGACGACCTTGCGGGCGGCGTCCACGAAGCGGTAGCGGTCGAGGAGGATGCGGCGCTCCTCGGAGAGGGTGGAGCGGTAGTCGCTGAAGATCTTGCGCAGGGAGGCCATGTCGGAGGCGCAGGCCGGTTCCAGGAGCGGTGGGTCGTGGATGATGCGCCGCCGCCCGCCGGCCTCCTCCGTCAGCTTCCCGAGGACCTGCAGACTGGTGCGGCGGCGGGCCCGGGTGAGGCTGGACTCGACGCGCCTGCGGCGCTGGGCGGAACGGACGAGGGGCAGCAGGCTGTCGGCCTCGATGCGCTCGTACCAGACGGCGAGCTCCCCGAGCCGGGCGAGCCGCCGTATGGAGATCCGGTAGGCGCCCACGGCCCCCAGCACGGCCGCGCGGGCCTGCGTCTCGCTCTGGCCGTTGTCGCGGGCGGCCACGGCGATGGAAGCGGCGAGCCGCTTGACGTCCCACTCGAAGGGGCCGGGGAAGGTCTCGTCGAAGTCGTTGACGTCGAAGAGCAGGGACCGTTCCGGGGAGGCGTACACCCCGAAGTTGAGCAGATGGGCGTCGCCGCACAGTTGCACGGTGAGCCCGGTGTGCGGCTGGGCGGCCAGATCGGCGGCCATGACGGCGGCGGCGCCGCGCAGGAAGGAGAACGGCGAGGCGATCATCCGCCCGTAGCGCAGCGGCAGCAGTTCCGGCAGCCGGTCCCGGCCCTGCCGTTCCAGTACGGCGACGGGATCGAGCCGGTCGACGGATGGGAGCCAGAGCGCGTGCGCCGTGCGGGGGACTCGTTTGCGGGCGGCCTTGCCACGGTCGGCACGATCGGCGGGGGTGGTCATGGGGCGCTCCTCCCTGGGTCCCGTCACCTGCTCCCGTCACCTCATGGACTGTCTGTTCGAAGTCAAGGCCGCGCGGGTGGGGGTCCGCATGCCCAGACGGCGAAACGGGTGACGGGGGCCGATTGTCAGTGGCGTCCGCCAGGATGGGATCAAGGCGTGGCGGACGTGGGCGGAGGACGCATGGGCGGCGAGGACGGGCGGCGGCACATCGGCGTGGCGGAGCGGCGGGCGCGGCTGGCCCTGCGCCACCGTCTGGCCCCTTCGTCACGGGCGGCGGCCCCCGAGGACGTGGCGGCCTCGCTGGTGGCGCTGCACGGTTCGGACCCGGCGACGGTGTACCTCGCGGTGGGCGCGCGGCTCGCGGAACCGGCCGACACGGTGGCGCGGACCGAGCGCGCCCTGTACGAGGACCGCGCGCTGGTGCGGATGCACGGCATGCGGCACACGGTGTGGTCGTTCCCCACGGATCTCACGGCCGTGGTCCACGCCTCGACGAGCCTGACCGTGGCCGCCCGCGAGCGGGCCGGCCTGCTCAAGGACATGGCGAAGGCCGGCGCGCCGGACGCGGCCTGGCTGACGGAGGTCGAGGAGTCGACGCTGGCCGCGCTGTCGCGGCGCGGGCAGGCGACGGCGACGGAGCTGGCGGCCGACGAACCGCGCCTGCGGGAGCAGTTCGCGTACGCGGCGGGCAAGAGCTACGAGGGTGTCCACACGGTCTCGACGCGGCTGCTGCGGGTGCTGGGCGTGGAGGGAAAGGTGGTCCGGGGCCGCCCGCTGGGCTCCTGGACGTCGAGCCAGTTCCGCTGGGCGCTCGCCCCCGCACACCCCGAGCTGGACGCCGCCGAGGCCCAGGCCGAGCTGCTGCGCCGCTGGCTGGCGACCTGCGGTCCGGCGACGGAGGCCGACCTGAAGTGGTGGACCGGGTGGCGGGTGACGGAGGTACGGCGGGCGCTGGCGGCGATCGTGGCGCAGGCGGTGTCGCTGGACACGGGCGGCACCGGGTACGTGGTGGCCGACGACCAGCCGGTGACGGCGCCGGTGGAGCCCTGGGCGGCCCTGCTCCCCGCGCTGGATCCGACGGCGATGGGCTGGAAGGACCGGGACTGGTATCTCGCGCCCGAGCTGCGCCCCCACCTCTTCGACTACAGCGGCAACGTGGGGCCGACGGTGTGGTGGAACGGGCGGGTCGTCGGCGGGTGGGCCCAGCGGGCGGACGGCGAGATCGTCTGCCGGATCCTGGACGAGCAGGGCGTGGACCGCGAGGCGAAGGCGGCGATCGAGGCGGAGGCGGCCCGCCTGCGCACCTGGCTGGGCGAGGCGAGAGTGACGCCCAGATTCCGTACACCGGTGGAGAAGCAGTTGTCGGCGTAACGGCACCACTCAGCACCGGCCTGCATCATTCAGGCGCAAGCACGGACGCCGGGTGCCCGAGAAACGCAGGGCACCCGGCGCCACGGCTAACGCGAATACCGCATGAACGCCCGCACCATGTGGCACGTCGTGTCCGACGGCGGATGGACACCGATCATCTCCGCCGTGCTGCGGATCGTCTCGTTGCGGGCCTGGTTCGGCACATAGACACCCGAGTCGAGCAGGGCTATGGCCAGCCGCATGGCCTTGAGGCGGCGGTTGTGCGTGACGTACCACTCGCGCGGCCGTCCGGGCGGCAGCGGGCGCTTGTCCATGGGCGCGTACGGCAGGTCCATCCGGACCGGACGCTTGGTGGTGGACTGGGTCGGCAGCGGCTTGGGAGTCGACTTCGGCTTCAGTGCGGCAGCGGGCACAGGCATCCTCCTGTCGCGGTCAGGGCGTCGCCCGCCGGAGACTTCGGCGCCCCCGGCAACACCCTCGAACACTGCTTCTATTCTACTGCCCACCACTGACAAAACCCCCTGGCCACCAGGGCTTTCGGGGCGGCTGAGACGCAGGTGGAGCACGGGTTTTCGGGTACCACGAGCTACCGTGGGCGGCATGGAAATCTGGATCAATCCGGCCTGCTCCAAGTGCCGCAGCGCGATCAGCCTGCTCGACGCCGAGGGCGCCGACTACACCGTCCGCCGCTACCTGGAGGACGTACCGAGCGAGGACGAGATCAGGGACGTACTGGCGCGCCTCGGTCTCGAACCGTGGGACATCACCCGCACCCAGGAGTCGGCGGCCAAGGCGCTGGCGCTCAAGGACTGGCCGCGCGACGACGCCTCGCGCGAGCGCTGGATCAAGGCCCTCGCCGAGCACCCCAAGCTCATCCAGCGCCCGATCATCACGGCGGACGACGGCACGGCACTGGTGGCCCGCACGGAGGAGGCCGTGCAGGACGCCCTGTCCCGGAACAAAAGCTGAGCTCTTCTCAACTCCGGTGTGACGCACGTTACTTCAGAGGCTTCGAAAACCACTGAGTAACGTCGTTCGGCACCTCGTACATAACGGCGTACGCTCCCCTACCTCTTCAGGAGGCGCGCATGTCGCGTAGGAGAACTGTCAGCACGAAGAAGAAGGTCGCGCTGCTGGTCAGCGCCGCGGCGGTGGCGGGCGGCGGGGCCTTCGCCCTGGCGACCACGTCGAACGCGGCACCGCCACAGAAGGCCCGGACCCTGTCCGCCGCGGACTCCTCGGTCTGCCAGGGGCTGGCCACGGCCCTCGGCAACAACCAGAAGTTCATCGACGGCCAGAAGGCCAATCCGGACGCCCAGTCGGCGGCCCGCATCGCCAACCGCGAGGCGGTCATCGCGCAGATCAAGGTCCAGCAAAAGGCGTCCGGTTGCGCGGTTGGGGAGTCGGCTCAGGGCTCCCAGGGCGCGCAGAACGGGCAGGCCAACGGCCAGGGGAACCAGCAGGCCGGCCAGCCCTCGCAGCCCGCCGCCGGTGCCAACGGAAACGCGGGCAACGCAGGCAACGCCGGGAACGCGGGCAATGCCGGGAACGCGGGCGCCGCCGCCGGCCAGCAGGTCTGCAAGGGCTCCACCGTCACGCTCTCCGGCGAGGGCGGCGCCCCGGCGGCCTCCAGCAGCCAGTTCCCCGCGGGGACGACGCTGAAGGTCACCAACCTGGACAACAACAAGTCCACGACGGTGAAGGTCACCTCGGTCTCCGGCAGCTGTGTGCTGCTCAACAACGCCGCCTTCGAGCAGGTCCGGGAGCCCGGGAAGTTCCTGATCCGGCGCGCGGTCATCGAGAAGGTGGGGTGAGGCGCGGGCACCCGGCGCCTCGGTGAGGCGACGGCCCGACCGCCGGTTTGGGCCACCACACCGGTCGTGTCGAGGGTCCCGCTGTTCCCGGCCAGGAGCGGTGAGGAGCAGCGGGACCGACATGTCCGGCACCGACAAGGGGGAATCAGGTACGCCGCCTTGTACCCGGCGCGGAACGCGACCGGATACAGGAGGAACAGGCGGCGCACCCGGCACTGGACGGGGCACCGGCACACCGTGCGCGGTGCCCCGCCGGGGAGCGCTGCCGACCGGGCCGTGAGGTCGGCGACCGTACGGGGGTGACGGTCGCCGCCCCGGCCGGGGCACTCGGCGAACCACCAGGTAACACAGGGTTCACACATGGGCAATGATCGGGAAATCGCCTGTTGACAGGCTGCCCGGCATTACAGCGGCGCCCCAGTGCCGCAGCGCCGCAGCACCCGCAAGTGCGCCTGACCCACCCCTAAGGATGTGGCCCCGTGAGCTTCAAGGCTGAGTACATCTGGATCGACGGCACCGAGCCGACGGCCAAGCTTCGTTCCAAGACGAAGATCCTCGCCGACGACGCCAAGGGTGCCGAACTGCCGATCTGGGGCTTCGACGGGTCCTCCACCAACCAGGCCGAGGGTCACGCCTCGGACCGTGTGCTCAAGCCGGTCTTCTCCTGCCCGGACCCGATCCGCGGCGGCGACGACATCCTCGTCCTGTGCGAGGTCCTCGACATCGACATGACCCCGCACTCCTCCAACACGCGTGCCGCGCTGGCCGAGGTGGCCGAGCGCTTCGCCGCGCAGGAGCCGATCTTCGGCATCGAGCAGGAGTACACCTTCTTCGACGGCGCCCGCCCGCTGGGCTTCCCCGAAGGCGGCTTCCCGGCCCCCCAGGGCGGCTACTACTGCGGTGTCGGCGCCGACGAGATCTTCGGCCGTGACATCGTCGAGGCCCACCTGGACAACTGCCTGAAGGCGGGCCTGGGCATCTCCGGCATCAACGCCGAGGTCATGCCCGGCCAGTGGGAGTTCCAGGTCGGTCCGCTGTCCCCGCTGGTGGTCGCCGACCAGCTGTGGGTGGCCCGCTGGCTGCTCTACCGCACCGCCGAGGACTTCGGCATCTCCGCCACCCTCGACCCCAAGCCGGTCAAGGGTGACTGGAACGGCGCGGGCGCGCACACCAACTTCTCCACCAAGGCGATGCGCGAGGGCTACGACGCGATCATCACCGCCTGCGAGTCGCTCGGCGAGGGCTCCAAGCCGCTCGACCACGTCAAGAACTACGGCGCCGGCATCGACGACCGGCTGACCGGTCTGCACGAGACCGCCCCGTGGAACGAGTACTCCTACGGCGTCTCCGACCGCGGCGCCTCGGTCCGTATCCCGTGGCAGGTCGAGAAGGACGGCAAGGGCTACATCGAGGACCGCCGTCCCAACGCCAACGTCGACCCCTACGTGGTCACCCGCCTGATCGTCGACACCTGCTGCTCCGCGCTGGAGAAGGCCGGCCAGGTCTGATCCGCGCCACTGACAACGCGAGGGGGCGTCCACCGTCGAGGTGGGCGCCCCCTCGCGTTGTCAGTGGCGCGTGCCGTGGTGGGGGCATGGAGATCGGCGGGGACGAGCGCGACGAAGGCGACGAGGGCGAGGTCATGGGCGGGGACAACGGCAAGGACGCCGGGGGCACGCTCCCCATCAAGGTGGAGACGGAGAACTCGCGGACCCACGCGTGGGTGTCGGAGCGGGGACTGCGGGAGCTGGTGGAGCGGATCGGCGGCCCCCGGGACCAGTTCCTGGCCATCCAGCGGATACCCGACATCCCGGACGTCTTCGCGCAGGTGTGGCACGAGAAGGGCGGGGACTACCGGCTCGAACACCGCCGCGGCGAGGCGGGGTTCTTCGGTACGGACCTCACGGACCGGGACCGGGTGGTGGACCTGCTCACCGGCTGGGCGCGGCAGCGGGACGGCTGGGACGCGGGCGTGGACTGGCGGCCGGTGGACCTCGGGCCCCGTGAGAAGGTGCCCGAGCTGCCGGACGAGGTGCGCACGCGGGTCGAGGAGCATGTGCGGCTGTTGCTGCGCTGTGGCTACGACACCCGCAAGGCGCTGGCCGAGGCCGCCGAGGACCACCTGGTCGAGGGCAAGAAGCGACCGGTGTCGGGGGCGCAGGCCCGGCAGTTGGTGGACAGGCTGTGGCTGATGGGGGTCCCCCCTGTTCGAGCGAAGCCGAGAACTTGGGGGAGGCTGGCCGAGCAGGAGACCTGGGAGGGGGTCACCGACCCCGAGCGGCTCACCCTCGCCTTCGGAGCGCTGGAGGAGACCGGCATCACGGCCCGGGAGGACTTCACCTGCTGCCGGAGCTGCGGCATGACGGAGATAGGCGCCGAGCGGGAGGGGGCGCGCGGCTTCGTCTTCTTCCACCGGCAGGGCACGGAGCGCGCCGCCGAGGGAGGCGGACTGGGCCTGTACTACGGCGGGTTCGACGGCTCGGCCGAGACCACCACGGCGGTCGGACGCGAGGTCGTCACCGCTCTCACCGCCGCCGAGCTGTCCACGATGTGGGACGGCGATTCGGGCCAGGCGATCGACGTCACCTCCCTGACCTGGCACAAACGTCTGGTGGGGTGAGAGAGGCAACGCCAACTGCCCGCCGGGGAAGTGTCCGAGCAGTGAGAGGAGGCTCCTGTGGCGGGCCCGCGTCTGCTTCAATGAGCGCATGGCCAGCCACCGGAAGTGCACCGCGACGGGTCGCCATGACCTGGAGCCCTTCTGGCCCTCCCGTCAGCACCACGACTACGACCGGGTGTGTTGCCGCGCGATGAACGCGCGGGCCCTCTAAAGCCGTACACCCCGGCCTTCGGCCAGCGCGAAACGACGTACGTCCTTCGGCGCGCCCGACCACGAATCGCGGCCGCCGTCCTCCCCGACGAACTCCTCGCGCGAAAGAGCTGACCTCTCATGGCGACCACTCGTTCCTTCCCCGCCGCGTCCGTCTCCGCCCCCGTCTCCTCGCCCGCCGCGAGCGGCGCACGGCACCGGCTGCGTGCCGTCGACCGTGACGAGGTCGTGGAGCTCGCGGACTTCCTGCCGCCGGGTGCCACCTGGCTGCCGGCGCCCCCGCACGCCCTGCCGACCCTGCCCGGCCGGCCGCCGATGATCGGCTACCTGGTGCTGGTGCCGGCGGACCAGCAGCCGCCGTTCCCGCCGTTCCCACCGGTCGCCGTCGCGGTCGCGGACCAGCAGCAGGCGGACGGCCCGGCGCCCGACCCGGGCACCGAAGCCGAGGCCGAGGCCGGTGCGCGCGCGGGGGCGAGCGCCGGTGCGGGTGCAGGCAACCCGCTCGTGCGCATCGACACCGCGCGCCGCACCGCCCGGGTCGACGAGCGTGAACTCGACCTCACCTACCTGGAGTTCGAGCTGCTCGCGCACCTGGTGGCGCACCCGCACCGGGTGCACACCCGCGACCAGCTGGTCAGCACGGTGTGGGGGTACGGCCACGTGGGCGACGGCCGCACCGTCGACGTCCACATCGCCCGGCTGCGCCGCAAGCTGGGCGCCGAGCACCGCCGGACGATCCAGACGGTCCGCCGCGTCGGCTACAAGTACACGCCGCCGACCGGCCGCTGATCGGTCTGCCCTCGGCAGATTCGGTTCCGCCCCCACGGTCGCACCGGGCACGATCACCGGCATGAGACTTCTGATGCTGGGCGGTACGGAGTTCGTGGGGCGGGCCGTGGTCGAGTCGGCGCTGGCGCGCGGCTGGGAGGTGACCGTCTTCCACCGGGGACGGCACGAACCCCCCGCCGGAGTGCGGTCGTTGCACGGCGACCGCACCGCGCCCGACGGGCTCGCGGCGCTGGCCGGGGCCGAGGAGTGGGACGCCGTCGTCGACACCTGGTCGGCCGCTCCCCGTGCCGTACGCGAGGCGGCACGGCTGCTGCGGGAGCGGGCCGGGCGGTACGTGTACGTGTCGAGCCGGTCGGTGTACGTCTCGCCGCAGCCCGTCGGCGGCGACGAGGACGCGCCCGTGGTCGAGGACGCCTCGGCCGACGCGGAGCAGACCGAGTACCAGCAGGACAAGCGGGGCGGCGAGCTGGCCGCCGTCGAGGCCTTCGGGGCGGACCGCTCGGTGCTGGTGCGGGCCGGGCTGATCCTCGGCCCGTACGAGAACGTCGGCCGGCTGCCCTGGTGGCTGGCCCGGATCGCCCGCGGCGGCCCCGTACTGGCGCCCGGCCCACGGGACCTGCGCCTGCAGTACATCGACGTCCGCGATCTCGCCGAGTGGACCCTCGGGGCGGTGGAACGGGAGGTGAGCGGGCCGTACAACCTGGTGAGTCCGCCGGGGCACACCACGATGGGCGAGTTCCTCGACGCGTGCGTCGAGGTCACGGGTTCGGGAGCCGAGCTGCGCTGGACCGATCCGGAGGTGATCCTCGGCGCGGGCGTCGAGCCGTGGACGCAACTGCCCGTGTGGGTGCCGGCGGACAGCGAGTGGTACGGCCAGTTGCACGGCGCCGACGTCTCCCGGGCGCTGGCCACGGGGCTGGTGTGCCGGCCGGTGGGCGAGACCGTCGCCGACACCTGGCGGTGGCTGACGGAGATCGGCGGTGCGGCACCGCGGCGCCCGGACCGGACGGTCAAGGGACTGGACCCACAGGTGGAGGCGAAGCTGCTGGCGGAGTCGGGGGTGTAGTTGGCACCACCCCCTGACATGGGGGTTCGGCCCCGTGACCGGGGCCCGGGGGTCGGCGAGACTGATGTCATGAACACCGACACGAAGAGCGGCGGCGCCGGCGGGCGCACCCGGGAAGTGGTGCTGGCCGCCGTACGGGGATTCGTGCTGGCCCTGGCGATGCTGCCCGTCGCCGTACTCGTCTTCACGCTGGCCGTCGTCTCCATCGCGACGATCCCGATCGGCATCGGCATCGTCACGACCCCCTATGTCCTGGGCGGGGTACGGGACTTCGCGGACGTACGGCGGCGGCTCGCGGCCGAGTGGTGCGGGGTGCGGATCCCGTCGGCGTACCGGCCGATACCTCCGGACGCCAACCCCTGGGCGCGCTGCTTCGGAATGCTCCGCGACCCGCAGGTCCGGCGGGACCTGCGGTGGCTGCTGGTGGACATGACGGCGGGCTACCTCACGGCGCTGCTTCCGGCCGTCCTGCTCCTCTACCCCTTCGAGGGGTTCGCGGTGGCGGCCGGGCTGTGGCGGGTGCTCGCCGACGGCCAGACCTACTGGTACGGCTTCGTGCCGGTCACCGACCAGCCGACCGCACTCGGCGCGGGCGCCACGGCCGCGGTCCTCCTGGTCGCCGCCTACCGTCTCGCCCCGCGCCTGCTCCTCGTCCACTTCCGGCTCACCCGGGCCGTCCTCGGCGCCGATCAGGGAGAACTCGCCGAGCGTGTGCGGGTGTTGACCGAGACCCGGCGCGACGCCGTGGACACCTCGGCCGCCGAACTGCGCCGTATCGAGCGGGACCTGCACGACGGGGCGCAGGCCCGGCTGGTCGCGATGGGCATGGACCTCGGCACGATCGAACTGCTGCTGGACAAGGATCCGGAGCAGGCGAAGAGGCTCATCACCCAGGCCCGCCGGAACTCCGTCGAGGCCCTGGAGGAACTGCGCGACCTGGTCCGCGGCATCCACCCGCCGGTGCTGGCCGAACGCGGACTCGGCGACGCCGTACGGGCGCTGGCGCTGCGGCTGCCGCTGCCGGTCGACGTGGACGTGGAGCTGACCGGCCGCGCGGAGGCGCCCGTCGAGTCGGCCGGCTACTTCGCGGTCAGCGAGGTCCTCACCAACGCCGTCAAGCACTCCGGTGCCGACCGGATCTGGGTCGACCTGCACCACGCCGACGACATGCTGCGGATCACGGTCACCGACAACGGCCGGGGCGGCGCCGCGATCGGCGCGGGCTCCGGGCTGGCCGGCGTCGAACGGCGGCTGGGTACATTCGACGGCGTCCTGGCCGTCAGCAGCCCCGAGGGCGGTCCCACCATGGTCACCATGGAGATTCCGTGCGCGTTGTCCTAGCCGAAGACCTGTTCCTGCTGCGCGACGGACTGGTCCGGATGCTCGAAGCCTACGGCTTCGAGATCGCCGCGGCCGTCGAGTCCGGCCCCGAACTCGCCCGCGCCCTGACCGAGCTGGAGCCGGACGTCGCCGTGGTCGACGTCCGGCTGCCGCCCACGCACACCGACGAGGGCCTGCAGTGCGCGCTGCGGGCCCGGCAGGACAGACCCGGGCTGCCGGTGCTGGTGCTCTCCCAGCACGTGGAGCAGTTGTACGCGCGCGAACTGCTCGCCGACGGCAGCGGCGGGGTGGGCTATCTGCTCAAGGACCGGGTGTTCGACGCGGAGCAGTTCGTGGACGCGGTACGGCGGGTGGCGGCCGGCGGTACGGCGATGGACCCACAGGTGATCCAGCAGCTGCTGTCCCGGCAGGCCGCCGGCGACCGGCCGCTGGCCCAACTGACCCCCAGGGAGCTGGAGGTCATGGAACTGATGGCGCAGGGCCGGTCGAACGCGGCGATCGCTGGGCAACTGGTCGTCACGGAACGGGCGATCGCCAAACACACCTCCAACATCTTCGCCAAACTGGGACTGGAGGTGTCGGACGACGACAATCGGCGCGTTCTGGCGGTGCTGGCCTACCTGGACCGTGAGCGCTGATTTTCCACGAATTTTTTACAACTTCCGCTGCTCAGCGAGCTGTTGACGGTCAGGTGCGCCTCAAACCTCTGATGAATTCGTGAGGCGGCTGAACACCCCTGGGGCGGCATGCGTATGGAAGGGCGCCGCTTCACTCCTGTCGGGCGCCTCGATGCTGCCCCGCAAGGAAGTCAGAGGAGTTCCATGGGACGCAACACACGAAAACGCCGTACGCCGCTGGCCACCAAGGCCATTGCCGCATCGGCGGCCCTAGCGCTCGGTGGGGGCGGGCTGATCTGGGCGAACTTCTATGCCTCGGCTCACGAGTCGAACAACAACGGGTGGAACCAGACGAAGGCCGCCGGCGCTCAGGTGGCCACGATCTCCTGCCCGGACGTCGGCCAGAAGCTGACGAACGTGCCGTACCGGGCCCGGACCGAGGTCAACGGTGAACTGGCCAACCTCGACAGCCAGATCACGGACGCCTACCAGCGTCTGGCCACCACCCGGGACGCGCAGACCAGGGACGCGAGTTTCGTCCAGAACTCCATCCTCCAGCCGCTGAAGGACCGCCGTGCGGCGATCCTCGACCGCATCAAGCTGGAGATCTCCCGGGCCGGCGGCACCACGCCCTCCGGCCTGGAGACCCTGGCCTCCTGCACCGGAACCACGGTCAACCAGACCACGGCCGGCCAGACAGGTCAGACCGGTCAGACCGGCCAGGACAACACCGGTCAGAACAACACCGGCCAGCCCAACACGGGCCAGACCAACACCGCTCAGCCGCAGACCGGCGGTCAGCAGCAGAACGGTGGCCAGCAGCAGGCCGGCGGGCAGCAGCAGAACGTCGGCGGGCAGGCCGGCAACGGCCCGGTCGCGGCCGACTTCGTGGACATCACGAAGGTGCAGCCGAACGTTCCCGCGAAGCCGCAGCGGGGCGGCAACGCCTCGAACGGTACGTTCACCACCCGCTGTGGTGTGAACGCGAACAAGAACTTCAACACCGACAACGTGATCGTGGCGCCCGGCGTGACCAACGGCGCGCACCACCTGCACGACTACGTCGGCAACCAGAAGGTCAACGCGTTCTCCAGCAACAACACGTTCCTGCAGGGCGGGACCAGCTGCCAGAACCGCAGCGACCTGTCGTCGTACTACTGGCCGGTCGTCCGTATCCAGGACGGCACGCAGGACTTCGACCAGAACAAGGACGGCGGCGGCAAGGAAGGCAACGTCGGCAAGATCCTGACCCCCGTCTCGGCCCAGATCAAGTACGTCGGCAGCCCGACCAGCAAGGTCGTCGCGATGCCGCAGTTCCTGCGCATCATCACCGGTGACGCCAAGACCACGACCAACGGTCTGGCGAACGCCAACGCGCACTGGAGCTGCACCGGCTTCGAGAACAAGGTCCAGCTGACACAGCAGTACCCGATCTGTCCGCAGGGCAGCAAGGTGGTCCGCACGTTCGCCTTCCAGAGCTGCTGGGACGGCCAGAACATCGACAGCGCCAACCACCGCACGCACGTCGCCTTCGCCGACGCAGGCGGCAACTGCCAGAACGGCTTCAAGGCGATCCCGCAGCTGACGATGCGTCTGACCTACAACATCACGCCGCCGACCATCCAGAACGGTGTGGTGAAGAACGCCTTCGCGGTGGACGGCTTCCCGGAGCAGCTCCACAAGGCGGCCACCGACCACGACGACTTCATCAGCGTCACGACCGGTGGCCTGGCGAACCGGATCGCCAGCTGCATCAACCGCGGCCAGCGGTGCGCGTGAGCGGATCGTACGGAGCACGTGAACCGGTAGGCCGGAGCGCGTGAACCGGTGAGACGAAGAGCGTGAACCGGTGAGACGAAGAGCGGGCGGTGGGAATCTCCCACCGCCCGCTCTTCGTTCGTGCCGAACCGGGTTCAGCCGCTGTGACCGCTGTGCGCGGCGTGGTTCGTGCCGATCTCCACGTCGCCGCCGAGGGTGCCGCGCAGCGCCTTGACGACCCCGTCGTCGCCGACGGCGACCCACTTGCGGCCGACCAGGTAGAACCCGCCGTAGTCCTTCGCGTCGTTGATCCACTCGCGCTGGCCGCGGTCGGTGGCGAAGGTGGCGAGGATGAACCTGCCGTCGGAGTTCTTGCAGATGGCCTGGCGGAGCTCGTCGGCATCGGTCTGGATGTTCGGCTTGCACTTCACCTCGGCGGCCAGGCTCTCCAGGCTGCCCGTGGCGGTGGCCGGAACCGCCTTCGCGTCGTCGCCCCCCGAGCCGCAGCCCGCCAGCGCCAGTACGGCCGCGACGCCCGTCACGGCGAGCATCGGTCGCGTCAACCTCATGTGTCGTTCCTCCGGTCCCGGTGGGCGTAAGCATGCCGCAGAGAGCCCGGACTGCGGGCCCCGCCCTTCGATACGGCCGCCGCGGGCGTCCCGCTCAAATTCGCTGACCCGGTGGGCACACGTGTGCGAGGGTGGGCCGGTGACCAAGGACTGGGAAGACCGCGTGACCGCCGCCTGGGCGACCTTCGACGACTACGCCGAGGACGACGCGGCCGACTTCCGCGCCGTGATCGACAAGCTGGTGGCCGAACTGCCCGGGGACAGCCCGCTCGGCCCGTTCGAGCAGGCCTGCGCCTGGGACTCGACCGGCCACTCGGACCGGGCGGTGCCGCTGTACCGGGAGGCGCTCGCGCGCGGGCTGAGCGGCTACAAGGGGCGCCGGGCCAGGATCCAGCTGTCCAGCTCGCTGCGGAACACCGGTCGGGCGGAGGAGGGCGTCGCGCTGCTCACGCCCGAACTGGACGCCCCGTCCGACGAGTTGGACGACGCGGTCCGCGCCTGTCTCGCCCTGTGCCTATCCAGCCTCGGCCGCGACCGCGAGGGCCTGTCCCTGGTCCTCGGCGCCCTCGCCCCGCACCTGCCGCGCTACCAGCGGTCCATGGCGAACTACGCCCGGCTGCTGGTGGAACCGGAGGCCTGAGACCGACCGGCCGGTGAGGTTACCCCTCGTGGGAGGGAATCACACGGGCGGCGGGTGACCAACCACCGATTCGCTCGTTCAGCTGAACGTGCAGTCACAGGATGTCGCCCCGCACCCCTCGTCCGCCTCCACCGACCGGGTCGTCGACGTCGAGCAGGCCGAGGCCGCGCTCGTCGAGCACTACCCGCGACTCGTGCGGCTCGCCTACCTGATGCTGCCGCCGGGCCTCGGCCGGAGCCGGCGCGTCCTGACCGCGCACGCCCTCACCCAGCGCGCACTGCCCCGGGGCCGGTCGTCCGCGGCGTCCGCGATCCCGGCCCAGTCGACCGGCCGGGACGGCGACCCCGGCTACGCCTTCGTCCGCCTCCAGGTGGTGCGTACGGCCCTGGAGGCGGGCCCGTCGTCCGGGCGCCGGGTGTGGCCCCGGCGGTCCCAGCTGCCGCCGCTGCTCCCCCAGGTGTGGGGCCTGCGTCTGTTCCCGCGCTCCGGCGGTGCCGAGGAACTCGCCCTGGACCAGCGGCTGGCGGGCCTGTCCGGCGCGGCCCGCGTCGCGTACGTGCTGCGCGGCCTGGAGGGGCTCGCCGACGGCGACGTACGCCAGGTGCTGAGGGCCGCAGGGGTGGTGAGCACGACCGCGGCGCTGCGGGAGGCCGACGGCGTTCCCGCGCAGTACGCGCTGCTCGCCTCCCCCGAGTTCGACCCCTGCTCGCTGCAGGCCCGGCCCACCGACCTGATGCGGCGCCGGCAGCACACCAAGGCCGCGCTCGCCGCGGTCGCCGCCCTCGCGGTGTGCGGCGCGCTGGTCGCGCTGCCGGGCGGCGGCTGGGGCCCGGACGGCGCCGCCGCCCCCGCGTACGCCCAGAACCCGGCCGCCGAGGCCGCCCTGGACCCGGGCCGGCTGGTCCGGGTCACCCCCGCCGCCTGGAAGACCGCGGCGCGCGCCGACTTCTCCGTCTGGCCCGCGCGCGGGCCTCTCGCCGACGACACCGCCCTGCTGCGCCGCGCCCTCGCCGTCTGGGCCCGCCCCGGCGAGCGGGTCCGGGTCTCGGCGACCCCCGGCACCCAGACCGGCGGCCCGGCCGGCCCGCCCCAGCTGCTGTACGCGGGCGAGGTCGACAACGCCCGCGTGGTGATCCTGTACGACGGTCTGCGCATCGCCCGCTACGCCGAGCCGAAGGACGGCACGCAGGGCGCGGCCCTCGACTTCGCCCGCGTGGACGGCGCGACCGGCACCGAGGCGAGCGCGCTGGTCCTCGGCCGCTCCGACGGCAACGTCCGCTATCTGACCGCTCCCTGGGTGACGAAGGCGGCCGAGCGGGACCTGACGAAGCCGGCGGCGGGCGCGATGGACCTCGACCTGACCGACGGTGTCACCGCTCCGCTGGCCAGCCCGGCCCTGCAGCCCGGGGCGTGCTCGTCGTGGAACGTGCTCCAGCTGACCGACGCCGCCGGCACGCATCTCGCCGGGGACCTCGGGGAGTTGGTCCCCGCGCGGCTCACCGCGGGGCGGCCGGGCTCGATCCGGGACGTGTCCACGGCCGAGGGGCTGCGGGAGTGGGCGCCGTTCGCCTGCTCGCTGGCCGCGCAGCGCTCGGCGGGGATCAGGAGCGTCAACGCCTGGCAGTACGCCGACCAGCCGCTGCCCGACGGGAGCGGGACGGGTGAGTGGGTGTGCACCCGCGCCGAGACCTGGCGGGGCGACGGGACGGTGGCCCTGGCCCAGTTCCACACGCCGGGCGGGCGGTACGGTGCGGTCGCGGCCAAGGGCACCGACGGCAGGGCCTGCGGTCCGCGCGATCCCCATGTGCTGGCCGGGGTGCTGTGGAAGTCCGAGGACGGGAGCTGGTACCTGCTGGCGGCGGGCGGGCGCGGCACCGAGTCGATCCGCTCGACCGGCGGGGTCACCGAGTCCGCCGAGGGCCGGATGCTGGCCGCACCGGCCAAGCAGGGGGCGCGGGCGGAGCTGACCGGCACCCTGGACGACGGCTCCGAGCTGCACGGGCTCCACTGACCGGCCTGCCGGAACGACCTGCTGACACTCGCGTCAACAAGTCCGCGCAGAAGGGTTTCCCTCGGACTTACCCGTCAGTACATTGACGCCATGTCTAACACGCCGCTCAAGGCCCGGAAGGTGTCCTTCTCGTGGGAGGGCACCCCGATGCACTGGGTGCCCGGGGACCCGTTCGCCACGCACACCATGAATGTGCTGCACCTCCTGCTGCCCGCCGGTGAGCGGTGGTTCGTGCACGTGTACAAGCAGGTGCTGCCGCTGATCCGGGACGACCGGCTCCGCGAGGACGTCATCGGGTTCATCGGCCAGGAGGCGATGCACTCCCAGGCCCACGACGAGGTGCTGCCGCATCTGAAGGAGCTCGGGCTGGACCCGACGCCGTACACGGCGCAGATCGACTGGTTCTTCGAGAAGCTGCTCGGCGACCGTACTCCCCCACTGCTGAACGCGTGGGTGGTACCCCCATCGCCGGGCAGGGCCCGCCGGTGGTGGCTGATGGAGCGGGTGGCGCTCATCGCGGCCATCGAGCACTACACGGCCTTCCTCGGCGACTGGATACTGAACGCCGACGAACTGGACCGGCGCCGGGCCGATCCCACCATGCTGGACCTGATGCGCTGGCACGGCGCCGAGGAGGTCGAGCACCGCTCGGTCGCCTTCGACCTGTTCATGCACGTCGACGGGAGCTACCGGCGCCGGGTGCGCACCTGGGCGACGGCCTTCAGCGCGCTGGTGTTCCTGTGGCAGCGCGGGGCCCGCTTCTTCATGGAGAACGACCCCACACTGGTCGACGGCAAGGCCTCCTTCAAGGACTTCTACGTGTGCGGCCGGCGCGGCACCCTGCCCGCGACCGGCGACATGCTGAAATCCATCCCGCGCTATCTCAGCCGCGCCTACCACCCCTCCCAGGACGGCTGCACCGAGCAGGCGCTCGCCTATCTCGCCACCTCCCCCGCCGCGCTGGCCGCCGAGAAGGCCGAGAAGGGAGCGGCGTGATGCCGAAGCTGCGCACCGTCGTGGTCCTGACCGGCGCCGCCCTGCTCGCGAGGCGGGCCATGCGCCGCCGTATCGAGGCCTCGCCGCTGTGGCCGATGCCCGCCCTGGACCCGCCGATCTCCGGCCGGCCCCGCTCGCGTGCGCTGCGGCTTGCGGTCGCCGCGCACGAGACGGTCGCCGACGGGGTCGTACGACTGCGTCTGGAGGGGCACGGGCTGCCGCGCTGGGAGCCCGGGGCGCACCTCGACGTGGTGCTGCCGTCCGGGCTGGTGCGGCAGTACTCGCTGTGCGGGGACCCGGAGGACACCTCGTCGTACACCGTCGCCACGCGGCTGGTCCCGGACGGCCGGGGCGGTTCGCGCGAGGTGCACGAGGGGGTCACCGAGGGCACGACGCTGGAGGTGCGCGGGCCGCGCAATCGCTTCCCGCTGGTCGAGGCCCCCGCGTACGTCTTCGTGGCGGGCGGCATCGGGATCACCCCGATCCTGCCGATGCTGCGGGCGCTGCCGGAGCACGCGCGGTGGCGGCTGCTGTACGGCGGGCGGACCCGGGCCTCGATGCCGTTCCTGGAGGAGGTCGAGAAGCTCGCCGGGGACAGGCTGGTCGTCGTCGCGCAGGACGAGGACGGTCTGCCGGACCTGGACGCGCTGTTCGCGGACACGGCGCAGGGCACCGCGGTCTACTGCTGCGGGCCCCAGGGGCTGATGGAGGCGGTGGAGGAGCGGCTGCCCGACGGCGCCACGCTGCACCTGGAGCGGTTCGCGCCACGCGCCTCGGCCGAGGGCAACCACGCCTTCGAGCTGGAACTCCGGCGCAGCGGGCGGACCCTGACCGTGCCGGCCGACAGCACCGCGCTGGCCACGATCCGCGGGGCGCTGCCGGACACTCCCTACTCCTGCGAGCAGGGGTTCTGCGGGACCTGCCAACAGCGGGTGCTGGCGGGTGAGGTGGACCACCGGGACGAGCTGCTGACGGACGGGGAGCGCGCGGACTCGATGCTGATCTGTGTGTCCCGGGCGCGAAGTGAGCGTCTGGTGTTGGACATGTGACGGTTTCGCGTGAACCCGACGACCGGACCGGCCCGTTCGGGGCCGGATCCGATCGGTAAGGTGTTCGCATGAGTACCGGGGTACGCCGCCGAATGGGCGTCGAGGAACGCCGCCAGCAGTTGATCGGCGTTGCCCTCGAACTGTTCAGCCGACGCTCGCCCGACGAGGTCTCGATCGACGAGATAGCGTCGGCCGCGGGCATCTCGCGCCCGCTGGTGTACCACTACTTCCCCGGCAAACTCAGCCTGTACGAGGCCGCGTTGAAGCGGGCGGCGGAGGATCTGGCGGGCCGGTTCGCGGAGCCGCAGGAGGGGCCGCTGGGCGGCCGGCTGCTGCGGGTGATGCGCCGGTTCTTCGACTTCGTGGACGAGCACGGCCCCGGCTTCTCGGCGCTGATGCGCGGCGGCCCTGCGGTGGGTTCCTCGGCCACCAACGCGCTCGTCGACTCCGTACGCCAGGCCGCCTACGAACAGATCCTGGTGCATCTGCGGATCACCGATCCGCCGGCCCGGCTGGAACTGGTCGTCCGTTCCTGGATCTCGCTCACCGAGTCGACGGCCCTGATCTGGCTGGACGGGCGGCGCATCCCGCGCGCCGAGCTGGAGGTCCAGCTCGTGCACGACTTCGGCGCGCTGGCGGCGGTCAGCGCCACCCAGGACGAGGAGATGGCCTCGGTGCTGCGCCACATGCTCAAGGACGAGCCGGCCGACGGCACCTTCGCCGAGCTGGTCGGCCGGCTGATCACCCTCGGACCCTGAGTCCGGTCAGCGCTCGAACTTGCGGTAGGACGGGTCCAGGTCGCGCACCTCGGCGGAGGCGTGCAGGACGAACCCGTCGTCCTCGACGTGCGTCCGCAGCAGTTCCAGGACGGTCTCGGTGAGCTGCGCCTTCGTCTCGTCGGTGCGCCCCGCGAGCAGTCCGATGGTGACGTGCACGATCGCGTGGTGCTGGTCCTCGGGGTCCTCGTAGCCGAACGCCGTGAACGCGCTGGGGCGGAACTGGGTCTTGCAGGCCTCCGGCTTCGCGGCCGCGATCTCGACCGTCGCGGTGTGCAGGGCGTGCGCGAACGCCGCCCGGTCGAAGACGGGGGCCATCGTGGCGGAGTAGTCGACGGTGATCTGCGGCATGGGCACTCCTGTTCTATGGCGACAGGGCTCACCCTAGAACAGGCCCTTGGTCCGCCAGCCGCAGCGCCATCATGGCGATGTCGTCCTCGCGGTCGTGGCCGAAGTGGCCGAGCAGGGTGTCGCACAGGGCGCCCACCCCCGGCGGGGCGGCCGCGGCGGCCCCGAGCAGGCTGTCCATGGAGGTCGCCAGGTCCGTGCCGCGGGTCTCGATCAGACCGTCGGTGATCATGAGCAGCCGGTCGGCGGGCCGCAGGTACAGCTCGGTGGGCGGCGGCCGCTCCAGGCCGAGGCCGAGCAGCGGACCGTCGGCCCGCGCGTACGCGGCGCCGCCCTCCTCGGGCACGACGAGCGGCGGGATGTGCCCGGCGTTGGCGATCAGGGCGCGACCGCTGTCCGGGGAGATCAGGACCAGGCAGACGGTGGCCGTGACGTCGGGGTGGTGCCGCTGGAGCATCCGGTCGAGGCGGGCGGCGAGCCCGCCCGGGTCGCTGTCCTCGACGCAGTAGGCGCGCAGCGCGTGCCGGATCTCCACCATCACGGTGGCCGCGTCCAGCGAGTGCCCGGCGACGTCGCCGACCGCGGTGAGCACGCCGGCGCCCGTGGCCAGGGCGGCGTAGAAGTCCCCGCCGATCTCGGCGCGGGGACAGGCGGGCACGTACCGGACGACGATCTCCAGCCCGGGCAGGCTCAGGTCGCCGGGGCGGGGCAGGAAGCTGTGCTGGAGGGTCCGGGCGACGCGCCGCTCCGCCTGGTACATCAGCAGCGGCTCGGCGGCCAGCGCGGTGACCTGGGCGAGGCGGGTGACGAGCGTGCCGAAGGCCTGGCCGGTGCCGGCGGAGGTGAGCCCGGTGAGCAGTCCCTCGCCCGCGGAGGCGGCACCGTGGGGCGCGAGTCCGGTGAGCGGTGTGTCGCCCGCCGGGTCCGGGGCGGCGGACGCGGGCCGGGCGAACAGGGTGTCGATGTCGGGGGCGCGGTGCGCCGGGGTGGCGACGCAGACCGGGGTTCCCCCGGGGCGGGTGCGGGCCAGGACGAGGTGGGCGTCGTCGGCTCCGGCGCGGAAGAAGCCGGCCGGCCACAGCGGGGCGGGCACGACGGCCGTGTGCACCTGGTCCGGGCCCTTCGTCAGCCCGGCGATCAGCCGGGCCACGGCCGCGTGCGCGGCGGCGTCGGGCGGGGCGAGGCCGCCGCGCTGCCGGGAGGTGCCCCGGTACAGCTCGTCGTCGGGGCCGACCACGAAGACCGCGGCGGGTCCCGCGGTGAGCCGGGCGGCGCCCTCGGCGGCCGCCTCGGCCAGTTCCCAGGGGCCGCGCGCCGCCTGGACGGCGACGGTGGCCTCGGACAGCAGGGTCAGTCGCCTGACCAGCGTCTCGGCCCCGGTGCGCCGACGGGACCGGCACACGGCGGCCCGGACCACGGCCTGGATCTCCTCCGGCTCGGCGGGCATCGCCAGATACGCCTCACCGCCCGCGTCCAGCCCCCGGCACCGGTCGTCGGGCCCCACCGCCGCCGCGGAGAAGTGCACCACGGGCAGCGCGGCCGTGGTCGGCCGGGACTTCACCCGGCGGCACAGCTCGAAGCCGCTCATGTCCGGCAGCCCGACGTCGACCAGGGCCACATCGGGCAGCATGCCCTCGCGCAGCCGCGCGTCGAGCTCCACCAGGGCCTCACCGGCGCTGGCGACCGGCACCACCCGGTGCCCGGCGCGGTGCAACACCGCGCTCAGGGCGTACCGGCCGGTCGCCGCGTCGTCGACGACCATGATCGTGGTGTCCGTGTGCTCGCCTTTACCGTCCATCTCCACAGGCCCTAGACGCACCAAGGGTGGGGCAGTCCCGAGAACGGGCCCTGCCCCACCCAAGTTAGTGCTCCGTCAGGACGCCCGGGTGAACACCGCGACACTGCGGCCCGGAACGGCGAACGTTCCCGATTCCGCCTCGTACGAGGAGGACTTCACGGTAGAGTCCGCGCCCGCCGCCTGCACCGGGTGCAGCCGGTAGTGCGCCCCGGCGAGGGCGGTGATCCGCTGCTCCTGCCGCTGCGGCGTCGCGTTGAACACCACCACGAGGTCACCGAGTTGCATGGTGATCACGCCCGGCGTCTCGTCCTTGCCCGACAGCGGGAAGGAGAGCCGCGACTGCACCTGCGCGGCCGTGCCGAGGGAGAACGCCTTCTCCGTCGTACGGATCCTGAGCAGGTCCTGGTACGCGGCCGAGGTACCGGTGATCTGCGGGCAGCCGACGCTCACCGAGCTGAGCAGGGGCTTGGCGTACTCCCACTTGGACTCGTTGTCGGCCGCCATGGGCAGCCCGCGGCCGAAGCCGTTGCCGTCCGCGCAGTTCCAGTGGATGGCGTTGAACCAGTCGCCGCTGTCGAAGGAGTTGCGGTCCAGCGACTTGGAGCGCAGCAGGTCGCTGCCCGCCTGGGACAGGGACGGACCCTGCGAGAGGGAGGCCGTGGCCATCGCCAGGACCTGCATCCGGGCCCGGTCGGACGCCGAGGTGTCCTTGGGCAGCTTGTAGGTGAGGGCGTCGAACAGCGACTCGTTGTCGTGCGCGTCGACATAGGCGAGGGCGTCGCCGGGCGCGTCCGCGTAGCCCGCGGGAGCGCCGTTGTAGTCGACCTCGGAGCCCTTGACCTGCTTGCCGGCGGTGTCGGTGAAGGTGAAGGCCTTCAGGTTGCCGGACAGGCCCACCTTGATCAGGTCCTGGTAGTGCAGCAGGCGGGCCTTCTGCTCCTCCTTCGTGCCGTTGGCCGTGGACGCGTTGGGGTCGGTGTAGAGCCCCGTCGCGAAGCCCTGGATGCCGGGGTCCGAGTCGAAGGGGCCGCCGCCGCGCACCGCGTCACGGGCCCGGTCGGAGAAGGTGGCGATGCCGGTGCCGGCCATGTTCTGCTGCGTGGCCTGCACGAACCGGGCGTCGTTCGCCACCTCGCCGAAGTTCCAGCCCTCGCCGTAGAGGATGATCTTCTTGCCGTCGACGCCGTCCTTCGCCACGGTCAGCGCGTCGAGCGCCTTGCGCACGGCGAGGATGTTGGCCTTCGGGTGGTGGCCCATCAGGTCGAAGCGGAAGCCGTCGACCTTGTACTGCTTGGCCCAGGTGACGATCGAGTCGACCACCAGCTTGCCCATCATCGCGTTCTCGGTCGCGGTGTTGGAGCAGCAGGTGCTGTTCGCGACCGAGCCGTCCGCGAGGAGCCGCTGGTAGTAGCCCGGCACGATCTTGTCCAGGACGCTGGTGTCCGCCTGGCCGCTGGCCGCCGTGTGGTTGTAGACGACGTCCATGACGACCCTGAGGCCGTCGTCGTTGAGCGACTTGACCATCCTGCGGAACTGGACCGTGCGGGCGGTGCCGCTCGGGTCGGTGGCGTACGAGCCCTCGGGGACCGTGTAGTGGTACGGGTCGTAGCCCCAGTTGTAGGCGTCCTTCGCGGCGGCCTTCGCGACGCACTCCTGCTGCTTGTCGGAGTCGGCCGCGAAGGAGGCCAGGTCGCAGTCGGGACTCGCCTGGTCGGCCTTCTTCTCGGGGATGGTGGCGATGTCGAAGGCGGGCAGCAGGTGCACGTACGAGGTGCCCGACTTCGCCAGCTCACGCAGGTGCTTGGAACCGTCGCTGCCCTTGTCGGTGAAGGCCAGGTAGGTGCCCTGGTCCTTCGCCGGGACCGTCTTGTCGGCGACGGAGAAGTCCCGGATGTGCAGTTCCTGGATCTGCGCGTCCTTCAGCGGTACGGCCTTGGGCTTGCGCAGGGTCGACCAGCCGCCCGGGGCGAGGGCCTTGTCGTTCAGGTCGACGACGAGGCTGCGCTCGGAGTTCGCGGTGAGGGCGACCGAGTAGGGGTCGGTGACCTTGTTGGTGACGACCTTGCGGACGCTCGGGGCCCAGACCTTCACGAGGTACCGGTAGGGCTTGTTCTTCCAGGACGCCGGACCCGTGACGGACCAGACGCCGGTCGCCGCGTCGCGGTGCATGGCCACCTTGGAGCCGTCCAGCTCCAGGGAGACGCTCTGCGCCGTCGGCGCCCAGACGGACAGGGTCGGCTTGCCGTCGCGGAAGACCGGGCCCAGCTTCGCCTTGGTCGCGTCGTACACGTCGTCGAGCACACCCGCGATCTGCACACCGGTCGCGGCCAGCACCGCGCCGTTCGCCGCGCGCTGGGAGGCCACGATCTGGCCGCCGAGCGCCTGGCGCACCCGGTCGCGGTCACGCGGGTCGACGGACCAGGCCGTGTAGTCCTTCAGGTGCGGGAACTTGGCCTTCTGGGCGTCGGTGAGGGTGGTCTTGGACAGCCGCAGCCAGCGCTCATCGTCGCTGGTCAGCGTCCCGTCCTTGACGGCGATCGAGCCGTCGTGGGAGGAGAGCAGCTGGGTGGAGACGGCACCGTCGGCGCCGTTCCAGGCGACCGTGTTCCGGTCGATCCAGACCGCCTTGGAGGTGGTCAGGTCGAGGGCGGCCGCGCTGCCGGCGGGCTGCGGCAGCAGGTACTTCTCCTGGCCGTTCAACAGCCACACCTCGTAGCCGTTGGTCTTGAGGTCCAGGGACTGGTCGGCGGGGAGATCCTTGTCGTCGCCCTTGTGGATGATGTAGCTGAGGCTGGTGGCACCGTCGCTGAGCGGCACCTCGAAGACCGCGCCATAGGCATCAGTCTTCACCGGCTTCAGGGGGTTCGACCAGTCGGTGGGGTTCGCGGCGCCCGTCCAGACGTGCAAGCCCCAGCCGTCGTAGTTCCCGTCGGCGCGGTGGTAGTGGACGACCGCCTTGGTCTTGTCCTGCGCCGGGTGGTCGGGCTTCTGGGTCAGGACGTCCGGCTTGCCCTGCTCGACCCAGACCTCGCCCGTCTTGGTGACGTCGATCGTGCGGTCGGTGGAGACGTCCTTGTTGCCGTCCTTGTCGATGACCAGGAAGCCGACGTTCGAGGCGCCGGACTTCAGCTTGACGTAGGCGAAGGCGCCGTACGCGTCGCGGCCGACGAAGGGGTGGCTGGCCGGCCAGTTCGTGGCCTCGCCGTCGGCGAGGTCGCCCCAGGCGTACAGGCCCCAGTCGGCGTAGTCGCCGTCGGTGCGCTTGTAGTGGACGATCGCGTAGTCGCGGGAGGAGGCCGTGGGGACCTCCGGGGCGGGCGGGGTGCCGGTGGTGCTCGTGGCGGTGGCGCTCGCGGTCCGGCCGGCGGAGTCGATCACGACCGCCTTGTAGCGCAGGGCCGTGCCGGACGGCACGTTCTTGCCGATGGCCTGCGTGACCTTGTACGGGGCGTGGTCGGCGGAGCCGAGGACACGCCAGTTGCCGTTGCCGACCTGGGCGGCGAAGACGACCCGGTTGAGCTGCCCTCCGTCGACATCGGCGGAGAGCTCGACGGTCCCGGTGGCGCCGGTGTCCGGGGCCTTGAGGGTGATCGTCGGCTTGGTGGCGGGCTCGGCGAGGGTGCCGGCCGCCTTGAGGACGACGGCGGAGCCGGCCGGGACGGTGACGGTGAGCTTCTTGTCGGCGTCGGTCCTGGCGGTGGCGTCCGTGCCGTAGATCCCGCGGTACGTCATGTCCGCGGAGCCGGTCGCGAAGGTCGCGGTCTTCGCCTCGCCTGCGTTGTTGAAGGCGACGACGTACTCGGCGCCGGTCTTCGCGTCCGCGCGGGTGAAGGCGTAGATGCCCGAGCCGTCGGCCGTGTACCGCTGGGTCTGGACGCCGTCCGTGAGCGCCGGGTTGTTCCTGCGGAGCTTCGCGAGAGCGGCGATCTCCTTGTAGAGCGGTGCGCTCTTGTCGTAGGCGTCGCTCGCGTGGGTGCGGTCGGTGCCGATCTCGTCGTCGTCGAGGTAGTCGGCGACCTTGGAGGCGAACATCGTCTGGCGGGCGTCCTTGTCCCCGCCGGAGCCGGTGAAGCCCTGCTCGTCGCCGTAGTAGACGACCGGGTTGCCGCGGCTGAGGAACATCAGCTCGTTGGCGAGCCGGTCCTTCTTGAGCAGTTCGGCGTCGGTGGCCTTCGGGTTGTCCTGGTTCAGGAAGTACCCGATGCGGCCCATGTCGTGGTTGCCGAGGAAGGTGACCTGCTCGTAGGCGTTGGCCTTGTCGGTCGTGTACTTGTAGTCGTCGCCGAAGACCCCGGCCAGCTTCTGCGCGCTGCCGCCCTGGGAGGCGTACTGGCGGGCCGCCTCCTGGAAGGGGAAGTCGAGGGTGGCGTCGAGACGGCCCTGGGTGACGTACGGGGAGGTGATCGAGGCGTCGGCCGAGTAGACCTCACCGAACATGAAGAAGTTCTTGCGGCCGTGCGCGGCGGCGTACCTGTCCAGCGCCGTCGCCCACTGCGTCCAGAACTCCATGTTCACGTGCTTCACGGTGTCGATCCGGAAGCCGTCGACGCCGAAGTCCTTCACCCAGCGCTGGTAGATCTTCTCCATGCCGCTGACGACCTCGGGACGCTCGGTCCACAGGTCGTCGAGCCCGGAGAAGTCGCCGTACGTCGTGGACTCGCCCGCGTACGTCGAATCGCCCCGGTTGTGGTACATCGTCGGGTCGTTGAGCCAGGACGGGACCTTGCTGTCGCTCGCGACCTTCGGCGTGCGCGGGAAGGAGTCGGCGTCCACGGCCGGGAACTTCCGGCGGCCGTCGGCGTAGTCGGCGTCGTCGAAGGGCCGCCCGTCCTTGGTCAGATACGGGAAGGCGCCCTTGGAGAGGTAGTCGTAGGACTTCTCCTTGTAGTCGACGACGTCGGCGGTGTGGTTGGTGATGACGTCGAAGAAGACCTTCATGCCCTTGGCGTGCGCCTTGGAGATGAGGGTTTCGAGGTCCTTGTTGGTGCCGAAGTGCGGGTCGACCTGAGTGAAGTCGGTGATCCAGTAACCGTGGTACCCGGCGGAGGCGTTGGTGCCCGTCCCCTGCACCGGCCGGTTCTTGAAGATCGGCGCCATCCAGATGGAGGTGGTGCCGAGACCCTTGACGTAGTCGAGCCGCCTGGTCAGGCCCTTGAGGTCGCCACCCTGGTAGAAGCCCTTGTCGGTGGGGTCGTAACCGGTGCTCAGGCGAGAACCGGTCAGACCGCCCTTGTCATTGGACTTGTCCCCATTGGCGAAACGGTCCGGCATGACGAAATAGAACTGCTCGCGGGTGTCGTCGTGCCGGGCGGGCTGTGCGGCCAGCTTCGCGTCCGAGGGGGGCGCGGGCGGCGTGGCCGCGTGGGCGGCGACGGGCTGCACGAGGGCGGCGGCGAGGGCGGCCACAGTGACGGCCGCGACCCGTCTGACGTGGGCGGTGCGGCGCGTCGGGGGCGCCGGCCATCTCGGTATCACAGGCGGGAACTCCTTGCGATTGCGGCTCTGTTGGGTCCGACCCCACGCCACGGCTCGGCTTCGATGCCGGGCGCCCGCGCGACCGTATCGCTGACGAAAGGTTTACAGCAAGAGGCTTGAAAGCATCGGTAAGAAATTTCAACTACCGTGACCCGCACCGCCGTGGGACAGCGGTGCGGGCCTCCGCCCGGTTCAGCAGCTCGACTTGCCCGCGTAGATCGCGAGCGCCGTGTTGCCGCCCAGGGTGGCCGTGAACTGCCCGCTGGAGTTCACCGTCACCGTCGTGTTGTTCTGGACGTCGCAGTACGTCCCGGCGGGCAGCGACGTCTGGTACGTCCGGGTCAGGGAGCTCGCCTCGTGGTTGATCGCCACGTAGCCCTTGTTCCCGCGGCCGAAGGCGATGGCCTGGTAGCCGTTGTCCCACCAGTTCGTCAGCGCCTGACCCCGGGTCGCGTTGCGGAAGGCGACCATGCGGATGATCTCCGGCCAGGCGTGCTGACACTTCCAGCCGTCCTGCCAGCAGGCGTTGACCGTGCCGCCGTTCGGCGGGCCGGCGTCCACGTCGGACCACTCGTAGCCGGAGTTGATGTCCGGGGCGCCGTAGGGGTAGGCCAGCATGAAGACGCTGGCCAGGGTGTAGTTCGCGCCGTCCTTGTAGTTGAGGGTGGAGCCGTTGCGCTCGGTGTCGTGGTTGTCGACGAAGACGCCGGCCACCGAGCTGCTCATGTAGCCCCAGCCCTCGCCGTAGTTCTTCAGGTAGGCGAGGCGCTCGTTGGTGAAGACCCGCTTGAGGTCGTAGGCGTAGCGGAACTCCTGGACGTCCCCGTTGCCCGTGTACTCGGTGGGCTGGACGGCCTCGTTGGCGCCGTAGATGACCTCCTGCTTCCAGTAGACGGACGGGTTCGTCAGGCGGGACTTGATGTTGGCGAGGTCGTCGGCGGGGATGTGCTTGGCCGCGTCGATGCGGAAGCCGTCCACGCCGAGGGTGAGCAGGTCGTTCATGTAGCCCGCGATGGCCTTGCGGACGTACTCCTCGCCGGTGTCCAGGTCGGCGAGGCCGACCAGTTCGCAGTGCTGGACGTTCCAGCGGTCGGCGTAGTTGGTGACCTGGGCCGTGCAGTCGTCGAAGTCGTAGGAGGAGTACAGGCCGGGGTAGTCGTACTTCGTGTACGACGAGCCGCCGGTGCCCGTGCCGCTCGCCGCCGCCATGTGGTTGACGACGGTGTCGACGACGACCTTGACGCCCGCCGCGTGGCAGGTGTTCACCATGCTCTGGAAGGCCGCGCGGTCGCCGAGCCGGCCGGCGATCTTGTAGCTGACCGGCTGGTACGACGTCCACCACTGCGAGCCCTGTATGTGCTCGGCGGGTGGGGAGACCTGCACGTATCCGTAGCCGGCGGGGCCGAGGGTGTTGGTGCACTCGCGGGCGACCGAGGCGTACTTCCACTCGAAGAGGACCGCGGTGACGTCCTTGGTGCCCGGTGGGGAGGCCTGCGCGACCGTCGGGGTCATGACAAGGGCGGCGGCCGTGAGGGCCAGCGCCCCGGAGAGGGTTCTGCGTGTCATGTGGGGGTTCCTTCACCGTTGAAGGCTCTTGCTGAAACCTTGCTGAAACCTTTCGGTTGGCGAGATGTTAAAGGCCCGCCACCCAAATGGGCAGCGGGCCGTTGAAAGTTGATGCAAGAAGTTACCTACTGACGGTCCGTCAGACCGCCGTCCGTCAGGCCGCCGTCCACCACACCGTGGTGTCCGCGGGCACCTTCGCCTCGCCGTCCGCCTCCGTCACCTCGTCGCTGCTGAGCAGCACACGTCCGTACGCGGGCATCGTCACCGACTCCCCCGTCGTGTTGGCGACGCACACGAACTCCCCGCGCCGGAAGGCGACGACGCCCTCGGGGGCGCGCAGCCACTCGACCGAGTCACCGGCGCCGAGGTCGGGCTGCGAGCGGCGGACGGCCAGCGCCGAGCGGTACAGCTCCAGCGTGGAACCGGCCACGCCCCGCTGCGCCTCGACGCTCAGCTCGCCCCAGCTCGCGGGCTGCGGAAGCCAGCTGCCGCCGCTGCCGAAGCCGTACGAGGAGCCCTCCCGCGTCCACGGGATCGGCACCCGGCAGCCGTCGCGGAAGCCGTCCTGGCCTTCGCCCCGGAAGAACGCCGGGTCCTGGCGCACCTCGTCGGGCAGGTCGACGACGTCCGGCAGGCCGAGCTCCTCGCCCTGGTAGACGTACGCCGAACCGGGCAGCGCCAGCATGAGGAGGCTGGCGGCGCGGGCGCGGCGCAGGCCCAGCTCGCGGTCGCCCGCGGTGCGGATCTGGGTGCCGAGGCCGGGCGGGTTGGCGAAGCGGGTGGCGTGGCGGGTGACGTCGTGGTTGGACAGCACCCAGGTGGCGGGGGCGCCGACCGGGCGCATGGCCTCCAGGGTGCGGTCGATGACCTGGCGCAGCTCCGGCGCCTCCCACTCCGTACCGAGGTACTGGAAGTTGAAGGCCTGGTGGAGCTCGTCCGGGCGGACGTAGTTGGCGGTGCGCTCGACGGTCGGCGTCCAGGCCTCCGCCACGAAGATCCGCTCGCCCGCGTACTCGTCGAGGATCGTGCGCCACTGGCGGTAGATGTCGTGCACGCCGTCCTGGTCGAAGAACGGCATGACATCGTTACCGAGCAGCTTCAACTGGTCGTGGGAACCGAGGTCCGGCAGGCCCTTCGCCTTCACCATGCCGTGGGCCACGTCGATGCGGAAGCCGTCGACGCCCATGTCCAGCCAGAACCGGAGGATGGAGCGGAACTCGTCGCCGACGGCCGGGTGCTCCCAGTTGAAGTCGGGCTGCTCGGGGGCGAAGAGGTGGAGGTACCACTCGCCGGGGGTGCCGTCCGGCTCGGTGACCCGGGTCCACGCCGGGCCGCCGAAGATCGACTCCCAGTCGTTGGGCGGGAGTTCGCCGTTCTCGCCCTTGCCGGGGCGGAAGTAGTAGCGGTCCCGCAGCGGGGAGCCGGGACCCTCGGCGAGCGCGCGCTTGAACCATTCGTGCTGGTCGGAGGAGTGGTTGGGGACCAGGTCGACGATGATGCGCAGGCCCAGCCCGTGCGCGTCGCGGATCAGCGCGTCGGCGTCGAGCAGGTTGCCGAACATGGGGTCCACGGCACGGTAGTCGGCGACGTCGTAGCCGGCGTCGGCCTGCGGCGAGGCGTAGAAGGGGCTGAGCCACACGGCGTCCACGCCGAGGTCGCGCAGATACGGAAGTCTGGAACGTACGCCCTCCAGGTCGCCCATGCCGTCGCCGTTGCTGTCGGCGAAGCTGCGCGGATAGACCTGGTAGATCACCGCGTCCCGCCACCAGTCGCGGCGCTTGGCGACGGTGGCGACGGCGGAGTTCGGTGCCGGGTCGGCGGAGTGCTGGCTCATGGCGTCCTTGATGCGAGGGGGGTCCCCCGCCCGGGTGAGGCCTGGGGCGGAGGGCTGTCGGGTCGTGGAAGCGTGGGTGGGGCGACGGGCTGGTGAGGCGGCCGCGGTGCCAGCGGGGTCGGAGGTGCACCGCGGCCGCCACCCGCGCGGACAGGCGCGCGGGAGCCTTTTCCCCGAAGGGGTCAGCCCTTCGTGCCGCCGGCGGTGAGGCCGGCGACCAGGTTCTTCTGTACGAGGTAGAAGAACGCGGACACGGGTATCGCGACCAGTACCGCGGTGGCCGCCATCAGGTTGCGCTGGGCGTCGTGCTCGCTGACGAAGCTCTGCAGACCGACGGCGAAGGTGTACTTGCTGTCGTCCAGCATGAACGTCGAGGCGAAGGCGACCTCGCCGAAGGCGGTGATGAAGTTGTAGAAGGCCGCGACCGCGAGGCCGGGCTTGGCGAGCGGCAGGATCAGCCGGGTGAAGGTGCCGAAGGGGCTCAGGCCGTCGACGCGTCCCGCCTCGTCGATCTCGAACGGGATGGTGTCGAAGTAGCCCTTGAGCAGCCAGGCGCTGTAGGGCACCGCGGTCGAGCAGTAGACGACGATCAGGCCCAGGTAGGTGTCGATGAGCTGCAGGTCCGAGAGGATCTGGTACATCGGCACGATGAGCACGGCGATCGGGAACATCTGGGTGACCAGCAGCACCCACATCAGCTTCTTGTAGCCGGGGAAGCGCATGCGGGAGACGGCGTAGCCGGTGGTCGCGGCCACCAGCACGCCGACGACCGTGGTGCCCAGCGAGACGATCAGCGAACTCTTCAGCCAGTCGAAGAAGTTCGTGTGCTGCAGGACGAACGAGTAGTTGTCGAAGGTCATCTTCGACCAGATGCCTCCGGGGTGGAGGTAGTCGTCCTTGTCCGGGCCGAGCGAGAGGAAGAGCAGCCAGGCGATCGGGAAGAGCGCGATCAGGCTCGCGACGGTCAGGATGCCGTGGGAGGCGAGGGAGCCGAGGAGGCCGCGCTCGCCGCGCCGGCGCGCCGGGCCGCGGTTCGGCGCGGCGGGAGCCTCGGGGGTCACCGGATTCTCGTCGGTGATCTCGGGTGTCGTGGTGCTCATGGGGGCTCCTGCCTCAGATCGCGAGCTGCTGCTCATTGCGGTTCAGCCAGCGGCGGTAGAACGAGGTGAAGACGATCAGGATGGCCAGCAGCAGGATGCCGTAGGCGGCGGACTGGGCGAAGTCACGCGGCTGCTGTCCGAAGCCGAGGTAGTAGGCCCAGGTGACCAGGATCTGCGCGTCGGGGGCGGTGCTGCCGAACAGCAGGAAGATGACGGCGAACTGGTTGAAGGTCCAGATGACGCCGAGGAGTACGACGGTGGAGCTGACGGACCTGAGCCCCGGCAGGGTGACGTACCGGAAGCGCTGCCAGGCGTTGGCGCCGTCCATCTCGGCGGCCTCGTAGAGGGAGGCGTCGATGGACTGCAGGCCGCCGAGCAGCGAGACCATCATGAACGGCACACCGCACCAGGTGTTGACCATGATGGCGGCGAAGCGCTGCCAGAAGGTGTCCTCCAGCCAGTCCGGCGCCGGCAGGTGGAGCGTGTGGAGGAAGGAGTTGATGATGCCGCCGTCGGCGAGCATGAAGCGCCAGCCGAACACGGTGACGAAGGTGGGCACGGCCCAGGGCAGGATCAGGACCAGCCGGTAGAAGGTGCGGCCGCGCAGCTTCTGGTTGAGCAGCAGGGCGAGGCCGAGACCGATGCCGTAGTGGAGGGCGACACAGAGCGCCGTCCACACGATCGTCCAGATGAAGTGCGACCAGAAGCGGTCGTACGACGTCGGGCCGAACAGGATGTCCTTGTAGTTGTCGAGGCCGATGAACTTGTACGTCGCATCGATGTGGTTGACGCCGATGGTGCGGGCCGTGTTGAGGCTGTTGGCGTCGGTGAGCGTCAGGTAGAGGCCGTACACCAGGGGGTAGATCACCAGGACACCGAGCACGACGACCACCGGGGCGATCATCGCGTAGGCGTACCAGTGCTTCTGGAATCCGTGCTTCAGGCGCTGGCCCAGCCCGGGCCGAGGCGCGTCACCGCGGCGCTTACCGGTCGCGCGGTCGATGGCGACTGTCATGGTTCGACACCTTCTGGATGTTCAAGGGGGACGGGCTGGGCACGGCCGGTGGCCGCCGGATCTCTCCCCCCAGTCAGAAGTGGGGGTCCCCCCTGCTCGAGCGAAGTCGAGAGCTTGGGGGAAGATCCGGCGGCCACTCGGGACTTACTTGCTGAAGTCCGGAACCAGCTTCTGGATCGCGAGCTCAACGTTGCTCAGACCCTTGTCCAGGGACTCCTTGCCACCGGCGATCTTCGGCAGCTCGGTGTCCAGCGGGCCCCACAGGGAGCTGTACTCCGGCAGCGCGGGGCGCGGCTGGGCGGCGGAGAGGACCGTGCCGTAGCCGGCGATGCCCGGGTCGGCCTTGACCTGGTCGGTGTAGGCGTCGTCGCGGGTGGGCAGCGTGGAGTTCTTCAGGGCGATGGTCGACTGGGACTTCGCCGAGGTCATGAAGTTGACGAACTTCAGCGCGGCGGCCTGGTGGGCCTTGTCGGAGCCGGCGTAGACCGAGAGGTTGTGGCCGCCGGTCGGGGCGCCCGCCTTGCCGGAGGAGCCGGCCGGGACGGTGGCGATGCCCAGGTTGGACTTGTCCGCGAAGGCCGAGCCCTTGTAGAAGTTCGTGATCTCCCAGGGGCCCTGGATGATCGCGGCGACCTTGCCGTTGACGAACGCGTCCTGGATGTGGGCGTACGCGTCGGCGGTCGTGTCGGCCTTGTGCAGGCCCTTGCCGGAGAAGAGGCCCAGCCAGGTGCCGTACGCCTTCTTGGCGGCGTCGGAGTTCACCGTGATCTTCTTGGCGGAGGCGTCGACGGTGTCGGTGCCCTCGCCGTAGAGGAAGGACTGCGCGTAGTAGGCCTGGGTGGAGCCCCAGTAACCGTCGATCTTGGTCTTGGCCTTGACCTTGGCGGCGTCGGACTTCAGCTCGTCCCAGGTCTTGGGGGCCTCGGTGATGCCGGCCTTCTTGAAGATCGCCTTGTTGTAGACGAGCGCGAGGGTGTCGGTGACGATCGGCACACCGTACGTCTTGCCCTCGTACTGGGCCTGGGTGATCAGGTTGGACTTGAACTTGTCCTTGTCCGCGAGAGCCTCGGTGCCGTCCAGCGGCAGCAGGTAGCTCTTCTTGGCGAAGGCCGGGGTCCAGCCGACCTCGGAGCGCAGGATGTCCGGGGCGCCCTTGGAACCGGCGGCGGTGTCGAACTTGTTCTGCGCCTGGTCGAAGGGGACGTTGACGTACTTGACCTTGATGTTCTTGTTGGCGGCCTCGAAGTCCTTGATCAGGGCCTGGTACGTCGGTGCCTCATTCGTGGCGTTGGACGTGTCCCACCAAGTAATGGTGACCGGGCCGGAAGCCTTGTCGCCGTTGTCGCTCCCGCTGTCGCTCCCGCCGCACGCCGTCGCCGTGAGGGCGAGGGACGCCACCAGCGCGGAGGCCGCTATGCCACGCCGCATGAGTTCTCCTTGAGGGTCAAAGCCCGAGTGGTGCAGTGAGCGGTCCCGTCCGCCGCCCCTGCGACTTGCCGACTGCGCCTTTGCGGCCGCCGGGCGTCGAGAACGTAACAGCGATGTAAGCGTTGCGAAAGACCTTGCAGAAAAAAAGTGCAAGAGAACACGACAGTTACCCCGCCGTGACCTGGGCTCTATTCCCCCGCAACCCTGATCCGCTGCCGATCAGCGGGTTGACGGACACTTGTGCAAGACTCTGCAAGCTCTTGCCATACCTTTCCGGTACGGGGATCATCCCCTTGCAGGCCGGACGACGATGACCAGCCGACCGGCCCACGAGCCGACGAGAAGGACGAGGACGCGGATGACGCAGCAACCCGCAGTGAGCCGTGGGAGCGCTCGCGCACGACGTCCGATCGGTGTGCAAGGCGAGATACGGCCGGTACAGTCCAGTGCCGTGACCACACGGCTTGCCGACATCGCAGCGCAGGCGGGGGTGAGCGAAGCGACGGTGAGCCGGGTCCTCAATGGGAAGCCGGGCGTCGCTGCCACCACCCGCCAGTCCGTGCTGGCCGCGCTGGACGTGCTCGGCTACGAGCGTCCGGTACGGCTGCGGCAGCGCAGTGAGGGCCTGGTGGGCCTGATCACGCCGGAGCTGGAGAACCCGATATTCCCCGCCCTCGCCCAGGTCATCGGCCAGGCGCTGACCCGGCAGGGATACACCCCGGTGCTCGCCACGCAGACGCCGGGCGGGTCCACCGAGGACGAGCTGACCGAGATGCTCGTGGACCGCGGGGTCGCGGGCATCATCTACGTCTCCGGACTGCACGCGGACACCACGGCCGACATGGAGCGCTACGAGCGGCTGCGGGCCCAGGGCGTGCCGTACGTGCTGGTCGACGGTTTCTCCCCGAAGGTGCAGGCGCCCTTCATCTCCCCCGACGACCGGGCGGCGATGACGCTGGCGGTGACGCACCTGGTGTCGCTGGGGCACACGCGGATCGGCCTGGCGCTGGGTCCCAAGCGGTTCGTGCCGGTGCAGCGCAAGATCGAGGGCTTCCTGCGCGCGATGCAGGACCAGCTAGGGCTGAGCCCCGAGGTGGTCGAGGCGGAGCTGGTCCAGCACTCCCTCTACACCCTGGAGGGCGGCCAGGCGGCCGCCACCTCGCTCATCGACCGGGCCTGCACGGCCATCGTCTGCGCGAGCGACATGATGGCCCTGGGCGCGATACGCGCGGCCCGGCAGCGCGGCCTGGAAGTACCCCGGGACATCTCGGTGGTGGGCTTCGACGACTCCCCCCTGATCGCCTTCACGGACCCGCCGCTGACGACGATCCGCAAGCCGGTGCCGGCGATGGGGCAGGCCTCGGTGCGCACGCTGCTGGAGGAGATCGGCGGGACTCCCGCCCCGCACAGCGAGTTCGTCTTCATGCCGGAGCTGGTGGTGCGCGGTTCGACCGCTTCGGCCCCCGGTGACCGGAATCGCCCTTGAGTCTCGCTGGAATCGTCCGGAATCGTCCTTCGGACGGAAGACCGACGGACGCGGCCACTTCCCTGGTAGGAGAGCCGGGAGTCCGTGCGCCGTAGGACATGCGTCACGGACCCGACCTTGGGATGATCTGTCGAAGAAGGCTTTTCTGGCAGACTCTGTGCCCATGAGTGACTCGACCGTGACAGAACCGGAAGGTCGCGACCAGGTGGCCGTTCCGCGGGCCGTCACGGGCGAGGGCGGGCAGGGACTTCTGCGTCGGATGCGCACTCCCCGGCGGCCCCGTCTCTGGTTCGAGATCCTGCTGATCGCGGTGAGTTACTGGACGTACTCGCTCATCCGCAACGCGGTTCCGGAGCAGCGGGGCAAGGCACTGCACAACGCCGACTGGCTGTGGCGGCTGGAGCACCACCTGGGCATCGCCGTCGAGGAGTCGGTCAACCACGGCCTGAACTCGGTGTCTTGGCTGATCGTGGGCATGAACTACTACTACGCGACGCTGCACTTCGTGGTGACGCTGGGTGTGCTGGTGTGGCTGTACCGCAGCCATCCCGGCCGCTACGCGGCGACCCGTCTGGTGCTGTTCGCGACGACGGGCGTCGCCCTGGTCGGCTACTACCTGTTCCCCCTGGCCCCGCCCCGCCTGATGCGCGGCGGCCACTTCGTCGACACCGTCATGGTCCACCACACCTGGGGTTCCATGGCGTCCGGCGATCTGAAGAACATGTCGAACCAGTACGCAGCGATGCCGTCCATGCACATCGGCTGGTCCCTGTGGTGCGGGCTGACCATCTTCGCGCTGGCCTCCGTGCCGTGGGTGCGCGTGCTGGGCCTGCTCTACCCGGCGACCACCCTGCTCGTCATCGTCGCCACCGCCAACCACTTCTGGCTCGACGCGGTCGGCGGCATCCTCTGCCTCGCCTTCGGCTTCACCGTGGCCCGGCTCTGGTACGGCGCCCTGCCCTACGCCCTCCCCCGCCCGGCACCCCACAGGAGCACGGACGGCCCACTGCTGCCGAGCGAGGCCTAGGGCCGGTCCGGCGGATCGGGCCTGAGACGCGGGGCCCTGCACGCCCATCTGCCGTGTTGTCGTCGGTTGCCGACTCCCCCACGCTCGGCTTCGCTCGCGCGGGGGACCCCCCTCGCGTCGACGCCCTCCTCCACCTTGCAGCTGCCCGCACCAGCCCCCGCTCATTGGCGCCGCAGTGGCACCGTCGGCCAGCTCCGACCTCATCCCGCCGGACCTGCCCTGAGCCCGGTCCGGCGGCCACTGCTGAGCTTCCCGGCAGGGGCCCGGCGCCCGTCCGGTGGATCACGCGGCGTAGAAGAGTTCCTCCACCACCGTGCGGGCCCGGCGGGTGGTGCGGCGGTAGGCGTCGAGCATGTCGCCGACGTGGCCGTCGCCGTAGCCGAGGTAGCGGCCGACCGCGGCGAGCTCGCGGCCGTCGGTGGGGAAGGTGTCGCCGGCCCGGCCGCGGACCAGCATGACCGCGTTGCGGACCCGAGTGGCCAGCACCCAGGCCTCGTCCAGGGTCTCGGCGTCCTCGGTGGAGATCAGGTCGGCCGCGCGGGCGGCGGCCAGCGCCTCGCGGGTACGGGTGGTGCGCAGGCCCGGCTCCACCCAGCCGTGCCGCAGCTGGAGCAGCTGGACCGTCCACTCCACGTCGGACAGGCCACCGGGGCCGAGCTTGGTGTGCAGCTTCGGGTCGGAGCCGCGCGGCAGCCGCTCGGACTCCATGCGCGCCTTCAGACGCCGGATCTCGCGCACCGCCTCGTCGCCCAGGCCCTCCACCGGGTAGCGCAGGGGGTCGATCAGGTCGACGAAACGACGGCCCAGGTCCTCGTCCCCGGCGACGGGCTCGGCCCGCAGCAGCGCCTGCGACTCCCAGACCAGGGACCAACGGCGGTAGTACGCCGCGTACGACTTGAGGGTGCGCACGAGCGGCCCGGACTTGCCCTCCGGGCGCAGGTCGGCGTCGATGAGCAGCGGCGGGTCGGCGCTGGGGACCTGCAGCAGGCGGCGCATCTCGGCGACCACCTTGCTGGCCGCCTCCGAGGCCTCCCGTTCCTCGACGCCCTCCCACGGCTCGTGCACGAACAGCACGTCGGCGTCGGAGCCGTAACCCAGCTCGTGGCCGCCGAAGCGGCCCATGCCGATGATCGTGAACCGGGTGGGCAGGGTGTCGCCCCAGCCCTCGCGGACGACGGCCCGCAGCGTGCCCGCGAGGGTCGCCGCCGTGAGGTCGGAGACCGCGCTGCCGACCCGGTCGACCAGCGCGCCCTGGTCGGGCTCGGCGGGGTTCGCCTCGGTGCCGTAGGAGTCGACGATGTCCGCGGCGGCCGTACGGAACAGCTCGCGGCGGCGGACGCCACGGGCGGCGGCGACGGCCTGCTCGGCGTTCTCGGCGCGGCCGACCGCGGCGAGGATCTCCTGTTCCAGGTGGACGCGGACGCGCGGTTCCAGCCCGCTGCCGCGGTCCCCGTCGCCGAGCAGGGCCACCGCCTCGGGGGCGCGCATCAGCAGGTCGGGGGCGAGGCGGCCGGCGGACAGGACGCGGGCGAGGTTCTCCGCCGCCGCGCCCTCGTCCCGCAACAGCCGCAGATACCAAGGGGTCTTGCCGAGCGCGTCCGAGACCTTGCGGAAGTTCAGCAGGCCCGCGTCCGGGTCGGCCGAGTCCGCGAACCAGCCCAACAGGACGGGCAGCAGGGTGCGTTGGATGGCGGCCTTGCGGGTGACGCCGGAGGCCAGCGCCTCCAGGTGGCGCAGGGCGGTGGCGGGGTCCGCGTAGCCGAGGGCGACCAGCCGTTCGCGGGCCGCCTCGGCGCTCAGCCGGGCCTCGCCCGGGGCGAGTTGGGCGACGGCGTCGAGCAGCGGGCGGTAGAAGATCTTCTCGTGCAGGCGGCGTACGACACCGGTGTGCCGCTTCCACTCGCGGGTCAGCTCGGCCACCGGGTCGGCGCGCAGCCCGAGCGAGCGGCCGAGGCGGCGCAGATCGGCGTCGCTCTCGGGGACGAGGTGGGTGCGGCGCAACCGGTAGAGCTGGATGCGGTGCTCCATGGAGCGCAGGAAGCGGTAGGCCTCGTCGAGCTGGGAACCGTCGGCGCGGCCGACGTAGCCGCCGGCGGCCAGGGCCTGCAGGGCGTCCAGCGTGGTGCCGCTGCGCAGCGAGGCGTCGGAGCGGCCGTGCACCAACTGCAGCAGCTGGACGGCGAATTCGACGTCTCTGAGGCCGCCGGGGCCCAGCTTCAGCTCGCGGTCGACCTCGGCGGCGGGGATGTTCTCGACGACGCGGCGGCGCATCTTCTGCACGTCGGCGACGAAGTTCTCGCGCTCGGCGGCCTTCCAGACCAGCGGTTCGACGGCGGCGATGTACTGCTGCCCGAGCTCCAGGTCCCCGGCCACCGGGCGGGCCTTGAGCAGCGCCTGGAACTCCCAGGTCTTGGCCCAGCGCTGGTAGTAGGCGAGGTGGCTGCTCAGGGTGCGCACGAGGGGGCCGTTGCGGCCCTCGGGGCGCAGATTGGCGTCCACGGGCCAGATGGAGCCCTCGACCGTGGTCTCCGAGCAGATCCGCATCATGTGCGAGGCGAGCTTGGTGGCCGACCTGAGCGCCTTGCCCTCGTCGGCGCCTCCCCCAGTGCCTGAAGGGCCTGGGGGTGCCCCCAGGGCCTCCCCGACGAAGATCACGTCCACGTCGGAGACGTAGTTCAGCTCGTGGCCGCCGCACTTGCCCATCGCGATCACCGCGAGCCGGCACAGCGCGGCGTCGTCGGGCGCGGCGGCCCGCGCGATGCCGAGCGCGGCCCGCAGGGTGGCGGTGGCCAGGTCGGCGAGCTCGGCGGCGGTCTCGGCGACGCCCGTGGTGCCGCACACGTCGCGGGCGGCGATGGACAGCAGGCAGCGGCGGTAGGCGACGCGCAGGGAGACCGGGTCGGTGGCCTGCGCGAGGCCCCGCTCGAACTCCTCCACCCCGGGGTGCAGGTCCCGGGGCTCGTACGTGACCAGCGCCTCCCAGTCGCGCGGATGCCGGGTGAGGTGGTCGGCGAGGGCGGCGGAGGCACCGAGGACGCCGAGCAGTCGGTCCCGCAGCGGCTTGGCGGCTATCAGCGTGTCCAGGAGCTCGCGGCGGGCCGTGGGACCGGGCTGGGCCTCCAGGAGCCGCACCAGGCCGTGCAGGGCGAGGTCCGGCTCTGCGGTGGCACCCAGTGCCTCCAGCAGGAACGGGTCGTTGCGCACGGGCGCGAGCTCGTCGCTGTCCAGCAGCCGCTCGGCGGCCGAGGGGTCCGTGAATCCGTGCCGCAGCAGCCGAGTGAACGTACTGCTCCTGCGCCCCGGCGTCATCCGCGGCCTCCCCTCGGATCAAGGTCGTCCTGGCCCGAGCCTAACCGCACCGACCGACACCGGCTCCGGGGCGGACACCGATGAGTTCCGCCGCCGTGCCCGGTCTCATCGGCGGGGAGACCGTCGACCGGTCCCCTGCGCGGGCAACCGCCGTTCCGAGGAGGCACCATGCAGGAACCCCAGGGCGAGCTGGACCGCCGTTACTCCGACCCGGACGCCGCCGCGCCCGCCTGGTCCACGGTCGCGGAGCGGCTCGCCGCGGCCGAGCTGTTCTGGATCTCCACCGTACGGCCGGACGGGCGACCGCACGTGACTCCGCTGCTCGCGGTGTGGGCGGACGGCGCGCTGCACTTCTGCACCGGCCCCGAGGAGCGCAAGGCGCGCAACCTGGAGCACAGCCCGCACGTCGTCCTCACCACCGGCACGAACACCTGGGACAAGGGCTACGACCTGGTGGTGGAGGGCGAGGCCGTGCGGGTGTCCGACGAGGGGCGGCTGCGCGCCCTGGCGGCCGCGTGGCAGGCGAAGTACGGCAGTGGCTGGCGCTTCGAGGTGCGCGACGGGTCCTTCCATCACGACTCCGGACGGGCCCTCGTCTACTCGGTGACCCCGGGGACGGTGTTCGGCTTCGGAAAGGGCGGACCGTTCAGTCAGACCCGGTGGCGCCGCGCATAGCCCCCCAGGGGGAGGCTGGGCGAGCCGGGTGTATCGCAAGCGGGCCACCGGACCGCCCCACCGGGTGCCGACTCAACTGGCCCACACTCAGGAGTAGTTCACACGGTCTTCATCCGCCCGGTTGCGGCCCGTGAGGAACGGGAATGATGGCGTGCGCATGCTCTGTCCGCACCGCCAACCCCGTCCTTCCCCCTACCGGAGGTTGATGTGTCCGGCAGTTCTGCCAGCTCGGCGTTTCGCCGTGCCCGCGCCATGGTGGCGTCCGGTACGGCCCTGGCCGCGGCCGCGATCGGGCTGTGGACCGGCCTCGGCAACGGATCCGCGCACGCCGCGGGCGCCGTGCCTTCCCCGGACCACGTGGTCGTCGTGGTCTTCGAGAACCACGCCTACAGCCAGGTCATCGGCTCCTCCAGCGCCCCGTACATCAACTCGCTGAGGACCGGCGGCGCCAACCTCAGCCAGTCCTACGCCGAGACCCACCCCAGCCAACCGAACTACTTCGCGCTGTTCTCCGGCTCCACCCAGGGCATCACGGACGACAGCTGCTACACCCCGGGCTTCTCCTCGAAGGCGAACCTGGCCTCCGAGGTGATCGCCGCGGGCCGCACGTGGGCCAGCTACAACGAGTCGCTGCCCAGCCAGGGCTCGACCACCTGCAGCAGCGGCCGCTACGCGCGCAAGCACAACCCGTGGTTCGGCTTCAGCAACGTACCGACCTCGACGGCGAAGACGTTCACCCAGTTCCCGAGCGACTACTCCACGCTCCCGCAGATGTCGTTCGTGGTCCCGAACCTGTGCAGCGACATGCACGACTGCTCGGTGTCGACCGGTGACACCTGGCTGAAGAACAACCTGGGCGCCTACGCCACCTGGGCCAAGACCCACAACAGCCTGCTCGTCGTCACCTTCGACGAGGACAACCGGCTCAGCGGCAACCGCATCCCGACCGTCCTGTACGGCCAGCAGGTGACGCCGGGGTCGTCCTCCTCCACCACCTACAACCACTACGACCTGCTGCGCACCCTGGAGGACACCCAGGGCCTCTCCGCGCACGCGGGCAACGCGGCCTCCGCCAGGGACATCACCGGCATCTGGGCGCCGTGACGTGTACGTAGCGGACAGCCGCGCGAGTTCCCCCGACGCGCCGGCCTCCGCGGAAGGCGCCGTCCGGCCCGTTGTGGCCGGGCGGCGCCGTGCCGCGGTCGCCCCCACGGTGCTCGCGCTGGGCACGGTCAGTCTGATCACCGACGTCTCGTCCGAGATGGTCACCGCGGTGCTGCCGCTGTACCTGGTGGCGGGCCTGGGCCTGTCGCCCCTGGGCTTCGGCCTCCTGGACGGCATCTACAACGGCTTCTCGGCGCTGGTCCGCCTGGCCGGGGGCCACCTGGCCGACCGGGGCGGGGGCCGCCACAAGTGGGTGGCCGGGCTCGGCTACGGCATCTCGGCCCTGTGCAAGCCGCTGCTGCTGCTCGCGCACTCCCTCACGCCCATCGGCCTGATCCTGGCCGCCGACCGCACCGGCAAGGGCCTGCGCACGGCGCCCCGCGACGCACTGATCTCCCTGTCCAGCACGCCCGAGACCCGTGGCCGCTCCTTCGGGGTGCACCGCGCGATGGACACGGCGGGCGCGCTGCTCGGGCCCCTGGCCGCCTTCCTGATCCTGCGGGCGACGGTGGACGGCTACGACGCGGTGTTCACGGTCAGCTTCTGCGTGGCCGTGACGGGTGTGCTGGTACTGGTGCTGTTCGTGCCGGGCAAGCGGGTGCCGGTCGCACAGACCCCTGAGGCCCCTCAGGGGAGCGAGGACGGTCCGGCGCAGGCCGACGCCGCGGCGCGGCCGGCCACGGACGCGGTGCGGCCCACCCTGCGCGCCGCGCTCGCCCTGCTGAGGCGGCGCGATCTGCGCCGCCTCACGATCTGCGCCCTGCTGCTGGGCCTGGCCACGGTCAGCGACTCCTTCATCTACCTCCTGCTGCAACGCCGGCTCGGCGTCCCCGACCGCTGGTTCGCCCTGCTGCCGCTGGGGACCGCCGCGGCGTTCCTGCTCCTCGCGGTGCCGCTGGGCCGCCTGGCGGACCGCGCCGGCCGCTGGCGGGTGTTCCTGGCGGGCCATGGCTCCCTGCTCCTGGCGTACGCCCTGCTGCTCACCTCCTGGCACGGCACCGCCCTGCCGTACGCGGTCCTCACCCTGCACGGCGGCTTCTACGCGGCCACCGACGGCGTGCTGATGGCCGCGGCCTCGGACCGCGTGCCCGAGGAACTGCGCTCGTCGGGCCTGGCCGTCGTCCAGACCGGACAGGCGCTGGCCCGGTTCGCCTGCTCGCTCCTGTTCGGCGCGGCCTGGACGCTGTGGGGCGACCGTACGGCCCTGGTGGCGGCGACCGCGGCACTGGCGGCGTGCGCGGCGTTCTCCTACACCCTCCGCCCGAAAAACCCGACCCCTCTGCGCCCGAAAGGCACGGCAACGGGATGACCGTACGCACCCGCATCCTGATCCTGCTCGGCGCCGTCGCCGTCCTGGCGGCCGTCGGCCTGGCCTCCGTCCTGCACGCGTCGGCCCGGGCGGACCGCCGCGACCACACCCAGGCCGGCGGCCCCCGGGTCACCTCGGGCAAGGTCACGCTCACGGGCCCCGGCCGCATGGTGTTCCGCAACATGGCCTGGGGCCCGCACCGCGACGAGCTGACCACGGTCCCGGCGACGGACCCGGCCGGCCCGCGCACCGCCTCGGGCGTCAAGTGCCTGCGTTTCTACGCCGGCTCGGGCACCGGAGTGTGCCTCCAGGCGGTGCACGGAGCCGTCTCCGACACCTACCGCGCCCTGATCCTGGACTCCCGCCTGCGCACCCGGGACCGCTACGACGTCCCGGGCATCCCGTCCCGCGCCCGGGTCTCCCCCACCGGTCGGTACGCCGCCTGGACGGCGTTCGTGGGCGGTGACTCGTACGCCGGTACGAACTTCTCCACGCGCGCGGCGATCGTGGACACCCGCACGGGACGGCTGATCCCGTCCCTGGAGGCCTTCCGGATCGTCAAGGACGGCCGTCCGTACCGCGCGGCGGACGTGAACTTCTGGGGCGTGACGTTCGCCGGGGACGACCGCACGTTCTACGCGACGCTGGCGACCGGGGGGCACACCTATCTGGTCCGGGGCGACCTGCACGCACGTACGGTCACCACCCTCCACACGAACGTCGAATGCCCCTCCCTCTCCCCCGACGGCACCCGCATCGCCTACAAGAAGCGGGTGGCGGGCCTCCCGAAGGACGCCCCCTGGCATCTGTACGTCCTCGACCTGCGCACGATGCGCGAGACGCCGCTGGCCGAGTCGAGAAGCGTCGACGACCAGGCGGTGTGGAAGGACGCCCGCACGATCGTGTACGCCCTGCCAGGGGACTACGGCGCCGATCTGTACGAGGTCCCGGCGGACGGTTCGGGGCGGGCGCGACGGATCAGCACGGCGGCGGTGTCGCCCGCCTATCTGCACTGACCGCAAGCTGCTTCTCGTGCTTCTCGGCAAGGGCTGACGACTTCTTACCGATCGCTGACGCCCAGTCGGCAGGACGCCCGTTCGGCCCCGTCCGCCTCTAGCGTGATCGACGAACGTCCTGAACATCGCTGGAAAGGCGAGAAGATGACTGTCGAGACGCTTGCGGTCTGCGCTTACCCGGACTGCACCCATCCTCCCGCGGCGCCGACGCCCGAGGACCCGGCGCCTCGTTACTGCGCTCACCCCGACCACAACGCGCTCGGGGCCTTCCGCAAGTTCCGCGCCAAGCGGCAGCAGCGCAAGGAGGAGAAGCGCCAGGTGGCCGAGGCCAAGAAGGCGGCCAAGGCAGGGACCGACACCCAGGCCGGGGAGCCGGCGGAGGCTGTGCAGGCCGCAGAGGCGGTACCGACGATGGAATCCGCGCGGGACGGGGCCACGGGCGGCCGCGACGATCTCCTGGCGCTCATGACCCGGCTGGCCACGGATCTGCCCGTCTACATCGAGGAGTTGGCGATCGTCACGGACTCGGCCGCCGCCGAGGCGCGCATCGAGACCGTGACCAAGGCCTCGGCCCAGCGGACCCTGGCCGCCGAGCAGCGCACGGCGCTGGCGGAAGAGGCCGCGGAGATGGCCATCGCCGAACTGGACGACGCCAACGAGAAGTTCGAAGCGGAGACGGAGAAGATCCGCAAGGAGACGGCGCAGCAGGTGGCCGACGCCGAGTTCGTACGGGCCGAACTGGACCGCTACCGCGAGCGGGTCGCGCAGCTCGAGGAGCGCCTCGACAAGGTGCGCGAGGAGGCGGACACGGCGCGCAGGGAGCGCGGCGACCTCGCCCTGGAGATAGAGCGCCACCGCACCTCCGCCAAGAAGTAGCAACCGGACGGCGGGAGTCCGACGACAGGCGCCGGGGTCCGGCACCGCCCTTCACAGGCGCACGATGACCAGGGCGGTGTCGTCGGTGGCGTCACCGGGCGGGAGCAGGTCGGTGAGTACGGCGTCGGCGAGGGCTTCACAGTCGTCCGCCCGGTGC
>NZ_JADDRL010000047.1 GCF_021538895.1 Streptomyces olivochromogenes | reverse complement strand
AGGCCCGAGTATCTGGACAGGGCGGACGAGGTATTGGGGGCGGGTGGCCTGCTCGCCGCGATGAAGGAGGACGTGAGGAAGGTCCGGTACCCCAAGCAGGTACGGGACCTGGCGCAGATGGAGGCCAGGGCGGTCGAGCTGGGCGTGTACGTCGGGCTGAGCATCCACGGTCTCTTGCAGACACCGGATCATGCGCGCGCGTTGTTCGACGCCTGGCAGCCCGCGTACTCGCAGGAGGAAGCGGAGCGCATGGTGGCCGCCCGCATCGCGCGGCAGTCGATCTTCGAACGCACACCCGCGCCCACCCTCGGCTTCGTCCAGGAGGAGGCCACACTCCGCCGTCCGGTCGGAGGCACAATGGTGTGGCGCCAGCAGCTCGAACACCTGCTGGAGGTCGGGCGATTGCGTAACGTCACGCTGCAAGTGATGCCTACGCACTCGGACGCTCACCCGGGCATGGACGGGAAGATCGAAGTGCTGAAGTTCTCGGACGGTACCGCAGTGGGCCGTGCCGACGGGGCGTACGGCGGTCGACCGACCTCCGATCCGAAACAGCTGCGGATCCTTGAGCTGCGGTATGGCACCATCCGGGCGCAGGCTCTCACGCCCCGGGAGTCGATGGCCTTCATCGAGCAACTGCTGGGAGAGACATGATCCGCAAGGCTTCTGCCGGAGACAGTACCGAGCTGGAGTGGTTCAAGAGCAGCTACAGCGACGGCCCCGACGGCAACTCCTGCATCGAAATCGCCCCCACCCCCACCACCATCCACGTCCGAGACTCCAAGCACCCCACCGACGCCCCCCACCTCACCTTCCCGCCCACCACCTGGACCACCTTCGTCTCATACGCGGCCGGTGAGTGAGATCCATCCGCTGCGATTCGTCCGCGAGGTCTTCGCGCCGTTCGGGTGTGTGGTGGGGGTCGGGGCGGTGAACGCCACCGGTACGTGGTCGCTCGCCGACGTCTCCGTGGGCGCCTTCCTGGACAGCAGGCGTGCGGATGTGGATCGCGTCTTCGCGGGGATCTGTTCGGTCTGCGGTTTCGGTGACGGGGCCTTGGCGCTCGTGGACGGAACGGGATACTTCCGCGATTACGCGGTGTCGTCGGCGGACCTGCTCCTGTGGTCCCGGGGCATCACCGGAGTACCTGATCCCATCGCGAGACTGGAAGAACCGCCGACCGTGCGCCGTATGTGCCGCATGGCGGCGGACGTTCAACTGGTCGACTTCCTCGCCGAGTTGCTCGGAGTGGCCGTCGCGGCCGGCCCCGAGGCCCGCGAGGGAGCGCCCCAGGTCGCCGAAATCCTCCGTATCGCCTCCGACCTGGCGGACCCCACCGGCCGCAGCGCCCCGGACCAGGTCTTCCGGATGTGGCGCGTGGCCTGCCTGCCGCGCGTCCTCGAACCTCGTGGGGGCGCGTCCGAGACCGGAAGGGCGGGCTTCCGGGCTTACGACGAGGCGCTGGAGGAGTTGCTGTCGGCGCCTGTCCACCCTGCTCGGCCCGTTCAGTAGGAGTGGCGCATACAGCCTCCGTCGGCGCGCACGACGGGGTCGTCGGAGTACCAGTCCGGGCGGAGGGCGAGCTCGATGCCCTGGTCGTCGGTGGTGGTGATACCCGGCAGCCCCGCACCGGGCTCGCCCTTGCCGGGGGCCGGTACGTCCTGCACCGTCAGCCCCTGCCGCTTCCACTCCCGCCGGAGGTGATCGACGGCGGCGAGGTAGTCGCTACGCCCGGTGAAGCTCAACTCCCAGGAGAAGATGGGCTGGTCCCGAGTCACGCCGGTGTCGTCGACGCCGAAGTCGTCCACGCAGGACGTACTGCTCTCCTTCTGGGCGATGTCGTCGAGCGTCCTTCCCGGGGGTTCCGCGGCCTCCTCCGGAGCGGGGGTCAGGCTACGGACCGCCTCCATGCCCGCCTTCTTCGTCTGCGCCACCCGCGCCCGGTACTCGACGTCCGACCGCACGGGCCCGCCCTCCAGCGACTGACAGGCGTAGGCGCCGAAGCCGATGACGGTCAGGAGGAAGACGCTGATCAGGGTGATGGAGCGGTATCCGTGGAGAGGGGGACGCGCAGTGGTGGCCGCCGAGGAGTCCGTATGCATACAACTGATCCAAGCCACCGGCCACGGAAGCCGGCAGGCGTCGGCCTACTCATCTCAGCCGGATCATGTGAGTAGCTGCACTCACGGCGCGGCGGCCGTCATAACCTCTCACCATGACGTCGGAATTCTTGGCCCGCCTGAGCGAGGAGATGCTGGAGTATTACCGCGACATGGCGGAGGTGCTGGTCGAACACTGCGGGATCGGGCGGGCGGAAGCCGTCGCCCGGATCAATCAGGCGTTCGGGGACGAGGACGCACCCCCCGAGGACCACGAGATCATGGGCCATGAGTTCCCGGAATTCTGGGCCTACGGCGCGTACTACCGTGCGGACGACCAGGGCCGCCTGCCGATAGGGGACCCGGACGTGGACGCGCACATCGACTTCGCGAAGTTGCCGATCCGGCCCGCGCCCCCCAAGGGCTCGCCGTGCTGGACGCTCGGTGAAACCGACGCCTAGCCGGCCGGGGCCGCTACCGCGCTACCGCTGAGCCCCCACCAGCCGCCCTCAGTCCGTCTTCTTCTGCGCCTTGCTCCGCTTGTCCTCCGTCTTCACCGCGTCGTTGACCTTCTTGGCCAGCTCGTCGTCGAGTTTCTTGAACTCGCGGACGACGGTGTCGGACATGTCGGCGAGGGCGTCGAGCTGCTGGGTGATGTCCTCGCGGCCGTCCTCCCAGTTGGACTCGAAGTCGTCGAGGGCGTCGTTGACCTTGCCGCTGCCGATGTCGTCCTTGTACGACTCGAAGAGCTTCTTGGTGTGGTCGAGGCGGGTCTTGATGGACCGGAGCCGGCGGCCGTAGTCCTCCAGCTCGGTCAGCGGGAGTGAGAGGTCACTCTTGCCCTTGCCCATGAGTCCGTCCCCCGTTCTCGTAGTCTGGCCGCACCGTACCTCAGCATGGTGCGCGAACACGTGGTCGACGAAACGGGGACACGACAGCCATGGCCCGCTACATGGAGGCGCTCACCATCGAGCGCGGCGGTTTCCGCATCAAGGTGCCGGAGTCGTGGTGGGAGTTCGACGTGCGGCCGGAGTCGCGGGACGACTCGATCCGACGGATGGTGAACGAGCGGATCGAGGCGCACCCGGAACTGGCCCGGTACCGCGACACCTACACCGCGTTCCTCCAGAAGGCCGCGGCCGATGCCTGGAAGTCCGGTGCGATGTACTGCGGTTGCATGGCGGAGAGCTTCGGCGGCGACACCCCGATCACCGGCTCCGTCACCGTCTCTCTCGTCGGTGGCCGTACGCGGGACGGCGCGCCCCTGTCGAACGACCCGGCTGCCATAGCCGCCCAACTCGCCGTCAAGGAGGCGAGGAAGGAGGGCGACTCCTGGCGCAAGGTCACGACCGTCGACATCCCCGGCGTCGGACCCGCGGCCCGCACCTACGGCATCGAGGACATCCCGGTCCCCGGCGACAGCCTCAACCGCACCATCCGGGCCGTACTGGTGCAGACGTACATCCCCGTCCCCGGCCAGGAGGGCAAGGTGGCCCTGGTCGCCGGCAGCAGCCAGGTCCTCGACCTCGCCGACTCCTTCTTCGACATCTTCGACGCGATCACGTCGACGTTCCGCTTCGCGGAGCGGACCGCCTGATGACCGCGCCGCGGCTGCGTGTCACCGACGAGGACGGCGAAACCTGGGACGACCCGTCCGAGCAGCAGATCGACCGGCTCTACGCCGGACTCAACCTGCGTCGAAGGTTCCTCATCCTGGACAGACTCGACGTACCGGAGGCGGAGTCCGAGCAGCACTACCTTCAGGCCGCCCTCAACGACGACCTCACCGTGGTGCTGGAGTACCGGGAGGGGAGTGGCGACCGCCACTACCGGGCCGAGGTCGACGAGCCTTCGGACCAAGGGGGCGCCGAGATCGTCATGCCGGTACTGCTCGGATGGGCGAACGGCCGCCCGGGTTGGCGCGACTCACTGACATGGGTGCGATGGGACGCGACGCGCGAACGCCCTTGGAACTGAGAGAGCGGAGCCGCGCTCCATGAAGTTCGAGTTCTCCGTGGACGAGAACGAGGCACTCCCGCCCTCGGGATTCGACCTCGGGCACATGGACGTCCGGGCCGACGCGGGGGCGGCGAGTTCACGGGACCGTACGCCGGACCAGGCGATGATGGTCTACCTGTCCCTGACGCTTCTGCTGGACGGCCTGCGCCGTTTCCTGGAGGGGCGGGACCGTGTCCACACGACCTCGGCCGCCGACTCGTCCTTCTCGCTGGCTTTCCGGCGTCGGAGGGACGGCTCGGTGGAAACGGTCCACGAGGGCTCGGTCGTCGATCGCTCCTCCGTCAAGGAACTGGCAGCCGCCGTCCACACGGGCGCCGAGGAGTTCGCCAGTAGCCACCTGCCTCTCCTGTCCGCGGATGACGCGGGCCGCCAGGACCTTGAGACATCGCTGGCCGAGTTCGGTGCTCTTCTGGCGTGCCTGACCTGAGAGTTCGCTCGCACCATGGCTCAACCCACTTCGCATTGAACGCCCGTGCCTTGTAAGTTCGCGTGTGCACAGGGCTGTTGATGATGCGCATGCGACGGGGGTTGCAGGGACATGGTGGGGCATCGGCCGGCGAACTGGGATCCGCTGGACCTGGACAAGGACCCGACTCCGGGTGATCCGCAGCGCGTGCGTTCGCTGGCGAAGCAGTTGCACGACTTCGCCCACGACGTCTCCGAGGCCCTCCGTCTGGTCAAGGGTATGGCGGGCGAGGACACGCTGCTGGAGTGGGCGGGCAAGTCCGCGGAGGTCTTCAAGGACCAGTTCGGTGATGTCCCGAAGAACCTGAAGAAGCTGAAGACGTCGTACGAGATGTGCGGCGACGCGCTCACCGACTACTGGCCCAAGCTGGAGCGCGCCCAGTCCCTGGCGGACAAGGCGTTGGCCAAGGCGAAGGAGGCCCAGGACGACCTGACCTCGGCCAAGTCCCGCCTCTCATCAGCTGATTCGTGGGTCACGAAAGCCAACAAGGAAGCCGACAAGTACAAGGACGACCCCACCGGCAGCAAGAGCGACGCCGACAAGCCCGACGAGGCCAAGGTCCGCGCCGCGACCCGTGACGCGCAGAACGCCAAGTCGGCCCACACCAAGGCCCAGACGGACGTCACCACCGCGCAGAACGCCCTCGACGCGGCGAAGAAGATGGCCGAGGACGCCCGCAAGATGCGCGACGAGGCGGCCCGCGAGGCGAAGACGAAGATCGACGAGGCGTCCGACGCGGGCATCCAGAACCGGTCGTGGTGGGAGGACATCGGCGACTGGTTCGAGGACAACTGGGACACGATCGTCGCGGTCTGCAAGGTCGTCGTCGCGGTCGTCGGCATCATCGCGATGATCATCGGCGGACCGATCCTGGGCGCGATCGTGCTGATCGCGGCCCTCGTCGTGCTCGCCGACACGCTCAACAAATACAGAAAAGGTCAGGCCGGCCTGCTGGACGTGGCCTTCGCGGCCATGGACTGCATACCCGGCGGCAAGGGGCTCACCTCACTGGGCAAGCTCGCCAAGGGCATGAAGACCCTCGGCAAGGGCGGCCTCAAGGCCATGGCGAAGAGCCTCGGGAAGAAGGGCCTGCGCAAGGAGGCCGACGACGCCGTCGCGAAGAGCAAGCCTCCCAAGGGGCGCTGCAAGAACGGCGACCCCATCGACATGATCTCCGGCGAGATGCTCATGGAGGAGACCGACGTCGAACTGGCGGGGCTGCTCTCCCTGGTTCTCCGGCGCACCCACCTGTCCACCTATCAGTGGGGCCGCTCCTTCGGCCCGTCCTGGGCCTCCAGCCTGGACGAACGACTGGAACTGGACGACGAAGGCGCCGTTTACGCCACCGAGGACGGCATGCTCCTCTTCTACCCGGTGCCCAGACCGGGTACCTCGGTCCTGCCGTTGGAGGGCCCGCGCCGGCCGCTGGACTGGGACGGCGCACCCGGCACTCCCGTCCGGATCACCGATCCCGACCTCGGCATCACGCGCCACTTCGCCCCGCGCAGGACTCCGGCGGCGGCCGACGAGGCGTTCACGCTTCCCCTCGCCGCGATCACCGACCGCAACGGCTTCCGCATCGACTTCGATCGTGATGCCGACGGCGTCCCCGTCGCCGTACGGGACTCCAGTGGTCGGCACGTGCACGTCGACACCGACAACGGACGCGTCGTTCGACTCCGCCTGCGCAATCCGGAGGACGGCCCCGAAGACACGGTTCTCCGACGGTTCGGCTACGACCCCGACGGCAACCTCACCGAGATCTACAACTCCAGTGGTCTGCCGCGGAAGCTGACGTACGACGATCGAGCGCGCATCACCTCCTGGACCGACCGCAACGACTACTCGTATCGCTTCACCTACGACGCCCTGGACCGCTGCACAGGAGGTGAGGGGGCCGACGGCAGCCTCTCCTGCACGGTCGCGTACGACAGCGAGAACCGCGAGACGCGCTACACCGATGCCCTGGGCCATGCGACGGTCTATCGGTACAACGAGCTGCACCAGCTCGTCGCCGTGACCGACCCACTCGGCCACACCACGTACTCCGAGTGGGACCGCCACGGGCGGATGCTTTCCCGCACCGACGAACTGGGCCGCACGACCCGCATGACCCTCGGCGCGCAGGGCGAGCCGGTGCGCATGGACCGGCCCGACGGCACCAGCATCCACGTGGAGTACGACGCGGACCTCCAGCCGGTCGCCGTCACGGAACCCGACGGGGCCCGCTGGGAGTACGCGTACGACGACCGGGGCAACCTGCTCACCAGCACCGATCCGCTGGGCGCGGTGAGCTCGTACACGTACGACGAACGCGGGCACCGGATCGCGGAGACCGACGCGCTGGGCAACACGTTCCGGTTCGACACCGACGGGGCCGGGCTTCCGGTGCGCGTCGTCGATCCGCGCGGCAGCGTCGTCACCGTGAGCCGGGATGCGTGCGGCCGTGTCGTGCGGATCGAGGACCCGGTCGGCGGCACCGTCCGCCAGGGCTGGAACCCCGAGGGCCAGCTGCTGTGGCGGGAACGGGCCGAAGGGGGCCGCGAATCCTGGTCGTACGACGCCGAGGGCAACCTCAGCGAACACCGGCAGTCGGGCGGCTTCGTCACTGCCTTCGAGTACGGCGCCTTCGACCTGCCCAGCGCCCGGACCGACCCGGACGGCACCCGTTACGTCTTCACGCACGACGCCGAGCTGAGGCTCACCGTGGTGACCAACCCGCAGGGCGACGAGTGGAACTACCGCTTCGACGCGGCGGGCAACCTGATCGGCGAGACGGACTTCAACAGCCGCACGGTCACCTACGCCTACGACCCGACCGGCCGCCAGATCGAGCGCACGAACGGCACCGCCCAGACCGTACGGGTCACCCGCGACGCCGCCGGCCGGGCCGTGACGGCGCATACCGACGAGGGCACGGTCACCTCCCTGCGCTACGACTCGTCCGGCCGGATGGTCGAGGCCGTGAATGCCGACAGCAGGGTCTCGTACGAGTACGACGCGGTGGGCAGGGTCGTCGCCGAGTCCGTCGACGGGCGGACGGTTACCAACGAGTACGACCTGCTGGGCCGGCGGACACGGCGGAGCACGCCCTCCGGTGCCGCATCGCGGTGGTCGTACGACTCCGCAGGCCTGCCCACCTCGCTCGTCACCGCCGCCGGTGAGCTGACCTTCACGCATGACGCGGCCGGCCGGGAGACCGCCCGCGGCCTGGGCAGCGCTGCGATGCTGACGCAGTCCTGGGACGCCGGCCATCGTCTGGTCGAGCAGATCATCCGGTCGGGCACCGCCGCGGACCCCGCCGGGCCCGGCAGCCCGACCGTCCGCCAGGCCCGCTCCTACGCCTACCGCGCGGACGGCCACCTGACCGGGATCGCCGACAGGCTGGGCGGCTCCCGCCGCTTCGACCTCGACCGTGCGGGCCGTGTCACCCGGGTCTCGGCCGAGACCTGGACCGAGTCCTACGCCTACGACGACCTCGGCAACCTCACCGCCGCCGCCCACCCGGCGGCGGGCAGTCAGGACGTCCAGGGCCCGCTGCGGTACTCCGGGACGAAGGTCACCTCGGCGGGCCGTACCTCCTACGAGCACGATTCCCAGGGGCGCGTGGTCCGGATGATCCGCCGGACGCTGTCCGGGCTGCGCCGGATCTGGACGTACACCTGGGACGCCGAGGACCGTCTCACCGAGGCCGAGACGCCCGACACGGGGGTGTGGCGCTACCGCTACGACGCGCTGGGCCGTCGTACGGCCAAGGCGCGGTTGCGGGAGGACGGCTCGCTCACCGACGAGGTCCTCTTCACGTGGGACTGCGCCAACCTCGCGGAGCAGCAGAGGCTCCGGGACGGCGTGGTGGAGACGGACACGTGGGACTGGGAGCCGGGGACGCACCGGGCGGCGGCCCAGGTGCGCAGCAGGTGGCGGGCGGATGACGCGGACGCGATCGACAGACGGTTCTACGCGATCGTCACCGACCTGGTGGGCACGCCCAGCGAGCTGGTCGGCGAGGACGGGGAGATCGCCTGGCGGTCGGCCACCAGTCTGTGGGGGCGGCCGCTGTCCGGTGAGGACGACGGCGGCCTGTGCCCGCTGGCTTTCCCGGGCCAGTACCGCGACCCGGAGACGGGCCTGCACTACAACCTGTCCCGCTACTACGACCCGGACACCGCGAGCTACCTCTCGCCCGACCCGCTCGGCCTGGTCCCCGCCCCGAACCATCACTCGTACGTCGACAACCCCTTGCGCTGGAGCGACCCGCTCGGCCTCGAGGGCGACGAGCCGGTCCGTATCTACGACGACTCGACGTACGACAAGCACGGTTCGGGCAGCAGTTCGTCGGCGAAGGGCGAGGTCAGCCGCGCGCCCGCCAATGGCCAGGGCGCGCTGGACCGGTCAATCCCCTTGGGCGACCCGAACAATCCGAACAGATTCCGGCGCCTCGGCGTGGACTACGCCAACAACGAGATCGTGGTCCTGGACCGACACGAGTACGTCACCGACAAGAACGGCAATATCGTCAAGGAGATCTACCACGGCCACGTCCGTTCCTCGTACCCGGGGGATGGCATCACGGAAGGCGACCTGAACAAGCTGAAGAAGAACGGCATGATCAATAACCTCAAGAAGCAGAAGGTGCTCCCGCCACCATGCGACTGATTACAGATGGAAGGAAAGTCGGCTATGGCGTCCAAGTGGGACTGGGAAACCGGCGAGGGCGTGTCGCATATCGACGACCCCGCCGAGGTTGACGCCGCCTTCGAGCGGGGTGAGTGGCCCCTGGGTTCGGCAGTGATCGGGTTGGCCTTCAATTGTTCGCTGGAAGAGGCATCGCCTCGGATTGTCCGGGCGATGCGGTTGCCGGATCTCGCTCAGCGGGGGTTCGCGTTCACCGCGGCCGGCGCCGCGGCACGGATCAACGGCCGGCTGACCCCCGAGCTGTACGCCGCGCTGCGTGCGGAGGGGCCCAGAAGCATTGCCGAGTACGCCATCAAGGACACCCTGACCTTCGTGCCATTCCGGCAGCTGCCCCGGCGCTTCAAGTGGTGGAAGGTCACGTCAGGGGTGCGAAACAAGCTGGAGAGCTGGTGGCTGCGGTCCGGGGAAACGATCGAGGACGCCTGGAAGGCCCTGCGGCGACGTCCGTGACACGGGGAGAGCCGACCACGGGGTCCGAGGGGAACTGGGAAACCGGTGAGGGGCTGACAGGAGTCGACGACCCTGCCGAGGTGGACGCGGCGTTCGAGCGCGGGGCGGGTCTTCGTGGCATCGCAGAGAACGCCATCGACGACACGCTGACGTTCGTGCCGTTCCGGAAGCTGCCGGCGTGGTTCAGGTGGCGATGGTCGCTGGCCATGGTGCGGGGCACTGCGCAGGGCTGCTGGCTGCGGACAGTGGATGCGGTCGGCGATGTCTTGCAGAACCTGCGCGGACGTCGCTCCTGAGAGAGTGCGCCCGCAGGGGGCGGATGCCTGACCCGTAGCCGTGACGGGCTGGGCCGGTGACTCCGGCGCGGCCCCGTGGAAGCCCTGCGCCGCAACCCCGTCCGCCTTGGGTTTGACCTACGTCACCCGAGGGGTATTGTCTCCGGCTCGATTGGCCAGCCCCCTGCCCCGTGTGGCAGACTAGCGGGGTTGCTCGGTCGAGTGTTGATGCTGCGCGCCTCCCGCCGGGAGGACCGGAAGCGAGTCCCACAGTACTCGTCGTCCTAACTGCCACTACGGCAGCACTGGGGCGGACGTACGGGAATCTTTCGGGAAGCGTGGGCGCGGCACCGGCCAGGCACCCGGTGGGCCTTCCGCCCCCGGCCTGCGGTTCCGGAAGGGCCGTGTGCATTCCCGCAGGGATGTTCGAACAAGGGACATCTCTGTCAGCGGGAGCGCGACACGCCCGACCGCGTGGGTCGGAGGGGGAGACAGGAACACCGGGTTCCAGAGCGAAGAGACAGGACTACTGAGTAGCCATGGCGGGACAGAAGATCCGCATCCGGCTCAAGGCCTACGACCACGAGGTCATCGACTCCTCGGCGAAGAAGATCGTCGAGACGGTGACCCGCACTGGTGCGTCGGTCGCGGGCCCGGTGCCGCTGCCCACTGAGAAGAACGTGTACTGCGTCATCAAGTCGCCGCACAAGTACAAGGACTCGCGCGAGCACTTCGAGATGCGCACGCACAAGCGCCTGATCGACATTCTCGACCCCACCCCCAAGACCGTTGACTCTCTGATGCGACTCGACCTCCCGGCCGGTGTCGACATCGAGATCAAGCTCTGAGGGTCGGTGAGCTGAGAATGGCTAAGCAGATCAAGGGCATCCTGGGCGAGAAGCTCGGCATGACGCAGGTGTGGGACGAGAACAACCGCGTTGTTCCGGTCACCGTCGTCAAGGCCGGCCCCAACGTCGTCACCCAGGTCCGTACGAACGATGTCGACGGCTACGAGTCCGTCCAGATCGCTTTCGGCGAGATCGACCCGCGCAAGGTGAACAAGCCCCTCAAGGGCCACTTCGCCAAGGCCGACGTCACTCCCCGCCGCCACCTCGTCGAGATCCGTACCGCTGACGCCAGCGAGTACACCCTCGGCCAGGAGATCACCGCCGAGGTGTTCGAGGCCGGCATCAAGGTCGACGTGACCGGCAAGAGCAAGGGCAAGGGCTTCGCCGGTGTCATGAAGCGTCACAACTTCAAGGGCCTCGGCGCCGGACACGGCACCCAGCGCAAGCACCGCTCGCCCGGTTCCATCGGTGGCTGCGCCACCCCGGGCCGCGTGTTCAAGGGCCTCCGCATGGCGGGTCGCATGGGCAACGAGCGGGTCACCACCCAGAACCTGACCGTCCACGCCGTTGACGCGGAGAAGGGTCTGCTGCTCATCAAGGGCGCGGTTCCCGGTCCGAACGGCGGCCTCGTCCTGGTCCGCACCGCGGCCAAGGGGGCCTGAGGTAACCGATGAGTACTGTTGACATCCTTTCGCCGGCGGGCGACAAGGCCGGTTCCGTCGAGCTCCCCGCGGAGATCTTCGGTGTAGAGAAGATCAGCGTTCCGCTGCTTCACCAGGTCGTCGTCGCGCAGCTGGCCGCTGCCCGTCAGGGCACGCACAAGACGAAGACCCGTGGCGAGGTCCGTGGTGGCGGCAAGAAGCCGTACCGCCAGAAGGGCACCGGCCGCGCCCGCCAGGGTTCGACCCGCGCGCCGCAGTTCGCCGGCGGTGGCGTCGTCCACGGCCCGCAGCCGCGTGACTACTCGCAGCGCACCCCGAAGAAGATGAAGGCTGCCGCTCTGCGTCACGCCCTCACCGACCGGGCGCGTCACAACCGCATCCACGTCGTCTCCGGCGTGATCGACGGCGAGAACCCCAGCACCAAGGCCGCTCGCACGCTGTTCGGCAAGATCTCGGAGCGCAAGAACCTGCTCCTGGTCGTCGAGCGCGCCGACGAGGCCGCGTGGCTGTCCGCCCGCAACCTGCCCCAGATCCACATCCTGGAGCCGGGCCAGCTGAACACGTACGACGTTCTCGTCTCGGACGACGTGGTCTTCACCCAGGCCGCCTTCGAGTCCTTCGTCGCCGGCCCGAAGGCCAACGACACCGAAGGGACCGAGGTCTGATGGCTACCCGTCACCCGAGCATCGCCTCGAAGGCCGCCAAGGCCGCCAAGGCCGCGCGCGTCGCCAAGGCGAAGCGCCACGCCACCGAGGGCAAGAACACCGTCGAGACCCCGCTGAGCAAGTCGTACACGGACCCCCGTGACGTCCTGCTGAAGCCGGTCGTCTCGGAGAAGAGCTACGCGCTCCTCGACGAGAACAAGTACACGTTCATCGTCGCCCCGGACGCCAACAAGACCCAGATCAAGCAGGCCGTCCAGGCGGTCTTCTCGGTCAAGGTCACCGGGGTCAACACCCTCAACCGCCAGGGCAAGCGCAAGCGCACCAAGACCGGTTTCGGTCAGCGCGCGGGCTCCAAGCGCGCGATCGTGACCCTCGCTGAGGGCGACCGTATCGACATCTTCGGCGGTCCGACCGCGTAAGCGGGTCGGATCGTCCGATATCGGACGAGGACTGAGAAATGGGAATCCGCAAGTACAAGCCGACTACGCCGGGCCGTCGTGGCGCCAGCGTCGCCGACTTCGTCGAGGTCACGCGGTCCACGCCGGAGAAGTCGCTGGTCCGCCCCCTGCACAGCAAGGGCGGCCGTAACAACGCCGGTCGTGTGACCGTTCGCCACCAGGGTGGCGGACACAAGCGCGCCTACCGTGTGATCGACTTCCGTCGTCACGACAAGGACGGCGTGCCGGCGAAGGTCGCGCACATCGAGTACGACCCCAACCGCACCGCGCGCATCGCGCTGCTGCACTACGCCGACGGCGAGAAGCGCTACATCCTCGCCCCGCGCAACCTGCAGCAGGGTGACCGCGTCGAGAACGGTCCCGGGGCCGACATCAAGCCGGGCAACAACCTGGCCATCCGCAACATCCCGGTCGGTACGACGCTCCACGCGATCGAGCTCCGTCCCGGTGGCGGTGCCAAGTTCGCCCGCTCCGCCGGTGCCTCCGTGCAGCTGCTCGCGAAGGAGGGCTCGATGGCCCACCTGCGCATGCCGTCCGGTGAGATCCGCCTGGTCGACGTCCGCTGCCGCGCCACCATCGGTGAGGTCGGCAACGCCGAGCAGAGCAACATCAACTGGGGTAAGGCCGGCCGTAAGCGGTGGCTGGGCGTTCGCCCGACCGTCCGTGGTGTCGTGATGAACCCGGTTGACCACCCGCACGGTGGTGGTGAGGGCCGGACCTCCGGTGGTCGCCACCCTGTGTCCCCGTGGGGCAAGAAGGAAGGCCGTACTCGTTCGCCCAAGAAGGCGTCGAACAAGTACATCGTCCGCCGCCGCAAGACGAACAAGAAGCGCTAAGGACGGGTTGAGATGCCTCGTAGCTTGAAGAAGGGACCCTTCGTCGACGACCACCTGATCAAGAAGGTGGATGTCCAGAACGAAGCCGGTACCAAGAACGTCATCAAGACCTGGTCCCGTCGCTCGATGATCGTCCCGGCCATGCTCGGCCACACGATCGCGGTGCACAACGGCAAGACCCACATCCCGGTGTTCGTCACCGAGTCGATGGTCGGCCACAAGCTCGGCGAGTTCTCGCCGACCCGCACCTTCCGGGGCCACGTCAAGGACGACCGGAAGTCGAAGCGCCGCTAACAGCGGATCGCATTCAGACACGTAAGTAACTGAGAGGGACAACCATGGAAGCCAGGGCCCAGGCGCGGTACATCCGCGTTACGCCCATGAAGGCCCGCCGCGTGGTGGACCTTATCCGTGGCATGGATGCCACGGAGGCTCAGGCTGTTCTGCGATTCGCTCCGCAGGCAGCCTCCGTGCCGGTCGGCAAGGTGCTCGACAGCGCCATCGCCAACGCCGCGCACAACTACGACCACACCGACGCCGACAGCCTCTTCATCTCCGAGGCGTACGTCGACGAGGGCCCGACCCTGAAGCGGTTCCGTCCGCGCGCCCAGGGCCGTGCCTACCGGATCCGCAAGCGGACCAGCCACATCACCGTGGTCGTCAGCAGCAAGGAAGGAACCCGGTAATGGGCCAGAAGGTTAACCCGCATGGGTTCCGGCTCGGTGTCACCACGGACTTCAAGTCCCGGTGGTACGCCGACAAGCTGTACAAGGACTACGTCAAGGAAGACGTCGCCATCCGTCGGATGATGACGTCCGGCATGGAGCGCGCCGGCATCTCGAAGGTTGAGATCGAGCGCACCCGTGACCGCGTGCGTGTGGACATCCACACCGCTCGTCCGGGCATCGTCATCGGCCGCCGTGGCGCCGAGGCCGACCGCATCCGCGGCGACCTCGAGAAGCTCACGGGCAAGCAGGTCCAGCTGAACATCCTCGAGGTCAAGAACCCCGAGACCGACGCTCAGCTGGTTGCTCAGGCCGTCGCCGAGCAGCTCTCCTCCCGCGTCTCCTTCCGCCGCGCCATGCGTAAGAGCATGCAGTCGGCGATGAAGGCCGGCGCCAAGGGCATCAAGATCCAGTGCGGTGGCCGCCTCGGCGGCGCCGAGATGTCCCGCTCGGAGTTCTACCGCGAGGGCCGCGTGCCCCTGCACACGCTCCGCGCGAACGTGGACTACGGCTTCTTCGAGGCCAAGACGACCTTCGGCCGCATCGGTGTGAAGGTCTGGATCTACAAGGGCGACGTCAAGAACATCGCCGAGGTCCGCGCCGAGAACGCTGCCGCCCGTGCGGGTAACCGCCCGGCTCGCGGTGGCGGTGCCGACCGCCCGGCCCGTGGTGGCCGTGGTGGCGAGCGGCGCGGTCGCAAGCCGCAGCAGGCTGCCGGCGCCGAGGCCCCCAAGGCCGAGGCCCCCGCCGCTCCGGCTGAGAGCACCGGAACGGAGGCCTGACCGACATGCTGATCCCCCGTAGGGTCAAGCACCGCAAGCAGCACCACCCGAAGCGCCGTGGTCAGGCCAAGGGCGGTACGACTGTCGCGTTCGGCGAGTACGGCATTCAGGCCCTCACGCCGGCCTACGTGACGAACCGCCAGATCGAGGCGGCCCGTATCGCGATGACCCGCCACATCAAGCGTGGCGGCAAGGTCTGGATCAACATCTACCCGGACCGTCCGCTGACCAAGAAGCCTGCCGAGACCCGCATGGGTTCCGGTAAGGGTTCGCCGGAGTGGTGGATCGCGAACGTTCACCCGGGTCGGGTGATGTTCGAGCTGTCCTACCCGAACGAGAAGATTGCGCGTGAAGCTCTGACTCGTGCGGCCCACAAGCTGCCGATGAAGTGCCGGATCGTCAAGCGCGAGGCAGGTGAAGCGTGATGTCGGCCGGTACCAAGGCGTCCGAGCTGCGCGAGCTGGGCAACGAGGAGCTTCTGGGCAAGCTCCGCGAGGCCAAGGAAGAGCTGTTCAACCTCCGCTTCCAGGCGGCGACGGGTCAGCTCGAGAACCACGGCCGTCTGAAGGCGGTCCGCAAGGACATCGCGCGGATCTACACCCTGATGCGCGAGCGTGAGCTGGGCATCGAAACGGTGGAGAGCGCCTGATGAGCGAGAAGAACGTGACTGAGCAGACCGAGCGGAACGCACGCAAGACCCGTGAGGGCCTGGTCGTCAGCGACAAGATGGACAAGACCGTCGTCGTCGCTGTCGAGGACCGCGTGAAGCACGCGCTGTACGGCAAGGTCATCCGCCGTACGAACAAGCTCAAGGCGCACGACGAGCAGAACGCTGCCGGCATCGGCGACCGCGTCCTCCTGATGGAGACCCGGAAGCTGTCGTCCAGCAAGCACTGGCGCGTCGTCGAGATCCTCGAGAAGGCCAAGTAATTCTCCTGCGGGGCATCCCTCGCAGGACAGTTCCGCCAGGCTCCGGGGGCCGCTCGCTGAGCGGCCCCCGGGGAACCGGCAGACAAACAGGAGATAGACGTGATCCAGCAGGAGTCGCGACTGCGCGTCGCCGACAACACTGGTGCGAAGGAAATCCTTTGCATCCGTGTGCTCGGTGGCTCCGGTCGCCGCTACGCGGGCATCGGTGACGTCATCGTCGCCACCGTCAAGGACGCGATCCCCGGTGGCAACGTGAAGAAGGGTGACGTCGTCAAGGCGGTCATCGTTCGCACCGTCAAGGAGCGCCGCCGTCCGGACGGCTCGTACATCCGCTTCGACGAGAACGCCGCCGTCATTCTGAAGAACGACGGCGACCCTCGCGGCACCCGTATCTTCGGCCCGGTCGGCCGTGAGCTGCGCGAGAAGAAGTTCATGAAGATCATCTCGCTCGCGCCGGAGGTGCTGTAAGCATGAAGATCAAGAAGGGCGACCTGGTCCAGGTCATCACCGGTAAGGACAAGGGCAAGCAGGGCAAGGTCATCGCGGCCTTCCCCCGCGAGGACCGCGTCCTGGTCGAGGGTGTCAACCGGGTCAAGAAGCACACCAAGGCCGGTCCGACCGCTCGCGGTTCGCAGGCCGGTGGCATCGTCACGACCGAGGCCCCGATTCACGTGAGCAACGTTCAGCTCGTCGTGGAGAAGGACGGCAACAAGGTCGTCACGCGTGTCGGTTACCGCTTCGACGACGAAGGCAACAAGATCCGCGTTGCCAAGCGGACGGGTGAGGACATCTGATGGCTACCACCACCACTCCGCGTCTGAAGCAGAAGTACCGCGAGGTGATCGCGGGCAAGCTGCGTGACGAGTTCAAGTACGAGAACGTCATGCAGGTTCCCGGCCTCGTCAAGATCGTGGTCAACATGGGTGTGGGCGACGCCGCCCGCGACTCCAAGCTGATCGATGGCGCCATCCGCGACCTCACCACGATCACCGGTCAGAAGCCGGCCGTCACCAAGGCCCGCAAGTCCATCGCGCAGTTCAAGCTGCGTGAGGGTCAGCCGATCGGTGCCCACGTCACGCTCCGTGGCGACCGCATGTGGGAGTTCCTGGACCGCACCCTGTCGCTCGCGCTGCCGCGCATCCGCGACTTCCGCGGCCTGTCCCCCAAGCAGTTCGACGGCCGTGGCAACTACACCTTCGGTCTCACGGAGCAGGTCATGTTCCACGAGATCGACCAGGACAAGATCGACCGTGTCCGGGGTATGGACATCACCGTGGTCACCACGGCGACCAACGACGCTGAGGGCCGCGCGCTCCTTCGTCACCTCGGCTTCCCGTTCAAGGAGGCGTGAGCGAGATGGCGAAGAAGGCTCTGATCGCTAAGGCTGCTCGCAAGCCCAAGTTCGGTGTGCGTGGCTACACCCGCTGCCAGCGCTGCGGCCGCCCGCACTCCGTGTACCGCAAGTTCGGCCTGTGCCGCGTGTGCCTTCGTGAGATGGCTCACCGTGGCGAGCTGCCGGGCGTGACCAAGAGCTCCTGGTAGTCCCCTCTTTTAGGGATTCCAGAGGCTCTCGGTAAGCAATGGGCGTGTCAGGTGCCCTCCTCTCCATGGCTTAGGCTTGGAGGGTTGGGCGCCTGACGGTCGCCCGTACGACTTACTACGCCGTAGGTCCACCGCACCGCACCCGTCCCGTCTCGGATCGGGGAGAGGGATGGCGCACCAGGAAACCCCGGCGAGAGAGGCCGAAGGCCAATTCATGACCATGACTGATCCGATCGCAGACATGCTTACGCGTCTGCGGAACGCGAACTCGGCATACCACGACTCCGTGACGATGCCGGCGTCCAAGATCAAGTCTCACATCGCGGAGATCCTCCAGCAGGAGGGCTTCATCACGGGCTGGAGCGTCGAGGACGCCGAGGTCGGCAAGAACCTCGTCCTCGAGCTGAAGTTCGGCCCGAACCGTGAGCGCTCCATCGCGGGCATCAAGCGGATCTCCAAGCCCGGTCTCCGGGTGTACGCGAAGTCCACCAACCTGCCGAAGGTGCTCGGCGGCCTGGGCGTGGCGATCATCTCCACGTCGCACGGGCTCCTCACCGACAAGCAGGCCGGCAAGAAGGGCGTGGGTGGGGAAGTCCTCGCCTACGTCTGGTAGCGGAAGGGAACGGAGGAAACAGCTATGTCGCGTATTGGCAAGCTCCCCATCACGGTTCCCGCCGGCGTGGACGTCACCATCGACGGCCGTACGGTCTCGGTCAAGGGCCCCAAGGGCACGCTGACCCACACCGTCGTCGCGCCGATCGACATCGTCAAGGGTGAGGACGGCGTGCTCAACGTCACCCGTCCGAACGACGAGCGTCAGAACAAGGCCCTCCACGGCCTGTCCCGCACGCTGGTGGCGAACATGATCACCGGCGTGACCCAGGGTTACGTGAAGAAGCTCGAAATCAGCGGTGTCGGTTACCGCGTGACGGCCAAGGGCTCGAACCTCGAGTTCGCGCTCGGCTACAGCCACCCGATCGTCGTCGAGGCGCCCGAGGGCATCACCTTCAAGGTGGAGAACCCGACCCGCTTCCAGGTCGAGGGCATCGACAAGCAGAAGGTCGGCGAGGTTGCGGCCAACATCCGCAAGCTGCGCAAGCCCGACCCGTACAAGGCCAAGGGCGTCAAGTACGAGGGCGAAGTCATCCGCCGCAAGGTCGGAAAGGCGGGTAAGTAAGCCATGGCATACGGGCAGAAGATCCTCAAGGGCGACGCCTACAAGCGCGCCGCGATCAAGCGCCGTCACATCCGGATCCGTAAGAACCTTTCCGGTACGGCGGAGCGTCCCCGTCTGGTCGTGACCCGCTCCAACCGCCACATCGTGGCGCAGGTGATCGACGACCTCAAGGGCCACACCCTGGCGTCCGCGTCCACCCTGGACGCGTCCGTCCGCGGTGGCGAGGGCGACAAGTCCTCGCAGGCCAAGCAGGTCGGCGCCCTGGTCGCCGAGCGTGCCAAGGCCGCCGGTGTCGAGGCTGTCGTGTTCGACCGTGGTGGCAACCAGTACGCCGGGCGCATCGCCGCCCTGGCGGACGCCGCCCGCGAAGCCGGGCTCAAGTTCTGAGCCTGCCGTAGCTAGCGGAAACAGAGAGAGGTAATTCCAATGGCTGGACCCCAGCGCCGCGGTGGCGGTGCCGGTGGCGGCGAGCGGCGGGACCGGAAGGGCCGTGACGGCGGCGCTGCTGCCGCCGAGAAGACCGCGTACGTTGAGCGCGTTGTCGCGATCAACCGCGTCGCCAAGGTTGTGAAGGGTGGTCGTCGCTTCAGCTTCACCGCGCTGGTCGTGGTGGGCGACGGTGACGGCACCGTGGGTGTCGGTTACGGCAAGGCCAAGGAGGTGCCGGCCGCCATCGCCAAGGGCGTTGAGGAGGCCAAGAAGCACTTCTTCAAGGTCCCCCGGATCCAGGGCACCATCCCGCACCCGATCCAGGGTGAGAAGGCTGCCGGCGTCGTGCTGCTCAAGCCCGCGTCCCCCGGTACCGGCGTTATCGCCGGTGGCCCGGTGCGCGCCGTGCTCGAGTGCGCCGGTATCCACGACGTGCTGTCGAAGTCGCTCGGCTCCGACAACGCGATCAACATCGTGCACGCGACCGTGGAGGCCCTGAAGGGTCTGCAGCGTCCCGAGGAGATCGCGGCCCGCCGTGGTCTGCCCCTGGAGGACGTCGCCCCCGCGGCCCTGCTGCGTGCGCGTGCCGGGGCGGGTGCGTGATGGCTCAGCTGAAGATCACGCAGGTCAAGTCCTACATCGGTAGCAAGCAGAACCACCGCGACACCCTGCGCTCCCTTGGTCTCAAGGGCATCAACACGCAGGTCGTCAAGGAGGACCGCCCCGAGTTCCGCGGCATGGTGCACACCGTCCGCCACCTCGTGACGGTCGAGGAGGTCGACTGATCATGGCGGAGCAGAACCCGCTCAAGATCCACAACCTCCGTCCCGCCCCGGGCGCCAAGACCGCCAAGACCCGTGTCGGTCGTGGTGAGGCGTCGAAGGGTAAGACGGCCGGTCGTGGTACCAAGGGCACGAAGGCCCGTTACCAGGTTCCGGAGCGCTTCGAGGGTGGCCAGATGCCCCTCCACATGCGCCTCCCGAAGCTGAAGGGCTTCAAGAACCCGTTCAAGACCGAGTTCCAGGTCGTGAACCTCGACAAGCTGGCCGCGCTCTACCCCGAGGGTGGCGAGGTCACCGTCGAGGGTCTGGTGGCCAAGGGTGCCGTTCGCAAGAACAGCCTCGTCAAGGTCCTCGGCCAGGGCGAGATCTCCGTGGCGCTGCAGGTGACGGTCGACGCCGTCTCCGGCTCCGCCAAGGAGAAGATCACCGCCGCCGGCGGTACGGTCACCGAGCTCGTCTGAGCCCGGGCGGCCCTGCCGCTCAAGCACCTGGGCCGGGCAGTTCCCTTCGGGGAGCTGCCCGGCCTTGCCGTTTGTCCGCCGGATGCCGGTGTGCGGCCGTACGGGCACACGAAAGCCGGTGTCCGACGCTGACCGCCCGGACACCGGCTTTCGGTGGTCAGATCTGCCCGCTCACGCCTTGGCGGTGGTGGACTTGCAGTACTTCAGCCGGCCGTGGGCGCCCTTCTGGAGGCACACGGTGAGCGTCACCTTCTTCTCCTCCGGGATGTTGACGTCGTCGCGCAGCTTGCACTCGCCGTCGTTCTCGCCCTTGTCGGTCACGCTGTGCTTGTGTCCGCCGTCCCAGGAGATCGTGGTCACGGTCCAGTAGCCGTCGTTGCGGTGGTCGCAGGCGTTCCAGCGCTCCTTGGAGCTGCTGGGGCTGGCGTCGCCCGCGAAGTTGCCCATGCCGGCCTTGTGGCCCTCGGTGGTGTAGACCGACGCGTTGGTCGCGGGAGATCCTCCCGCACAAGATCATTTTTTCGATCCCCGGGAAACTATTCGGGTCGTTCGAACGTTGTCGAAGGTGTTTGAGTGGCTTGAGGGAGGATCCAGCCATCCGTGAGCGCCGTCGACCGGCCTTACGGGCAGGCGAACTTCACCAGGCTGCGTACGCACTGTTAGAGTCCTTGGGGTCCACCTGTGTCCGCGCGTGATGCGTCGTAGGGCGACGGGGTGGTAGAAAACATCGTTCGGCCCGCTGGGCCATGTTGATACGACTAGTCCCTGTCGCGCGCGCCGCGGGGGTCGCAGGAGGAACCGTGCTCACCGCGTTCGCCCGGGCGTTCAGGACGCCCGACCTGCGTAAGAAGCTGCTCTTCACGCTCGGCATCATCGTGGTGTATCGGGTCGGCACCCACATTCCGATCCCGGGCGTCGACTACAAGAACGTGCAGACGTGCATCGAGCAGGCCAGTGGTAACCAGGGCCTGTTCGGTCTCGTCAACATGTTCAGTGGCGGGGCGCTGCTGCAGATCACGATCTTCGCGCTCGGCATCATGCCGTACATCACGGCGAGCATCATCCTGCAGCTGCTGACCGTGGTGATCCCGCGCCTGGAAGCCCTCAAGAAGGAGGGCCAGGCCGGCACCGCGAAGATCACGCAGTACACCCGCTATCTCACGGTGGCGCTGGCCATCCTGCAGGGCACGGGCCTGGTGGCCACCGCCCGCAGTGGTGCCCTGTTCTCCGGCTGCCCGACTGCGAGCCAGATCGTTCCGGACCAGTCGATCTTCACCACGATCACGATGGTCATCTGCATGACCGCCGGTACGGCCGTCGTCATGTGGCTCGGTGAGCTCATCACCGACCGCGGTATCGGCAACGGCATGTCGATCCTGATGTTCATCTCGATCGCCGCCACCTTCCCGACCGCGCTGTGGGCCATCAAGAAGCAGGGCACCCTGGCGGGAGGCTGGATCGAGTTCGGCTCCGTGATCGCGGTGGGCCTGGTCATGGTCGGCCTGGTGGTCTTCGTCGAGCAGGCTCAGCGCCGCATTCCGGTGCAGTACGCCAAGCGCATGATCGGCCGCCGGTCCTACGGCGGAACGTCCACGTACATCCCGCTCAAGGTGAACCAGGCGGGTGTGATTCCCGTCATCTTCGCCTCGTCGCTGCTCTACATTCCCGCACTGGTCGCCCAGTTCGCGGGGGGCAAGTCGGGCTGGAAGACCTGGGTCGAGCAGAATCTGACCAAGGGCGATCACCCGATTTACATCGCTTCGTACTTCTTGCTCATCGTTTTCTTCGCGTTCTTCTATGTGGCGATCTCCTTCAACCCCGAGGAAGTCGCCGACAACATGAAGAAGTATGGTGGCTTCATCCCGGGCATCCGGGCTGGCCGACCGACCGCTGAGTACCTGAGCTACGTGCTCAACCGGATCACCTGGCCGGGTTCGCTGTATCTGGGTCTGATTGCTCTCGTTCCAACAATGGCGTTGGTCGGGTTCGGGGCGACGAACAACTTCCCCTTCGGTGGCACCAGCATCCTCATCATCGTGGGTGTCGGTCTTGAGACGGTGAAGCAGATCGAGAGCCAGCTCCAGCAGCGCAATTACGAAGGGTTCCTCCGCTGATGCGTATCGTCCTCGTCGGGCCGCCGGGTGCCGGTAAGGGAACGCAAGCCGTTCGCCTCGCTGAGAAGCTGAAGATCCCGCACATCTCCACGGGCGACCTGTTCCGGGCCAACATCAGCCGGCAGACGGATCTCGGAAAGCTCGCGAAGTCCTACATGGACGCCGGAAACCTCGTCCCGGACGAGGTCACCATCGCCATGGCCAAGGACCGCATGGAGCAGCCGGACGCCGAGAACGGCTTCCTGCTCGACGGCTTCCCGCGCAACGTCTCGCAGGCGGAGGCGCTGGACGAGCTGCTCAGGACCGAGGGCATCAAGCTCGACGCGGTGCTCGACCTGGAGGTCCCCGAGGAAGAGGTGGTCAAGCGCATCGCCGGCCGCCGCATCTGCCGCAAGGACTCCAGCCACGTCTTCCACGTGACGTACAGCCCGGCCAAGAAGGAAGGCGTCTGCGACGTCTGCGGCGGCGAGCTGTACCAGCGCGACGACGACTCCGAGGAGACCGTCCGCAAGCGGCTGGAGGTCTACCACACGCAGACCGAGCCGATCATCGACTACTACAAGTCGCAGGGCCTGGTCGTCACCATCTCCTCGCTGGGTCCGGTGGACGAGATCACGCAGCGGGCGCTGGCGGCGCTCACGCGTGACGAGAACGACGAGAAGTAGATCTCGGGCCGTACCGGCCGCGGTGCCCTTCCCCCGGACCTGGTCCGGGGGGACCCCAGGGTGTCGCGGCCGTACTGTTGTGTAGGTAATCGGTTGACGTGAGTGACGGAGAGCGCAGGCCCCCCATGGTGCAGATCAAGACCCCCGAGCAGATCGCGAAGATGCGTGCGGCGGGACTGGTCGTCGCCGCGATCCACGCGGCCACCCGGGAGGCCGCGGTGCCCGGAGCCTCCACCAAGGACCTGGACGAGGTCGCCCGCAAGGTGATCGCGGAGCACGGCGCCAAGTCGAACTTCCTCGGCTACGGCGGTTTCCCCGCGACGATCTGCACCTCGGTGAACGACGTCGTGGTCCACGGCATCCCGTCCGACGACGTCGTCCTCAAGGACGGCGACGTCATCTCCATCGACGCCGGCGCGATCGTCGACGGCTGGCACGGCGACGCCGCCTTCACCGCCTTCGTGGGCTCCGGTCACGCTCCGGAGCTGGTCGAGCTCTCCCGGGTGACCGAGGAGTCGATGTGGGCCGGCATCGCGGCCATGAAGCAGGGCAACCGGCTCGTCGACGTCTCCCGGGCCATCGAGACGTACATCCGCCGCCAGCCGAAGCCCGGCGGCGGCCGCTACGGCATCATCGAGGACTACGGCGGCCACGGCATCGGCACCGAGATGCACATGGACCCGCACCTGCTGAACTACGTCGACCGCCGGCGCGGCAAGGGCCCCAAGCTGGTGCCCGGCATCTGCCTGGCGATCGAGCCGATGGTCTCCCTCGGCACCCCAAGGACCGAGGTCCTCGAAGACGACTGGACGGTCATCACCACCGACGGCACCTGGTCCTCCCACTGGGAGCACTCGGTGGCCCTCACCCCCGAGGGCCCGCTGGTCCTCACCGCCCCGGACTGCGGCAGGGCCAAGCTCGCCGAGTACGGCGTCACGGCGGCCCCCGACCCGCTCGCCTGACGAGGCCCCCGGGCCAAGGTTCGGGCCCGGCATCGCACCGGGCCCCTTTTCCCATGCATACCGATCTTGTACGCCGGGCAGACTTCCCCGATTCGTCTTTCAGGGTGCGCTGACGTAGACTGACTCGTCGGCTCTCGTGCATCCGCATGTCCGCATGCGCCCGCAAGGGAAAGCAGGAGAGTCGATCAAGGTAGTCGATTCGAAGGGCGAAGCGTGGCCAAGAAGCAAGGTGCCATCGAGATCGAGGGCACTGTCGTCGAGTCTCTTCCGAACGCCATGTTCAAGGTCGAGCTCCAGAACGGCCACCAGGTCCTGGCACACATCAGCGGCAAGATGCGTATGCACTACATCCGCATCCTCCCTGACGACCGGGTCGTGGTGGAGCTGTCTCCGTACGACCTGACGCGTGGCCGGATCGTCTACCGCTACAAGTAGATCTTGCCCACGTCCCGTGTGAGCGGGGCTGCTGGCAACTGACCCGGAGAACCTCAATCCCATGAAGGTCAAGCCGAGCGTCAAGAAGATCTGCGACAAGTGCAGGGTGATCCGCCGTCACGGTCGGGTCATGGTCATCTGCGAGAACCCGCGCCACAAGCAGCGCCAGGGCTGACGCACGACCGATCCCTCTGCATCCATCGCAGAGATTCGCGCGACGCAAGCTGAATTTGTTCATACGCAGGGCCCAAGCCGTCACGGCTTGACACCCCCGGTCCGGAGGCCGGGGACCCAGTTCGTACCTGGTACGGCGGCTGGGATCCGGCCCTGTGGAAGACCTCCGAAGATCACCAGGAGCCATTGAATGGCACGCGTTTCCGGTGTTGACATCCCGCGCGAAAAGCGCGTGGAGGTCGCCCTCACCTATGTGTTCGGCATCGGCCGGACGCTCTCGCAGGAGACGCTGGCTGCGACCGGCGTCGACCCGAACACCCGTGTTCGCGACCTGACCGAAGAGCAGCTGGTCGCCATCCGCGAGTACGTCGACAACAACATCAAGACCGAGGGTGACCTCCGTCGCGAGATCCAGGCCGACATCCGCCGCAAGGTCGAGATCGGTTGCTACCAGGGTCTGCGTCACCGTCGCGGTCTGCCCGTCCGCGGTCAGCGCACCAGCACCAACGCTCGTACCCGCAAGGGCCCGCGTCGCGCCATCGCCGGCAAGAAGAAGCCGGGCAAGAAGTAGTCCGCAGCGGACACCTGTCCACGGTCTTCGCTGTAGGACCGACCACCTCCCGTAGGAGTTAGTAGATGCCCCCCAAGGGACGTCAGGGCGCTGCCAAGAAGGTGCGCCGCAAGGAAAAGAAGAACGTCGCTCACGGCCACGCGCACATCAAGAGCACGTTCAACAACACGATCGTCTCGATCACGGACCCGTCCGGCAACGTGATCTCCTGGGCCTCCGCCGGCCACGTCGGCTTCAAGGGCTCCCGGAAGTCCACGCCGTTCGCCGCGCAGATGGCCGCCGAGTCGGCTGCCCGCCGCGCCCAGGAGCACGGCATGCGCAAGGTCGACGTGTTCGTCAAGGGCCCGGGCTCCGGTCGTGAGACCGCGATCCGCTCCCTGCAGGCCACGGGTCTTGAGGTCGGCTCCATCCAGGACGTCACCCCGACCCCGCACAACGGCTGCCGTCCGCCGAAGCGCCGCCGCGTCTGACGCACGGCCTTCGTCTGGCTCAGGGTACGGGCGGTACGGCTCCGTAAGGGCCGTGCCGCCCGTACCCTTGCAGTACCCGCACTTTTCACGGGTGCGATTTCCGTAGGGCGTCAAATAGCGGGCGTCCACGAAAGAAGGATCTGATCCACACATGCTGATCGCTCAGCGTCCCTCGTTGGCCGAAGAGGTCGTAGACGAGTTCCGCTCCCGGTTCGTGATCGAGCCGCTGGAGCCGGGCTTCGGCTACACCCTCGGCAACTCCCTTCGCCGTACCCTCCTGTCCTCGATCCCGGGTGCCGCTGTCACCAGCATCCGCATCGACGGTGTCCTGCACGAGTTCACCACCGTGCCGGGCGTCAAGGAGGACGTCACCGACCTGATCCTCAACATCAAGCAGCTGGTCGTCTCCTCGGAGCACGACGAGCCGGTCGTGATGTACCTGCGCAAGCAGGGCCCGGGTCTGGTCACCGCCGCCGACATCGCGCCCCCGGCCGGTGTCGAGGTGCACAACCCCGACCTGGTCCTCGCCACGCTCAACGGCAAGGGCAAGCTGGAGATGGAGCTGACCGTCGAGCGCGGTCGCGGCTACGTCTCCGCCGTGCAGAACAAGCAGCTGGGCCAGGAGATCGGCCGTATCCCGGTCGACTCCATCTACAGCCCGGTGCTCAAGGTCACGTACAAGGTCGAGGCCACGCGTGTCGAGCAGCGCACCGACTTCGACAAGCTGATCGTCGACGTCGAGACGAAGCAGGCCATGCGTCCGCGCGACGCCATGGCGTCGGCCGGTAAGACCCTGGTCGAGCTGTTCGGTCTCGCCCGCGAGCTGAACATCGACGCCGAGGGCATCGACATGGGTCCGTCCCCGACGGACGCCGCCCTGGCCGCCGACCTGGCGCTGCCGATCGAGGAGCTGGAGCTCACCGTTCGGTCGTACAACTGCCTCAAGCGTGAGGGCATCCACTCCGTGGGTGAGCTCGTCGCCCGCTCCGAGGCCGACCTCCTCGACATTCGTAACTTCGGTGCGAAGTCGATCGACGAGGTCAAGGCGAAGCTGGCCGGCATGGGCCTGGCCCTGAAGGACAGCCCGCCCGGATTCGACCCCACGGCCGCTGCCGACGCCTTCGGCGCCGACGACGACGCGGACGCGGGCTTCGTGGAGACCGAGCAGTACTGATCCGGTACTGAGCGTGTTCCACCTCCGGGGCCCGGAAGGGCCCCGGATCTCTGACAGACAACCGTCTGCTCAGATACTGACCCCGGTACCTGGTACGGCCGGGGCAGACACACAGGAGAAGAACAATGCCGAAGCCCACCAAGGGTGCCCGTCTGGGCGGCAGTGCCGCGCACGAGAAGCTGCTCCTCGCGAACCTGGCGAAGAGCCTCTTCGAGCACGGCCGTATCACCACCACCGAGGCGAAGGCCCGCCGCCTGCGCCCGTACGCCGAGCGTCTGATCACCAAGGCGAAGAAGGGTGACCTTCACAACCGCCGCCAGGTGCTCCAGGTCATCACGGACAAGGGCATCGTGCACACGCTCTTCACCGAGATCGGCCCGCGCTACGAGAACCGTCCCGGTGGTTACACCCGCATCACCAAGATCGGTAACCGTCGTGGCGACAACGCGCCCATGGCTGTCATCGAGCTGGTCGAGGCGCTGACGGTTGCCCAGCAGGCGACCGGTGAGGCCGAGGCCGCCACCAAGCGTGCGGTCAAGGAGGCCGAGGAGGCCAAGGCCGAGGAGACCCAGGTCGAGGAGACCGAGGCTCCGGCCGAGGAGTCCAAGGACGCCTGAGGCTCGGCCTGACGCGGGAAGCGGGTTCGCCCTTCGGGGCGGGCCCGCTTTCGCGTACCGGGGAGAGGCCAGAGCTTGAGAGGATCTGAAGGTGAGTGAAGTGAAGCCCGGCCACGTCCGCATCCGCCTCGACCTGTCGTACGACGGCGGCGGCTTCCACGGCTGGGCCAAGCAGGCCGGCGGCAAGCGGACCGTGCAGGGGGAGATCGAGGACGCCCTGCGTACGGTGACCCGTACCAAGGACACGACCTACGAGCTGACCGTGGCCGGACGCACCGACGCGGGTGTGCACGCCCGCGGCCAGGTCGCGCACGTCGACCTGCCCGCCGAACTGTGGGCGGAGCACCGCGAGAAGCTGCTGAAGCGGCTCGCCGGGCGGCTGTCCAAGGACGTACGGATCTGGCGCCTCAGCGAGGCCCCGGAGGGCTTCGACGCGCGCTTCTCGGCGATCTGGCGGCGCTACGCCTACCGCGTCACCGACAACCCGGGAGGCGTCGACCCCCTGCTGCGCAACCACGTCCTGTGGCACGACTGGCCGCTCGACGTGGACGCCATGAACGAGGCCGCCCGCGCCCTCCTCGGCGAGCACGACTTCGCCGCCTACTGCAAGAAGCGTGAGGGTGCCACCACCATCCGTACGCTCCAGGAGCTGAGCCTGGTGCGGGGTGAGGACGGGATCATCAGCGCGACCGTCCGGGCGGACGCCTTCTGCCACAACATGGTGCGGTCGCTGATCGGCGCGCTGCTGTTCGTGGGGGACGGGCACCGGGGACCGGAGTGGCCGGGCAAGGTGCTGGCGGCGGGCGTCCGGGACTCGGCCGTGCATGTCGTGCGACCGCACGGGCTGACGCTGGAGGAGGTCGGCTACCCGGCCGACGAGTTGCTGGCCGCGCGGAACAAGGAGGCGCGGAACAAGCGGACGCTGTCCCGTTCGTCAGGCTGCGAAACTTGTTAGTTACCCCGCATTTCGCGGCAGTTATGCCCCATGTCGGGACTTACCCGGCGTAACGGGGTCGTTGATCTCTTAACAGTTTCCTACCTCTCGGATAAAGTTGCGTGTCCTGGCCATCTGTTCGCATGGGGTGGCCGGCGTTGGCTGGGGGGTCAACGGGCCGCAACGGTCCGGGGTAGGGAAAACAATGAGTTCAGTGGGTCCCGTGGGGACCGGGGGTCGTCGTGCCGTGCGCCAGAACGGCGGGCGGCGACGAGCAGGACGCGGCCACAACGCCTCGCTGGGGCTGTTGCCGCTGCCGCCGACGGACAAGGAGAAGTACTCCTACGCGCGCCGGAATCTGTGGATCCTGACGATCAGCTCGCTCGTCAGTTTCTGCTGTCTGGTGGTGAGCCAGTTCAAGCTGGCGCAGTCCACGCCGGTGCTGTGGATCTACACGCCGCTCCTCGTCTTCACCGTCGTCTACTACCTGGTGTCGCTGCGGGTGAACGGCTTCACCCGGGACTTCGACATCGCGTACCACCGGCGGCTGGTCCAGAACTGGCGGCCCGAGGTCTACCCGACGGTCGACGTGTTCCTGCCGGTGTGCGGCGAGCCCATCGAGGTGCTGCACAACACCTGGCGGCATGTGCGGGCGATGGCCGACCGGTACCCCGGTGTCTGTGTGCCGTTCGTCCTCGACGACGGCGCCAGTCCCGAACTGGAGGCGATGGCCCGCGACTTCGGGTTCCGCTACGGCACCCGGGACAACCGCGGCTGGTTCAAGAAGGCCGGCAACCTGCACTTCGGCTTCGGCCAGTCCGACGGGGAGTTCATCCTCATCCTGGACGCCGACTTCACCCCGCGCGCCGACCTGCTCGAAGAACTCCTGCCGTACATGCAGGACGACCCGCGCATCGGCATCGTCCAGTCGCCGCAGTACTTCCGCGTGCTGGACTCGCAGAACTGGATCGAGCGCGGTGCGGGCGCGGTGCAGGAGCTGTTCTACCGGTCGGTGCAGGTCTCCCGGCAGGGCAGCGACGGCGCGATCTGCGTCGGCAGTTGCGCCATCTACCGCCGGGCGGCCCTGGAGACCAACGGCGGTACGACGCTGATCGAGCACTCCGAGGATGTGCACACCGGCTTCGACCTGCGCGGTCTCGGCTGGGACCTGCGCTATGTGCCGGTCGCCGTGTCCACCGGCGTGTGCCCGGACACCGCGGGCGCCTTCTTCAACCAGCAGTACCGCTGGTGCTCGGGTTCGATGAGCCTGCTCGGCAGCCGGAAGTTCTGGCAGCGCAAGATCAAGCTCTCCAGCCGTCTGTGCTACATGTCCGGGTTCTTCTACTACATCCACACGGCGCTGTTCACCTTCGCGGCGCCGGTGATCCCGATCGTGCTGCTGCTGATGATGCCGGAGAAGCTCAAGGTCGAGCATCTGCTCCTGGTGCTGCCCAGCATCCTCTACACCACGATCATCTTCCCGATGTGGCACAAGGCGCCGTACCGCTTGGAGGCCTGGGCGGCCCGCATGATGTACGGCTGGGCGCACGTCTTCGCCATCTGGGACATCCTGCGCAAGAACCGCATGGGCTGGCAGCCGACCGGCTCCTCCGGCGCCAAGAAGAACAAGACCCGGCGCTTCTGGCTCGGCATGTGGGTCTGGAGCGGCGGCACGGCCCTGATCTGGGTCACCGCGGCGGTGTACCGGACGTTCACCATGGACGCCCCGAACTTCGCCCTGATCCTGTCCTCCGGGCTCTTCTACGCCCTCGTCGTGGGCCGCGTCCTGGTCCAGCCCCGGTCCGAGGTGGCCGCTTGATGATGGTGAAACGTTTCTTCGGAATGCGGGCGCTGCTCGCTGTCTGCCTGCTCACCGTGCTCGCCCTCACCGGCTGCTCCCTGCTCGGCTCCGACGACGGCTCGTCCGGGACCGGGCACGGCACGTCCGGCGGGGCGCATCCCTCCGCGAGCGCGGACGCCGACCTCCCCTACGACGTCGTACCCCTGCTCAAGCCCGCCAAGAAGTACTTCGGGGCGGCCGTCGCCGGCGCGCCGACCTCCATGAAGTCCGTCGACGCGTACGCGGAGATGGTCGGCAAGCGGCCCAACCTGATCGAGTACTACGCGGGCTGGGGCGACGGCTTCGACGCCAGCGGGGTGCGCCGCGCCTGGGCCGAGGGCGCGCTGACGCTGATGTCCTGGGAGCCCTTCGACACCCCGATCGCCGACATCGCCGCCGGGAAGTCGGACGCGTACATCAAGAAGTACGCGACGGCGGTCCGGAAGCTGAACCTGCCCGTGGTGATCGACTTCGCGGACGAGTTCAACGGCCACTGGGAGAAGTGGGGGACGCAGAGCACGACCCCCGCGCAGTACGTGGCCGCCTGGCGGCACATCCACAAGACGTTCCTGGACGCCGGCGCCTCCAACGTCATCTGGGCCTGGGCGCCGAACATCGTCAACCCGGTGCCGGACGTGCGGCTGAAGCCGTACTACCCGGGCGACGCCTATGTCGACTGGATCGGTCTGGTCGGCTACTTCACGACGGGCGAGGACAACGCCTTTGACAGCGTGTTCGGGCCCACTCGGAAGCAGATCCGCACCTTCACCAAGAAGCCGATGCTCCTGCTGGAGACCGCCGCCATGCCCGGCGAGCGGCGCCGTGCCGACGTCCGCAACCTGTTCGCGGGCGTCGAGGACGACGACGACATGATCGGCTTCATCTGGTTCAACCACAGGAAGCGCGCCGACTGGCGGCTGGAGGCGAGCCCGCTGGCGCTGGAGGAGTTCAAGCGCCTGGCCGCCGACGACCGGTTCGGCTTCGACGTACGGAAGCCGGCATGAACTCGCGACCCGAGCACTACACGCCTCGGCCCTACGACCCCTACGCCGACGACGACAACGCGGCCGGCGGATGGTTCAACTCCGACGGGTACGTCCCGCGGCAGCAGCCGGGCCACGACGGTCAGGGCGTCCACGGCCACCAGGGCCATGACGTCCACCAGGGCTACCAGGGCCATGACGTGCCTGAGAGCTACGACTACGACCCCCGGGTCTACCCGTACCAGCAGCTGGACGACCAGCCGACCTTCGCGCTGAGCACGGTCGCGGAGCCGGAGCCGGAGTCGGCGGAACCGGGCTACCACATCCCCGAGACCCCGGACGCGGGCTGGGACGACACCCCGAGCCGGCGCCGGGCCTGGGTCAGCCGCGGGGTTCTGGGCATCCTCCTGATCATCCAGACACTCCTGTCGCTCAGGCTGTCCAACACGGCGTTCCAGGACGAGGCCCTGTACCTGGCGGCGGGCCACAACATCCTGGAGCACTGGTCGAGCGGCACCCCGCTGCACAGCGGCTACGAGTCGTACTTCTCCGGCTCGCCGATGCTCTACCCCGTGGCCGCGGCCTTCGTCGACGGCTGGTTCGGCCTGTCCGGGGCCCGGGCGCTCAGCCTGCTGTGCATGCTCGGCGCCACCGTGCTGCTGTACTCCTTCACCCGTCGCCTGTTCAACGAACGGGTCGCGCTGGTGGCCGCCGCGCTGTTCGCGGTCACCCAGCCGACGATCGTGCTCGGCTGGTTCGCCACCTACGACGCCCCGGCGATCTTCCTGCTGGCACTGTCCGCGTGGATCATCGTCCGCACCAACCGCGCCCCCGTGTTCGCCGTGCTGCTCGCGGCGCCGGTCATGGTGCTGGCGGTGGCGGTGAAGTACGCCTCCGCGCTCTACGTGCCCACCCTGATCGTCCTCGCGGCGCTGACCGCCTGGCACCACCGCGGGTGGCGCTGCGTCCCGCGTGCGCTCCTGCTCGGCGTCGGCACCGCCGCGCTGGCCGGGATCGGCCTCATGTACACCGACGTGCTCGCCGGTGTGCGGCAGACCACCACCAACCGCGCCCACGGCACCGACACCGCCTCGGCGCTGCTGGAGAAGTCCGCGGAGTGGGGCGGGCTGATGTTCGCCACCGCCGTCGCGGGCGCCGTCGCCTACGCGCTGCGCGGCCGGATGAACGAGTCTCCGCGCTCCTACGGTCTGAACGGCCCCGGCTGGCGCTGGCGCGCGCTGCTCGGCGTGACGCTGGCCGGGACCGCGCTGCTGGCACCGGCGTACCAGATCCATCTGCACACCGCGGTCTCGCTCTACAAGCACCTCGACTTCGGTCTGCTCTTCGCCGCCCCGATGGCGGGCGTCGGCGTGATCCGGCTGGTCGGCAAGCACTTCCGCTACCCGCAGCTCGGCATCATGATCTGGGTCGGCGCGCTGTGCCTCGGCGTCTCGCAGTCCGAGTGGCGGTTCGGGCTGTGGCCTGACTCCTCTGGGCTGGTCCAGGCGATCGAGCCGTACATGGAGCCCGGCGGCCGCTACCTCGGTGAGACCTACGAGGTGCCCGTCTACTACCTGCGGGACAAGACGAAGCACTCGCAGTGGACCTCCACCTACGGCATCGGCTACCCCGACAAGAAGGGCGTCGTCCACCACGGGAACGAGGGGTACCGCCTCGCCCTCGAGGACGGCTACTTCGATCTCGTCGTGCTGGACGGGGTGGCGACGCCGGGGCTGGACGCGTACATCGAGCGGCAGGTCACCAAGAGCGGCCACTACCGGCTGATCGGCAAGATCCCCTTCCGGCTCAGCTCGGGCGGCACCGGCGCCTACCGGGTCTGGGTGAAGACCGCCTGACGCCGCTCGCCTCCTCCTTTCTCCACCCCTGAACAGGGGTCTTCTCCACCCCTGAGCAAGGGCTTTCTCCATCCCTGGGCAATCCCTGAGCAAGGGCCTGAACACGAAAGGCCGTATCCATGCGGCTCACCGTCATCGGCACCGGCTACCTCGGTGCCACCCATGCCGCCTGCATGGCGGAGCTCGGCCACGAGGTGCTCGGCGTCGACGTCGACCCCGACAAGGTCGCCGCGCTGCGGGCAGGGCGGGTGCCCTTCCACGAGCCGGGGCTGCCCGAGCTGATCGCCGAGCACACGGCGAGCGGCCGGCTGCGCTTCACCACCTCTTACGAGGAGGCCGGGGCCTTCGGCGAGGTGCACTTCGTGTGCGTCGGCACCCCGCAGCTCAAGGACTCCGAGGGCGCGGACCTGACGTACGTGGACGCCGCCTTCGCGGCCATCGCGCGCCACGCGGCGCCGGACGCCCTGCTCGTCGGCAAGTCGACCGTGCCGGTGGGGACGGCGGCGCGGCTGGCCGCGGCGTGCGACGCCGAGGTGGCGTGGAATCCGGAGTTCCTGCGGGAGGGCTTCGCCGTCGAGGACACGCTGCGGCCGGACCGGCTGGTGTTCGGCGTGGAGTCGGACCGTGCCGAAACGATTCTGCGCAGGGTGTACGAGCCCGTCCTCGCCGCCGGGACCCCGGCCGTGACCGCCGACTTCCCGACCGCCGAGCTGGTGAAGACGGCCGCGAACGCCTTCCTCGCCACCAAGATCTCCTTCATCAACGCGATGGCCGAGGTCTGCGAGGCGGCCGGCGGGGACGTCACCCGGCTCGCCGAGGCGCTGGGCCACGACGACCGGATCGGCGGCCGCTTCCTGCGCTCCGGCGTCGGCTTCGGCGGCGGCTGCCTGCCCAAGGACATCCGCGCCTTCGCGCACCGCGCCGACGAGCTGGGGGTCTCGCTGGCCTTCCTGCGCGAGGTGGACGCGATCAACATGCGGCGCCGGGACCGGGTGGTGGAGCTGGCGCGCGAGCTGTGCGGGGGAGACGTCCTGGGCGCCCGGATCACGGTCCTCGGCGCCGCCTTCAAGCCCGACTCGGACGACATCCGCGACTCGCCCGCGCTGAACGTGGCCGCCCGGCTGCGGCTCGACGGGGCCGACGTCACGGTGTACGACCCCGCGGCGACGGACAACGCCCGCAAGGCGTTCCCGCTGCTCGGGTACGCGCTGTCGGCCGAGGAGGCGCTGCGCGGGGCCGATCTGGTCCTGCATCTGACCGAGTGGCCGCAGTTCCGGGAGATCGACCCGGAGCCGGCGCGGTCGCTGGTGCGCCGTCCGCGCATCGTGGACGGCCGGGGGGTGCTCGACGCGGACCGCTGGACCGCGGCGGGCTGGCGGTTCCGGGCGCTGGGTAGACCCGCGCCCCATGGGGAGGAATAAGGAATGGACGAGTCCTGCCGGAACGCTCGGGTCACCGTGGTGATGCCGACGTACAACGAGGCGGCGAACCTGCCGCGGATGGCCGAGGCGGTGCTGGGGCTGCCGCTGGACGGCCTGCATCTGAAGATCGTCGACGACTCCAGTCCGGACGGCACCGGCCGGATCGCCGAGGAGCTGGCCGAGAAGTACAACACCGACGGCGCGCGCCGGATGAGCGTGCTGCACCGGACCGAGAAGGACGGGCTGGGGCGGGCGTACACGGCGGGCATGAGTGCCGCGCTGGAGGAGGGCGCCGAGTACGTCGTCCAGATGGACGCCGACGGCAGCCACCCCGTGGAGGCGGTGCCGCGGATGCTCGACGCGGCGGTGACGTCCGGGGCGGGCCTGGTCGTCGGCAGCCGGTACGTCGAAGGGGGGTCGCTGGACGAGGACTGGGGGGTCCACCGCGTCCTGCTGTCCCGCTTCGCGAACGCCTACGCCCGGGCCGTCCTCGGCACCCGGATCCGGGACATCACGGCGGGCTTCAACCTGTGGTCGGCACTCACCCTGCGGGACGTGGACCTCTCGTCCCTGGACAGCGCGGGCTACAGCTTCCAGGTCGAGCTCAAGTACAAGGCGGTCCGGGCCGGACACGACGCCGTCGAGATCCCGATCCGCTTCGAGGAGCGGACCGAGGGGGTCTCGAAGATGACGCTGCGCACGCAGCTGGAGTCGGCGGTGGTGCCGCTCCGCCTGCGCTTCAAGCGCGACTCCTAGGGAGAGCTCTCCCAGACTCCGCAAGGCTCCGCCAGGCCCTGACCGGGTCTGGCGGGGTCCGGGGGCGTGCGCGCCCCCGGCTCAGCCGTTCGCCGCGGCCGACGCCTGGGCCTCGCCCCGGCGGCGGATCTGCCGGAACGTGAACTCGGCCAGGTCGTCGCCGGTCGAGAAGACCTTCGTGTCCTTGGTCGTCACGTCCTTGCCGTTGATGAAGCCGGCGACGGTGAAGTAGGCGTAGCGGCCGTAGAAATTGGTCGTCGACCGGCAGATCGCCGCGTTGCAGAAGGACTTCACGCCCTTGCCGTCGAGCGACTTCACGAAGCTCTTCCGGTCGGCCTGGCCCTTGGCCTTGGCGGCCTTGGCCTCGGTGTCGAAGACGGCGACGCCGACGGTCACCGCCACGCCGTCCTTGACGTAGCTGACCCGCAGCACGCGGGTGCAGCCGTTGGTGGTGAGGACCTTCGGGAGGCTGCCCCGCGTGGCCGAGGCGCAGTCCTTGGTGTCGGCCGTCGGGCCCTTCTTGTAGACCGTCTCGCCCATGGTCAGCTGGGTGCCCGGGAAGAGGGTCTCGGCGCTCAGCGGCGCCGTGTCCTTCTTCACGTCGGAGATGAAGTCCTTCGGGTCCAGCGGCGGCGGGGCGCTGGTCGGGTCGAAGGACGGCGCCGGATCGGAGGTGTCGCTCGGCAGCGAGGCGCTCGCGGGCAGGTTCGACGGCTGCCCCGACGCGTTGTTGTCGCCGTTCGCGGACACCATGGCCATGGCGACGGCGGTGCCTATCGCCACCGTCGCGAGCGCGCCGCCGCCGATGAACAGCACTCGGCGCCGTTTGTTGCGCGTCTCCGAGGCCTCGGCGAGCGCGGCCCAGTCCGGGGTCTGGTCGCTGCCGCTGCCGCTGCTCCAGGGCTGCTGTGACTGCGGTTTCCAGGGATCCCACTGGGACTGGGGTCCCCCCTGCCCATAACTCATGGGGCGCATCTTAGACGGGGTCCTGGGGGGACGGGTGCGCCTCTACTACGGGCGATAGGGGACTTATCGGTACTGGTCGGCGCATCTCAGCCGGCCGGCATCCGAGGTCGAGGCCGTCCAGGCCGAAGCGGGGTACTGAGGGCGGCAGCCCCCGGTGACGGCGCCCTACACTGGGTGCACGAACAGGCGGAACCCGGCACGCATCGGCATCGTTTTGACCCGGCCGAGGCACCGCAGGTATTCTGCTTCTTCGTTGTGTATTGGCTTGGCTCTTCTCACGGACCTGGCCCTTACACCGGTCCACCGGGCCGATGACCAGCGACCTGCACGCGGTTTGCGTCACCGCAGTGCGGTCAGGGCTGTCGTGATCGTCTTCGGTGACCTTGTCAGGACCATTCACTGAAGAAGCGAAGGCTACGAACCGTGCGTACGTACAGCCCCAAGCCCGGCGATGTGACGCGCCAGTGGCACGTCATCGACGCCCAGGACGTTGTCCTGGGCCGTCTCGCCACCACCGCAGCGACCCTCCTCCGGGGCAAGCACAAGCCGATCTACGCCCCCCACGTCGACACCGGTGACTTCGTCGTCATCATCAACGCCGACAAGGTGCACCTCTCCGGCAACAAGCGGACCCAGAAGATGGCGTACCGCCACTCCGGCTACCCGGGTGGTCTGCGCTCCGTCCGCTACGACGAGCTGCTTGCCAAGAACCCCGAGAAGGCCATCGAGAAGGCCGTCAAGGGCATGCTCCCCAAGAACACCCTGGGCCGTCAGATGCTCTCCAAGCTGAAGGTCTACTCGGGCGACCAGCACCCGCACGCTGCCCAGCAGCCGGTGCCGTTCGAGATCACCCAGGTCGCGCAGTAAGTCCGGCCACCCCCTAAGACCGAAGAGAATCTGAGGAGAATCGTGGCCGAGACCACTGCCGAGCAGCCGCTCGAAGAGACCGAGCTCGTCGACATCGACAGCTACACCACCGAGTCCGAGGTTCCCGTCGAGGGCGAGTACACCTCGGAGTCCCTGGCCTCCCGCTTCGGCGAGCCCCAGCCGGCCGCCGGCCTGGGCCGTCGCAAGAACGCCATTGCCCGCGTCCGGATCGTTCCGGGCACCGGCAAGTGGAAGATCAACGGTCGCACCCTCGAGGACTACTTCCCGAACAAGGTGCACCAGCAGGAAGTCAACGAGCCCTTCAAGGTGCTGGAGCTCGAAGGCCGCTACGACGTCATCGCCCGCATCGCGGGTGGCGGTGTCTCCGGTCAGGCCGGTGCGCTCCGTCTGGGTGTCGCCCGTGCGCTGAACGAGGCGGACGTCGACAACAACCGCGGCCCGCTGAAGAAGGCCGGCTTCCTCAAGCGCGACGACCGTGCGGTCGAGCGCAAGAAGGCCGGTCTGAAGAAGGCCCGCAAGGCCCCGCAGTACAGCAAGCGCTAATCTCGCTGCCTGCTCGTACTCCGAACGCCCCGGCGGCACGCCACAGTGCCGCCGGGGCGTTCGTTTATCACACATCTTTGGGTCTAATGGCACAAGACGCTCAAAGCCTAGTGTGATCGGATGTTCAGGCATGGAATGCCTGGGATGCGGAGCCGAACCGACCGGGCATCGAACCAGCGAATGCCCGACGGCTTCCGAAACTGACGCTTCCTCAGGAGGACAAGTGGGACGACTCTTCGGCACGGACGGCGTGCGCGGTGTCGCCAACGCGGACCTGACGGCCGAGATGGCGCTCGGCCTCTCTGTCGCGGCGGCCCACGTACTGGCCGAGGCGGGCACCTTCGAGGGCCACAGGCCGACGGCGGTGGTCGGACGGGACCCGCGCGCGTCCGGGGAGTTCCTGGAGGCCGCCATGGTCGCGGGCCTGGCGAGCGCGGGCGTGGACGTGCTGTGCGTCGGTGTGCTGCCGACGCCCGCGGTGGCGCATCTCACCGGCGCGCTCGGCGCGGACCTCGGCGTCATGCTCTCCGCCAGCCACAACGCCATGCCCGACAACGGGATCAAGTTCTTCGCCCGCGGCGGCCACAAGCTCGCCGACGAGCTGGAGGACAGGATCGAGGCCGTCTACGAGTCGCACCGGCACGGCGAGCCCTGGGAGCGGCCGACCGGCGCGGGCGTCGGGCGGGTGCGGACCTACGACGCGGGCTTCGAGCAGTACGTCACCCACCTCCTCGGCGTGCTCCCGAACCGTCTCGACGGCCTGAAGATCGTCCTCGACGAGGCGCACGGCGCGGCCGCCGGCGTCTCCCCGGAGGCCTTCACACGGGCCGGTGCCGAGGTCGTCACCATCGGTGCCGAGCCGGACGGCCTCAACATCAACGACGGCTGCGGCTCCACCCACCTGGACAAGCTCAAGGCCGCCGTCGTGGAGCACGGTGCCGACCTCGGCATCGCGCACGACGGCGACGCCGACCGCTGCCTGGCCGTGGACCACACCGGCGAGGCCGTGGACGGCGACCAGATCCTGGCCGTGATCGCGCTGGCGATGCGGGAGCGTTCCGCACTGCGCTCCGACACCGTCGTCGCGACCGTGATGTCGAATCTGGGCTTCAAGCTGGCCATGGAGCGCGAGGGCATCCACCTCGTGCAGACCGCCGTCGGCGACCGCTACGTCCTGGAGGAGATGAAGCGGCACGACTTCGCCCTCGGCGGCGAGCAGTCGGGCCACGTCATCATCCTCGACCACGCCACCACCGGCGACGGCACGCTCACCGGCCTGCTGCTGGCCGCCCGCGTCGCCGAGACCGGCCGTACCCTCCGGGACCTCGCCTCGGTCATGGAGCGGCTGCCGCAGGTGCTCATCAACGTCCCGGACGTCGACCGGACGCGCGTCGGCACCTCCGCCGACCTGGCGGCCGCGATCACCGAGGCCGAGCGCGAACTCGGCTCCACCGGCCGGGTGCTGCTGCGCCCGTCGGGCACGGAGCCGCTGGTGCGCGTGATGGTCGAGGCCGCGGACATCGACCAGGCCCGCACGGTCGCGGGGCGACTGGCCGACGCCGTGAAGTCGGCGCTGGGATAACCACCGGCTTTGTCGGAGAGGGGGGCGGCGCTCGTGCCGCCCCCCTCTCCGTGTCACAGCTTGCGCAGGCTCAGTCTCTGGACCTTGTGGTCCGCGCCCTTGCGCACGACGAGCGTGGCGCGGCCGCGGGTGGGGGCGATGTTCTCGACCAGGTTGGGCTTGTTGATCGTGCGCCACTGGGTGCGCGCGTAGTCGAGGGCCTCCTCCTCGGAGACCTGGGTCCACTTGCGGAAGTACGAGGACGGGTCCTGGAAGGCCGTCTGGCGCAGCTTCTTGAAGCGGTTGAGGTACCAGCTCTCGACGTCGTCGGCGTTCGCGTCGACGTACACGCTGAAGTCGAAGTAGTCGGCGAGGCCGACACGGGTGCGGCCGTCCTTGCCGGGCAGGGCGGGCTGCAGCACGTTCAGGCCCTCGACGATCAGGATGTCGGGCCGGCGTACGACCAGCTTCTCGCCCGGGACGATGTCGTAGATGAGGTGGGAGTAGACGGGGGCGGTGACCTCGTCCTTGCCCGCCTTGATGTCGGCGACGAACCGGGTCAGCGCCCGGCGGTCGTACGACTCGGGGAATCCCTTCCTCGACATCAGTCCGCGGGCCTGGAGCTCCTGGGTCGGCAGCAGGAAGCCGTCGGTCGTGACCCGCTCCACGCGCGGGTGCTCGGGCCAGCGGGACAGGAGGGCCTGGAGCAGACGGGCCACGGTCGACTTGCCGCACGCCACGGATCCGGCGATCCCTATGACGAAGGGCGTGCCCGACTGCGAGCCCCCCTCGCCCAGGAACGTGTTCAGGGCGCTTCTGAGCCCGTCCGTGGCGCCGACGTAGAGGTTGAGAAGGCGGGAGAGCGGGAGGTAGACGTCCCGCACCTCGTCGAGGTCGATGACATCGCCGAGGCCGCGGACCTTCTCGACCTCTTCGGCGGTGAGCGGCAGCGGAGTCTTGTCGCGCAGCGCGCTCCACTCGGCGCGGCTGAGGTCGACGTAGGGAGTCGCCTCCGGCCTGGGCCGGTGGGCGCTCCGGGGTATCGAGGAGACCGGAGAGATCACAGTCCATTGTTAACGGAGTTTGAACGAGCGTGCGGGGTGGGGTGCGTCACGCCTGCCGAGTCCGCCCGGCGGTCAGTCGAGCCGTACCAGCTGTTCCAGCCCCTCGGTGACATGGTGCTTGCCGTAGCCGAACCGCTTGCCGAGTGCCTGGTAGTGGCTGTACTGCTCCTGGGTGAGAGCCGGGGACACCACACCGAGCAACCGCAGCAACAGCCGGAAGCCGAGGTCGGAGTCCACGTCGGTGACGACGTCCCATACGGCGCTCAGCGTGCTCGCGCCGGGAATCGCATCCCAGTGCGGGCCGATGTCCGCATCCTCCAGGAGCGGTGTCGCATCCCGCACCGCCTGCAGCACGGCGTCCCGGAGGTCGGTCCGGACAGGCGGTGCGGCATGGCGGTACTGGGGGGCGATGTCCTTCAGGCGCTCTTCGCAAACGTCCTCGATCAGCCGGAGCCAATCCCGCGCGTCGATACCGAGGTGGTCGATGTTGTAGCCCCGGCCCGAGGCGGACAACCACAGCACAGTGATCGTCTCGGTGCGCAGAGAGGAGTCGAGCAGGCGGCGTGCGTCCGTGAGCAGCAGTGCCGCCGCCGAGCCCGGCGTCTGGGCACTGTCGTCGGCGGCCGCGGCCTGCCGGACACGTTCGCGTGCGGTGCCCTCCTGCCAGGCCCCTTCGAACCACGAAGTGAGCGCCGAGAGACCGAAGTCGTCCGAGGCGTCGCGGCGCGCTGTGTCGATGGGGGGCCACAGGACGTTGAGGCCGTCGTACACCAGCGGTCCAGGCCAGCCGAGTGCGGTGTCCAACGCCATGAGACGGTCGTACTGCTCCTTGCCTACTGGTACGCCGTACACCTTCAACACGCGCAGGAAGAGCCGGAGCCCGAGATCGCCGTCGCCTTCCCGAGCGACCGCTTCCAGCGACTCGGCAACCACGCCGGGTGGCAGGGCGGCGCGGTCGCTTTCGGCGACGGCGCGGCCGAGCGGGCCCGCCGATGCGCGGACCTCCGCGACGACGGCCTCGCGTAGTTCTTCCTCCGGGATACTCGGCCGGGCGAGCCAGTATCCAGGGGCCGGCTCACGCCTGCGCTCCGGCCGGCTCTCCGCGAGCCGACGCAGCCAGCCTCGGACGCCCGACTCGCACTCCGCCGGATCGAAGCGCCCGTGCGTGGCCGCGAGCCACGCTGTGCGGACGACTCCGTCCGGCAGGGCGGAGTTCAGGAGGCAGCGCACGTCCACGCCCAGCTCGACCGCGCCCTCGCCCTCGCAGACAGCGGCCACTTCGGACGCGAGGTGCAGTGACTGCGCCTCGTCGGCGGCCCCGGCCGTCGTGGACAGTTTTCCGGCGAGTTCGCTGAGGCCGAAGTCGCCCTCGTAGAACCTGCCGTACTGCTCACGCTGTCTCGCCATGATGGTCGCCCTGCCTCGGGAGAAAGTCGTCGGGTGGGCCCGTTCCGTTGCCGGAACGGGCCCACCCGGGGTGGATGTCAGTCGTTCACGTCACGTGTCTCGGTCTCCCCCGAGGCGCCTGTCACTTGGGCAGGGGATACGACGTGTACACGATGAAGCCCTCGTGGCCCTTCTTGCCCGGCAGCCTCTTGAGGACCACTCGGACCCCGTTCCCCGCGGCCTCCGGGGGGCCGCTCGCCTTGTACACGGTGCCCAGCGAAGGATACTCGTCCCACTTGCCCGTGATCTCGAACTCGGCCTTGTTCCGCCACTGTCCACGCTTGTTCAGGAAGTTGTCCAGCGCTTCGAAGCTGGCCGCCCTCCGCTTGCCGTTAGGGAAGAAGTACTGGGAGACGACCCGGTCGACGGCCTGCTGGGCGATGTCGGCGTTGGTCCACAACGTACTGATCGGGGGCCGGCCATTGCGCAGGTTTTCCTGAGCGTCGGCGACGGCCTGCCCGGGGGTGCGGTTGACGTGCTTCTTGAGCGTATGCGCACCCGATTCCGGGTAAGCCGTCTCGTCGCTGAGGTTCACGCAGTTGTGGACCAGCAGGTCCGCCGCGTGCCGCCCCTCGGAGCGCACGTAGAACGTGTGCAGGCCGTCAACGGTCAGGTCGTACACCTGGCGCGGCGCCGATTCCGTCAGGTCTCGCAGGGCGGTGACGGCGTGCATCCTTCCGTCGGGCGACTGCAGCCGGTCGCCCGTGCGCAGCTCGGACACGTGGGTCCAGCCGCGCCCGACCACGTAGACCCGGTGTCCTGCGGTGCTGGCGATGGTGCTGCCGCCGGCCAGGACGATCTCCACCAGGCGGTCCGTGTTGTGCGCGTAGGTGGCGCTGATCGTCTGCGGACGCTGCGCGCCGCTCTCCGGGTCTGCAGCCAGCACTCGGTCGCCGGAGCGCACCGCACTGATCGCCTTGAGACTGCCGTCCGCCATCAGTACCCGTGTGCTGCCGGGGAAACTGTTGACACGGCATGAGTTGGCGATGTCCTCGTAGAGGCTGGCCGTCTTCTCGATGCGGTTGATGGCGGCCGGATCGAGGTCCAGGGTCTTCAGGGCGTTGAACGCGTCCCGGATGCCGACGCCGGTGACGAACGCGGCGTCCACCGCGCGCAGCGCCTCCGCGATGGGCTTGAGGATCTTGCCTGCGAAGAGGCTCGCGACGTCCAGGGACGCCCAGGCGCATCCGCCCAAGCTTCCTCTTTCACCGCCGGAGGTGATCAACTGGGCGCACTTGATCCAGCTGCCGAAGATGATGTCGACCGGGTCGATGTTCTGCTGGTACTCCTCCATCGTGATGGTGTGCGTGACCTTCTTGGACAGTTCCTTGGTCCGGGTCTCGCCCAGGTACAGCGTCGCCTCGGAGGGACACATGAACTTCTGCGGGTCCAGATCCTGTGCGTTGCACAGGTACAGGTCGAGGACCGCTACGTACCGGATCTTCTCGGTGATCGTGCAGTCGCCCTTGTAGAAGAGCTTGTCGATCCAGCCGTCGCAGCCGTCCGTCTTCTTCAGGACCTCCGGATCGCCGACCTTCTCGATGTGGTCGATGACGTAGAACATCTTGCCGATGGAGCCACCGCTTCCGTCGGGGACGGTTCCGGTGTCGATCTGCTTGGCCTTCTCCGCCTTCTCGGCCCTGTCGGCTGCTTCCTGGGCTTCCTTGGCGTACTTGTCGGCGTCCTTCGCCGCCTGTTCGGCCTCGGTCGCCGCGGTGTCGGCGCGCTTGGCCGCCGCTCGGGCGTCCTTCGCGTCCTGTTCGGCCTGGGCCGCTGCGGAGCGGGCCGCCTCCGCGTCGAGTTCGGCGGCGTCCGCTGAGTCGCGGGCGTCCTTGGCGTAGCCCTCGGCGTTGCCGGCCGCCTTATCTGCGGCTGCCGCGTCGGCGGCTGCCTGCTTGTCGTACTCGATGGTGCGCGCCAGGGATGCTGCGGCCGCGGATGCGGCCTTCGCGGCGTCGGCCGCGTAGCCGAGGGCCTCCTTGGAGTAGGTGCGCGCGTCGGCCGCGTACTGGGCCGCGTTCGCCGCGTGCTGGTAGGCCTCCTTCGCGTCGCCCTTGGCCTGGTCGGCGAGGTTCTTCGCCGCCTGGGCCTCGGCCGCCGCGTTCTTGGCGTGCGCGTCGGCGACCGCCTGCTGCTGGTCGGCGATCGTCTTCGACGCCTGGCCGGTCAGCACGACCAGGCCGGCGGCCGAGTCGGTTTCGACGTAGGGCGAGCCGAGCTGGACTGCGTCGTTGGCAGGATTGGCGACCTGCTGGGCCGCCTTGGCGGCGTCCACGGCGGCCTGGGCGGTGACGTGGGCGTAGCCCGCCGCCTTCGCCGAGGCTGCGAGGGCCTTGCCGGCCTCCTCGTTCGCCTTGTTCGCCTGGGACTTGGAGTCCTCGGCATGCTGTTCGGCCTCGTTGGCGAGCTTGACCGCGGCCTTGGCCTCGGTTGCGGCATCCTGGGAGGCCTTGATGGCGTCGGCCACAGCGCTGGTCGCGGTCTTCACCGCCGCGTCCGCCTTCAACTTGTCCGCCTGAGCTGCGTCCGCGTCGGAGCGCGCCCGCTTGGCTGCCGCCTCGGCGCGGGTGGCCGCGGCGTCGGCGTCGGCCGCCGCCCTGGTCGCCGCGTCGGCCTCGGAACGGGCCTTCGTCGCAGCGGCGTCGGCGTCGTCAGCTGCCTGGTCCGCGTCGTTCGCGGCAGCACGGGCCGCGTCCGCCGCGTCCCCGGAATCCAGCTTGTCGGCATAGGCCTCCTTGGCGTCGGCCTTCGCCCGTGCCGCCTCGGCCTTCTGCTCCGCGTCCCAGGCGTCGTCCCGCATGTCCTTGGCGTGGTCGCGTGCCTTGACCGCGTCGTCCCGACGGTCCCCAGCCGTCTTCTCGGCGGCCTCCGCCTTGTCCTTGGCGTCCTTCGCCTTCGTCGCCTCGGACTGGGCGTTCTTCTTGTGCTCGGCGGCCTCGGCCTGCTTGGCGGCGGCCGTCTCCTTCTCCGCCTTGGCCGTCTTCTCCTCGGCCTCGGCGGCGAGCCGCTTGGCGTGGGCGTCGGCGGCGGCGGCCTTGGCGTCGCCCTCGGCCTTCAGCGCGTCGGTGAGCCGGGCCTCCGCGGTCTCCTTGTCTTTCTTGGCGTTGTCCCGGTGCACCTTGGCAGCGTCGGCGGCCGCCTTGGCCTGGAACTCGGCCGTCTTCGCGGCCTCCTTGCGGAACTCCGCCTTCGACTGGGCGGCCTGAGCGAGGGCGCGCTGCGCGATAGTCGCGCTGTCCTCGGCGGAGGCACGGGTGGCGGCCTCGGCACTCTCGCCGGCCTTCACGAGCGCTTGCAGCGCGGCCACCGCACCCTTGGTGACCTGTGCCTTCTGCTGGCCCACCAGCAGCCCACGACCGCGGGGCGCGCCGTTGGTGTCCGCGATGTCGTAGGCGGCCTGGATGGCCGTGTCCGATGTGGTGGCCGCCTTCTGCGCGGCGGCGAGCTGCGCCTTGAGGACGGCGAGCTGCTTCTTCGCACCGGCCTGGGCGTCCGTGACGCCCTTCTTCGCCTTGTCGAACTGGGCCTTGTCCGGGTAGTCCAGCTTGTCGTCGCCGTTGTGGCCGGACGGCTTGATGTCGAACTTCTGCGCGTCACTGCCGTTGCACGTGTACAGCTGGGCGTCGTTGCCGTTGTCGAAGGTGTGCAGGTCCAGGCACTTGCCCGTACCGGCGTTCTTCAGGGCGGTGGCGCCGCGCAGCTCGGACGCCCAGGTCTGGGACGCGGAGGTCTTGCACGACGAGATCTGGATCTTCGTGCCGTTCGCCGTGTTGTTCCCCGCCACGTCAAGGCACTTGAGGGCGTTGACGTTCTGCAGGTGAAGGCTGTCCTCGCTGCCGCTGAGCACCCACTTCTGCGCCGCGGAGCCGTTGCAGGTGTACACCTGGACCGGCGTGCCGTTGTCCTTCTTGGCGCCCTGGACGTCGAGGCACTTGCCCTTCGCGGCGTGCACCTCGATGACCGTCGGACTGTCGCCGACCCAGCCGAGGCCGCCCGGCAGCCAGTAGTCCTGCCAGCGCGTGATGTGGTCGGCGACCCAGGAGTGCCCCAGCATGTCGCTGAGGGCCTTCGCGCCCTTGGAAAGGGCGTCGACCGCGGTCTTGTTCGCTCCGAGCACCTGGTTGCGCTGGGTCGCCTGGGAGGTGACCTCCTGCTGCCACTCGTCGGCCGCGGTGGCGGTGACGTCGCCCAGAACGCTGTCCGGGTCGAGCGGGTCCCGCCAACCGCAGGCGGCGAACCGGGACTTCACATCCTCAACGGCGATGCGGTATTCCGGCGTGCCCGGCTGCGGTGCGGTGCGCGGGAAGCCGCCGGAGGACAGGAAGACACGGGCGTCGTCGGCACCCGCGTTCGTGGCGGGACCGCCGTGCATCCATTCGAAGGCGTTGTGCTCGGCGAGCGCACGGTTCCACTCCGCCTGCGTCGTGCCCGCCGGGTCGGGCTCCTTGCCGTAGAGCGGACCTCCCAGAGCGTCGACGGCCTTGAGGGTCCTCTCGTCCGCCTTCGGGGTGGCGTCGTCGTAAAAGGCGTCGTCGCTCTTCCAGAACCGGTCGGCGACCCAGGCCGACAGACCGGTCTGGTTGTAGAAGCTCTTGTCGCCGTCGGGTGGCGAGTGGAAATCGGTGACGGTGAATCCGCCGGGAGTCGCAAGGCCGTCGAGGGGCTTCTTCCACCCCTCCCGGAAAGCGGCGAGATCGTCCAGCTCTTTGTTCGCCGCGTCCCGGTCCTTCTTGTACGCGACGGCGAGCGGCGTCTGCTCCCAGTTCTTCCGGTCGGCCAGGGCGTGGAGCTTGTCGGCGGGCTGGTTGAGGCCGTCCTGGGCGGTCGTGGCCATCGACGGGCCGCCGAGCCGCAATACGTCGGCCATCAGGCACTGGTCCTGCCTCAGTTGCTCGGCGGACGTGTCCTCGTACCAGGGGTAGGAGTCACCGACCGGTTCGGCGCCCAGGTTGGTCAGTCCGGGCTGAACCGCGAGGCCCGCCAGGACGGCCAGGGCGGCGACGGAGGTGACGGCGGAGGTGAGTCTTCGTGATCTTCGTGTTCCGGGCATGCGGAACCACGGTCTGGGGTGCAAGGGAGCATCCCTCTCTGCGTTCAATGGGGGGCGTGCCGGAAGGGTGGCCGGAGAGACAGGGCGGCGATGTGGTCCTGATGGGTGATCAGGAATGCGGACTTCCGGACGACTTGACGCATGCGTAGGGCCGGTACGACGGCATGGCGGTGCAGCCTCTCCCCGTGAGCGACGGCGTTCCCCCGGTCGCTGGTTGATGTGCGCGAACGCGGAACTGGTCAGGTTCCGTCACGCGCGGCCACACCATATGCGGGCGCGACACCTGTCGTACAGGTGTTCGCGTCGTATGGGGGGATGTTGGCGCAAAACCCTCAACCGCTCGGTAACTTGCGGCTCGGCTCTCCAGTGCCCGCGATCTCAAGGAGATTCTGTGTGTTTTCTGTGTGGGTGAGTGGTGTCGTGGTGTGGATGCCTTGAATGAAGATGGCTGATATTCACCCCTGACGATCAGTGGACCGGCGCGCCCGAGTCCTTCGTACTCTGGTGGGAATTTCCGATTTCGGGCACGCGGCGGCTACTTTCACACCGGCGTCGGCCCCTAGGCTGCGGCACATGTGCGGAATCGTGGGATACGTGGGGGCGCAGTCGGCGCTCGATGTCGTGATGGCCGGGCTGAAGCGGCTGGAGTACCGGGGATACGACTCGGCGGGCGTCGCCGTGCTCGCGGACGGCGGGCTGGCCGGTGCGAAGAAGGCCGGCAAGCTGGTCAACCTGGAGAAGGAGCTGGTCGAACGGCCGCTGCCGACCGGTACGACGGGCATCGGGCACACCCGCTGGGCCACGCACGGCGGTCCGACCGACGCCAACGCCCATCCGCACCACGACAACGCGGGCCGGGTCGCGGTCGTGCACAACGGGATCATCGAGAACTTCGCGGTGCTGCGGGCCGAGCTGGCCGAGCGCGGCCACGATCTGACCTCCGAGACCGATACCGAGGTGGTCGCCCACCTGCTGGCCGAGGAGTACTCGTCCTGCGCCGACCTCGCGGAGGCGATGCGGCTGGTGTGCAAGCGGCTGGAAGGCGCGTTCACCCTGGTCGCGGTGCACGCCGACCAGCCCGACGTGGTCGTGGGCGCGCGGCGGAACTCGCCGCTGGTGGTGGGCGTTGGAGAAGACGAGGCCTTTCTCGCCTCGGACGTCGCCGCGTTCATCGCCCACACGCGCGCGGCGATCGAGCTGGGTCAGGACCAGGTGGTGGAGCTGCGCCGGGACGGCGTGAGTGTCACCGGCTTCGACGGCAGCGCCGCCGAGGTGCACTCCTACCACGTCGACTGGGACGCGTCGGCAGCGGAAAAGGGGGGTTATGACTACTTCATGCTCAAGGAGATCGCCGAGCAGCCCAAGGCGGTCGCCGATACGCTCCTGGGCCGCATCGACGCGGCGGGCTCGCTGACCCTGGACGAGGTCCGCATCAGCGCGGCCGAACTGCGCGAGGTCGACAAGGTCGTCATCGTCGCGTGCGGTACGGCCTTCCACGCCGGGCTGATCGCCAAGTACGCCATCGAGCACTGGACCCGCATCCCGTGCGAGGTGGAACTGGCCAGCGAGTTCCGCTACCGCGACCCGATTCTCGACTCCCGCAGCCTGGTCATCGCCATCTCGCAGTCCGGCGAGACCATGGACACCCTGATGGCCCTTCGGCACGCCCGCGAGCAGGGCTCCAAGGTGCTGGCGATCTGCAACACCAACGGTTCGACGATCCCGCGCGAGTCGGACGCGGTGCTGTACACGCATGCCGGGCCGGAGGTCGCGGTCGCCTCGACCAAGGCGTTCCTGACCCAACTGGTGGCCTGCTATCTGGTCGCGTTGTACCTCGGCCAGGTGCGGGGCACCAAGTGGGGCGACGAGATCCGGGCGGTGATCCGCGACCTCTCGCAGATCTCCTGCCAGGTCGAGCGCGTGCTCCAGACGATGGAGCCGGTGCGCGCGCTGGCGCGGTCCCTGGCCGGCAAGAACACGGTGCTGTTCCTCGGCCGGCACGTCGGTTACCCCGTGGCGCTGGAGGGCGCGCTCAAGCTGAAGGAGCTGGCGTACATGCACGCCGAGGGCTTCGCGGCGGGCGAGCTGAAACACGGGCCGATCGCGCTGATCGAGGAGGACATGCCGGTGGTGGTGGTCGTGCCGTCGCCGCGGGGCCGGTCCGTCCTCCACGACAAGATCGTCTCCAACATCCAGGAGATCCGGGCCCGGGGCGCACGGACGATCGTGATCGCGGAGGAGGGGGACGAGGCGGTGGTGCCGTACGCCGACCACCTGATCCGGATTCCGGCTACGCCGACGCTGCTTCAGCCGCTGGTGGCGACAGTGCCGTTGCAGGTCTTCGCGTGTGAGCTGGCTACCGCCCGGGGCAACGAGGTGGATCAGCCTCGGAACCTGGCGAAGTCGGTGACGGTGGAATAGAGCGCGCTGCCGGGAGTCAGCCGTGCTGCCAGGAGTCAGCCGTGCTCTCGGGCGTATTGGTAGGCCCGGAAGGTGAAGTAACTCGCCAGGGCGGCCGGCACGACCGCGCGGGCGAGCCAGTGCCACACCGGGTGGGCCGGGTCGGTCGCCTGGACCACGGCGAACAGGAAGCCCAGGGCGAACACCACCTCCAGGGCCACCAGGAGCAGGAACCAGACGGGCAGGCTCCGAAGGCCCGAGGGCGCCGTATCGCCGGCGTCCGCGGGCCGGGCCTGCGGCACGGGGGCCTCCGGCACGCGCGGGTGTGGGATCCGTTCCGGGGCCCGGGCCGGCAGGGGGACGACCACGGCCGCGGGAACGGCCGCGTCCAGCGCGGCGATCCGCTCGGCCCCGACGTCCCGGAACATGGTCGGCTCGACCGCCACGCGGAAGCCGTCGAGGCCGGTCAGGTCGCGGGCCCCGTCGGGGCGGGTGGTCATCGCGGCGCAGGCGTCGTACCGCACGGTGACCGGGCCGCCCGGCAGCAACAGGCTCACGCCGTCGGCTCCGATGACCAGTGTGACGTCGTCGCTCTCCAGCGAGGGGTGCCGGGTGCCGGTGACCGCGGACGGCGAATAATTCGGGGCGGGCGTGAAGCCCGCCCAGTCGGCGCCCCGGGTGGGCACCTGGAGCAGTCCGCCGTCCCACGCCTCACGGGCGACCTCGTGCAGGTCCGCGACCGTGACCGCCCGCAGCTCGGCCTTGTGCTGCTCGGGGGAGAGGATCTCGTGGCCGAGCAGCAGGTTGAGCGCGTACGACGGCAGCAGGGCGGCGCTGAGGTCGGGGGTGTCGTAGCGCTTGAGCAACTTGCCGCGTACGGAGTCCAGTTCGGCCTGTTCGATGCGGCCCGCGCGCAGCCGGGCGAGCGTGTCGACGAACCCGCCGACCACCGCGTCCTGCTTCTCTGGCAAGGCGTCGGCGTACGCGCGGAGGGTGGCGAAGTCGGCGTCGCGGGGCGTGTAGTCGGCGTCCGCCGTGTACGAGTAGCCGCCCTCCTGGCGCAGGTCCTGGAACAGGGCGCGGCCCAGGACGTCGGCGAACACGGAGGCCGCGGAGGAGCGGCGCAGTACGGCGTCGAAGACGACGTGGCCGTCGCCGCCGCGGATGTAGGCGGGGGTGACGGGAAGCGCGTCGGTCGCGGTGGGCGTCGGGTTGCGGCTGCCGGTGGGCAGGGTGAGGTCCAGGCCGTCCGGTAGGCGGTCACTGGTGATCCACAGCACGGCGTTGTCCCGGGTGAAGCGGGTCTCGGCCCAGTGCCGTACCTGATCGGCCGTCAGGCGGCGGGTGCCGAGTTCGTCGTAGCCGGCCAAGCCGAAGCCCTGGGCGCCGTAACGCCAAAGCGCCATCTGGTGGTTGGGGCCGTGCGCACGGCTCGCGGCCTCCGTGCGCAGGATCTCCTTCTCCGTTTCCAGGCGGTCCAGCGGCAGGTCGCGCAGGGCGGCGCAGACACCGTTGAGGTACGCGACGACCTCGCTCTCGTCGCCGGTGACGTGGAAGAGGGTGTACGTGTTCGCCGTCGCCCCGTTGTGGTGCACGTCGGACAGGCTCAGACGGTGCAGCGCGAGGTGTTCGACGAGGTGGGTGACACCGGAGGTGGCCAGGGTCTCGTCGGCGCGGCCCACGCGGAAGAAGAGGCCGGCGGTGATGTCGCCGGGGTGCGGGGCGTGCAGGGCGGGGATGCCTTGGACGGTGGTGTGGCTGATCAGGCCGTCGAGGGCGCTGAGGTCCGCGGTACGGCGTCCCGTGCTCGCTTCGTGCGTGGTGGTCATCTGCCGTCTCCCCCTCGGAGCGTCGCCAGCGCGGCAGTGCGGTACGTCGCGTACCTGCCCTTCCAGTCACCCAGGTAGCGCCACTGAGACTCGGAGGCCGTGTTGCCCAGGGCGGCGAAGTGCGGGGCGGCGTCCTTGAGGTGACCGCCGAGGGAGAACGCCAGGGCGAAGGTGCTGTGCCCGGCGAGCCGGTGCCAGTCCGGCCGGCTGTCCGTGTGCAGCACGGACACCTCGGCTGCGTGGCGCAGTTCGTTGCGGACGGATACGTTCCGCAGGTACTCCGTGCCGGCCACGTCGGACAGCTGCCCCCAGTGCTCGATGTGCGCCTCGGCGATCAGGATCCCGGCGGGTGAACCGTCCGACGCGGCGCTCACACACTCCTGGGCGAAGTCGTGCATGGCTTCGAAGGAACCGCTCCACTTGGGGCTCAACTGCTGCAGCAACTGCGACTGCGCGCGCAGCTGGTGCGGGTGGTGGGCCGACAGTCGGTCGTAGCGGCGCCGGGCCTCGGACTGCCCCAGTTCCAGGCCGCGCGCGGTCAGTAGCCGGGGAATCCAGGCGGGGCCGTACGCGGGTTGCTCCGCGCACACCTCGATCAGCAGGTGCTCTGCCTTGCGGAGCCAGGCGTGGAACTGGTCGAACTGGTCGCGCGAGACGTACTCGGCCCTGGCACCGCTGCGGATCTTCCAGCCGATGCGGATGTACCGCTCGGCGAGCAGCGTACGGGGCAGCGGGTCGCCGAGCAGGGTCTCGGCGGCCTTCTCCAGGTATCCCTCGGTCCCGGCGAGATCGGCGAGATCGGCGAGCGCGGCGGCGGCGAAGGAGACCTTGCCGACGGAGTCGAGGCCGCCGAAGAAGGCCTCGGTGGCCGCCCAGTCGCCGGCCTGAGCGGCGGTGCGCAGCGGAGCCAGTTCGGGCAGCGCGTCGAACGGGTCGGTCACGGGCTCCGACGGATCGGCGGGTCTGCCGCCGTGCCGGTCGCTGCCCTCACTGGTGGTGATGCTGCTCAAGCGTCCGCCCCCCTGGCGTTTCGGATGCGCTTCGACTGCGGGGCGCGCCGTCTGGTCAGGAGGCGCGCGATGTCACCCGCGAGTGCACGAATAGGCACATGTGGTCGAGCGTCGGCAGGCTAGCAGGGAGCTATGACGCGTGGGCACTCAGTTTCGGGGGGTGTTCTTGAGGGCTTCTATGAAGGTGGCGAAGGCTCCGGTCGGGAAGGTGAGGGTTGCCCTGGCCGGGGCCTTCGAGTCGCGGACGGCTATGTGGGTGGGGGAGTTCGCGATCTCCACGCACTCGTTGCCGTCGTCGGGGCCTGAGTAGGACGACTTTCGCCAGTTGTCCATGGGGTGCCTCACAGCTCTTTCGCCAGCCGGTTGATGAAGTCACGTGACCGTTCAGGGCCGAGTGATACCGCTTCCACCTTACGGAAGCGCGTTCGAAAGGCGCCGAGCTGTGCTTCGGAGTCGATGAAGGCCGAGCCGTGGGGTACGTCACGCACCACCGTGTCCAGTCTGGGGACCGCGCCGCCCACGTACGTCATGGTGCTGGCGGCTCTGGCGAAGCCGTCCAGGTCGAACGGGATGACACGCACGGTGATGTTGTCCTCTGCGGAGAGCTCCAGAAGCCTGGTGAGTTGGGCGCGGCAGTCGGCCCGGTCGCTGACCCTGATGCGTAGGGCCGACTCGTGGATCACCAACTCGTACGGGATGGAGATCTCCTGGCCCGCCAGTCGATGCCGGACGCGCAACTCAAGCTCCTCACTCGCGAGTTCGGGCACCCGGGCGGAGAACACGGCGCGGGCGTAGTTCTCCGTCTGCAGCAGGCCCGGCACGTACAGGATCGCGACATCGCGCCGGAACGAGGCGTGATGGTTCAGTTCGGAGAGGTCCAGGAACGATGTGGGCAGCAGGCCCCGGTACTCCTCCCACCAGCCGCGTGTCCGAACGGTGGCCACTGCTGCAAGGGCGTCGACGAACTCACCGTCCGTGCAGGCGTAATGGGACGCAAGGCGGCGCAGTCGCTTCTCGCTCACGCCTGCGAGCGCGGACTCGATATGGGTGATCTGCGGTGCGCTCACCCCGAGCAGCGCTGCTGCTTCCCGGGCGGTGAGGCCGGCTGCCTCGCGGAGCCTGCGTAGTTCCGTTGCCAGTCGCATTTGACGTGCTGTCGGTTCGCGCCTCAACGCCATAGGCCGCTCCCTGGTTCAACGCGCATGCGAGCGCGACTCGTTCGGGTCAGGTTACGTGACCCGCTTGCGAAACATGAATCAATAGACCTACCGTCAGTGACGAGGCGAATGCGCAGCGGAAGTGCACCGTTCTGTCTTGCCATGACGGCTGCGGCAATGCCACCGCCCGCTCTTCGCAACCCCCACCCATCGAACCGGAGCTGCCCCATGCCCGAAAACGAATCCGAACCGTGGGAGTACTCCCTGTACATCCCGAACGACCCCCGAGCCGTCACCGTCAGTCGCCGCACCCTCCGCCTGATCCTCACCATGCACGGCCTGATCGGGCTCGTGGACACCGCGGAACTCCTTGCGACGGAGCTGGTGGGCAACGCCGTGCGCCACACCAAGGGGCCCGCCGCTCTGCGTGTGCGCTGGTCACCGCCCGGCGTGCTGCGCATCGGGGCGTGGGACGCCGACCCGGAACCGCCCGAGCCCCCGCGACCGCTCGGCCGGCTCGTGGACGTGGAAGAGGGCCGGGGTCTGGCGCTGGTACGGGCCTGCTCCGACCTCTGGGGCTGGCAGCCGCTGTCCCGATTCGGCAACCGGGGCAAGTACGTGTGGTGCGAGCTGACTTCGGCGGCGTGAACGATACTTCGCCACTCGCAAGAGTGAACGCATTCCGCTCCCCGGACAGCCCGTCCCTTGATCGACTCAGGTTGCGCACAGCCGCCCTTCAGGAGATCCAGAAAACAGATCCCGAGACCGCCGACTACTTCTTCGACTTCCTGGAAATCAGCCTGGGTAGCAGCCCAGCCGGACAGAAACTGAAGGAAATCATGTCTTTCGTCAGCTACTTCCCTGGCCGGGGCACGGTCCGTGAAACCGCCTACCTGGAGGGCAAGGCCGAAGGCCAGACAGAAGGCAGGGCCGAGGGCAGGGCCGAAGGCGAGGCCAAGGGCATCCTGTTCGTGCTGGAAGTGCGTGGCATTCCCGTACCGGACCATGTGCGCGAGCGCATCACCACCTGCACCGATCTCGACCGCATGGACGCCTGGCTGGAGCGTTCCCGCACGGTCGAGCGGGCCGAGGATCTGTTCGCCGAAGACCCCGATGCTTCAGGAACCAGTCCTGAAGAGGACTGAGCGTTGGTCTGAGCCTGCGGTCGCCCGACGGATCGTAGAGTGCCCGGATGAGCATCATCGGGGTTGGTATCGACGTGGCCGAGATCGACCGGTTCCGGGCGTCGCTGGACCGTACGCCCGGGCTGGCCGGGCGGCTCTTCCTGGACAGTGAGCTGTATCTGCCGAGTGGGGAACGCCGAGGCGTCGCCTCGCTCGCGGCGCGGTTCGCGGCCAAGGAGGCCGTCGCCAAGGCGCTCGGCGCGCCGCCGGGCATGCACTGGACGGACGCCGAGGTGTTCGTCGAGGACAGCGGGCAGCCGCGGTTGCGGGTGAAGGGGACGGTCGCGGCACGGGCGGCCGAACTCGGGGTCAAGGCGTGGCACCTGTCGCTGAGCCATGACGCGGGCGTCGCCTCGGCCATGGTCGTGGCCGAGGGCTGACCGGATCGGGTGCGGCCCCCGCGTCTTTCGGGAGAGACTCGACCGCATGCGGACTGCGTACAGCGTGGAGACGGTGCGGGCGGCCGAGCGCGAGCTGATGGCCAGGCTCCCGGAGGGCGCCCTCATGCAGCGCGCCGCCGCCGGACTGGCCGCCGCGTGTGCCGACCTGCTCGGGCGGGTCTACGGCGCCCGGGTGGTCCTGCTCGTGGGCAGCGGCGACAACGGCGGCGACGCCCTGTACGCCGGGGCCCGGCTCGTCCGGCGCGGGGCCGGCGTCGCGGCGGTGCTGCTGAACCCCGAGCGCGCGCACTCCGGCGGGCTCGCCGCGCTCCGCCGGGCGGGTGGCACGGCCGTCCTCCCGGACGCGGCCGAGCGCCTGATCGCACGGGCCGATCTCGTCGTCGACGGCATCGTGGGCATCGGAGGGAAGGGCGGACTGCGCCCCGAGGCCGCCGCCCTCGCCGCACTGGCCGAGCGTTCCGCGGCCGCCGTCGTCGCCGTGGACCTGCCGAGCGGGGTCGAGGCGGACACCGGTGAGGTGCGCGGCGACGCCGTCCGGGCCGACCTCACGGTGACCTTCGGGACGCACAAGCCGGGGCTGCTGGTCGATCCGGCGCGCGAGTACGCCGGGACGGTGCGGCTCGTCGACATCGGGCTCGACCTGCCCGCCGAGGCCGAACTGGAGGCCCTGCAGCACGCGGACGTGGCCCGGCTGCTGCCGATGCCGGGGGCCGAGAGCGACAAGTACCGGCGCGGTGTCGTCGGCATCGCCGCCGGCTCGGCGCGGTATCCGGGCGCGGCGGTGCTCGCCGTCGCCGGGGCGCTGCGCGGCGGGGCGGGAGCCGTGCGGTACGTGGGGCCCGCCGGGGACGCGGTGATCGCCCGCTTCCCCGAGACGCTCGTCTCCGACCGGGGCCCGCACAAGGCGGGCCGGGTGCAGGCCTGGGTCGTGGGCCCGGGGGCCGGGGACGACGCGGCGACCGTGGCGGAGGTGCTGCGCGAGGAGGTGCCGGTGCTCGTCGACGCGGACGGGCTGCGCCTCGCGGAGCGGGACGCGGTGCGCGCACGTACGGCACCGACGCTGATGACCCCGCACGCCGGCGAGGCGGCCGCGCTGCTCGGCGTGGACCGGGCAGAGGTCGAGGCCGCGCGGCTGGCGTCGGCCCGCGAGCTGGCGGCGCGCTACCGGGCGACCGTACTGCTGAAGGGGTCGACCACCCTGGTGGCCGACGCCCGGGGCGGAGCCGTACGGGTGAACGCGACCGGCACGTCCTGGCTCGCCACGGCCGGCAGCGGCGACGTGCTCTCCGGGCTCACGGGCTCGCTGCTGGCGTCCGGGCTCGCGGCGCGGGACGCGGGCAGCGTGGGGGCGTATCTCCACGGCCTGGCCGGGCGGTACGCGGCGGACGGGGCGCCGGCCGGGGCCCATGACGTGGCGTCGATGATCCCGGAGGCCTGGCGGGACGTACGGGACTGACACGGGGTCCACCCGTCGGGTGACCTGACCGCGCGGCTCCCGGGATCCGCGGCGGCGGCACGTTTGTCTGATCGCGTGATGAATGGACACATCGCGCTCCACAGACGAATCGCCCACCGAAGCCTCGCCCGATGCGTCACCTCAAGCCTGGCCGTGCTGCTCGTCGCCGCGACCGTCCTGCCCGCGGCCGGTACCGCGACGGCCGCCACCCCGACGCCCCAGGCCCCCGGCTCCGGCCCCGAGGCCGAGTTGGTGCCCGGCGTGGCACCGGGGCCGGCGCAGCCCTGGCAGATCGACACGCCCGACCAGGTGCTGCCGCCGACGGTGTACACGCCCAGTGCCAAGGAGGACGCCGTCGAGCCGCGCGACGCACCGCGCGGGACGTACGACCTCATCGAATACGTGCCGTTGACCGACGCCGTCGCGAAGGTCGCGTGCAGCAGACAGGCCGGGCCCTACCAGCGGCAGGTCGAGCGGTGGCTGAAGCGGAAGGCGGACGGGAAGCAGTCCGCCGCCGACTGCAAGGCCATCCGGGCCTTCCAGAAGAAGCACAAGATCAAGCCCGCCACCGGCTTCGCCGGACCCGTGACCTGGGCGCAGATGATGCTTCTTTCAGCCCGGAAGAATCCCAACGCGGCCAAAAAATGCCCTATTCGGACGTATCGGGTCGCCTGCGTCGATCTCGACCGGCAGGTCACCTGGGTGCAGAAGGGCGGCAAGGTGGTCTTCGGGCCGGTGTCGATGCGCAGCGGACGCAAGGGCCACACGACCCGCGGCGGCTGGCACACCATCTACTGGCGGCACAAGAACCACTGGTCGACCCTGTACAACTCGCCCATGCCCTACGCCCAGTTCTTCGACGGCGGACAGGCCTTCCACGCCGTCTACGGCAGCATCTTCACCACCGTCGGGTCCTGGGGCTGCGTCAATCTCAAGCTGGCCGACGCGCGCAAGCTGTGGGGTGTGCTGAAGAAGGGGGACCGGGTATTCGTCTGGGGCCGCAGGTCCGGGAGCTAGGGCCTGAGCCGCGGCGCTGTCGGACCGCTCTGAGACACTGGGGGCGCGATGACTGAGAGAGCACCTGCGCCGACCGCGCCCCTGCGCGCCCGCGCCGAGATCGATCTGGCCGCCCTGCGGGCCAACGTGCGTGCCCTGCGCGCCCTCGCGCCGGACGCGGCGCTGATGGCCGTGGTGAAGTCCGACGCGTACGGCCACGGGGCGGTGAGGTGTGCCCGCGCGGCCGTCGAGGCGGGGGCCACCTGGCTCGGCACGGCCACGCCCGAGGAGGCCCTGGCGCTGCGCGCCGACCCCGGTCTGCCGTCGGACGTGCGGATCATGTGCTGGCTGTGGACGCCGGGCGGGCCCTGGCGGGAGGCGATCGAGGCCGACCTCGACGTCTCGGTCAGTGACCCGTGGGCGCTGCGCGAGGTGACGGAGGCGGCCCGGCTCGCGGGCAGGCCCGCGCGCGTGCAGCTCAAGGCCGACACCGGGCTCGGGCGCAGCGGCTGCCAGCCCGCCAACTGGCCCGAGCTGGTCGCCGGGGCGCTGCGCGCCCAGTCCGAGGGGCTGTTGCGCATCACCGGACTGTGGTCCCACTTCGCCTGCGCCGACGAGCCCGGCCATCCGTCCATCGCCGCCCAGCTCGCCCTCTTCCGGGAGTTGGTGGCGTACGCGGAGGAGCAGGGCGTACGCCCCGAGGTGCGGCACATCGCCAACTCACCCGCCACCCTGACCCTTCCCGAGTCCCATTTCGACCTGGTACGCACCGGTATCGCCCTGTACGGCATCTCGCCCAGCCCCGAACTCGGCACCCCGTCCGACTTCGGCCTGCGCCCGGTGATGACACTTTCGGCGTCGCTGGCACTGGTGAAGCACGTTCCGGGGAATCACGGCGTCAGTTATGGGCATCACTACGTCACACCGGGCGAGACGACCCTCGGTCTGGTGCCCGTCGGCTACGCGGACGGAATTCCCCGGCACGCCTCCGGGACCGGCCCGGTCCTGGTCGGCGGGAAGTGGCGGACGGTCGCGGGGCGCGTCGCGATGGACCAGTTCGTGGTCGATCTCGGGGGGGACGAACCCGAGGCCGGCTCCGAGGCGGTCCTGTTCGGGCCCGGCGACCGGGGCGAGCCCACCGCGGAGGACTGGGCGCAGGCCTCGGGCACCATCGCGTACGAAATCGTCACGCGGATCGGAATGCGCGTTCCTCGCGTCTATGTGAACGAGGAACAGGACGGGCGGGACGAGTAACCGCCCGGGGGGTCGCCTGCGGCATCGGCGGCAACACCTGTTACGACTGCACCTACACCCGCACCACCCACCCAGCGAACTGCAGTACGGCGAAGAGGAGCGGTACGTGAGCGAGAGCAGTGCGGAGGTCGTCGCGGAGGTCGCCACGTCGGCCGTCGTCGCCTCCGCCACGGGGGCGGCCGGCAACTGGCGCAGGGCGACCGGCATCGCCGGCACCGCGATAGGCGTGCTCGCCGCGGGCGCGGCCGCCGGTGTCGCGATCGAGCGGATGACCGTCGGCCGCGGGATGCGCCGCAAGGCGCGGCTCGCCCTGGACTCCACGGGGCCGTACGGCACGCTGCGCGGCACCCCGGGCAAGGCGTACGCCGACGACGGCACCGAGCTCTACTACGAGGTCGACGACGTCGAGCCCGAGGGCGGCTCGGCACCGCGCCGGCGCCGGCTCTTCGGCCGCAAGGCGCCCGCCCCGGTCACCGTCGTCTTCAGCCACGGCTACTGCCTCAGCCAGGACGCCTGGCACTTCCAGCGCGCGGCGCTGCGCGGAGTGGTGCGGACCGTGCACTGGGACCAGCGCAGCCACGGGCGCTCCGGACGGGGCGTGGCCCAGCTCCAGAACGACGTGCCGCTCACCATCGACCAGCTGGGCCGCGACCTGAAGGCGGTCATCGACGCTGCCGTGCCGGAGGGGCCGATCGTGCTCGTCGGGCACTCCATGGGCGGGATGACGATGATGGCGCTGGCCGCGCAGTTCCCCGAGCTGATCCGAGACCGGGTGGTGGCCACCGCCTTCGTCGGCACCTCCTCCGGGCGGCTCGGCGAGGTCAACTTCGGGCTGCCGCTGGCCGGCGTCAACGCGGTGCGCCGGGTGCTGCCCGGCGTACTGAAGGCGCTCGGCACGCAGGCGGCGCTGGTGGAGAAGGGGCGCCGGGCCACCGCCGACCTGTTCGCCGGGATCATCAAGCGGTACTCGTTCGCCACCCGGGACGTCGACCCGGCGGTGGAGCGGTTCGCGGAGCGGATGATCGAGTCCACGCCGATCGACGTGGTCGCCGAGTTCTATCCGGCCTTCACCGACCACGACAAGACCGAGGCCCTCGCCTCCTTCCGGGACATGCCGGTCCTGGTCCTGGCCGGGGTCAAGGATCTCGTCACGCCCAGCGAGCACAGCGAGGTCATCGCCGACCTGCTGCCGGACGCCGAACTGGTGCTGGTCCCGGACGCCGGGCACCTGGTCATGCTGGAACACCCGGAAGTGGTCACCGACCGGCTCGCCGACCTTCTCACCCGCGCGGGGGCCGTCCCGGCAGGGGCTACGGTAAGTGGCTATGGAGGCACCAGCAGCGCCGCACGACCCGGCTGACCGTACCGCCGTAGAGATCACGATCAACTCTCCCGAGCAGATGCGGGAGTTGGGCCGTAAGCTCGCCAAGCTGCTGCGCTCGGGCGATCTCGTGATGCTCAGCGGGGAGCTCGGCGCGGGCAAGACGACCCTCACCCGCGGGCTCGGCGAGGGGCTCGGAGTGCGGGGCGCGGTCACCTCGCCGACCTTCGTGATCGCCCGGGTGCACCCCTCGCTCGGCGACGGTCCGCCGCTCGTCCATGTGGACGCCTACCGGCTGTCCGGCGGTCTCGACGAGATGGAGGACCTCGACCTCGACGTCTCGCTGCCCGCGTCGGTGATCGTCGTGGAGTGGGGCGAGGGCAAGGTGGAGGAGCTGACCGACGACCGGTTGCAGGTCGTGATCCACCGCGCCGTGGGCGACACCACGGACGAGGTACGGCACGTCACGCTCTTTGGGCTGGGGGAGCGGTGGGCCGAGGTGGACCTCGGGGTACTGGCCGCCTGAGCGGACCGGTGAAGATTCCGACAAGCCGTCGGCAAGATATTGCGCCGGACCTCAAAGGCGTGGTCACATGGTATCCAGCCCGTGGTTAGGTGTGCCTAACTACGCCCGCCCCCGCTCGTCAGGAGGCGTCCATGTCCGCTTCTCAGCCCGCGGTGCCGTCCGTGCCGTATCCGGCGGCCGGGGTGTCCATGCGCGACCTGCTGGCCTCGTGCGCGGCCGCGGACGCGGTCTCCAGACCGCCGCGGGAACCGGAGCCGGAGAAGCCCGAGCCGGTACGGGAGCACCCCGAGGCGGCGTAGCGCCGGCGGATCACTTCGACGGGCGGCCGATCACGCCGTATCTCCGGCGGATCACGCCGTAGCGTCGGCGGATCACCTCGTACCGCTAGCGGATCACGACGACCCGTACCCCGATCGTCGCGAACTTCCACATCTCCTCGCCGTCCCGGCGCTCCTCCCGGATGCCGCCCGTCTTCACGGACGGATCGGGCGCCGACACCGTCTCGCCCACGGCGGCGCTGAAGCCGACGACCACGTCTCCCACGCTGGTGAACCGCACGACGTGCTCGACGGGGGTGCCGTCGGTGCCGGTGATCGCGTTCGAGCGGGACGTCACCTCGTACGTGTCCGGCAGCGGGTCGACACTGCCCGGACGCACCCGGAACGTGTGCTGGACCCTGCCGTTCGGCCCGACCAGCCACACCCGGTCGTCGTCCACCGAGTACACGACCCGTTCACCCCGGCCGGAGCCGATGGGCAGGGCGGTGGGGTTCCGCTTGTCCCGGGGAGCCTTGGTCGCCGCCACCGCGGGCGACGCGCTCGGCCCCGGCAGGCCCCTCAGGCCGGCCGGGGCGGCCGCCGAGGCCTGGTAGGCCAGGAATCCCACCGCGCCGACGGCCGCGGCGGTGAGCCCGGCCACGATTCCCGCGCTGGTCCCTGCCACGTGCGCCCACCTCTGCTTCGGGTCATATGTCGTACTTCGTACAGACGGTAGCAGTCGGTGACGGCCCGACCCGGGCGGCCGTGCTCAGCGCGCGAGAGCCGTAGGCTGTTTGCGTGCTCTTGCTCGCTCTGGATACCGCCACCCCCGCCGTCACCGTCGCCCTGCACGACGGTGAGGCCGTCATCGCCTCGTCGAGCCAGGTGGACGCGCGCCGGCACGGAGAGCTGCTGCTGCCGGCCGTCGACCGCGTCCTCACCGAGGCCGGACTCAAGCTGGACGCCGTCACCGCGCTCGTCGTCGGCATCGGCCCCGGCCCCTACACCGGTCTGCGCGTCGGCCTGATGACCGCCGACACCTTCGGGCTCGCGCTCGGCGTCCCCGTGCACGGCCTGTGCACGCTCGACGGCCTCGCGTACGCCTCCGACATCGAGAAGGGCCCCTTCGTCGTGGCGACCGACGCCCGGCGCAAGGAGGTCTACTGGGCGACGTACGCGGACTCCCGCACGCGCCTGACCGACCCGGCCGTCGACCGTCCCGCCGACATCGCCGACCGGGTGGCGGGCCTGCCCGCCGTCGGCGCGGGCGCGCTGCTCTACCCCGACACCTTCCCGAGCGCGCACGAACCCGAGCACGTCTCCGCAGCCGCCCTCGCCTCCCTGGCCGCCGAGAAGCTGGCCGCGGGCGAGGAGCTGCCCGCACCCCGGCCGCTGTACCTGCGCCGTCCCGACGCCCAGGTGCCCAAGAACTACAAGGTGGTCACCCCCAAGTGACCGAACCCGTGAAGCCCGCGCTGCGCGAGATGCGCTGGTGGGACATCGACTCCGTACTGGAGCTGGAGAAGGACCTCTTCCCCGAGGACGCCTGGTCGCGGGGGATGTTCTGGTCCGAGCTGGCCCATGCCCGGGGAGCGGAGGCCAGCCGGCGGTACGTCGTCGCCGTCGAGGGCCACCGGATCGTCGGCTACGCCGGCCTGGCCGCCCAGGGTGAGCTGGCCGACATCCAGACCATAGCGGTCGCCCGCGATCTGCAGGGCACCGGTCTGGGCGGGCTGCTGCTGACCGAGCTGCTGCGCGCGGCGACCGCCTTCGAGTGCGCCGAAGTGCTGCTGGAGTGCCGGGTCGACAACGTCCGCGCGCAGAAGCTGTACGAGCGCTTCGGCTTCGAACCCATCGGCTTCAGACGCGGTTACTACCAGCCGGGGAACGTGGACGCCCTGGTGATGCGCCTGACCGACCCCTCCACCTCCACCTCTGTGCAAGGAACCGAGATCAATGGCTGACGAACCCCTGGTTCTGGGGATCGAAACCTCCTGCGACGAGACCGGCGTGGGCATCGTCCGCGGCACCACTCTGCTCGCGGACGCCGTCGCCTCCAGCGTCGACGAGCACGCCCGCTTCGGCGGGGTCGTGCCGGAGGTGGCGTCCCGGGCCCACCTGGAGGCGATGGTCCCGACGATCGACCGCGCCCTGAAGGAGGCCGGGGTCAGCGCCAGGGACCTGGACGGCATCGCGGTCACGGCGGGCCCGGGCCTGGCGGGCGCGCTGCTCGTCGGCGTCTCGGCGGCGAAGGCGTACGCCTACGCGCTGGGCAAGCCCCTCTACGGCGTGAACCACCTGGCCTCCCACATCTGCGTGGACCAGCTGGAGCACGGCGCGCTGCCGGAGCCGACGATGGCGCTGCTGGTGAGCGGCGGCCACTCGTCCCTGCTCCTGTCCACGGACATCACCTCGGACGTACGCCCCCTGGGCGCGACGATCGACGACGCCGCGGGCGAGGCCTTCGACAAGATCGCCCGGGTGCTGAACCTGGGCTTCCCGGGCGGCCCGGTCATCGACCGCTACGCCCGCGAGGGCGACCCGGCGGCGATCGCCTTCCCGCGCGGTCTGACCGGCCCGCGGGACGCGGCCTACGACTTCTCCTTCTCCGGCCTGAAGACGGCGGTGGCCCGCTGGATCGAGGCCAGGCGGGCGGCGGGCGAGGAGGTCCCGGTGCGGGACGTCGCCGCGTCCTTCCAGGAGGCGATCGTGGACGTGCTGACCCGCAAGGCCGTACGGGCCTGCCGCGACGAGGGCGTCGACCACCTCATGATCGGCGGCGGTGTGGCGGCCAACTCCCGGCTGCGCGCCCTGGCCCAGGAGCGCTGCGAGGCGGCCGGCATCCGCCTGCGCGTCCCGCGGCCCAAGCTGTGCACGGACAACGGGGCGATGGTGGCCGCGCTGGGCGCCGAGATGGTCGCCCGCAACCGGGCCGCCTCCAGCTGGGACCTGTCGGCGGACTCCTCGCTGCCGGTGACGGACCCGCACGTGCCGGGACGTGAGCACAGCCACGACCACGACCACGTGCACGAGGTCAGCAAGGAGAACCTGTACTCGTGACGGTCGCCCTGATGTGGGAGGCGCGGGCGGTCGAGGGGCGGGGCGAGGACCTGCTGTCCTGGGCGCGGCGGCAGGAGCTCGCCGGGCCGCCGCCCCTGCGCCGGGAGACCTTCCGGGCTCCCCAGGACCGCGTCCTGGTCATCACCTGGTGGGACGCGCCCTACGACGCCGACTTGCCCGAACTGCCTGAACCCGACGCGGAGTTGGTGACGCGGCCGGTGCACCGGTGGCGGTTCGAGTCGATGGGCTGAACAACAACGCGCCTGCTGGCGTGCCGAGTTGACTCCGGCTCCCAGTCCTCGTCCAGGAGACCCAGCTCGCACTTCTGGAGCAGGACGCGGCGGGCCGCCCGGTCCACCAGCGACTCCGGGACCGTTCCGGCGCGTACGGCCGCCACCAGCGGCTCTCCGTAGCACTTCAGGGTGGGCAGCTCGACGTCGATACCCGCCTCCAGCGCCAGGTGCGCGGCCTGCGCCTCGCTCCCGGCCGCCCGGTGCAGCGTCTCCAGGAAGCCGATGCCGAAGTAGTCGGCGACCACCGTGCCCGTGAACCCCCACTCCTCCCACAGGAGTTCGGTCAGCAGGCGCGAGTCCGCCGACGCCGGGACCCCGTCCGTCTCGTTGTACGCCGCCATCACCGAGCGCGCCCCGCAGTGAGCGCGCAGCAGGTCCTCCACGCGCGGGTGGAGCCGGCGGCCAGCCTGGTGGTGCGCGCGAGTACCGAGCCGTCCGTGGCCGGCAGTTGACCGAAACTTTCGGAGCCACCCGCAACATGAGATTTTCCGAAGAAGACCGTCTCGCCCCTGTTCTCCTAACAGTCCCCTAATAATTCGGACTTACGTTCCTGTCCGTGACCGGACACGAGGAGAACGGCGACGCGGGAAGACCGACGGGCCGGCGGTCGGTGGTGCTGAGGGCCGCCGGTCTCACCCTGGCGGGCGCCCTGGTGCTCGGCGTCGCGGCGGCGGGCTGGGCCTACTGGCACCTGAACGACAACATCAGGAGCGTCGACATCGACAGCGCGCTCGGCGACGACCGGCCGGCCCGGGCGAGAGCGGTGCCGACTCCGTCGGCCGACGCCTCGGCCGTCGCGTCCCCGCTGCCGACCAAGGCCCTGAACATCCTGGTCCTGGGCTCGGACTCGCGCGGCGGCAAGGAGAACCAGCGGCTCGGCGGCGGCAGCAGCTCGGGCGCGCGCTCCGACACGGCGATGGTCGTACACCTCGACGCGGGCCGCACCGGTGCCACGGTCGTCAGCATCCCGCGCGACACCCTGGTCACCCGCCCGTCCTGCCCGCTGTCGTCCGGGGGCGCCACGTCGGTGGCCCACGACGCGATGTTCAACAGCGCCTACTCGGTGGGCGGACCGGTGTGCGCGGTGAAGACCGTCGAGTCGCTCACGAACGTCCGTATGGACCACTACATCGAGATCGACTTCTCCGGCTTCGCGAAGCTGGTGAACGCCCTCGGCGGGGTCGACGTCACCACCGACCAGGACATCGACGACGACATGAGCCACCTGCACCTCAGGGCCGGTGCCCACCACCTGGACGGCACCCGGGCCCTGGCCCTGGCCCGCACCCGCCACGGCATCGGCGACGGAAGCGACCTCGGCCGAATAGGCCTCCAGCAGAAGCTGGTCAAGGCCCTCCTGGAGCAGATGTCCGCCACCGACCTCCTCACCGACCCCACCAAGCTCTACAAGATCGCCGACGCGGTCACCTCCAGTCTCACCACCGACACCGGTCTCGACTCCCTGAACGAACTGACCCGCCTCGGCCAGAGCCTGAAGAACCTGTCCGCGGACCACGTGCGAACGGTGATGATGCCGGTGGTCCCGGCCCCGTCCGACCCCAACCGAGTGATCCCGAAGGAAGGGGCGGCGAGCGAGCTGTGGGCGTCGCTGCGCTGAGGAAACGCCGTACGACCTGCGAAAACGCCCGCGAGACCGGGGCGGGAAAAAAATCTTCGAAGAATTTTGGGGCGTGTGTCGATCCGGGTGCCCGCCGTTCGACGCATGGGTGAGAGGCGGGGACAGGCCCCGCCGCTCGGGAATGAGACCGAGGAGTCACCATGCCCCGTTACCTGTCGCTCGTGCAGATCGACGAGTCCTCCGCCCCGGCCGAGGGACCCAGCCCGGAACTGATGCAGCGCATGGGTGAGCTGATCGAGGAGGTCACCAAGGCCGGCGTCATGCTCGACACCGCCGGGCTGACCCCCTCCGCCCAGGGCACCCGGGTGCGCTGGGAGGGCGGCAGGATCTCCGTCACCGACGGGCCGTTCACCGAGGCCAAGGAGGTCGTCGGCGGCTACGCGATCATGCAGTGCAAGGACATGGCCGAGGCCCTGGAGTGGGCCAAGCGGTTCCTGAAGGTGCACGAGGAGTTCTGGACCGTGACCTGCGAGGTGCGGGAGATCGCCGAGGGCTGAGCCCGACCGCCGTACTCCCGGTGTCACTTGGCGTGGACGCGGCGCGGGGTGTTGCATGGTGGGTTGTGGAACCGCAGCCCACCGAGCAGCCCAGCGCCGAGCACGCCATCGAGACCGTCTTCCGTCTGGAGTCCCCACGCATCATCGCCGGCGTCGCCCGTATCGTCCGGGACGTCGGCATCGCGGAGGAACTCGCGCAGGACGCCCTGGTCGCGGCGCTGGAGCAGTGGCGGCGCGACGGCGTGCCGGACAACCCGGGCGCCTGGCTCATGGCCACCGCCCGCCGCCGCGCCGTCGACCTGATCCGGCGCCGGGAGAACTACGCCCGCAAGCTCGCGGAGATCGGCCGCGACCTGGAGACCACGGTCCCGCCGCAGGAGCTCGCCGACCCGGAGGACATCGACGACGACCTGCTCCGGCTGGTCTTCACCGCCTGCCACCCGGTGCTGTCCGCCGAGGCCCGCATCGCGCTCACCCTGCGCCTGCTGGGCGGTCTGACGACGCCCGAGATCGCCCGCGCGTTCCTCGTCCCCGAGCCGACGATCGCCCAGCGGATCGTGCGCGCGAAGAGAACACTGGCGACGAAGAACGTCGCCTTCGAGGTCCCGTACGGCCCCGACCGCGAGGCCCGTCTCGACTCCGTCCTGGACGTCATCTACCTGATCTTCAACGAGGGGTACGCGGCCACGGCCGGCGACGACTGGCTGCGCCCCGCCCTGTGCGAGGACGCCCTGCGCCTGGCCCGCGTCCTGTCCTCCCTCATGCCGAAGGAGCCGGAGGTCCACGCGCTGACCTCCCTGCTCGAATTCCAGGCGTCCCGCGCCGCCGCCCGCACCGGCCCCGACGGCGCGCCGGTCCTCCTCAAGGACCAGAACCGCCGCCGCTGGAACCGCATGCTCATCGCCCGTGGCATCAAGGCTCTGGGCCGCGCGGACGCCACAGCTGCCGGCGCCCCCGGCCCGTACACGCTCCAGGCCACGATCGCCGCCTGCCACGCCCACGCCTACTCCTACGAGGAGACCGACTGGAGGACCATCGCGACCCTCTACGGCCTGCTCGCCGCCCGTGCCCCGTCCCCGGTCGTCGAGCTCAACCGCGCGGTCGCCGTCTCCATGGCCGAGGGCCCGGGCCCGGCCCTGGCGATCGTCGACGCCCTCGCCGCCGAGCCCGCCCTGCGCGACTACCACCTGCTGCCCAGCGTCCGCGGTGACCTGCTGGCCCGCCTCGGCCGTACGACGGAGGCGCGCGCCGAGTTCGCCCGGGCCGCCGAACTCACCGGCAACGCACGGGAACGCGAGCTGCTGGCCGCCCGGGCGCGGGAGCTCGGCGGGCCGTGACGGTTCCGTAAGGCCGCCGAGCCGCCGAGCCGCCGAGCCGCCGAGCCGCTGAGCCGTTCAGCCGTTCGCGGGTGCCCCGATCAGCATCGTCGGGGCACCCGCGACGCGCGTGAGGAACACCGTGGCCGAGCGGGGCCCCTGCGGCTTCACCTTGCGCCGCAGCTCCTCCGGCTCCACGGCCGACCCGCGTTTCTTGACGGTCAGCGTGCCGACCTCCCGCTCTCGCAGCAGCGCCTTCAACTTCTTGACGTTGAAGTGGAGTTGGTCGGTGATCTCGTACGCTGACGCGTACGGCGTCGGCCGCAGCTCGTCCGCCGTGACATAGGCGATGGTCGGGTCGACGAGCCCGCCGTCGAGCGAGTCGGCGACCTCGGCGACCAGATGCGCCCGGATGACGGCGCCGTCCGGCTCGTACAAGTACCGCCCCACGGACCGTACTTCGGGATCCGGCAGCCCCCGGCCGAGCAGGGAGCGCGGCCCCGGCAGCAGCGTGGCCCGCACGGCGCCGGGCTCGACGCCGGCCCCGAACCACAGCACCGCCTCCTTCACGTCCCCGCCGTCGGAGATCCACTCGGCCTCGGCCTCGGCCGGGATCGCCTCGTGCGGGATGCCGGGGGCGATCTTCAGCGCGGCCACCCGAGCGGCCGTCGCCGCGTCCACCGCCCAGGACAGCGGCGGCGAGTACGACTCCGGGTCGAAGATCCGCCCGCCCGTCGCCCGGCCACCACCCCTCAACGACGCGCTTCGCGCGGCCCCTCCTGGTCTGCCGCCACGCCGCGCGGGGTCCACGAACACGGCGTCGTACGCGGCCGTGTCGACCTCCGTGACGTCCGCCTCCCGCACCTCGATCAGGTCGCCCAGCCCCAGCACGTCGGCATTGGCCCGCGCCACCTGCGCGGTCAGCGGGTCCCGGTCGACCGCCAGCACCCGGATGCCGGCCCGCGCGAGCGCGATCGCGTCCCCGCCGATGCCGCAGCACAGGTCGGCCACGGAGGTGACGCCCAGTTCGCGCAGTCGGCCCGCGCGGTACGTCGCCACGCTCGCGCGCGTCGACTGCTCGACCCCGTTCGGCGTGAAGAACATCCGCTCCGCGTCCTCGGCGCCGAACTTCGCCGCCGCCCGCTGCCGCAGCCGGGCCTGGCCGAGTGCCGCCGAGACGAGGTCGGCCGGGTGCTCCCGGCGCAGCCGGGTGGCGACGGCGAGCTCGTCGGCCGGGTCGGTGCCGCGCACCTCGTCGAGGAGGGCGTGGCCCTCGGGGGTGAGCAGTGAGCGGAAGGGGAGGACGTCGTTCACCTGGTCATTGTCGGCCAGCCACGGGGCGCTGTGGGCCAGTCGGTGGACGGTGCGCCCGCGGTGGTGGTGTCGGCCGGGGTTCGAGGCGGGGGCCTGCGAGGATCCAGCACCATGCGAGTAGTCGTACAAACTGATAAAAATAGGACACGTTCGGCACTTGGCAGGGCGGGTGTGCGCGGTGGTGCGGCCGCGCTCGCCGTCGCCGCCGTCCTCTCCGGCTGTACGGCGCCGGACACGGACTCGGGCGTACGACCGGCCCCCGGTCAGCAGCGCCTCCAGGCGCCCCCCGCCCGCGCCCTGGACTCCTACGCCGGCCGCCTCCGCGCCGACCGCGCCGCCCTGGCGGCCGCCGCCCGGCACTGGGGCCTGGACCAGGTTCCGCTGATGCCCCCGCGGCCCCCGGCCCACAAGCCGAAGATCACCGCTCGCGCCGGCTTCGAGGTCGACGGGCAGGAGGAAGAGCACCTGCCGCCTGTCTTCACCACGATCCCCACCCGGCAGAAGGTCGTCTTCCTCACCATCGACGACGGCTCCGAGAAGGACCCGGCGTTCCTGCGCATGATGAGCGACCTGAAGGTCCCGTACACCGCCTTCCTCAGCAACTACCTGATCCAGGACAACTACGGGTACTTCCGGCAGATGCAGGCCGAGGGCGTCACCCTCAACAACCACACCCTCCACCACCCGTATCTGCCGGGTCTGTCCTACGAGGAGCAGAAGAACGAGATCTGCGGCATGCAGGGCGTGATGGAGAAGTGGTTCGGCAAGGCCCCCACCGTCTTCCGCCCGCCCTACGGCAACTACAACGGGGACACCCTGCGTGCCGCCAAGTCCTGCGGCATCAAGTACGCGCCGATCTGGGACGAGGAGGTCTTCGTCGACCACTGGGAGTACCGCGAGGACGACGAGAGCCTGCACCCCGGCGACATCGTGCTCACCCACTTCCGGGGCCGCAGCGACTGGGACGGCACGATGGTCGACGACATGCGCCGGTTCCTGAACAAGGTCACCCGTGAGGGGTACGCGGTGGCCCGCCTGGAGGACTACCTGTGAGGCGGCCGAGGGGGCCGAAACGGAGGGGGACGGCGACCTCCGCCGTCCTCCTCGTGGCCCTCCTGCTGCCCTTCCTCCCCGGCTGCGCCCAGTCCGTCGACCCGATCGAGCGACTGGGCAAGAAGGCGGCCCAGCGGGTGAGGACGCACGCCCCGGTGGTGCGGCAGGCCTACC
>NZ_JADDRL010000046.1 GCF_021538895.1 Streptomyces olivochromogenes | reverse complement strand
CGGCGGTGATCACCACTGCGCCCGGCGAGGGCTACGCCGCCGTGGACGGCACCGCGATCGCCGCCGCCCACGTCACCGGCCTCGCCGCTCTGCTCCTGGCCCACCACGACCATCTGCGCACCCAGGTGATGCCCCGCACCGCCACGCGCGCCGACCACCTGTACCTGCTGCTGCGCACCGCCTGCCGCCCCCTGCCCGGCACGGACCCCCGCACCGGCGCCGGAATCGCCGACGCGCCCACCGCTCTGGGCATCCCCACCAGCTGGCAGGCCGAACAGGCCTACACAGCCGCAGGCCAGGCCCGGCCCGACGCCTGACAACACCGTCTGCTGCCGCACGTGCCGGACATCATCACGGCCCCTCTCATGCCTTGGCGTTGCCGGCCGATCGACAGGCGCGGAGGGGAGGCTGGGGCAGAGCCGCAGCCGGATTGGTGTGCCGCGCTACATCTCTGGCGGAAGGGAAGGTCATCGGCCTGCACAGCGCGGTGCGGGCCGATGCGTGTTTCGTTGCCTCTAGGAGTCAGCCGGTGTGGCGGTCGAGGCCGGTGTTTTGCCCGGCGAGGTGGGCTGCCCAGTGAAGACGACGAGGTACCGCGCGCCCTTGTCGCGCGTCACCGTGAAAGTGTCGTTCATGGGTTTGCCCGCCTTGTCCGTGGCGGAGAGATGGGCGCTGCCGGTGTCGGGGCCCATACCGATTGCCGTAGAACCGGATCAGCCTGTCCGGCATGTAAGCACCACCAAGACCACCCCGCGGATCTCGTAGCGGGCTTTGCCGCGCACTTCCCCTTCCAGGTCCTCGCCGAAGTCATGGGTCTGCCGCGATGTACCGGATGCAGGCTGGCAGCTGTCCGGCTTGTCCTGGACATCCTTGCCGTCCCGGGCGAGAGCAGCCTGGCGGGTGGACACCTGGTCCACGCAGTCCGGCGGCTGCACCACCCGCCAGAATCATGAGCATCGGTGACGCTCAGCAACTGTGAGGTACGGGATTGCCGTCTTGCGTCCGGACCGTGCATGTGCGCCGTACCGTCCACGGTCTGCGATCTTGCCCGGGGTGTCCTAGGACCCCAGGCGGAGCCATAGCCGGACCGCGGCGACGGCCCTGCGAGCTGTGATCGGCCCGTCTCGCTGTGTTGCCGCCTTGGGCCAGTGGGCCGAGCTGCGCACACTGGAACTGTGCACGAAATGATCGTCGGCGAGATGGCGGAGCGTGAGGATCTGCTCGTTGTTGCCGTCGTCGATGCCGTCGAAGGAGCCGGCGCGTACGCCGGGAGCGTCTTTCTCCGCTCCCGCGACCGTCGGTCGATCGTGCTCGCCGCGACGTGCGGGGTGCCACCTTCTCTGCTCGGTGGCTGGCACCTCATTCCGGTGAGCAGTCCCATCCCGGTCGCCGCAGCCTACAGCTCCGGGCGCACGGTCCACCTGACCGACGCCGACGAGACGATGCGCCGGTTTCCTCAGCTCTCGGTAGCTCTGCCGTACGCCTTCGGCTCCTGCTCCGTGCCGGTGGCCGCAGGTGAGGAGACCTTCGGGGCGCTGGCGATCGTCTGGGCGGCGTCACCCGGCAGCGAAGGGCTGTCCAAGGCCCAGCGCCGTCACGTGCGGAACATCGCCAAACGGCTCGGTGCCTCCCTCGCCGATCTCCGCGCCCGTACCGGCGATCCGGTCGAGTGCGACCCGCAGACGGTTCCGGTCGAGATCCCAGCTCCCTCGGCACCGGCCGTGAGGGCCGGCCTGTTCGACTGGGACCTCGTCACCGGCACCCTCACCGTGGACGACGAGCTCTGCGCGATCTTCGGTCTCTCCCCCCGTGCTTTCGACGGACGAGCCGAAACGCTGGCTTCCTGCTTGCACCCCGGCGACCGCGCCGTCCTACGAGCGGCCGCCCGCGCGGCAGCCGCCGAGGGCCACATCAAAGCGTGCCGCCTGCGCATACGGGATCGCAAGGACGGCGGCGAGGGGTACCGCACGGTCGCGTTGTGGGGCCGCGCACCGGAGGCCAACGACGCGCGAGCACGCACCCACCTGGTCGGCACGGTCGTCGACGCGCAGGCCGGCAGCGCGGCCGTCGCCGCGGTCGAACGGCTGCGGGACGGGGTGTTCTCCCTCGCCCCTGACGGGCGGGTCACCTACGCCAACCACAACGCCCTACAGTTGCTGGGCGTGCGCGGCGACGAGTTGCTGGGTCAGTTCCTCTCGGACGTGCTGCCGTGGCTCTCCTATCCCGAGGTCGAGTACCGGCACCGGTCCGCGATGATCTCGCAGGCGCCGGTCTCCTTCCTGGCCTGCCGACCGCCCGACCGGTGGCTCGACTTCTCCCTCCATCCGGAAGCGGACGGAGTAACCGGCCGGGTGGTGCCCTCCGGTCATCCACCCTCGACCTCAATGCCATCAGCCTCCTCGGCCGAGACTGCAACCGCTGCCGCACCGGCGCGCCTGGGCGTCATGTACCACGTCCTGCAGCTGGGCAGCGCGCTGACTGAGGCGGTCACCGCCCGCGAAGTCTGCGACGTCATCTCCGACCAGCTCCTACCAGCCTTCGGCGGCCAGCAGCTGGCGATCTACGTGGTCCGTGACAAAACGATGCATCTGCTCTATCACACCGGCCACCACGAAGACTTCCTCGACTGGCTGGAGGGCGTACCGCTGCATGCCTGCCTGCCCGGTACGGAGACCCTGACCTCCGGCGCTCCGCTCTTCATCGAGTCGCAGCAGGACCTCTCCCAGGGCTACCCGGGCATCCCCACGGGCGAAGTGAGTTCTTGGGCGTATCTGCCACTGATAGCCTCCAGCCACCCTGTCGGCACCTGCGTCCTCGGCTTCGACGAGATCCACCGATTCACGCAGAAGGACCGTGGCGTCCTCACCGCACTGGCCGGGTTGATCGCCCAAGCCCTGGAACGAGCGCGGCTTTACGACTCGGAGTTCGCGCTCGCGCGCGGCCTGCAGCAGGCGCTCCTGCCGCACCGGCTGCCAGTAGTCCCGGGTATCCGCACCGTCGCGCGCTATCTGCCCGGCACCCGCGGAATGGACATCGGGGGCGACTGGTACGACGTCATCCCCACCGGTCGTGGGGTCTGTCTTGTCATCGGAGACGTGGAGGGGCACAGCATCGCCGCCGCGGCCACCATGGCCCAGCTGCGCAGCGCCGTACGGGCCTTCGCCGCAGTAGGCCATACGCCTGGCGATGTGGTGGCGGGCGCCAACCGGACCCTCGTCGACCTCGACCCCGGTCTGCTGGCCAGCTGCTGCTACATCCACCTCGAACCCCACGGCGACCACGCCTACGCCGCCACCGCCGGCCACCCCCCACCCCTGCTTCGCCGTCCCGACGCGACGACCAACGCCCTTGAACTGGACGTCGGCCCGCTCCTCGGAGTGGATCGCGCGAGCGTCTATCCAGCAACACGGATCGACCTCCCGCCAGGGTCCGTCCTCGCCCTCTACACCGACGGCCTGGTCGAGGAACGCGGCGCCGACATCAACGTGGGCATCGACGGCCTGCGAGCAGCCCTGGCCCACGCCCCTGCAAACTCACTGGACGAACTCGCCGACCGGCTTCTGCACAACGCCCGGGGCTCCTCGTACCGAGCCGACGACATCGCCCTGCTGCTCGCCGAGTACGGATGGGGGTCACAGTGCTGAGGTGACACCTGATCATGGTGTCGTTCTCGCTGACTCGGCAAAACCCCAGGCCAACACGGGAACTCGCCTGCGCCTCAGATCAGCGCACTACCCGATTCCAGGGGTCGGGCCCACCCGCCGCGATCAGGCGGCCTGACTGTCCGCGGCACCGCCTCCTGCCGCCAACCAGGGCATCCGATGGACGAGGACGTCCCGCATCCTGGTGAGCGCTGCGATCTCCTCCTCCGGTTCGGCCACCCGTCGTGCGCCGACGACGTAGCCCTCGGCGCACGACGGCGAGTACTCGGACGCCCCTATAACGGGGGAACGCCGGGTACCGTTCTGACCAGGTTGAAGACCTCGCGGGCGGCATATCGCTTGAGGCATCGGATGATCTCGCGTCGGGTCTTGCCCTCCTGGGTGCGGCGTTCGTAGTACGCCTGGGTGCGCGGGTCGTGGCGCAGTCGGGTGAACACGATGCGGTGCAGGGCCGCGTTCGCCCGGCGGTCGCCGCCGTAGTTGAGCCGGCGCGTGCTCCGACGGCCCGACGAATACTCGACGGGGCTGACTCCGCAAAGGGCAGCAAAGGATGCCTCAGTGTTCAGCCGCTCGGGGTTGTCTCCCATGGTGATCAGCAAGGTGACTGCGCTGTCCGGGCCGATGCCCACCGGTACGAGTAGCTGTGGGGCGTGGTGTTCGACGAGCTGGGTCAGGCGTTGGTTCAGCTCATTGATCTGCCCGGTGAGCTGTTCGATACGCTCCGCGAGCATTCTCAGGGTCATGTGGGTGGCCTGGGCCACCGCGTTCTCGCCGTCCTCACCGTCGCCTGGCCCGAGGCGTGCGCAGGTGCGGAACAGCTCGCGGTTGCCCAGGCTGGACAGCCGTTCCCGCAGTGCGGGATCGGCGATGACCAGGACGGCTTTGAGCTGGTTGATCGCCTGGGTACGGGCCTTGACCGCAGAGTCCTTGGCGAGCTTGAAGATCCGGGCGCTGTGCACCGAACCGTCGCCGGACTTGGCCCGGGCCCGGGCGCGGCCACTGAGCACGGCTCGCGCGGCGGCCTGAGCGTCGAGCGGATCCGACTTCCCCAGCAGCCGGCGGGCCGAGCGGTCGGGCCGGTTCACTTCGAAGACCTGAATCTGCTGGGCCAGCAGGTAGCGGGACAGGCCCGCGCCGAAGGTGCCGGTGCCCTCCACACCGGCCCGGCGCACCGTACCCCGCTTGCGAGCCCACACGAGCAACTGTCGGTAGCCGGCCGCCGTCGCGGGAAAGGACTCCGTTCCCAGGATATTCCCGAGCGGGGAGATCACGGCGGCAACATGCACCTCGCCGTGCGTGTCCACGCCCAGGACGACCTCGCGCCGAACGGGCGGATCCGTGCTCGAGGAGGTGCTGCGCTGTCGGGTCGTCATGATGGTTCGCCTCCCACGTGACGTGCTGGCTAGGGTGAATGGCACCGGCCTGCTCGGGCGGTCTGAACCGTGATGGCGCCTGAAACTCGGCAAGGCCCCTATAGGGACACGCCCTGTGGCTCGGTGGCAGGCAGCATCCCGCAACGGCAGTCGACAGGTCCGTGACTGGACACTTCGGTCATAGGTCTCACGAGTCAGACCCCGTCCGGGATGGCACTGCACAACCGTCCCATCGATCCCGGTACAGCGGCATGACTCGATCACTGCCGGAAGGCTTCGAACAAACCGGCCTTCAACCTGGCCATGACGCACTGAAACGGCGTTGACTCTCCGTCCACTCGTGACCGGCATTGACGGGCAGCCGTGTGGCCCGCCTTACCGGACGGTGGGCACCGCTGACGGTGAGCCGGTCCGGCTTGTCGAAGTGCGAAATCGGCTGGTCGTGCTGCAGCTCCCCGTATCCGACAACGAGTCGGTGGCTCTCCCGGCAGGCGTCGACGGACTGCCTGGCCCGCCCGCCCGTTCGTACCCGGGGCTCCCAAGTGCCAGTCGAACCGGTGCTGGGTCAGGGCTGTCTCACCCAGCAGTGGTTGCGCAGCTCCGCGACGTACGCCTCATCGCGGTGATGACGGCCGGCCGCCGTGCCTGCCCTTGCGGGCGGGCGGCGGTGCCGAGCCCTTCCAGGGGCGACTCGCCGATGTTCTGCCGCTCGGTCTCCGCCACCACCGCGAGAAATGCGAACAGCGGCTTGCCGTGCCCGCTGGGGTCGTACATTCCCGCGAGGAGTCCGGCGAGCATCTCCAGCACGAGCACCAGGCCGTGGGCGAACAGGTGGTCGGCGAGCGCGGTGAGTTCGGCGGCGTCGCGGCCGAGCCGCTTCATCTCGTACACCGTGAGGATGACCCGCCAGTGGGACTGTGGCCATCACTTCCTACGGGCGTACGCGGATGATTGTCTTCCCGCTGCGTCGCGTGGTCGGGTTGAGGGCACCGACGGCATCATCCAGGCTCGCAACGTCACCGATGTTTGTCCGCAGCCGTCCGTCCCGCACTCGCTGCACGATCTCACCCAGGGCGGCACGATCGGCCTCGACGACGAAGTCCACCGCCAGACCGTCGGTGGGCCGCGCCTCGACCGGGCCGACGACGGACACCAGCGTTCCTCCGGCCCTGATCAGGGCAGCGGACTGCTTCTGAACGTCGCCGCCGATGACATCGAAGACCAGATCGACGCCGCCGACGTCTTTCAGCGCGTCGTTCTCGAGGTCGACGAACTCGTGCGCGCCGAAGTCGAGTGCCTTCTCACGGTCGGCGGCGCGGCCGGTGCCGATGACGTAAGCGCCGGTCTCACGTGCGAGCTGGGTGACCATCGTTCCGACTGCCCCGGCCGCGCCATGGGCGAGGACGGTCTGGCCGGCCTGCAGGCGGCCGTGCTGGAACAGCCCCTGCCATGCGGTCAGACCTGAGATCGGCAGGGACGCGCCTACCGTGAAGGCGACGTCGCCGGGCAGCGCTGCGAGGTTGCGTGCTTCGATCGCCACGTACTCCGCCAGGGTGCCGTCGCGGTGCCAGTCGGCGAGGCCGAACACCCGCTGCCCGACCGACAGCCCCGTCGTGCCGTAGCCGAGAGCAGTGACCACTCCGGCCAGCTCGTGGCCGGGGATCGACGGTGTCTTGTCACGGCCGGCGCGATCAGTCCAGGTCGATGGCCACTCCATCTCAGTCGGGACGAAGCCCGATGCATGAATCTCAACGATGACGTCGTTGATCGCTGCGGACGGCTCAGGCCGCTCCGTCAGCGTCATCCCGGCCGTTCCCGCGGCCTGGTCGGTTACCACAATGGCTTTCATTGAGATTGTCCCCTTCCTCGTATGTCGTTGTGGGTTGAGATCTCCGACGAGCCAGGGTGAGGAAACAGCGGTGCCCGCTCGTCCACTGGTCGGTGATGCTGAGGGCGAGGTCCTCGGCGACCCTGTGGAGCGCGCGTCGTCCCAGCCGTGCCCAGGGGAAAGGCGGACCGCTGTGGCCCTGGAGGTCCTCGAACCGCGCCGTGCACAGCTCCTCGATGTCATCGGGGTCGACCTCGATGACGAGGCGTCCCAATGGGGCCATGAGTCCACCACAGCGGTGCAGCAAGCTGTGCGGATCGCCTCCGATGCCGATGTTGCCGTCGATGAGCAGAACCGTCTGCCAGCCGCTCTCGGCCGGCAGACAGTCGAAGACCGACCGGCGCAGCGCGAGCCCGCCCTGGGCGGTGGTGAGTGCGACCGCGTGAGGTGCGATGTCGACCCCGAGAGCGAAGACTCCCCAGCTCAGCAGCTCTCTGCACATCCGGCCCGGCCCGCAGCCGACATCCAGGACCGGGCCGACGCAGCGTTCCAGCACGGTCGTGTCGGCTGCTGTGGGCTGCTCGTGCCAGCGGTACACGGGCATCCGGATCCGGCGCCCGTCGACCAGCCGCAGATACACCGGTCCACGGCCGGGTCGCAGGGCCAGCGCGTAGGGGCCCTGCTCGGTGCCGTACGGCTTGTCCTCGTCGGTGGTCATGGTGTGGTGCCATGACCTGTGGCGGGCAGGTCCTCGTCGTCGCGGTCGGCTCGCCAGGCGCGGCGAAGTCTGATCGCGACGCCGCCGCAGCCTCCCCACCGGCACGCACGCGCCTCAGCCGCTCCCGTACGCGCTTCTCCTCCGGTCCCCGGCGCGCCGGCCCACTGCGTGGGGCCGAACCCGACGGCCGTCCGCCATTTGCCATCGGCATCGCGCTACCGGTGCTCGGGGTTTTCGTAGTCGCGGCGGCAGCCGGCGTCCCAGGCGGTGCGCTGGTTGCCGTAGGCGGGGATGCCGCCCAGGTCCTTCAGCGTCCGGGCCAGGTGGAGCAGGTTCCAGGTCATGAAGGTGGTGTTGCGGTTGGTGAAGTCGTTCTCCGGGCCGCCCGAGCCGGGATCGAGGTAGGAGGGGCCGGGGCCGGCTTCGCCGATCCATCCGGCGTCCGCTTGCGGCGGGATGGTGTAGCCCAGGTGCTGGAGGCTGTAGAGGACGTTCATGGCGCAGTGTTTGACGCCGTCTTCGTTGCCGGTGATCAGGCAGCCGCCGACGCGGCCGTAGTAGGCGTACTGGCCGGCGTCGTTGAGCAGGCTGGAGCATGCGTAGAGGCGTTCGATCACCTGCTTCGTCACGGAGCTGTTGTCGCCCAGCCAGATGGGGCCGGCCAGCACGAGGATGTCGGCTGCCAGGACCTGCTGGTACAGGTCGGGCCAGGCGTCCGTCTCCCAGCCGTGCTCGCGCATGTCGGGCCACACTCCTGTGGCGATGTCGTGGTCCACCGCCCGTACGACGTCGACGTGCACGCCCTGCGCATCCAGGATGGCGGTGCTCCGGTCGATCAGCCCCTCGGTGTTGCTCGTCTCCGGCGAGCGCTTCAAGGTGCAGTTGAACACCAGGGCACGTAGGTCGTCGTACCGGGCCGACGGTGCGTCGGTAGCGGGCGACGAAGTAGTCACACGGTCCTCCCGGAGCCCTGCCGCCGCACAGTGCGCGGCGACTCGTCCACTGTGCCCAGCCTGGATGTCGACCGCGGCAGCCGCTACCGCAACGCCTCCGAATGGTTCCGGCGTTCCGCGCCCCCGGTCGGCTGCCGACGAGTGGCCGGGACCGGTGGCCATGCCTACGTTCGTCTCATGGGTACCGAAGGCTCGAGCGAGTCGCGGACACGGCAGCAGTGGAGGACGTCGCGCACCTGTTGGTGCGTTGTCTGCGGGCCGAGGGCGTGGAGTACGTCTTCGGGATCCCCGGCGAGGAGAACATCCGCTTCGTCGACGCACTGAACGGCTCCGGTATCCGGTACGTCCTGGTGCGCCACGCGCAGGCCGCCTCGTTCATGGCGGAGATCTACGGGCGGCTGACCGGCCGGGCCGGGGTGTGTTCGGCGACGCTGGGGCCCGGCGCGATCAATCTGCTGCTGGGTACTGGGGACGCCCTGACGAACAGCGCGCCGATGGTGGCCCTGGCCGCGCAGGGGTCGCTGCGTCGTACCCACAAGGAGTCGCACCAGGTCATCGACCTGGTGTCGATGTTCGCTCCCGTCACCCAGTGGGCGGCCCAGATCGCGTGTCCGGACGCGGTGCCGGAGATGACGCGCAAGGCGTTCAAGACCGCGCAGAGCGAGCGCCCTGGCGCCGTGTTTCTGGCCGTGCCGGAGGACATCGAAGCAGAGCGTCCGGCCGAGCCGCTGGCCCCCTTGCAGATCGACGCGGTGCGCGCCGACGCGCCGTCCTCCTTCCAGATCGAGCGGGCGGTCGAGGTGCTCACCACCGCACGGCACCCCGTCGTGCTGGCGGGCCACGGTGCCACCAGAGCCGGGGCCTCGGCCGCCCTGGTGCGTTTCGCCGAGCGGTTGAACATCCCGGTCGCGACCACGTTCCACGGCAAGGGCGTCTTCCCCGACGATCACCCGAACGCTCTCGGCGCGATCGGCTTCATGCGCCACGACTACGGCAACTTCGGCCTCGACGCGGCCGACCTACTGATCTGCGTGGGCTACGAGATCCAGGAGTTCGACCCGGTCAAGATCAATCCGAACGGCGACAAGCGGATCCTTCACGTGCACCGCTTCCCCGCCGAGGTGGACGCCCACTACCCGGTGGCAGTGGGCGTCAAAGGGGATCCCTCGCAGGCGCTGGACGCACTGGCGGCAGCACTGCCCGACGGGCTCACATTCGACTCGGGAAGCAGCGAGAAGATCCGTACCCTGCTCGACGAAGAATTCCAGTACGGACGCGACAGTGACGCGTTCCCCTTGGTGCCGCAACGCGTGGTCACCGATGTCCGCACCGCGCTGGACCGCCACGACATCGTGCTCGCCGACACCGGCGCCGGGAAGATGTGGATGGCCCGCCTCTACCCGACCTACGAACCGGACACTTGCCTGGTCTCCAACGGCCTGTCCACCATGGGCTTCGCACTGCCGGGCGCCATCGCCGCCAAGCTGGCCCGGCCGGATCGGCGCGTCCTGGCCATGATGGGCGACGGCTCGTTCCTGATGAACTCCCAGGAACTGGAGACCGCCGTCCGCGAGCGCATCCCCCTGGTCGTCCTCGTCCTGGTGGACGAGGAGTACGGGCTGATCACCTGGAAGATGGAACTGGAACTCGGCCGCCACAGCCACACCAGGTTCACCAACCCGGACCTGGTCGCCTATGCCGAGAGCTTCGGCGCACGCGGCTACCGCGTGGAGACCGCCGGCCAACTCCTGTCCGTACTGCGCCGCGCTCTCAACGACGACGCGGTGTCCGTGATCGCCTGCCCCGTCGACTACTCCGAGAACCTGCGGCTGACCGACAGACTGGGCACTCTGCACGGCCCCTTCTGAGCTGGACGGGACACCTCGGGACGGCGGCAGGACCTGCAATGCGGTTCGCGCCTGTCTCGGCGAGGCCGGGTACCCGCGGTGAAGAAGGTATGACGGTCTGGCGCGCCAGGTGGAGCCTCGGCGCCGGCTGTTGGACAGCCAGCTGCTCCAGCACGGCGGGTATGAGGGAACAGGGGCAGGCACGGGCTCGCTCGGTGATCAACGAACTCGACCCCTACATGATCATCGAGGCCGTGCCTGAACCGCTTCGCGGGATGGCCAAGGGACATGACGTCACGTCACACGCGAACCGGACCAATCTCCATCACGCAAAGACCCGTGGGGCACGCTCCCTCGCCTCGGGTGCATCCCGTGAAGGCCACAGCCCTCGTCTGCCGTGTACGTCACCCGCCCTCTGCTCCACTTCAGCCACCGCACCCGCATCGTCACCGCTGCCCTCCCCACGCCGTCGAGAACGGCGAGCCGGAGCACAGCAAGACCGCGTCCATGCGGACCTCATCCCGATGCCGGAGCAAACCCCGGATCAGGTCGGACCCGTACACCACTTCCCTGGACGCAACCGCGGGGTGCTCACGCGACCCGCGAAGCCACCCCGGCACCCGCGGCTGCCCTCGTGCCTTGGGACCAGGGCAGCGGTCAGATGAGACGGATGCCGACCTGAGCGCCAGTACGTCTCCGGCGTCGGGTCGTATCGAGCGCTCGTTGGATCACACAGGCAGTGGATCACCCTGTCCCGCTCTCCGGGTACCGTCAGGGTATGAGTCATCCGCACCCCGAGCTGAAAGCCGCCCCGCCCCTTCCCGAAGGAGGGCTGCGGGTCGTCGCCCTGGGCGGCCTGGGTGAGATCGGCCGCAACATGACCGTCTTCGAGCACGCGGGCAAGCTGGTCATCGTCGACTGCGGCGTGCTGTTCCCCGAGGAGACCCAGCCCGGCGTGGACGTGATCCTGCCGGACTTCACCTCGATCCGGGACCGGCTGGACGACATCGTGGCCGTGGTACTCACCCACGGCCACGAGGACCACATCGGCGGCGTGCCGTACCTGCTGCGCGAGCGGTCCGACATTCCCCTCGTCGGCTCCAAGCTGACGCTGGCGTTCCTGGAGGCCAAGCTCAAGGAACACGGCATCCGGCCGCGCACGGTGCGGGTACGAGAGGGCGACCGGCGTGGCTTCGGGCCCTTCGACTGCGAGTTCGTCGCGGTCAACCACTCCATCCCCGACAGCCTCGCGGTCGCGATCCGCACCCGGGCCGGGATGGTGCTGCACACCGGCGACTTCAAGATGGACCAGTTCCCTCTCGACGACCGCATCACCGATCTGCGCGCCTTCGCCCGCCTCGGCGAGGAGGGCGTGGACCTGTTCCTCACCGACTCCACCAACGCCGAAGTACCCGGCTTCACCACCTCCGAGCGAGAGCTGAACCCGGCGATCGAGCAGGTGATGCGCACCGCGCCGCGCCGGGTCATCGTCTCCAGCTTCGCCAGCCACGTGCACCGCATCCAGCAGGTCCTGGACGCCGCCCACCAGCACGGCCGCAAGGTCGCCTTCGTCGGCCGGTCGATGGTCCGCAACATGGGCATCGCCCGTGACCTGGGCTATCTGAAGGTCCCCTCCGGTCTGGTCGTGAGCACGAAGGAGCTGGAGAAGCTCCCGGACCACAAGATCACTCTGGTGTGCACCGGCTCCCAGGGCGAACCGATGGCCGCGCTGTCACGGATGGCCAACCGCGACCACATGATCCGCATCGGCAAGGACGACACCGTCCTGCTCGCCAGCTCCCTCATCCCCGGCAACGAGAACGCCATCTACCGGGTGATCAACGGACTCACCCGGTGGGGCGCCCACGTGGTCCACAAGGGCAACGCCAAGGTGCACGTCTCCGGGCACGCCAGCGCCGGCGAACTCGTCTACTGCTACAACATCGTCAAGCCCCGCAACGTCATGCCCGTGCACGGCGAATGGCGCCACCTGCGGGCCAACGCCGACCTCGCCATCCGTACCGGTGTCGACCCCGAACGGGTCGTCATCGCCGAGGACGGCGTCGTCGTCGACCTGGTCGACGGGCGCGCGTCCATCACCGGCAAGGTCCCCGCCGGCAACGTCTACGTGGACGGCATGGAAGTCGGCGGCGCCACCGAAGCATCCCTCAAGGACCGCCTCACCCTCGCCGCCGAAGGCGTGGTCACGGTGGTGGCGATCGTCGACGCGGACACCGGCGCCCTCGCCGAAGCCCCCGACTTCCTGGCCCGCGGCTTCGTCCACGACGACACCACCTTCGAGCCGGTCATCCCCGTCATCGAGAAGACCCTGGCCACCGCCGCCGAGGAAGGCGTCGGGGACGCGCGCCAACTCGAACAACTCCTCGCCCGCGCCGTGGCGAACTGGGCGTTCCGCACCCACCGCCGCAAGCCCCTCATCATCCCCGTCATCATCGACGCCTGAACCACAGCACGGCAGCACGATCCGCGCTTCCGGTGGCGGCCCCGCGAGCATCGAGGCCGGGCACGGAGTCAGCGGCCACCCCAGCAGGCCGGGGTGGCAACGCACTCCACATGACGAGTCATCGGGAACACGTCCCAAGGACAGGAGGCGCGAAAACCCGCAGTCCAACGGAGGTTCTCCCACCTTGGGAGGACGTTGGCGGCGGCGGAGACCGCAGCGCCCGTGCAGTCACTCGACGTGGTGGCGCGCATGCTCGAGGAGCAGCTCGGCGCCGCGTCGGTGTCGTTGCTCATCACCGACTTCACCGGCGGCTCGGTCGTACGGCTGGGGGCGGCGCGCAGCGTCGAGGCCACGGAGAGCCTTCCTCGACACCTGGACGAGCGTCTGAACGTCGGCTCCTCCAAGCTGCGCGGTAGCCGCGCAGGACATGCGACTCGCGTGCCCGGCGACGCTTGCGCGACTGAGGTCAGGAAGTTTCGCGCCGAAGTCGCACCGGCCCGGGCTTCCACAGATCAGGGGCCGCGCAGCCATTGCTGCGCGGCCCGTGATCTTGTGCTGGCCCGGCATGAGATCAGGCGCGTTCGTCCAGGTGGGCGGCAGGGCCCGCACGGGCGGCGGCCACCGGACGCGGCGCGCGCCATCCCTCGGGCAGGGCTGCGAGGTCAGGCCAGGTTGATGTTCTCGGCCTGCGGGCCCTTCTGGCCCTGGGTGACGTCGAACGTCACGGCCTGGCCCTCCTGGAGCTCACGAAAGCCTGTGGAGTTGATCGCGGAGTAGTGCGCGAAGACATCCGGGCCGCCGCCGTCCTGGGCGATGAAGCCGAAGCCCTTCTCCGCGTTGAACCACTTCACAGTTCCCGTAGCCATGCTCATGCCTTCCAGTCGATGAACGCCTCCCACTCCATGTGGCAGACGGAGGTGATCGCCCTGGTCCCTGCGGCACAGCACAGCAAGACGCCCACACCAGAGGCGTGGGCAAGAGGGAATTCCGAACCACGACAGCTGACGCAGACGTTACACGCCCACACGCCGCGTCACCATAGGAAAAGATCACTCCGCACACCGAGACCGTGCACGCGATGCCCGCCGGCGCTGGTGGGCACGCTCATCTCATTCTGCTGCCGTTGGGTTCGCTGATTCGGCGGCGCGGCGATATTCGGCGTTGATGCGCTGGGCTTCCTCGAGCTGGTCTTCGAGGATGACGATCCGGCAGGCAGCCTCGATGGGGGTGCCCCGATCGACGAGTTCCCGGGCGCGGGCGGCGATACGCAGTTGGTAGCGGGAGTAGCGGCGGTGGCCGCCTTCGGAGCGCAGGGGGGTGATCAGGCGGGCTTCGCCGAGGGCGCGGAGGAAGGCAGGGGTGGTGCCGAGCATCTCGGCGGCCCGGCCCATGGTGTAGGCGGGGTAATCGTCGTCGTCGAGACGGCCGAACGTGTCGTCTGCTGTCATTGCACCTCTCTGTGGAACGCGTTGAGGGGCCCTGGCGCCGTAGTGGCACCAGGGCCCCGAAGGAACTACTACACCATCTGCCGGCCCTGATACTGCACCGGCCCTCTGTTTCCGCAGACCCGACCGAGACGCTGTCGGGGGCGCGGGGATCGCAGTTGCTTGACCGAAGACCACCTCACTATCGATGTCCTGCGGTACCCGGGTCCAAGACTTCCGCCCGGGCGATCCTGATGGCGCTCGGCTCCTCCGTTCTTCCCTCTTGATCAACTACTCACTGGCGGAACTGCGAACTGCTGGTGGCCTCGAACAGCACCACTCTTCGGCAGCCAGCCCCGTCGCCCGTCCTGCGTCTGCTCCGGCTTGGAACCCCACTGCCGAACCTCCCGGTGCGCGCGCCCGCAGTCGACGCCTTCACCGAGGTTCTGCTCACTGACTTCACTGCCGGGTACTGCGATCCATCCTTCATTTACCGGGTACTGCCACTGCGGTACTGCTCATGGTGGCCCCTGATCACTGCGGGCCACCCGGTCCGGCCGTCAGTCCCGTCACCGTCCTGCAACCGCCTTGGCTTCGGAACTCCACCACCGCACCGTCTTGCGAACTGCAACTGCGTTACTGCTGCCCGGCAGTTCATCTCTGCCGGGCCTCTCTCGATCTCGACTACGAGAGAAACCATAACCACACCGCCACCCAATGTCTACTCCGGCTGGCATAGATTTTCGCGCGCTCGAAGATGAGGTAATCCACCTCGACCAGTCCATGGGTGGTTCAAGCAGCTCCGAGGCTCAGTCCGGCGCTCACAGTCACCCACCGCCGCGCAGCACGTCGGGCTGAGCGTGACGTCGCCGACTGCGCCGCGGCTACCGTCGGCGGGCGCCGGCCAACACTGCGTCTCGCGAAGAACATCACCGCCCGGGACGGACGCTTCCAGCCGCGACGCCTCGCAGGTCGGCCGTTGACGGGCGCGGCACGAGGGGCTGCGCCGGCCTCGACGATCCCGGGATGATCGAGCAGTACGACCAGAGCAGTCAGAGTCCCTGACCGTGGTCACCAGTGGCGCTGTCATCACCGGTCAACTGGTTCTCGCAGCCACGCGGAGGCAGAGGGTTTCGGATATGCTGACGGATTCCGCCCGCTTGGGCGAGTTCGCCGCCGTCTTCGACTCCCCCGCGAAGAAGGACGGGCCGCCCACGCATCTGCACTTCCATGTCGCCCGGATCCCGTAGGGCACACTGGGGATCCCGGAGACGGGTGGGATGTACCAGGTTGCGATCGAGGACGTCAGCGCCTGGACCGGGGGGACTTCAGCTGTTCCGACCACTGAGCGACGGCGACGAGAACCCGCTGCACGCAGTGTGGGCCCGACCGGCGTACCGGTCGGGCCCACACTGCTGTCAGATGTCGGCTCGTGCCTGTTTACCCGGTCAGACCATCACGGGGGTGCCGAGCATCGCGGAGGCGTGCTGCAGCGAGCCGGGGATGCCCAGAGGCGCGGCCTTGGGGAGGGCTCGGCAGGTGAAGCCGAGCTGAGTCATGGCCCGGAGGACTTCGGCGGCGCTGAAGTCACGGCGGTCCTGGCGGGTGATGACTTGGCCGACTTGCTTGACGGGGTAGTGGCGGCGGCCGATGATCACCGATTCTCCGGTGACCGGTTCGGGCTTGATGCCCTTCATCGATTCCAGCACTCCGCCCTTGGTGAGTTCGAAGGGGAAGCGGGCGATGACGCAGCGCATGGGGCCTCACAGGGAGAGGGAAGAACGGTCCGCCCCGGGGCGACGCGTTTCAGCGGGTGGCGAGGATGCCCGGGGCGCTGCCTTGCTCGTCTACGACTCGCAGAGCACCGAGCCGACGGGAGCGCATCGCGTGCTCGGCTTCGCCATCGTGGTCACGGATGAGGTTGACGATCTGTGTCGCCGAGGATGTCACGCAAGCGGACCCGGTCCGTGTGAGCGCCGCTGTCGCGGACGGCGGTGAGATCGGTTCGGGTCACCAGGCCGATGCGCTGGTCGTCCTGGTCGCAGACGACCAGTCGGCCCGTGCGTGCGGCGGCCATGACGGCCAGCGCCACCTCGACGCTCATGTCGTCACAGACCTGCGGTCCAGCCGCGTCCATGACCTCCACCGCCGTCCTGTGCACGGGGTTGGCGTCCGCCGAGCGCGGCTGCATCTGAATCAGCGTCAAAGGGTGCCTCCTAGAGATGGGTCAACTTTCCGATCACGAAGGTTCTAGGCCACCGCGTCGAGGACGGTCTGGCGTACGGGGGCGCGCCGGGTCGCCGAGGAAGGGCGGCGTCGGCCTCGGGAGGGGGCGCTGCGCTTGGGGCGTTCGACCACCGGTGCGGTGATGACGACCGGGATGCCGGACGGGGCCTGGGCGCCGGTGATCCGGCTCAGGGCCTCGTCTCCCGAGCGGATCTGGGTGGTCTGCGGCCGGATTCCGGCGTCCGCCATGAGGCGGACCATGCCGCGGCGCTGGTTCGGTGTGACGAGGGTGACGACGCTGCCGGACTCGCCGGCGCGGGCGGTACGGCCGCTGCGGTGGAGGTAGTCCTTGTGGTCGGTCGGCGGATCGACGTTGACGACCAGGTCGAGGTTGTCGACGTGGATGCCGCGCGCCGCGACATTGGTCGCCACCAGCACGGTGACGTGCCCCGTCTTGAACTGCGCCAGCGTGCGGGTGCGTTGCGGCTGCGACTTGCCGCCGTGCAACGCGGCGGCGCGTACCCCGCTGTTGAGCAGGTCCTGGGTCAGCCGGTCGACGGCGTGTTTGGTGTCCAGGAACATGATCACGCGGCCGTCGCGGGCGGCGATCTCGGTCGTGGTGGCGTGCTTGTCGGCGCCGTGGACGTGCAGGACGTGGTGCTCCATCGTCGTGACCGTACCGGCCGACGGGTCGACCGAATGCACGACGGGGTCAGTCAGATAGCGGCGAACCAGCAGGTCGACGTTACGGTCCAAGGTGGCGGAGAACAGCATCCGCTGCCCCTCCGGACGCACCTGGTCGAGCAGCGCGGTGACCTGCGGCATGAAACCCATGTCGGCCATCTGGTCAGCCTCGTCCAGCACCGTGATGCCCACGTGGTTCAGCCTGCAGTCGCCACGGTCGATGAGGTCCTTGAGCCGTCCGGGCGTCGCGACGACGACCTCGGCCCCGCCGCGCAGCGCGCCGGCCTGCCGACCGATCGACATCCCGCCCACCACCGTGGCCAGCCGCAGCCTGACGGAACGGGCGTACGGTGTGAGCGCGTCGGTCACCTGCTGCGCCAGTTCACGCGTCGGTACGAGGATCAGCCCCAGCGGCTGGCGGGGTTCAGCACGCTGTCCAGCGGTACGGGCGAGCAGGGCGAGGCCGAAGGCGAGGGTCTTGCCGGAACCGGTGCGCCCGCGGCCCAGTACGTCACGGCCCGCCAGGGAGTTCGGCAGCGTCGCTCCCTGGATCGGGAACGGTGCGGTCACACCCTGCTTGCCGAGTTCGGTCAGCAGGTGCTCGGGCATGTCGAGTTCGGCGAAGCCCTCAACGGGGGGCAGCGCGGGGGTGATCGTCCTGGGCAGCTCGAACTCACCTTGCACTGTGGCCGGCCGACGGCCGTAACCGCCGGAACGGGCAGGGCCGTCGGAACGGCGCGGTGCCTGCGAGCCCGTGCGACTGCCGCCCTTTCCGGCGGCGGCTCTGCCGTGACGGGAGCGGGCGGAGCGATCGTTCGTGCGTGTGCGGTTCATGCGGAACCTTCCTCGATATGGCACATATCAAGGAATTCCCGCAGCAATGAGCGGCATGGAGAATTACAAGTATGGACCGGTGGCAAAAAACAGATTTGGGCCGACGGAAATACCCGGGGGTACAGGTGCTGAAATGGGTGACACGATGGGGACGTAAGATCCGGGCGTCGGCTCCGGCGCAGCTCTTCAGGACGCTCCTGTATCACTGAAGGAAGAGCCGCGCGTGGTGAGACTGCGGATTCCTCCGAGTCACCCCGCAGTTGAAACTGCTGCGGGGGATGTGTGCAGCTGGGGCCCGCACCCCCGAAGGATGCGGGCCCCAGCTACAAAATGTGCGTCAGCGTCAGGCCGGAACGATGTTCTCGGCCGTCGGACCCTTCTGGCCCTGCGCGATGTCAAAGGTTACCTTCTGCCCTTCGAGGAGCTCACGGAAGCCCTGCGCGGCAATGTTCGAGTAGTGGGCGAACACGTCGGCGCCGCCACCGTCCTGCTCGATGAAGCCGAAGCCCTTTTCCGCGTTGAACCACTTCACGGTACCAGTAGCCATGTCATATCTCCTTCGGGGCAGTACATCGGGATCCGCGCGGCGCGGACGCCGTGTCGCCGCAATGATTAACCCCGCCCGGAAATGACCGGAAATACAGAAGCGCCCCCGCCCGACAGAACCGGGTAGAGCACTCGAAGTTTCGGGAACCACGACTGCAACCGAGATCGACGGTAGCACACTGGAACGGCCCGTGCACATTACGCAATTCCGCTCGACTCAGTGCGACAAAAACCCTCACTACGCGGTCCGTCAAATCCTCACTTCGCAAGCACAGATATTGATCCACTCGGAGTGCCACGTTTCATGAAGAGCGGTCTTACAAAGTGCAACCCTGACCGCCAGGGGGCGACGACGTACGCGGCTGTCCGTAAGACGCCTTCGAAAGGCGCTCAGCGGCACCCTCGCCTCGCTCCTGATGCGGGGGAGAGGCCGCCCGGCGCAGACGATCCCCCGCCAGGGCAGAGACAACGGCACACACGGAGCGCGCCATGCTGGTGAAGCCGGTAGCCCTGCGACCCGGCCCACCGCGTCATTCCGAAGGAATGCGAAACTCGAATTCGGGACGATCCCACGGCACGGCGGGCGGGTTCGCCAGCGCGGTCCCGATCCGCACTGCACCGACGCGGTGGTAGAAGTCCTCGGCGGGACGATGCGACACGACCATGACACGGTCGAGTCCGGCGGCACGGGCCTCGGACTGCATGTGCGCGACGAGCTGTCGACCAATACCCCGTCCTTGCGCTTCGTCGGCGACGAACAGCAGGTCGAGCTCCGGTGGAGCGAGGACGAGCGAGTAGAACCCGAGAACCCGGCCTCCATGCTCGTCGGCGCCGACGGCTACAAAGGCGCGGTGGGCCTCGATGTAATCAGGACCGACCCGGTAGCCCGCGACTGCGGATGCGTACTTACCCTTATAGGCGCCTGAGCCACGCACGAGCCGCGTGAGCCGTTTGGCATCCCGCGCGACGGCCCGCCGTATCGTGATCGGCTGACTGATCGGGGAAGTGCGTGAACTCATCGGGAGAGTATTTCGCACCGGGGAGTACCTTCGTGCGGCGGGTCGGCTGCTCGGGCAGGCGTTCCTGCACCACTCCCGGGAACCACTCGCCCAGGCCCCGATCGACCACGTCGCTGCCGCGGAACAGGTCGCCCGCCAGCAGCAGCTGGACGCCCGAACCGCTGCGGAGGAGCCGACATCAGGCGAGACACCACCCACTCGGAAGCCGCGCCAGGCCGCGCCCCCCGTCTACGCAGGACCCCCGCCGAAGCCAGCCGACGGGGTCCTCACGTGTCACGAGCGATCACATGCGGGTCACCAACCCTGCGGACGCACTCATGTCACAAGGCTCTGACCTGGACTTACGCGCTCACCCTGGACCAACTGAACGCCCATGGACGGTTTCTACGACATGTGCCATGTGGTACCCAGTGAGGGACCCAAGATCAGGACCGGAGCGTCTTCTGGCCCGTCAAAGCGGTATTGCAGGGTGTTCGGTGGTGTCTCACTCACCCGCCTGAGCCTCTCATCGGTCAGAAATATCATGACCCAGACCTCGGACCCGGGACAGCACCCACCCATCCTCCCCGCCCCTCACAACACATGGCCCCCGTGTTCAAACTCGATCGTCAAGCGCAGCCATTTGACAGCCGATGCCCGGTGCCGACTGGGCATGTGAGAGCAACAGCCGCGGCTACTCATATCTCGACGCGCCCACTTGACGATCCACCCAACTCCGTTGCCAGAGCGGGGATGGGGGATCACCCAACGCGGGGCGCCCCTGCGCCGGCAGGGCCGCCCGCTTGGAATGACACTCTCGACGCCGGGGCTGCAGCGGGCGCCACCGTGCCGGCCACGTGAACCAGTCCTCGGCGGCGTAGGGCCCGCACCATACGCCGCTCCCACAAGTCGCTCCACGAAGATCCTAGGAGGGCAAGTGGTCATCGGCTCGAACGGCAGCGGCGGGGCCTACATGTGAACCTCCTACCAGCTGACCTGGCCACCTTCTACGACAACATCGGCGACGTCACCTGGGCGGACGTCGGCAACGGCTACTTCACATCACCGTGAGACCAGGCACGTAGCTGGACGCACGGTGACCGCACCACAGTTCATCAGGGCCGGCAGGACGGCCGGACGCTGAGCAGCTCGGTCCGCAGCACGGGCGTGCCGTCGACAGGCGCCGGGTCCTGCGAAGTTGGCTCGATCCCGCCAGCAGCGATCTTGTCGAGAGTCTTCAGGCCGGCGGCACCGACAGTGCCGAACACCGTGTAGTCCGGTCGCAGCGCGGAATTGCCGTAGACGACGAAGAACTGCGAACCGTTCGTGTTAGGCCCGGCGTTGGCCATCGCCAGCAAACCGCGCCCGTAAAGGCGACGGACGCCGGTCGGATCGCTCGGTGCCGGCGGCAGGTCCACCGGCAGCTCGTCCTTGTACTTGTACCCCGGCCCACCCTCGCCAGTGCCGGTCGGGTCGCCACACTGCAGGACCTTCAGCGTCGGATACGCCGTCAACCGATGGCACACCGTGCGGTCGTAGAACCGGTGCCGCGCCAGGTGCACAAAGCTCTGGACCGTGCACGGCGCCTTCGCCCGGTCCAGACTCAGCGGGAGCGGGCCCTGGCTGGTCCGGACAGCCATACCGACCGCGCCGTGACTGGGGGTGTGCCGCGGGTCGGGCGGCAGGGGAACCCGCCGCGCCGCCGGCTCGTCCGGGGTCTGGGTGTACTGGCAAGGACCGTGCGTGGTTCGCGGCGGGGCATCGTCAGCGGAGGCGGTGGTGCTGCCCCCGGACACGACCAACGCTGCTGCCGCCAATGCGGTCATGAGAGCTCGGTTCATCCTGCACACCCTCCAAAAGATCGCCAGATTTCGGAGCGGTCGCAGCCTAATGCGCGGCCCGGCGGGCGAGAACCCGCCCGCAAGCCACATCCGCCTCCCAGCCTTCGGCCCGCGGCCGCAGGTCTTTTCGTTCGGATGCAGCACAGCGTCGACTGGCCGATCAGGGCGTGACCCCACCCGGTGGCCCTGGAGCGGCTGGCCCTTGGCGAGGAGTGGCTGCGGGCGGTGTGCCACGACAACGCAGCAGACCTGTTCGGACTATGAAGAAGGAAGCTGTTTTAGGGAGGACTGGTCCATCCCTGAACCTGGATCCACCGATCGGTGACGGGCCGGGGGGAGGGCTGGATGCAGAGAGGTACCCGCTGAGCTGGGATGATGGGAGTTCTTCACGCTTCTACCAGGCCGGACCAGCAAGGCACCTCGGAAGTGAAATCTTCCCACCCGCGGCGACGTTCGCCGCGTTTGACGAACTGAACCTGCTTACGCACGGCGGGCTGGCCCCGGCGGTGCGCCTGGCCGAGCGGTGCGGCCTGCCGACGCTGATCCGCGAGGGTTCGCCTCGACAGGGCGGGCAACGGAGCTGGCGCCGTGCCGGACGCGAAGGTGATGTCGCTGGTCTCCGCCATGCTCGCCGGGGTGGGCGGCATCGACGACACAAACGTGCTCCGGCACGGCGCGATGCGCCGGGTCTTCACCGGCATGCGGGCCCCCTCCACCCTCGGCTCCTTCCTGCGCGCGTTCACCTGGGGCCTGTGCGGCAAATCCAGTCCGCCGCCCGCGCGTTCACCTGCGCGCTGGGCGGACAGTGCAGTTGCTGCCGGGCTCGGATCAGGTGGTCTACCTGGACCTCGACTCCAAGGTGAAGGAGGTCTACGGCGCCGACAAGCAGGGAGCCGAGCACGGCTACACCAAGGTCATCTGTTACAATGGCCGCCATGGCCGCGTCCGTACGGGGGATCGTCTCGCAGCTCGTTGTCGAACATGTGCCGCATGAGCGGGAGTTGCTCGAGAATCTGCAGCCACTCGACGACGACGGCATCACTCGGCTGTTCACCCGGCCCGAAGGCGACGAGCTGCTCGGCTTCGGCGTGGCGGAAGCCGCCAGCCTGATCACTCCCGTCGTATGGCTGGTGGTGAACGAGTTCGTCACCCGGGGAGCGGGCGTCGCGGCGGACGGCTTCTTCGCCCGTATCAGGGCACGCTTCTCCCGGACTCCCGCCCGCGGCACAGGCGTTGCCGCCGACCCGATGCCGCTGGCCCCCGAGCAGCAGAAGGCGGTCTACCAGCGCGTCTACGGCGAGGCGCGCCTGCGGGGCCTCGAGGACGCGGCCGCGAAGCAGCTCGGGGAAGCCGTCGTCGCCCGGCTGGCCATGGGGCCGTCCGGGCAATGACGACGGCGCAGTCACGAGCGCTCACCGCGCGTGCGCTGACTGCGCGTGCGACCACCCGGCGGATGCTGATGCTGGTCACGGTGCTGCTCGCGTCCGCAAGCACCCTCATCGGCGAGGCGGTGCTCACCTATCACTCCGCGACCTCGCTCCCGCACTGCGCCTCCGCGGCCGGCATGGATCTCCAAGGGCCGGAGTGGCGCACCGAGTTGGGGCTGCGTTTCCACCAGAAGCTGGTCGCCTGCCGGGCGGACGGTGCTCGGACCGCGCTGTACGCGACCGTGCTGTGGACCGCCGGCGTCGCGGTGGCGGCCGTGCTGCTGTACCGGTGGCTGCCGCGGTGGCGGCAGCGCAAGGACCGGCTCCCGGAGTTGTATTCCGCGCAGCGGATCGCGGCAGCCATGGATGGCGATAGCGGGGGCGACGAGCGGCTGGCGCATCTGGCCCGGCTGGCACGGCGCGCCAAGCTGCCCCAGGACCGGTTGCCCGGCTTCGTGTGCAATCCCCGGGCGCTGTCCGCCGGTGCGCTGGCTTTCGGCAGCTTCGGCCGCTACACCGTCTGCCTGAACGTGGGGCTGCTGCCGAGACGGACGACCAAGGACAGGCCGCATTTCGACGCGGTCGTGCTGCATGAGCTCGCCCATGTGCGTAACCGGGACGTCGACCTGGCCTATCTCGCCGTCGCCCTGTGGCGGGTCTTCCTGATCGCCGTGCTGCTGCCCTGCCTGGCCCTGGATGCGGCCCTGGTGCTGCACGACCGCTTTCAGAGCGTCGAGCGGGCGTACTGGGACGGATACGAGCCCGGAGCGAAGACCGCGCTGCTCGCGGTGGTGCTCACCGCGCTGGTCTACGTGGCCAGGGCCGACATCCTGCGCCATCGTGAGCTGGTCGCCGACCGGGATGCCGTATTCGAGTCCGGGAGCGACCGCGAGGTGTGGAAGAAGCAGGCGGAATCGCGGTCCGCCGCGCTGCCCCGGCATCGGCTCCCCCGCTTTCTGCGCAACCACCCGACCTGGAGTGAGCGGCTGGCCGAAATCGACAACCCTCGCTCCGAGGACAAAGGCGGCACGAAGCTGCAGCTCGCGGTCTTCCTCGTCGCGTACGTGACCATCACCTACTCGGTGATCTCCTGGCTCAAGCTCGACGCGGTCCCGGCGCAGACGGTGATCTATCTCGCGTATCTGCTGGGGCCGCTCATCATCGCCACCGGCTTTGCGGTATTCCCGCGCCGCAAGGCGCGGAGTGCGGACGAGGCGAGTGCGGCCCGCGCCTGGATGTACGGCGTCATCTGGCTGATCGGCGCCTTCGCGGTGAACCCGTTCGCGAATTGGGCGCAGGCGGAGGATGACTGGGCGAAGCAGGCAGCTGCCAGTCTGGGCGAGATGGCCGACGAGATCAAAGGGTGGCGCGACGGGCCCGCGGTGAGCGCCGCAGCCAAGGACCGGGCCGCCGGCTGGTACGAGCGCGGAGGCTCCGCGGTGCTCGGCCGGTTCGACACATACCTTCCGGATCAGGCCGCGAGATCCGATGCCGCCGACGCCCACTGTGCCGCCTTGGGTGCGACGGTGAGCGACGCGCTGGAACTGCCGGTCTTTCCGGACTCCGGCGCGGGCGGAAAGGCCTGGAAGCGGTTGCTCACGTCGGCGGCCGAGGCCCAGGCCCTGCAGTGCCGCTCCGGCTACGACCTGGATGCGCCCAACGAAGGCGCCATGGTCAGCATGCGCTATGAGCGGGCCAGAACAGCGCTAAGACAGCTCATGCCACACTGATTCACGCAGAAAAGGGATAATTCTTCACAAACGGCTGAGTCCTCACGCACTGCATCTGCCGAACAACTGGCCCTGGCAGCACGCGTGGACGCAACTGTTCGCCACCACCCACCCGCCGCCCGAGGCACCCTGACGTCACTGACCATCCCGCCCACCAGGGTCCAACCCGAGCCGAACCGTGGAAGAGCCGGGCAGACCAGCAAGTACCAGCTGCCTACACCCAGCCGCAGCACCACGGCACGGTCCTCGAAACCGAAAAAGACCAAACCAGAAACCGACTGGTGGATCGAGGCTGACCCTGGATTCACCGATCGGTGACCGTCTGACGCTGGCCCCATGAAGAAGGCGTGCCCTGTGACTTGGGGAGGATGGGAGTCCCTAAGCTTCCAGCCCCCAGCAAGGAGGCACGCCGCAAGTGAAATCTTCCCACAGGCCAGCGGCGACGCTCGCCGCGTTCGACGACGCGAACCTGCTCGTCCATGGCGGTGTGCCGGATGAACGCGCACTGCGAACGGGTCATCCGAACCCTGCGGCGCGAGGCCCTCGACCACCTGCTGATATGAAACGAGACCCATGCTTGCCAGGTCCTCGATGCCTGCACCCGGCACTACAACGCTCATCGCCCACACCAGGCCCGGGCGCAGCTCCCGCCCCTCGTCCAGAAGCAACCGGTGACTACGACCAACCTGGCTGCTCACCGGCTTCTACTCACCGTGTCCTCAGCGGTGTGATCAACGAGTACAGGTACATGGCCTGACCAGCGGCGACGAGTTACCGAACGGCACAGGATCGTGCAGCTGGGACGCAACCTCCTCATGGACCTCAAGGACGCGGGCAGCACAGCCAGGTTCCTCATTCGCGACCGCGACTCGAAGCTCACGGCCGCCTTCGACGCCCTGATGGCCGACACCGGCTTGACCGTCGTCGCCACCGGCATCCGGATGCCCCCGATGAACTCCCTCATGGAGCGCTGGATACAGACCTGCCGGCGCGAACTCCTCAACCACACCCTGATCTGGAACCAGCATCACCTCCTCCACACCCTGCGCGAGTTCGAGACCCACTACAACGAGCACCGGCCACACCGAATGCTGAAGCAGGCCGCGCCCCTGCGTCCATTGCCCGAACCGATCACCGCGCCGGCAGACATCACCCAGCTGGAGATCCACCGACGAGACCGGCTCAGCGAAATCCTCCATGAGTACAGAAACGCCACCTGAGCAGGCCGGATGACTTTTCGGCACCCACGCTGTCGGGCACTTGTGGCGTTTCCTTCCGCACGTCGGGCCGGCAGGGCGCAGCCGGGGCAGCCCAGTGGGCCTCCCCGGGGGCACAGGAAGGCCTACTGACGACGGGAGGGCATCGGCGCGGGGAGCTGCCCCGACGGGTGTCCCGCGCGGTCGCCTCCCGACCTCGCGCCCCAGTATGGGTGATCCGTGACGCCTGGGCGAGTTGCCGGCGTGGCCAACAGTCCGTTCTGGTAAGGGAGTTCGGCCGCCGCTCCGTGCCCCCCTGGAGGGAGCCGGTTGTGATGGGATCGTTGCCCTTCGGTCTCAACCGTGTCCCAGGTCACGTCTGTTAACTCCGGTTAAACACGAACCTCCGGATCGCGAAGTCTTGTTGGAAGCTAACGACGGGTCATAGGAAGGTCAAGGCGCGACATATCCATCGTCAAGCCCCGCCAGAAGTACGAAGGCAGGGGCCAGAAGGGACACGCCTTGCAAGGTATATCCAGATGGAAACGCATGGCCTCGCGCATAGCCGCTGGCGTGGCCGTGCTGATGCTCATCAGCAGTGGCGCGGCGAGCGCGGCCGACTTAGGCCACCCATCCCAGCCTGACCCGAACGCGGCCCCCTCCACCCGCCCTGCCAGCGGCCCCGAGGTGAAGTCGGTCGCCGCTGCCGGGGCGCGGCCGGTCTCGGGCAAGAACCCGACGGCAGCGCCCTCCAAGCGCAAGGACGCGGCCGGTTTCCAGCGGGTCATCTCGCAGAAGGTTCAGCTGAAGAACACGGTGACCGACGCCGACGGCGACAAGTCGACGCTGACGTTCGAGGTGTGGACGGCTGACGCGGCAGGCAAGCCGAAGACGAAGGTCAAGCTCAACGACTCCGAGTACGGCGTTATCGTCTCCCCGTACGTTGCTTCCGGGTCCCTGGTCACCGTCGATGTCCCCGCGGGCAAGCTCAGCCTGAACACCAACTACGTGTTCCACACCTCCGCCTTCGATGGCAGCCTGTACGAGACCACTTGGTCCCCGTGGGCGCCGTTCCGCGTGGAGATGCCTGTCGACCTGACGTTGCCCACCCCCGACTACACCGCCCCGGACCCGAACGTGGCGGACATGCAGCCCACCGGGGTGCAGACCAAGCCGCTCGGCGCCTCCGCCAGCCTCACCGCGAAGACACCCAAGGCGAGCGAGCAGTGCAGCGCCGTCCGTGACGACGGCCGGCAGGTGTGCTTCGGCAAGCCGCTGTCCAAGGACGAGGCGCCGAAGAAGATTGCCAAGTCCATGAAGGCGACGGCCGCGCAGGCGAATGTTCCGTGGTGCAACACGGACTTCCCGAGCATTCTCGCCACCCGGAAGACCGAGTGTGACGTCCGCGCCGTGCCGGTCATCATCCGTACCGATGGCGTTCCCGACGCCACCGCGTACTTCACGTTCCTTCGCCTGATCGAACTCGACGGACAGAACAGCTTCACCGAGCACCTCACCATCGAGCCCGCTCAGCAAATCCCGCTGGACTTCGCCGAGATCGACCTGATACTCAACGAGCACCTGTGTCAGGGCTCGTGCAAGGCCGTCGAGCCGGACCCGGGCGCGTGGACCGAGAAGACATGGTGGACACCGGGCGATATGCACTCCACGTCCGTGTCCACGCCGTTCACGTGGGACGCCTCCACCGCCGGCCAGCAGTACCTCTACAAGCCCGACGTGAAGATCGACGCGAACATCCTGCCGTCCGACGGCAGGATCCGCCCCTTCATGACCGGCTACCAGTGGTCCAAGGGCTACGACGCGGCCACCGCCGACCTGGACCAGATCCGCTGTGACACCACCACGGCCGGACCGGGCACCGGATGCATCTTCGTCAATTCCGCCCCCACCTACGCCTTCAACGCCAAGGCGTTCCCCCAGGCCGCAGCGCACGCGTGGCTGATCCAGACGTACACGCCCAAGCACCCCGGTTCCCTCTCCGCCCTCAAGCCCCTCTACTACATGGGCGACAAGGCGCAGAACACGCGCAGCCGTGGCCGTATGTGCCCCACCGGCTGGGCCAAGGAGAACGGTGACGCCAGCGCCCTGGTCGACGCCGCAGACGAACTCAACTGCGACGAGTTCGCCTTCGCCTCGACCTACAACAGCGGCGGCATGTCCACGGCAGAGGGGGGCCTCAACCCCGCCGTCAAGGACGGCAGCACCACCCCCACCGGCGACGCCTGCATCGGCACCTACGCCAAGAAGTACGGGAGCGCCGTGCACCTGTTCAGCATCAACGGCACCGATCCCACCTTCAAGGAGGTCTGCGGCCGGTCCGCGATCTCCGGCATGCACAACCAGGAGTCCATGGGCGCCCACTTCGCCAAGTTCATGAGCGAGATGCGCCTCATGGACAAGGACGCCTACTGGCTCGACACCCGCATCACACCGGGCAACACCTGCCTCAACGCCAGCGGCACCCCGGTCATCTGCAAGCTGACCACCCAGTAACACCTCCAGCACATGCTGGTGGCCCGCGCCTGTGGGTACGGGCGCGGGCCACCGTCATACGGCCGTCAGACCATGGGAATGAACAGACCGCAGAGTTCGCCGGCCTGGACGAGTCCCTGGGAGATGGACAGGCCGCAGTAGGTGCCCACAGCGGTGAACACCGCCTCAGAAAGCCGCGTACCGGCGTCCTCATCTGACTGCGGGGCCAGGAGAACTGCCCCCGCCGCGTTCAACGCAGCATCCAACGCCGAGCCTTCTCCGGTGTCTTCGCCGAACTCGGCACGCCGCACGCGCTCATCCCCCGGCGCATGAAGGATCGCCTGCGGCGGACTCCACCAGTTCATCGTCACGCACACGACTTCGTCGCCCGGTCCGGGACGCATCGACGGCACCTTTCGAAAGCCCGTCGACCAGGTCGCCATCCCCCAGTCCTCCAGCACGTACAGCCACTCACCGCACTGGCCGTACATGACCGGATTGACGCCAGGCGGCGGACCACCCACCGCAGCGGTCAGATCCCGGTACGCAGTCCGCGCCGCAAGCTCGTCCAGATCCGCGCCCAGATTGATAAGGAACTCGTCCGCCTCCACACCCCGCACAGCAGTCAGGGAGATCCCGCCGAGCATCCCCGGCAGCGTCGCGGACCGGTCGATGGTGCTGTGTGCGCCTATCCAGGCGATCCCTTCAGACATGCTCGTCACACTACAGAGCGTGGGAGAGAGCTGCTCAGCATTGCCTGAACAGCGGGAACGGGTATCGAGGGGTTCGTCAGGGTCAGGATCTTGCATGGGTGGGCTCCTTGCCTCAGGACGCCGTGGGTGGGGTCTCCGGCGAGTTGCTGGCGTGGCCAATGACCCGTTCTGGTCAAGGAGTTCGGCCGCTGCGCCGTGCTGCCCTAGGGCCGATGCCGTTACGTTAGCTCGCGGGCATAGTCTGCTGAGACCGTCTCGGGGGTGGTGCCGGTGGCCGAGGGTGTGCCGGAGTTATCGGGTCTTGGGCTATTGACTGGGTGTATCCGCCAGGCTTGATGGACCGTGTGGTGGCTGCGTGCGGCCGCGGAGAGCAGCGCAGACGATTGCTGCCCGCCCGTTCGGTGGTCTGCGCCGCGCAGCGGATCCCGTACCTGGCGCAGGGCATCGCCGCCGTCCTTGAGACGCCCCCTATGCCTCCGGGGGTGACGGGCGGCACAGCAGGGCGGCCGGGGAGGGGCGGGCGCCGAACCGGGTGGTGAAGGCGATGACGGCCGCGTTCTCGGTGGGCAGGCACTGACCCTTGGTAGTGGGCGCCGCCGGTCGCACCGACCGGACGACTTCACGTCCTGTCGACACTGCTTTCAGCAGGTCGGAGGCCGGTCTCTCATCCGTGGGAGGGAGGCCTTGCGTGCGTCCGGGGCTGCTGCAGCCGGGCCGCGAGCTTCCCCGGCAGGACGTCCCGGTTTGCCGGGGTGAGCTGGACGACCTCGACGTCGGCACGCCGCTTGAGGGCGTCGGTGAACGGATCGCGGTGCGTGTGGACCGTGGCGACGACGTCGACCTCCGCGACGAACAGCGCGTCGATCGCGTGCCGGAAGGCCGTGCACGCCAGTTCCATCCGCCCCAGCTCGTCGATGAGCACCAGCCGCCCTGTTGCCTCCTCGGTTGCTGCCGGCCGAAGCGACGGCAGCGCCAGTCGTTCCATCACGCCCGGGTCGACACCGTATTTCCCTACCCGTGGCGGACCGGGCAGGTCGACATGGGCGAGCACTTCCCGTCGACCTGCCAGGGTCTCCAGGGCGAAACCGACGCGGGCGCCGGATTGCCGGATCTCCTCCGTGGTGAAGCCGGTGGCCGCGTGGGTGGGCAGCAGCGCGGCCAGCCGACGCAGGGCAGTCGTCTTGCCCGCGCCAGGGCGGCCCTCGAGCAGGATCCTTGTCGGCACACTGCCATCTTCACCCCCGCTTGCGGATGGGGCCCGGGTGAGCTCGGCCGAACGGGGGTTTTGGGGCACGGACCGGTGCCGGTGCCGCCGTTGCGGGTATGGCGGCGCGCATGAGCGGAATTGAACTCAGCAGCACCGCGTTCGACGACAAAACGGCGATCCCCCGTCGGTACAGCGGGGAGGGTGAGAACATCTCACCGCCCCTGACCTGGTCGGGGGTGCCCAACGAGGCCGCGGAGCTGGTGCTCCTGTGCGAGGACCCGGACGCGCCGGGGACGACCTTCCTGCACTGGCTGGTGACCGGCATCGATCCGGGGACCACCGGGGCGGCGGAGGGCCAGAAGCCCCAGGGGGGCCTGCCGTGGCCCAACGGCTTCGGCCGCGTGGGCTGGGGAGGGCCGATGCCTCCACCGGGGCACGGGCCTCACCGCTACTTCTTCCGCCTGTACGCCCTGTCCGAGCCGCTGCCGCTGCACGACCACCCGGGCGCCGAGGACGTGCACCGTGCCGTGAAGGGTAGGGAGCTGGCCTCCGGAACCCTGGTCGGGACCTATCAGCGCTGAGCGCGTCACCGCTGGTCGTAGCCATGGGCGCCGTACAGCCGGACGAACCGGGCCGCGGTGACCGTCCTGCGGTGCACCAGTTGTGGGCCCGCCGCTCGTCAGCTCGACGCGCTCCTGCCCGCCCTACGGCGGCGTACGGGGCGCGGGTCGGCATCCCGAGGGTCCCGTCGCCGAGTACGACCTCGGCATTGCCGACGCCCTGCCCGGCCAGCCACAAGCGGGCCTCGTCGACCAGGTCGGGCCAGCGCTCGACGCCGGCGACGTACGCGGCCAGGCGGGCCAGCAGCGCGGTCTGCCAGCCGTATCCGGTCCCGACCTCCAGGACGTGTTCGTCTCGGTGAGGCCGAGAGCGGAGACCCTCATGGCGATCAGCGAGGGCTGGGTGGGCACCTGCCCGTGGGAAGCGGAACGGGCGTGTCCCGGTACGCGGATGCCGCCTCGTCCTCGGGGACCAATTCCGCCCGATGCTCTGTACGGCCTCCAGGAGACGGGCGTCGGCCACGCCCACGGCGTGGGCCGCGCGGACCAGGTCCTCGGGGGTCCCTTCATGGGCCGTCGGACCACGGGGCCGTGGTGGTGGCGCCGGCGCCCCGGTCATGGTGCGTTCCAGTCTGACCACGATCCCCTTCGACGTCGGCGTTGCTGATTTCGGCCGTACTGTCCATGGGCCCCATCCGCCGCTCATACGCCGCGCTGCCGCTCCCGCCCGGTGTCGGCATGTCCGCGCGCGGCGCGGTCCGGGGCGGTCGGGCGCAAGGGGCGACCCGTGATCCGGGAGGCGCAGCGCGTCGGCGTCAGGACGGGGTCCCCGGGTAGGTGTACCGCAGCAGGGCGCCCACTCCCTCGGACAGCCTCAGCTCGCTCTCCGGTACGACGACCAGCTCGGCACCGGTGCCGACGAGGGCCCGGACGAGGGCCTCGTCGGCGCGTTCCTCACGCGGGGCCCGCACGCCGAAGGACATCAGCTCCGCCTCGGTCAGGGCGAGCTGAGTGGGCTGGGAGCCCGCCCAGAGCCGCAGCGAAGACTCTGGCGGCCGGTTCAGCAACAGTGCCGCGACCTGGCCGCGCTGGAGGGCGGCGACGGTGGCGGCCAGCCCCTCCGTGATGGGGCCGTCCAGGGCACGCCGGCCGATGAAGATGTCCACGAGTTCCCGGTCGTGCGCGGCCATGCGGCCGCGGAAGACGCCGTCGAGCTGCGGCTCCAACAGGGCGCGTCCGGTGTCGGTGGGGGTCCGGCCGCCCACGCGTACGACCTTGTCCCGCAGGGTGTGCGGCAGGCGGCGGATCAGTACGTTGCACGCCCACTCGTCCCCGCCCACGACGACGGCGTCGGCATGGGCGCTCCGCGCCCGTTCGTCCAGCCGGTGACCGAGCCGGAGGCAGGTGCGGTGCCAGGTCGCCACCGCGACCCTGCGGTGCAGCCGCTCACCCGGGGTGACGGTGGAGGCTGGCCAGGTGCCGGTCTCCGCCTCCAGAGTTACCCAGCCGTGGGTCTCGGCGGTCGGAAGGCCGCCGTAGTGGACCACTACGGCCATGTAGGGGATCTCCGGAACGTGCTGGGTGACCAGGGGCATCGCGTCCGGCAGGGTGCTGTAGCGCGCGGAGTCGTGCTCGGGCGGCCTGGGCAGCTCCCCGTCCAGGACGAGCGTGCCGTGGGCGGCGAAGATGGCCTGACCGTGCACCCCCGGCACCTCTGTGTCGGCGCCGACCACCTCCTCCAGTACGTTCAGCAGCGCCCGGTCCGAGCCCTGACGGGACAGACTCTCGCGCAGCCGCAGCCAGCGCAGCGCGATCGACCGATCGGGATGCTCGACGTTCCGGGAGGTGTCCAGGTACACGGAGGCGAACGGGCCCGGCTCCGCGTAGAGGGGTTCAAGGAACGACAACCTCATCGCCACTCCTCGTCGATGGTCTCCCCTCCTTTGATGATGCGCGCCCCCGGGCGGCGATGGCGCTCGACGAGCGCACAGCGGTACGGAACGCGGGGCTGTCAGGCGCCGGCCGTCAGCGGCCGGCCGATCGTGAGCATGGTGGCGGCGACCAGGCCGTCCAGCACCGCCAAGCCGCGGGCCGGGCCAGCAGGCCGCTGAGCAGCCGGGCCCCGTTGCTTCCTGGCAGTCGTCTCCATGGCCACCACCGCATTCTGGCAGCAGCCGATGACTCTCGAGGTACCCGTCTACGTAGCCTCGCGTGCATGACCGACGCCTGGAGCAAGCACGCGCTCAAGGCGCTCCGTGCCGTCTGCCACACCGCCGACGGCACGTCCTTGCTCGCCCTACTGCACGAGCATGACCTCAATGATGTGCTGCAGCAATGCGGCAACGCCCTCAGCTCTACCGCGTCTCAGGGGCATTCCGACGCTTCAAGGACGTGCTGGCCACCTCACCGGCGCAGCTACGGCGGTACTGGTTGTTCTCGGAGGAACGGAGGTTGGGCTGGCTCGCCGACCACGGCTACCGGTCCGCATCACCGGGAGGCCACTGACCCACAAGGGCCTTACGGGCCCCAGTGCCGGTATGCCTCGATCCACTCGGCTCCCTCAGGGACCGGGATGGGCAACGGAAGATCGAGAATGCCGATCGCCTGCCGATGCCTGCCGCGCGCGCAGACCGCCACGATCTGGCTGCCGGGAACGAGGTCCACCTTCCTGACCGTCACCTCAACCCCGAGTACGACTGTCTTGAACGGGACGGCGAGCTGCTCTGCGATCATGGTGAACAACCCTGCGAGCTGCTCCTCGTCGGCATAGGCATCCACGGTGGCCTGTGCGACCAAGTCGTCGAGCTGTGCGTTACTGCGCTGCTTGCCCATGGTTACCACGGTATCCACGAGGCAGGTCAGGGCAGGCACGCCCATTGAACTCCGAACGAAGTGGTCCAGCGCCTCGCCGCAGAGGGCGCTCTACTCGTCGGTCATCGCCGCATTGAAACCTCCCCTCCCTGAAGGGAGGGGATTCTTCACCCTCCAGGGCTGGGGATTTCTAGCTCACGCTGCCAGGCCAGGCAGCGCCTGGTCTGGTCTTCCGCGATCAGCGCTAGCCGGGTTGAGACCAGCCCGGACCAGCATCACGCGGGCGGAGTTCTTGTCTCGGGGCGAGACGGCTCCGCACGCGGTGCAGGCGTACGTTCGTTCTGAGAGAGGTAGTGCGTGCTTGGTTCTCGCTCCGCACTGCGCACAGTCCATCGTGGTGTGCGCGGGGTGCACGAGGCGGACGTCCCGCCCGTGCTTGCGGCCCATCTCGATCAGGGCCGCCTTCGTCGCCGAGATGGCGGCGTCGGCGGCTTTGCGGGCCATGGTGGTCTTGGCGAGGAACTTCGGGCGGAAGTCCTCCACTGCCAAAGCGTCGTGGTCGCGGACAACCTTCTTGCCCCACTTGCGGACGGTGTCCTGGCGTTGCCGGGCCACCTTCTTGTGCAGGTTCGCGGTCTGACGCTTCGCTGCGCGGTAGCCCTTCGATCCGGCCTGTCCGCGCTTCGGCTTCCGCCGTGCCATCATCCGCTGATAGCGGGCGAGTTTCTGCACGGCCGTCTTCCCGTGCTGGGCGTGGGGAAGGTCGTGGTCGTCGCTGGTGGTGGTCGCGGTCTCCTTGACGCCCCAGTCGATACCGATCACACGCCCGGTTTCCGGAAGCGGTTCGACGGTCGCGGTGACGACGAAGGAGGCGTACCACGCCCCGGTGCTGTCCTGGTAGACGCGGACGCTCGACGGATCGGCCTCAAGGTCCCGCGACCACACAACGCTCAGCACGATGCCCCCGGCCAGGTGCAGACGGCCGTCTTTCAGGCGGAACCCGCGCCGGGTGTAGCTGAGGCTCGCTCGCGCCTCGCGCTTCTTCTTCCAGCGCGGCATACCCGCCCGGCGTGCCAGGGGCAGCCGGTCCTTGATGTCCTTCTGCGCCTTGGCGCGGGACTTGCCGAAGTCACGTATCAACTGCTGTTGCGGAACGCTGGAGCCCTCACGCAACCACGCCGTGCGCTTGCGGGCCTCGGTCAGCATCTTGTCGAGCTGGGCCGGGCCGCACGTCTGCTTCTCGCCGGTGGCCTTGTTGTGCAGGTGCGTCGCCTTGGACTTGGCGACGGACTCGTTCCAGATCCACCGGCACCGGTCCCATTCCGCCTCAAGCGCGGTGCGGGCGGTGGACGACACGCGCAGCCGGAAGGTCCACCGGGCGTAACCGGCATCCTCCGTCTTCGCTTCGGTCGCCATGAACATCAACCTATCTGGGAGGACTGACAGTTGAAAACAATCGATCTTGGCGGGGTTCCTCACCCCGTCTTGGGGTGGACGCCGTTTCGCCCTGACGGCGAAACGGCTACCTCTGCCCTGCTCCGCAGGAGCCCGATTCCTCCCCGCCCTAAAGGACGGGGCATCCTCGGAGGAACCCGGTGACGCGCGAAAGGCGGCAGCAGTGTTGGCCTTCTGCGGGCTGCCGACCTTGCCCTTGCCGGAAATCTCGTCCGCGCAGGTCAGGGACGGTACTCGTGGAGAATGCCGCCGAGGCGATCGCGTCGTCGTACGTCGCCCGGATCGGCGATCGGTGCGGGCAATGAGTGCAGCGGGCGGGCGTTGGCGACGCCCTGGTGCGGCCTGTGCCCGTTGTAGAAGTCCTCGAACTCGCGCAGGGCGTGGCGCAGGTGGCGTTGGTTCCAGATCAGCGTGCGGTCCAGGAGCTCGCGTCAGCTGGTCTGCACCCAGCGTTCCGTCCCTTGTTCTTCGCAGGGAATCCCGGCCTTCAGGCCGGGCGGGAATGCGATCTTCGGCTCGGAGGCGTGAAGCGCCGGAGTTCTCTGCGCGTGTGTGGTGACGGTCAGGCTGGGCGCTTCTGGTTCTCGTTGTAGTCCTTGACGATGCTCAGCGGTGCGCCGCCGCAGGACCCCGCGAAGTAGGACGGGGACCAGAACACCGAGCCCGTCCCGATCCGGTTGATCCGGCCGGTGTACTCCGCGCGCAGGTATCGGGAGCTGACACCTTTGAGGCTGTTGACGAGCTTGGACAGGGCGACCTTCGGCGGGTAGTGCACGAGAAGGTGGCCGCGCAGCTGCGCGTGATGGACAAGGAGAGGAGATCGCCGGGCTCGGGCATCCGGTGGCGTTCTGTGGTTCCTGCCGAACAGCGTGCGCTGATCAGCAGTCTCATCAACGGCGCCGAGGAGCAGCTGGCACAGTTGCACGGTGCGCAGAGCGGGCCCAACGCCGACGTGGCCCACTGGCCGGCAGGCGGGCCCACTGCGCCAGATCCTCCAGTGCGATCCCGGCCTTCAAGGCGCAAATCGACTGAAGCCCCGGATCCAGTCAAACCGCCCTCAAGCGCGACAAGAACCTCCGAACTGTCGCAGAACACCGACTCACAGCCGTGACGGCTCGCCGCGATCCTCCGGCCGCCGCGCGCGGACACCGCTTCGCTCGATCTGTTGTGTTCAGCCGCGATGTGGCGGACGTTCCGCTGGTACAGCAGAAGCACTGCCCCGGGCTCTACTTGGTGATCTTCCAGAGGGTCAGTGTGGTGGCGTAGTCGGGCATGTCACTGGACAGGCCCTTCTTTGTGTCGGGCAGGACACCGGTGATCCGCAGCATCGCCAGATTGTTGTCGCTGGTGATGGTGCACAGCACCATGCCCTTGGCCAAGGTTTTCCCCTGGTTCAGGTCGTCGGCGGGAATCGAGGCCGGCAGGGTGTCGGTGTCCGCGCCAGCGCTGCATGCCTCAGGCGTAGTGCCGGTGCTCCTGCCCATGGGGGTGAGAAAGCGCAGGTCGGAGTCGCCCCAGTCCTGGTAGGTGAGCTCCATGCCGTTGTCCTGGCCGATCTCACCATCGGGGAAGAGTTTCGGCGCGTCCAGGTCCACGTGCGTGCCGGAGTTATAGGCCGGTGCGCGCAGGGTCAGGGGCTTGTCCTTGAAGACGAGCGTGTACGCGGCCGACGAGGGTGAGGGTGAGGAGGTCGGGGTGGAGGTGCCGGTGTGCTTGCCGTCCGCCCGGGTGTCGTCGGCTCTGCCCGTGCCGCCGTGGGGGCTCACGATCACCCAGGTCACGGCCGCGGCAAGGGTCACGGCGAGCGCACTGGCGGCGGCGAGCAGCACAGGGCGGGTGCGCTTGGCAGGCGCAGGAGAGGGCGTGGCCGTCGTCGACGGTGGATGAGCCGGGCCAGGTGGAGGGGTGCGGGGCGGCGGCGGGGCCGAAACGGTCGGCTGCCCGGCCAGGTGCGCGTCGGCGTCTGGCTGAGTGGGCGTGGCCATTGGAGTCGGCGTGGAAATCCGCGGGGGCGTGGGCTCCGGGGGCTGCGCGGCAGCCGCCTCCCGGCTCGCGATCCGCTCCATGAGCGGTGCTGGCAGCCAGCCGTCGAACGCGCGCAGCGGCCGCCCCGCCGCCCGCTCGCATAGCTCCGCGAGTTCGTCCGTCGTGACGCGGGCCGTCGGATCGGCGGTGAGGCAGCGTTCCAGCAGCGTCCGCAGCGGCGCCGGGTAGCCGCTCAGATCCGGCGGTGTCCGCTCCGTGTTGGCGATGCGTACGCCGAGGGCGGTCGCGCCGCCCTCGCCGTAGGGATGCCGTCCGGTCGCCGCGACCGCCGCGATCAAGCCGAGCGAGAACACATCGGTGGCCGCGGTGACAGGCTCGCCCAGCACATGTTCTGGCGACATGTACTGCGGGGTGCCGATGACTCCGCCGCTGCGGGTGAGCTGCGTGGCGTCGGCCGCCTGTGCGATGCCGAAGTCGATGACGTACGGGCCGGTCGAACCAAGCAGGATGTTGGCGGGCTTCAGATCGCGGTGGACGACCTCTGCCGCGTGGATGGAGCCGAGGGCCCGGGCCGTGCAGCCGACCAGCTGGAAGACTGCGCGCAGGGGCAGCGGCCCGTACGCGGTAAGGGCGTCGGCGAGTGAGAGGCCGGGCACAAACGCCGAGGCGATCCAGGGAAGCGCGCCGGCGGTGTCGTGATCGACGACCGGTACAAGGTGATAGCCCTGCACCCGACGGGCGGCCCGCACCTCCTGCTCGAAACGGCGCCGAAAGTCCGGGTCCTGGCCGTACTCGCGGCGGATCACCTTGAAGGCGACGGGCTGCCCGCCTCGCGTATGCGAGAGGTACACGGTGCCCATGCCGCCCTCGCCGAGCCGGGCCAGCAGCCGGTAGCCGGCTGTCTCGCGCGGATCGAGAGGGTCGAGCGGGGCCAGTATGTCGTCGATGCCGTTCGTCACGACAGCCCAGCCTATGTCACGTGACGATGCGTCAAGCTGCGGAAAGCCGTACGCTCCTGTGCCAGCCGCAATCGGCGACACGAGATCAGAGCCGCGGCGAACGCGAGGAGAGGAACAGCGTCGCCATCGCCTCCAACGAATCGTTCGGCTGGACCAAGACCTTCACCGACCCCCGACTCTGCGCCGCCATCGTCGACCGCCTCACCTTCGGCGGCAACATCATCGAAACCGGGACGGACTCCTACTGAACCGCTCCGGGTTTGATCGAGTCCCTACCGAACCCGGAACGGTTCAGATGCCTCGTTCGATCGAGTCCATGAGGCGTTGTCCGGCTTCGTGGGCTTGTACGGGAAGCAGCCCGCGCAGGGGGCCGTCGATGAGGAGTACGGCCAAGCCGTGCACGGCGGACCAGACGAAGTATTCGGCGCCGGGGCGGCGGTCGAGGGGCAGGGCGCCGCTCTCGACGAGGTCGTCCAGGGCCGCGCCCAGCAGCTGGAACGCGGTCAAGCCGCCGGGGCCGTCGGCGGATGCGTTCTCGGTGTCGGCCATGTCGGAGGTGGAGAACGCGGCGCGGAACAGCCCCGGTTCGGCCTGGGCAAAACGCAGGTAGCTGGTGGCTAGGGCGCGGATGCGGGCGCGGGCGGACTCGGCTGGGTCGTCGGCCGACGGCAGGGCCGCCAGCTCCGTCTCCATGGCGGCGGCCAGTTGGGCGAGCGCGGCCTGGCGGACGGCGCGCAGAAGGGCGTTGCGGTCGGCGAAGTGGCGGTAGGCGGCGTTGGGGACCACGCCCACCCGCCGGGTGACCTCGCGCAGGACCACCGCGTCCGGCCCGCCGTCGCGGACCAGTTCGAGCCCGGCCTGGATCAGCGCGTTCCGCAGATCGCCGTGCCGGTAGGTGTCGCGCTTCCTTGCGCCGGCCCTGGAAGTCATCGCCACTCCTTTTGTGGACGGCGTCCACATAGCTGTGTAACCTGCGAAGTGCCCGCCCCCACATAGTGGCGCCACTGCGGCGCGGCAATGTGGACATTGTACACAATGCGCATTGAGCAGCCTGGATCGTCCGTCCCGCAGCACTGCGCCGACCGGCAGTGATCCGGCCATCACGCTTCGATGACGAGGAATCCATGGACGATGCAGTACGGCTTGAGTCGCTGACCAAGACCTACGGATCGGGCGACAGCGCGGTGACCGCGCTTCGCGACATCCAAGTCTCCTTTCCGAAGGGGAGCTTCACCGCCGTCATGGGGCCGTCCGGCTCGGGCAAGTCGACGCTGCTGCAGTGTGCCGCCGCCCTGGACCGGCCCTCGTCGGGCCGGGTATTCATCGACGGCACGGACATCGCGGGGCTGAGCGAGTCTCAACTCACCGAACTTCGGCGGAAGTCGACCGGCTTTGTCTTCCAGGCGTTCAATCTGCTGCCCTCGCTGACCGCCGAGCAGAATGTGGCGCTGCCGGTGCGGCTGGCCGGGCGCAAGCCCGATCGGCGGACGGTGCAGCAGGCACTCGCCCAAGTCGGGCTGGAGAAGAAGGCAGGAAACCGTCCGAGCCAGCTCTCCGGCGGCCAGCAGCAGCGGGTCGCCATCGCCCGTGCCCTGGTGACCCGCCCGGCCGTGCTCTTCGCCGACGAACCCACCGGTGCGCTCGATCTCACCACAGGACGCGAACTGCTGGATGTACTGCGGAAACTGGTCGACAGCCCGGCGGACGACGGATCGACCACGGTGGTGATGGTCACGCACGATCCGAGCGTGGCCTCGTTTGCGGACCGGGTGCTGTTCCTCGCCGACGGCAGCCTGGTCGGCGAACTGATCTCTCCCACCTCCGAAGCGGTCGCCGCGCGGATGACCGAGCTGGCGGTGCCGAAGTGCTAGCCCTGGCTTTCCAGACCCTGCGGGGTCGCTGGGTGTCGTTCCTCGGCACCGTTGTGGCGTTGGTACTCGGGGTCGCCCAGGTCGCCGCCATGGGCTTACTGCTGATGGCCACGCTCCATCTTTCGGACCGGCCTGTGGAGCGGTTCGCCGATGCCCCAGCCGTGGTGATGCCCTTCGACCCGACGTGGAATCCCGCCCACCACGACCTCGGGGTCCGCTCGTTGCCGCAGGCCGAGGGCGTATCGCAGGAGCTGCTGCGGAAGGTCTCCGGCACCGGCGGCACCGTGGTGGACCGGACCTTCTACGCCCAGCTCGAAGGCGGCCCCAGGGACCAGGTCGGGCATCCCTGGCCGGTGGCACGGTTCGGCGGGTACACGTTGACGGACGGCCGCGTGCCCGCCTCCGACAGGGAGATCGTCGTCCCCTCCGACCAGGCGCGGACCGGCGACAAGGTGACCGTGCTGACCGCCGCGGGCGTCGGATCGTACACAGTGAGCGGCACCGTCACCCCGGTCGACTGGGAGGACGCGGTCTTCTTCACCGACGCCGAAGCAGCCCGCCTCACTCCACGGATCGAGGCTCTGGTCGCCCTCGGTGCGATCGACAAGGTGCGCGAGGCGGTCGGTGAGGATGCCGAGGTGCTCACCGGGCAGGACCGTCACAAGGCAGACGCCAGCGAGGACCGCGACCGCGAGGCGCTGGACAACACCATCACCCTGGTGCCCGTGATGGCCAGCGTGGCCGGCACCACAGCGGTGTTCGTGGTGGCCTCCACCTTCGCATTCGCAGTGATTCAGCGCCGCCGCGAGGTCGCCCTGCTCCGCACCGTGGGTGCCACCCCCCGACAGGTGCGCCGGATGATACGGAACGAGGCGCTGCTGGTCAGCGGCTTCGCGTCGGCGGTCGGTACGGTACTCGGCCTATTCGGCGCGCAGTTGCTCGCCGATATGCTCATCGCGATGGGCGTCTCCCCACCCTGGTTCCGTATCCAACCCTCGCTGCACTGGACAGTGCTGGCGCCACTCGCCACCGCCTTCCTGGTCGGCGTCCTGGTGGCACACTGCGGTGTGACCGTCGCCGCACGGCGGGCCGGCCGCATCCGTCCCGTCGAGGCGCTGCGCGAGGCGGCGGTCGACGACTCCGGGATGACCCCGGGGCGACTGCTGCTCGGTGCCATGGGGCTGGTCTGCGCAGCCGGGCTCACTGCCTGGATCGCGCTCGGCGACCCGGCCATGGTCCTCTCGCCCAGCGCCTACGCTCTCTCAATGCTGGTTCCGGTCCTGGCCGCCGCTGTGCTCGCACCTCTCGCGGTCGGACCGTTCACCCGGCTGCTGATGTGGCCGCTGCGCCGCTTCACGGGACCTACCGCCATGCTCGTACGGGAGAGCGTGCTGACTTCGCGGCGGCGCACCGCTGCCACAGCCGCGCCCATCCTGCTCACCGTCGGCTTGACATTTTCACTGCTGGCCGCGACCGACGCCCTCGGTGCGGCACGCGAGAGCGGACTGCGGAATCAGGTGAGGTCGGAGTATGCGCTCGTCCCCGACGGCACTTTGGGCATCAGCCCGCAGGTCGTCGAGAAGGTCTCTCATATCGACGGCGTCCAGGTCGCGGCCCCCATCCTCACCACCGTCTACACCCACGACGAGGACCGGCTGGAGGTGAACGACGGGCTCGTCGTGGACAGTGCCGCGCTGAAGCGGATGATGGACCTGAAGGTGGTCGACGGCTCGTTGGACGCCCTGGACAACAACAGTACGGTCGTGGCCGATGTGTGGGGCATGAAGGTCGGCTCGAGGCTCAAGGTCCTGATGGCCGACGGCGAAGAGGCCAACCTGCGCATCGCGGCTACCTACCATGCGCTGCGCGGCGAGGACGTCGCCTATCTGCCCCAGCGGTTCGCCAAGACCGCCGTGTACGCCCGCGACGGACTCGCGCGGCGTGCCTACATCTCACTGGAGTTCGGCACCGACCGCACCGCCGCGACCACGGCCATCCGCAAGGCGGTTGCCGGAACCGGAGCCCGCTTCACAACCAGGGACCAGCTGGCCGCCTCGGAAAGCGCGTACGCACGCCACCTGACCGAGGTGCGGCAGCGCTCCATCACCGTGATCGTCGTGATGTTCTGCTTCATCGCGATCCTCAACACCCTGCTCATGGCGACCGCCGACCGGCGACGCGATCTGGCGGTGCTCCGGATGGCCGGAGCCACCCCGAAACAGGTCATGCGGTTCTTCATTGCTGAATCGCTCCTGGTGGCCGCCATCGGGGTGGCACTGGCGCTGATCGCAACCGCGCTCAACCTCACCGGTCTGTGGGGCGCGCTGCACCAGCTGTTCGGCACGGCACCCATCACGGTGCCATACGCAGTGATCACCGGCATTACCGCCATGTCCACGCTGCTCGCCGTGGCCGGAACCGTGCTGCCCGTCAGCGCGGCACTGCGCGCCAGGACGGTGCAGCTCGTCGGCACCCGCGAATAGCACACAGAACCGTAGCCGCAATAGACCCGCGCGGTCTGGTGCCGCTCCCTGCCCGCACCTGACCACCAAGCTGTGCCGCCGGGTGGCCGACTGGGCCGAGGCCAGCAACATCGAAATCGCTCTCGACGGCACCGAGGGCAAGGCGAACATCGCCTCATGCAGCACTAGTTACTGCTGGGGCAGCATGTCGTCGTCGTACACGGTGTGGTAGTCCGGGGTGACGACCCGCGTTGCCGGAGACACCTTCTCGACCTGGGCGAGGAACGCGTCCAGGTCCATCGCAGGGTCACGCGCCGGGGAACCGGTCAGCGGCACCTCGAAGTTGTCCCAATGGACTGGGACGACGACGCCTGGAGTGTCCAGCGCGCGCAGCAGCCGGGGCACGTAGCGGTGGGTGGCGGTGCTGGAGGGCACGGCGATCATCGCGAGGTCGGGACGCAGGCCCCGTACCGCACGCTCGGAGAAGTCGCTGGCTCCCATGAGGAACGCCGACGGGCCGCTGTCCCCAGCCATCACCTGGAAGGCGAGGGTGTCGCCCTCCGGCAGGTCCGAGATGGTGCTCGGGACCGTTGCGGGTGGGGCGTTCAGCGTGCCGGGGGCGAAGTAGGCGCACTTCTTGTTGCGGCTGTGCAGGCTCGGCACGACCTCGACGGTGATCCCGCCGAAGTCCAGCACCTCGCCGCCCCGCACCACGGAGATCTGGCCCGGGTCGACCCCCAGGGCGACCAGGAGGTGGTACGTGGTCTCGGTGCCGACGACACGGGCGCCGGTGGTCCTGGCGATGTGGGGCACGTCGGCGAGGTGGTCCCAGTGGGAGTGGCTCACCAGGACGAGTTCGGCGCGGCCGATGTGCGCGTCCACGACCCTGGGCCGGGTCTCCAGTCGGGTCCGCGGGTCGAAGGCGCCGTCGAACAGGCCCGTGGTGAAGCGGGTGAGGTACGGATCGAAGAGTACGGTCCGGTCGCCGACGTCGATGCGCCAGCCGGCGGTGCCGAGCCAGCGGAACGATACGCAACCGGCGGCTCCGCGACTGCCTCGGCCGCGGCCCGCGGTCGCGGACGCCATGGCGGCCGTGGCCGGGATCAGGGGGGATGCTGCGCCGAGCGCGGCGCCGCGCAGCACCGTACGACGGTCGAACCCGCGGCTGGAGGGCGCGTCGGATCTGTCCGTGACATGTGGCTCCTGAGTCATGGCGTCAGGAGATCAGGGCGCGAACTCCCGTGTCCAAGACCAGAATCCCGCCCTCCCGATACGCGAACGCATATGTGATCTGGTCACCGGCCGCCGCCGCGGAGGAAGCCCACCGCGATTCCGGCGGCGGTGCCTATCGCGGCGTCCACTGAGGGGCGGGAGGCGGTCAGGTCGTGCGTGCGGGCGAAGACAGCGATCGCGTAGCACTCGCCGTCCGGGTAGCGGGCGACGCCCGCCTCCATGTGCAGACCCGGCAGGGTTCCGGTCTTGGCCGCCACCGTGACGTCGTCCGGGAAGCCCGACACCAGTCGGTGGCGGAAGACCTGGCGGCTCATCAAGTCGCGTACGAGCGCGCAGGCTTCCGGTGGCCCGGCGGCATCGCTCCAGATGAGCCGGAGCAGCCGCGTGATCTCGCGGGGTGTGCTCGCCGTGGTGTGGCGGGGATCCAGTATGGCCAGCCGTCTCTTACGGTCGTCCGGCAGGGCCGGGTAGCGGACGGCGAACTCTCTCTCGTCGCGCGCCCCGACCTCCGCGAGCATCGACTCCAGCAGGTCTCGCGGGCCGCCCACGATCCGGGTCCGGTCCAGTCCGAGTTCCTTCGCGAGCAGTCGTACGGTGTCCAGGCCGACGCGGGCCAGCAGCAGGTCGGCCGCCGAGTTGTCGCTGACCGACATCGTGAAGTAGGCCAGGTCGCGCAGCGACAGCTCGACGTCGTCCAGACAGCCGGCGGTTCCCCAGCCGCCGAACCGGTCGGCAGCGGTCACCCGCACCCGCTCCTGGGGGTCGAGCTGGCCGCCAACGACCTGCCGGGCGAACTCCAGCACCAGCAGCACCTTGAAGATCGAGGCGATCACGACGGGGGCGTCGGAGCCCACGGCGACTTCACGGGGACCCGGCTCCGCGCCGTCCTCACCAGCGACCGTCGAGCGCACGTGAACGGGCATCGCGTGCAGCTGCCCTTCGGCACCCGCCTCGGCGAAAACCTGTCGGATCCGTTCCTCGATCACAGCTTCGTCCCCCTGGCCGTCGGTTCTTCCTGACCATCGGTTCGTCGGCCCCTGACCAATTGGTCCTTCCCCCTCTCCGCGACCCTCACGTAGAGTCGTTGATCGTGGATCTCTTGCGCCACCTGCGTCTTTTCGTCACCGTAGCCGACGAGCTGCACTTCAGCCGGGCCGCCGAACGGCTGGGCATGGCGCAGCCACCACTCAGCCAGGCGATCCGCAGGCTGGAGAAAGAGCTCGGTGCCGAGCTCTTCGACCGCTCGCAGCGCGGCGTCCGGTTGAGCGCCGCCGGGGCGGCGCTGCTGGACGAGGCCCACGAACTTCTCGCCCGGGAGGAAAGGTTGCGCACGCTGGCCCGCCGCGCCGCCGGCGGTGGCCTCGGCACCCTTCGCGCAGGCGTACCGCCCGACACCACGGCCACCGTGCTCTCCGCACTTCTCTCCGCCTGCGCGGAGCGCTCTCCGGGGCTGTCCGTCGACCTGCAGGAGGTCACCAGCGAGGAGCAGATGCGGCTGCTCTCCTCCGGCGGCCTCGACGTCGGACTCGTGCACCATCCCGTCGACGCCACCGAACTGCAGCTCGGCCCCGAGATCTCACTCGACCTGGGCGTCGTCCTGCCTCGGACCTCGCCGCTGGCCCGGCTGCCGGAGGTGGCGCTCGGCGAGCTCTCCGGCCATGACCTGGTGCTCTTCCCGCGGGCACACGCACCCGGCCGGTACGACCGGATCCTCGACGTGTGCCGCGCCGAAGGCTTCGTCCCCGGCCGCCTCCGACACGCCTCCAACCCGGAGTTCCTGCTCGCCCTGGTGACGGCAGGTCACGGAGTCGCCTTCGACCAGGGGCCGGTGGCCCGCAAAGAGCCCCGCGTCGCCTGGCGGCCGCTGGCGGACCGCCCCCTGACCCTGCGTATCAGCGGTGCCTGGCCCACCGGCCGCGGAGCCCACCCGGCCGCCCGCCGCTTCGCGGAACTCGCGGCCGACGTCTTGGCCCGCGACCACACCGCAACCCCACGGCGCGAGGGCGTCCCCCGCCCGCCGGACGATTCCCCGCGCCCGTGGTCGGTGGTCTACGGCTAGGTTCGAGCCCTGTTGCTCGTGCGCACGCCGTTCCACCGCTCCCGGAGCTTGAGCATCCGTACTCAGGACGCCGCGCGCCCACTGGCAGACGCTTGGTCCATGACGACGACACCTCCACGTAACGGGGAGAAACAAAACCCTTGGCACGTGGCAGCGGACATTCTGCTCGCGATCGTGCTGCTCGCCGTGGACGCCGTGGCATCCCTCATCGCGTCATACAAGGGCATGGACGCCGCCGGGTACGCATTCTTCGACACCGGAGCCGACCACTCGACCGTCAGCATGACCAGGCCTGCCGTGTACGTCGCCGTGGTGGGAGTCCTCGTCCTGGCCGTAGCGCTGCTGGCCTACAAGAGCCAGGCATTCGTCACCATGTGCGCCCAGACCCTGGCCGGCCTCGCCCTCGTCCTCATCTCGGGAATCGCCCAGGCCAACCAGTACCACGAGGACCACCCTCCCACTCCTGAGTCCGGCTACAGCGGACCGCAGTCGCAGTGCCGGTCCGGCGGCGACAACAGCGAGTGCCACGGATCCTGATGAGCCTCTGGGCCTCGTCGACGACGTACCGCCCCTCGACCGCCGGGTGATCAGCGTGGACGAGTTGGCCCGCTGACCGATCTCAGCGAAATCTGACTGACCAGCAGTGCGACCTGAAATGATGCACAAGATCCACACGCTCGCGAAAATCGGAGGTCGAAGGTGTTGCCCGCTGTGAGCGGCCGCGATGCGTTCGCTGCGCTGGTTATCAGAACGGACTACAGCGACGACACAGCCTGGCAGGCTGTCCGCGCTGAGTTGCTCCAGCCGTGGGGCGATGGCGACTACGAGCCTGTCGTCCACATCGTCGATGATCCAACCTGGGCCGAGGCGGCGGCCGACGAGGTGATCTCAGCCGTATCCGCGGACGAGGATCTGAGCGTCGTCTTCGTGGCAGACCGCGCCACGATGCTCTCCCGCCACCGCGCACTGCTGGCAGTGGCCGTCCTGACCAGGGCGGAGTGCGCGAGCGATGAGGAGTTCGATGTCTACGGCGGAGCGGTCCGTACCGTCCCGGCGGGCGTCCACGACATCCATGCGAACCTGGCGATTGCCAACCTGGACTTCGCGGACGTCTTGGAATCTGCCCGGAGCACCCCTGAAGGAGTCTTCCGATCCTTCTAGTGGCTCGTCAGGGCCTTCGGTTCAGCACGGACGTTGCGCCAGCGGACGTAGGGGCCGACGGCGGCGTTCCGCTCGGCGTGGCTGCCGTGGTCGGTGCCGTGGCGCGCAGAGTAACGCAGGGCCGCGACCCGGACTCGATCCGGTTCGGCGGCGGCCAGAGCTGCGGCGACACAGTCGCTGGAGGTTCTCTCGGCCACCCGCTCATCGCAGTACCGCGTTCCCCAAGGCACACGAGTATCCGTACTCAGCCGCCGCAGAACGTCGACCTGATCGACTCCACGATACGGGCGGCCTGGTCGTCCGTCGTGCGGAAGCCCCTCTTCAGCGATCCGTAGTTCCGTGCTGGCCTGTCCAACCTGCATCCAGGTGAACAGCAGCGCGGCCAGAGCTGCGAGCCCCGGCAGGCTGACCGCAATCAGACTGATCCACTGCATCCGCTCCCGGCTCTCTGACCGGTGTGATACAGACCAGTCACGAGATCGGTGCTGCGGGGCACGACGCCGACCTGCGATGCGACGCAGCCCATCGGCACGTGGTCTCCCAGTCACCTGCTCATCACAACTCATGGTGCCTATGGCTGCAACTTTCGACACTCCAGCCACCGACGCGGCACGAGTAACAGGAGTCAATTGCCGATCAGGCCGAAGCGAACGAGTGACGCAGGGACTCGCGACGGAAATCCTCCCTCCCGGTGGCCCAAACAGCACAGGCGTGGACCGCAAGATCGCCGCGATCGCGAAGCAAGCCGAACAAGAAAAGAGCCGACAGCGACGGCCGAACCGCCGGACGCGTTCGGAACAGGGCCGACAACGACGGCCCCGGCCATCGGAATGGATTACCGAAATCGGCATCGGACGCCCACCCACACGCGTCCACGCACGCGACTGCCACATGGTGGGTAAGCGCCGTCGCCCCATCAACCAGGATGAGGCCCACCGGCTACTCGCCGCCGGCACCACAGCCTGCACCCATTGCCGCCCCGACCAGCACCTCGGCATCCTCGACTTACGCCCTTCGTCCCACCGGGAAGGGCCGGGTGTAGGCGTGGTCAGCCGAGGCATATCCCGAGCAGGCAGACCTCCGTCGGCGAGGTCGACGCCCGTGAGGGGCTGGTGGTCTGGGACGTGCCCGGCTTCGTGCCGTCGCCTGTCGCGGGCGCCGGCTGCTGTTGCGCCGTCGTACCGGAGCGGTCGGGGGCCGTGTCGCCAGTGGCCGGGGCGGTGCTCTGGGGATGCGGGGCCGCCGTCGTGGTCGGGCGGGCAGGAGTTACGGCGTCCGGCTGGGCGCGCGGTGACGTTGTGCGGGGCGTTGCGGCGAGGGACTGTTGCCGCGGTGCGTTGGTCGTCGTCGGCGGCTGCGGCTGGGAAGGGGCGGGTGACGGCCGGTTAGTGTGTTGAGTGGTCGTCGGTGCGGCGGCCGGTCGGTTCTGTTCGGGCGTCTGATCCTGCACGGTGCCTGTCCTCGGAGCGTCCGGCGTCACGGCTGCCTGTGCCCGGTCGGTGGAGTGCCGGTCCATCATGGCGATGCTCAGGCCACCTCCGACGAGCGCCACAGCACTCGCGACCGCCGCCCGGCGCTGGTTCTTCCTCCAGCGGGCCAGTCGGCGACGGCGTGCCGCACGCCCCTGCCGTGCGGGCGGCAGGGAATCGGCGTCGGCGGCGACGTGCGGGGTCACGTCCATGGCAGTGCTGGACTCCGCCTCGCCGTCCGGGAAGCTGTCGTGCCACGTGACGGAGGCCGCGGCCCGGTGGGCCGTTGTGGCCGGTCCGGCGCTCGTCATCGCCGGGGCCGAGCCGCTGTGGCCGTCGGCGGTGGGCGGAGCGATGTCCGGGGCGTAGGCGCCGCACCCGGGGCACACCAGCGCGCCGTTCAGGTGCCGACGGCATGAAGAGCAGTAATCCATCTGTGATTTCGGGTCTTCCTGGTTCGACGTGCCGTCGGCCCGCCTGGGCCACGGCTTGGTCCTTGGATGAGGACGGGACACGCGGACGTACCCGCGCCGGGGCCCACCCCCTACGGCGGCGACCCGCGCCACTCCGGCTGGCCAGCCGCAGCGGCTCCGGTGCTCCAACGACGGGCTTGCTGGCCCGCATCCCGTCCGGGCAGCAATTCCGCGGCCTGGTGCTGCGTGTGTTCCGCAGCGAGTTGAGCTTCGGCGACGACGTCACCCCGCTCGCGTATCAGGTCCTCATAGATCGGCAAGCGATCGTTTCCAGTTGAGCTGTGTGTCATGGCCGGCCCACTTTCATGGCGATCAATAAAGCGGCCGGTCGACTGTCAGGCTCGGTTGAGCCGGGCAGCGATCCCGTGGCCGATCAACAAATAGATGACGGCCGGGAGGCCGTAATTGAGGACAACGCGTAGCCCCTCTGTGTCCATTGTGAAAATGTCCAGCGACCACCAGGACAGCCAGCCCGCTGCGCCCCGCACAAATTCGACGAACACATTCGCGCGGTTCGCGTCGAGCAGGAACAGCAGGATCCACAAGCCCAGCAGGCCCGCCGCAGTGTCGGCGATCGTGCAGATGGTGATGGCTGTACGTCGTGCGGTGGCCTGACGGTGCAGAGAGCGGTCTGGGCCCGGCGGCTCGTTGTATGCCTGGTATCCGGGAACCGGGTCGATGTTTCTCACAGGGATATCCGATCTGACGTAGTGCCGTGTCTGCGCGCTCGCGCCAGGGCGCCGAGATTCAGCTGGACGGTACCCCGCTTCTCCCTACTTCTGCGTTCCGCATGCACTGCAGTGTTACACCGACGCCCGGGATGTCCCAAATATGACTGCCTATACAGGCACTTACCTGCATGTGCGTATGCCAGGGCAATTTTCCGGACGGAATGGAGGAGCGTGATTCGGGTGCCGCCGCAAACCTCGGCCGCCTGTGTTCGCGTAATTCGTGACCAGGTGATGAAGGAAGTCGGACTGTTCCTTCACAGAGTTGTCGGTCTGGAAACCATTCCCGTCCCCCCGTGACACTCCCGTCCTGCGGCGCGCTGCTGGAAGTGACCTCGGGAGGGGCCACGGCGCCCATCCTCTGGGGAAGGGTCTGCAGGCGCCGATGTGCTGGGGCAGGTTCGGTTCCCCCGTGCCAGGCCTGCCCCTGCTCTCCCAGCTCGGAGAGCTGTATGGCGGATGGCGGCCCAGGGGTGTGACGGCCCGTCACTCCGGTGCGCTGCAGGAGTGGGCCCAGGGGCCTCGGGGCACCTGCTCGCCCCTATTCCGAGCGGGTGGTCACGCAATGAGGGGCAGGCAGGTGAATCCCCCGTCGTCTGTCGGCCCCATGCGCACCCCGGCGCCCGGTCCGAGAGGGAGTGTGCGTCGGCCCGGGCAACCGGGACGCCCGCAAACCGAACCACCGGGCCATGGGGGAACTACGAGCAACGCGATGATCGGGGTGGGTGTGCAGGGTCTGCTGGCGGACCGCTATGAGTTGCAGGAGCTGCTGGGACGCGGCGCGATGGGCGAGGTGTGGCGGGCCTGCGACCACCTCCTCGGTCGCCCCGTGGCGGTCAAACTCCTGCGTGCCGAGGAGGCGGCGGACGCCGAGCGATTCCACCTGGAAGCGCAGATCGCGGCCCGGCTCAACCACCCCAACGTCGTGGCCATGTACGACTTCGGCTCGCACCACGATCAGCTCCACCTGGTCATGGAACTCGTCGACGGCTGGAACCTGACCCAGGAACGCTCCCTGCGCGGCACCCTGGCCCCGGCCGAGGCGACAGCCATCACAGCCCAGGCGGCCGCCGGCCTCTCCGCGGCACACCAACAGGGAGTGGTCCACCGCGACGTCAAACCCGCCAACGTCATGCTGGCCACCGACCGCACAGTGAAGATCACCGACTTCGGCATCGCACGCTTTGCCGAGGAGGCCGCCAGCGGCCTGACCGCCACGGGCAAGATCATCGGCACCGCCGACTACCTGGCTCCGGAACGCGCGTTGGGCCGTCCCGCGCAGCCCGCGTCCGACGTCTACTCCCTCGGTTGTGTCCTGTACGAACTGCTCACCGGGCGGCCTCCGTTCAGCGAGGCCACGTCACTGGCCGTGGCCCAGCAGCACGTCAGTGCGACACCAGCGCCGCCCTACCGCCTGCGCCCGGGCATACCGCGGTCGGTCTCCGACTACGTGCTGCACATGCTCGCGAAGGACCCGGCCCACCGGCCCACCGCCGAGCAGGCAGCCGACTGGCTGGCCACGCAGAGCGGAACGTCGCGGCCAGCCGAGCTCGACGGCACTACCCTCATGCCCGCCCCGGGAATTCCATCGTCTTCGGCCCTGCACGCCGATGAATCCCGCGCCGGCACGCACTCCCGCGCCAGTGGTCGTCGCAAACTGGCCTCCAAAGTCGTTCTCGCCGGCGCCGGCCTCGCGCTGTTCGCCGGGGCCACGGCCCTCGGAGCCTCGCTGAATTCCGGCACCACGGCACCTACGCCTCCGGCCTCTCCCCCACCCACTCGCATCGCACGAACACCCGCCAGTCGGGCCCCGGCTACGACACCATCGCCTGCCCCTCCGTCCGCCAAGACGTCACCCAGGCCGCAGCACGGTGACGACAAGGGCGGCGAGTGGTCAGGCAAGCACGCCGACGGGAAAGGAGGAAAAGGACGGCAACGGCACGCCGACGACTGAGCCGCTGGGAGATGCCGCATACAGCGTCAGGGCAGGCAGGGGCAACCAGCCGCCGCTGCCACTGCCGCAGCCGGTGCACAGGCCGAAGGCGTCGCGGTAGGGGCCGCAGCGTTCTTCCTCCCGGGCGGCGATCTCGGGCGGGAGGACGGGGCGCGGGTAGGGGCGTCCGCTGCCAGCGATCGGGCTGCCGTCGACGGGGTTGGCATCGTAGTCGCGCTCGCGCGGGTGGATGGGCAGGGACCACCAGGGTTGTCCGGAGGTGGTGGTGAACATGTGGCGGACGTTGCGGATCGCGCAGCAGGGGTGATCGGTCAGGAGGGTCTGGCGGGCGAGGATCCAGCAGCGTCCGTCGAAGGTGGTGTACGCCTCCGCGACGTTGAGGGGGTAGGGGTAGTCGCGGCCGGTCAGGCCGTCGCGGAGGTTACCGGTGCGCAGCAGTTGTCGTGCTTGGTGTCGGTGCGGACGATGGGGATGTGCCTCTGCGGGATTCCGTCGAGCGGGATCGGGGGCATGTCGATTCCTTTCAGCGCGGGGCTCAGCGGCCCTGGTCGATGCCGGATTCGGGGATGCCGAGGTAGGCGGACTTGCCTCTGGTTCCGCGGAGTTGCGGCGCCAGCGGAACGGGACGAGTCAGGAAATGGCCCTGCCTATCCGCCACAGGGGGGACGGACAGCCCTTCAGCAAGTCGCCGTTCGTCGCAGCCATGCCGTCCTCGCCCGCACAGCCTCGCCATGGCTCTTCCCCGCCGCCAGTTAGCCACCGCAGCTGCAACCCAAACCGTGGGGCAGGTCAACCTCACCCAAACCTGCAGCAGACCCAACGTGCCAGTGGGGCCAGTGAAGGCCCCGACGTGGAGGCTGTTTGCAAGCACGTGAATGGCCCCTCCGCTGTACGGACCGGACGTGGCTCTGTGGTGTAAGAAGTTGCCGCTCGCTCGGAGGCGGAGCGGCTTGGCGCCCGCTCCGTAGGGCAGCAGAGTGACGTGCATCATGTCATCAAAGCGTTGCCGCTGGTTATTTGACGGTCAATAAGGGGTTCCACATGGAACCGTCTGGCTTTGCCCTCGTTGAGGAACGTGGATGTGCTCGTAGCCCTCCTCTTGTGAAGGAAACAGCACAAGCACGGAACCGGGGATCGAGTGGCATGAGTTTGACCAGCGAAGCGACCGTGTACGTCATGGCGGCCATGGCCGTCGTCTGTGTGGCTCTGCTGATCTGGCTGTGGCCACAGCTTGCCAGGCAGGGGCTGCGGCAGGTGCTTGGACGGCTGGCGGCCATCGGAGTGACTCAGGTGGCGATCCTCGCTGCCTTCGCGTGTTGGCTGAACTCGTCATACCAGTTCTTCGGATCATGGGGCGAGCTCTTCGGCGACACCGAAACCACTCCCGTCGGCGTGACACAGGCGTCCATCGGAAACGGCGCGAGGAGCGGGCTCTCCCCGAAGGAGTCGCTACTACAGCCCGCCTCCAGCGAGCAGTTGAACCGGGTGAGCGGACTGCCCTCCGGTCCTGTAGCGGTGAACGGTCGGGTGGAGTCCGTGAAGATCATCGGCCGCCGAACGGGCGTGGTCGACCCCGCATTCGTCTACCTGCCGCCGCAGTACTTTCAGAAGGCTTACGCCAGGCAGCGCTTCCCGGTGATCGTGGCGCTCAGCGGTTATCCCGGCAGCATCTTCAATCTCGCCGAGCACCTGCGGGTGTCCCAGACCGCTGGAAAGCTGCAGAAGAGCGGCCAGATGCAGCCGACGATCATCGTGATGATCCGGCCGACTATCGCACCGCCCCGCGACACCGAGTGCGTGGACGTACCGGGCGGACCGCAGACCGAGACTTTCCTGGCCAAGGACCTCCCGGAATCCCTGAAGTCCGCCTACCGGGTGGGCCACGACGCCAGTGCGTGGGGTGTCATGGGCTACTCGTCCGGTGGTAGTTGCGCCCTGCAGCTGACGATGCGCAATCCCGGCGTGTACACAACGGCCGGCGCCCTGTCGCCGGACTACAAGGTCAAGGACGACCCCACAACCGGCAACCTCTTCGGTAGCGGGCCGGGGCGCGTCGCCCGGATCAACGAGCACGATCTGATGTGGCGGCTGAGGCACCTACCCGCACCACAGGTCTCCGTCCTGGTCGCCGAGAGCAAACACGGCGAGCGGGGTTACCCGCAGACGCGGGCCTTCATCAACGCCGTCAAGGCACCCATGCACGTCGCGTCGATCCAGCCCGACCAGGGCAGTCACAACTTCCCGACATGGGTACGGGAGATGCCCGGCACTCTGCACTGGATGAGCCAGCAACTGACCTTCCCCCAGGACGTGGTGCCTCGGCAACACCCCAAGAAGACGACAACGCCGGAACCTGCGCCCACCGGCGGACGTCCTTGAGATCCACGAACGACGAGCCTGTTCGCAGCCTGCCCGAGGCGTCGGATGCGTGCCCGGATCCGGCCGAAGACGAAGCCCCGCTTCGCCTGCGACCTTACGAATGGAGCCGCAGCCGGAACCTTGACGCCAGCGCGATCGGCTGGATGGGGTCCGTGGCGGGCGCCGCCCGTGATCCGATCTTCTGGCTCCACCACAGCAACATCGACCGGCTCTGGTCCAGTTCTCCAGCTCACCCAAGCCGCGGCGGAAGTGGTCCATGGACCTGCTAACTGGCCCTAACAGAAGTGGTTGATCATGTGACTTCGGGCTTGGCTGGTCGTTGGACTTGTCGTGGGGAAGAGACAGTCACGGCCGTGGATCGTGTCGGATGAACTCTGGGTGCTCATTGAGCCGTTGCTTCCGGAGCCGGGGCCGAAGCTGATCGAGGGCCGGCCGCGGGTGCCGGACCGGCAGGCGTTGTGCGGGATCCTGTTCGTGCTGCACACGGGAATCCAGTGGGAGTACCTGCCGCAGGAGCTGGGCTTCGGTTCGGGGATGACCTGCTGGCGGCGCCTTGCGGCGTGGAACGAGGCGGGCGTGTGGGACCAACTGCATGAAGTGCTGCTGAAGAGGCTGCGGCCGAAGAACAAGCTGGACTGGTCGCGGGCGGTGATCGACTCCTCCCACGTCAGGGCCGCGCGGCGGGGCCCAAAAGCGGACCCAGCCCGTTCGACCGCGCACGCCCGGGCAGCAAACACCACGTCATCACCGACGCACAAGGCATCCCGCTCGCGGTGTCGCCGACCGGCGGAAACCGCAACGACGTCACCCAACTGCTGCCCCTGCTCGACAAGATTCCTTCCGTGGCCGGCCGCGTCGGCCGGCCACGCCACCGGCCCGACGCACTGCTTGCCGACCGCGGCTACGACCACGACAAGTACCGGCGTCTGCTCTGGGCCCGCGGCATCCGCCCCGTGATTGCACGGCGAGGCCAGCCCCATGGCTCTGGCCTGGGCGTCTTTCGTTGGGTGGTCGAGAGGACGATCAGCTGGCTGCACGGTTTCCGTCGGCTTCGGATCCGGTGGGAGCGACGCGATGACATCCACGAAGCATTTCTCGGCCTCGCCACATGTCTCATCACCCACCGGCACGTTCAACGCCTTTGTTAGGACCTCTAAGGGCTCGCAGAGAATCAACATGCTGATTTGATCTCCGTGGCGCTGCTGTTTGCGAGGAACGCGGTGACGTCAGCGGGTGTCCGGAACCTGGCTGTCGAGGGTGGAATGGTGTGGCCGTGCTCGGCGAGGAGGGGCTGGACTTGGCGAACGGCCCTGGTGAGGGTGCTGCCATTGACTCCGAAGAGCTGGGCGAGCACATCTCGGGTGCCGAGCTTGCGCAGGTAGAGCACGGTGGCCAGCACTCTGTCGGCGGTGGTCAGCCTGTCCTTGGCCCCTGCGCCGCGAGTACGGATGCGTTCGCCTCCTCTCTGCTGGAGCCGTCCCTGCTCACGTATGTCGTCCAGTTTCTGGGCAAGTTGGCCGACGAGTTCGTCCAGCGCTGGTTCGGGCATACCGGTCAGCTCCGGGTTGCGCAGACATCCCTTGCAGGGCCGCGGGGGCGGGCAGTCGGCTGACCGCGGCTTCTTGGCTGCGCTGGTGGTGTCGCGGGGTTGAGGGTGGAGGGTGTAGTTCCAGTCGCCGTGGAAACGGTGCCGGTGCATGGGCAGAGCGTCGATATCGCTGTCGGTGACTTTGATGCCGGTGTCGTAGGTGGTGGTCGCCGCGATGCTGTTCACGATGACGTCGTGGCTGGTCAGCGGGCGGCCCCGCCAGTTCATGGAGATGTGGGAGAACAGCCGGTGCTCGATCTTCTTCCACTTCGAGGTGCCCGGCGGCATGTGGCAGACCGTGATGTCCATGCCCGTCTCGGCGGCAAGGGCTGCGAGTTCGGTCTTCCAGGCGCGGGTGCGGTAGCCGTTGGACCCGCCTGCGTCCGCAGTGATCAGCAGACGGGTGGCGGCCGGATGGTCGTGCCGACCTCGGGCCTGCCACCAACGGCGGATAGAGGCGACAGCGAACGCGGCGGTGTCGTGATCGGTGCCGACACTGACCCAGCCGGTATTCGCGGCGATGTCATAGATTCCGTACGGGATCGCCGTGCCCGGTCCCTGCCGGTCCGGGAAATCGTGTGTCTTGACCAGTACCGGCTCCATGGCCGGCCGCCACTGGTGGCCCGCGTTCTTGTAGTCGCCGACGAGTTCCTTCTTCTTCGTGTCCACGCTGATCACGGGCTGCGCGGCGTCCATGTGCTCCCTGGCGCGCTCGTTGATGTTGCGGAACTGAGCGTCACGGTCCGGGTGCTGCTTGCCCTCGATGGTCTTGGCGCCGGCCTGCAGGCTGAAGCCCTCCTCACGCAGCAGGTCGGCGACCGTGTCCGCGCTCACCCTGTGCCCCTGGCGGGTGAGCTCGGCCGCAAGGATCCTGGTCGACTTCACCGTCCAACGCAGCGGCGACATCGGATCGCCCCGCTCGTCAGGTTCCACCAGTGCCAGCAACGCAGGCCGCAAACCCGGATCGAGGTCCACGGCCTTCTTCCGACCGCCACCGGGCCTGCGCACCCGGCCCCGAGGCTCCTGTCCAGCCTCCACCAGCGCGCGTTCTTGAAGGACGCGGCCGCGACGCCGACGGCTACGGCTGGCCGATGAGGAATCAGGAGCCGGAGCAGTTCGCTGGGGTGACCGCACTGATGCCCGGCGCCGCAGGTGACCAACCAGCTTGTCCCACGTGGCGCAGGACACGTTCATGACAGGATTGTGCTGGGGGAGGTTCAGGGAAGTCATAGGGGCGCCCGCGACCGCCGTGAAGGGATGACCCGTGACGTCCACTGCGCCTCCCCCCATACCCCGAGCCGCAGGATCGTTTCCATTCATAGGTCACGCGCTGAAGATGCGCGACAACCTCGGTTTCATCGACTCGCTGCGCGAGACAGGGGAACCACTCGTCGAGATCGTCCTGCAACCCGGTACGCGCACCATCGTGGTCCAGGACCCGGCCCTGATCCACCAGATGCTCAAAGGCCTGGGACCCAGCCTCGACAAGGGCCGGCTCTACGACAAGCTGGGCCAGCTGCTGGGCGACAGCGTCGTCACCGCCACCGGCCGCGACCACGTACGCAAACGCCGCCAGCTTCAACCCGCGTTCGCCCACACCGAGATCAGCCGGTACGTCGATCTCATGCGCGCCGAGGTGACGGCCACGGTCGCTGGCTGGGAGCGCGGGCGGCCCCTCGACGTACACGAGGCGATGGTCGGGCTCAGTCTCGACATGCTGGCCAAGACGGTGCTCGCCGGCAGCCTCGATGACGCCGTCTTCCGCCGGCTGCGCAGCAACGTGTCGGTGGTGATGAACGGCGTCGGTTTGCGCATAATGCTGCCCGACTGGGCCGAGCGCCTGCCGCTGCCCTTCAACCGCCGCTTCGACCGGGCCCGGGCCGAGGTGCGCGCCACCATCAACACCGCCGTCGACGAACTGCAGGCCTCCGGGCACGACACCGGGGACATGCTCTCCATGCTGCTGCGCACCATCGACGAGGAGACCGGCGAGCCGCTGACCGGGCATCAGATCTGCTCCGAGATCTTCCTCCTGGCCGTGGCGGGCACCGAAACGACCGCGTCCTTGCTGTCCTGGACCCTGTACGAGCTCGCCCGCAACCCCGACATCGAGGCCCGGGTCCTGGCCGAGCTGGACGAGGTCCTCGGCGAACGGCCGGTCGCCTTCGACGACGTGATCCGGCTGCCGTACCTGAACCGGGTGATCACCGAGACCCTGCGGCTGCACCACCCCGGCTGGCTGGTCACCCGCCGCACCACAGAGGAGACCCGGCTCGGCGAGTGGACGCTGCCCGCCGGCACCGAGCTGGCCTACTGCCAGCACTCCATGCACCGCGACCCCGAGCGCTTCCCCGACCCGCTCACCTTCGACCCGGACCGGTGGACCGACGCCGCTCAGGAGCCTCCGCCGGGCGCGTTCGTGCCCTTCGGGGACGGCAAGCACAAGTGCATGGGGGACCGTTTCTCCCTCACCGAGATGGTCACGGCGCTCGCGACGATGCTGCGTTCGGTACGGCTGGAACTCGCCGAGGGCCAAGTCATCCGCCAAGTCGCCCGGCTCACCGTACGGCCGCGCAACCTGCGGATGACCGTCCGCCCCCGAGCCGGGGCCGGCCTCTAGCGCGTGTCTCTTGCGGCACCACTGTCAGGGACGGTGCCGGCGTTGCCATCCCCCTCGCGCGCGATGCCCATCAGCCTCAGCGCGGCGAAGGAAGGGGATGCCGGCCACTGGTGCGCGTCCAAGACGGCCTGGGCGCTGGTGAGCAGGGAGCGCGCGTTCTTGCGCGAGGCCGCCGAGCTGTACTTGCCGCTCCACGCCTATCAGAAGACGCTCCCGCGGTCTCGTGAGCCGCACCCCGGGTGGCTTGAGGGGACCGGATGGGGCAAGGAGCACAGCGGCCGGCCAGGGACGCCCGGCTGGACGCTCGAGCAGGCCCGCAGGTACGACGAGCTGTTCGAGGAGCTGCGGAAGGCGACGGAAGCCGTACAGGCGTAGGGATGGTGGAAGCGCCGCGACCCGGAAGGCATCAAGGGCGCCGAGCTGGTCGTCGTCCGCATGGCCCTCAAGCACGCCGACGGCGCCGTCCCGCTGTGCCAGGAGGACGTCGAGGCGACGGCCTGACCGCCGCAGCTCACGACTTGGCCCCGGTTCCTTCGGCCTAACAGCCCCTGGGAGGCTGGGGTCCGTCGAGGCCGTCCACGCCTGACTGCGGTCCAACCGCCTGGGGCAAACGGCTAGTGGATCTACGGACCCATGGGGTAGGCCAACGGCGTGAGCGTGAGATCGACATGCTCGACGAGCCGCTCGTGCCTTCGCCCGGAACCGTGGGGCCGACGCCCGTCCCTAGCGGTCCCGACCAGCATGTCGGCGGGGGCATGCACCCGTCATGTTGCGCCATGATGGCGCGGTGAGCCGGGAGATGCGGCTGTTCACCGGTGTCAAATAGGCCGACCAACATGAGCATGCGCCAACAACGATGACCAAACGGTGCCAACCATCGCGACCAGGTCGGAGCATCGGGCCTGCTCGGCGCGATCCCGCGGTGTCATCTATTGCGAGCAGTCACACGCAGCTGTGAGCTGCGCTGCACCGTACAGCTCTCGTCGGCAAATCGCGTGCCGCTTTCGTGCAGACGTTCTATAGTCGCGCTGTTCCGAGGGAGGGGTAGGTTCAGGTGAGGCGTGGGGCACAGTTCGCCGCCGTGTGCACGGTGGCAGTTCTGGTTCTTGTGGGGTGCGGTCAGCGGCATGTTCCCGCGAAGCCGAAAACTCCCTACGGAGGCGTGGCGGACCTGCCGGAGAAGCTCAGCGCGGACGGTACGACCATCACGGTCGGCGATCCGGAGGCGTCGCTCACGGTGCACCTGTACGAGGATCCGCGTTGCCCGTACTGCAAGGAGTTCGAGACCACTGGCGGTGCTCCCGAACTGCAGGACGCGACCGTGCAGCGGGAGGCCAGGACCCAGTACACGCTGGCCTCCTTCCTCTACGACCGGCTCGGTGGCACCGGCTCGAAGAAGGCCGTCAACGCGCTGCGTGCCGCGCTGGCGGAGGGAAAGTTCGCCGAGTACCACGCCGTGCTGTACGCGAACCAGCCCGACGAGAGTGTCGACGGCTACACCGACGCCAGCCTGCTGAAGCTGGCCCGTCAGGTCGAGGGCCTGCGCAGCCCCGCGTTCGATGCCGCCGTGAAGTCCATGAAGTACCGGAGCTTCGTTGCAGCCTCCCAAAAGGCCTACGAGCAAGCCGGAGGGACGAAGGAACCGGACGGGCCAGGGACCCCCACCGCCGTGATCAACAATGTCCGGATCCCGCTCAATTACAACGGAATGCTCTACGACCGCACGGTCTTCGCCGGCCTGCTGCAGCGCATCCACGACGACCCCGGGCAATGGCAGGACACCGATCTGTGAATCACCAGCGTGCCAAGGCACGTGGGTGTGGAGCCGGTTGCCGCTGAGGGTTCGATGAGCCTCAGCTCGGGCGCCAGTCGGCGAGCGGATCGAAGCCCAGCAGTTCGATCTTGTGTCGTCGCGTCGATTCCTTCGGCCGCCACGCCAGGTAGGGCGGGTAGACGAGCGCGAAGTGCGCCGCAGGCGGGTCGTTCATGTAGTCGGCTCTCGGGCAGCCTTCGGCGTGCGGGCACTCTTCAACCCTCCGGTTGCACAGCCCACACAGGAGTCCTTTTCCGAACTGCTGGCTTGCCCCCCTGCCCTGTCTGCTCAAAAGGCGGCTGGTCCGAAAGGTGCACCCGAACTGTCTCTACGAACATGCCGAGCTCACTACGTGCCTGTTGGTAGGACGAACAGTACGAAAAAGGCTCTCTGCGCACAGGTGCCGCGGTGCCGTTGCGACCGGGCCGTCATTCCAGGCGGGCCTGCGCAACGACACCCGCTGGACGACTGTCCATTTCGTGGCGCACGGCACAGTTGCTGCCGCGGTGGCTGTGATGTGCGGGGCGGTGGTGAGCGTGGTGGCGAGGACGGCGGCCGCCGTGACGAACAGGCCTCGGGTCATAGGCACATGCCGTCAACCTCGGTGATCGCAGGGCCGGTCACGGCCGAGCACCGAAGATCACCCGCCCCAGACCGCCGGGCAGCTTGTCTGCCCGGCGGTCTGGGGCGGGCCCGCCAACGCGCAACACCCTGGAGGGCCGCCCGATCCCCCGGCACACCCCAGCCTCCCCTTCCCTTCTTCTTTCTTCCTGGGATGGGTCGTTGGTGGGGGTGCAGAGGGGGGATGTCTGGGTCCCCGACTATGCCAAAAGGGCGTGGTGATCTGCGGATACGCCGTCAGGCGCCGGATGGGCGCGGACGGTTGTCGGCGGGGTCGTCGGTGGAGTCACCGGTGGGGTTGCGGGCGTGGTCGGGGGCGGGGTTATCGCATCGTGACGCTGGTCGGGCCCTCACGGTCGGGGTTCTGGTCAGGGCCGGCTGCCGCCAGCGCACAGCCCTACTCGCTACGAGACCCGAAGACCGCCCAGCCGTTGTCGCGACGGTCAACAATACGGTGGCTGGTTGGTGAGGGAGGTGGCCACTCGCGTCCACACGCCGAACAGCCGATAGAGGCTGGGCAGCGCGCCCTGCGCCTGGACGGTCCGCGGGTCTGCCAAAGTGACCCCTGGAATTCCCAGTAGCGTCGAGGCCACGGAAGCCGACTGCCAGCGGACCGTGAGGACGGACAGGTCCGCAGGGACCTCTGACGCTTTCGGCACTGTGGAGAGACTGGCAGCGACCGCTTCCTCGATTGCCGCACGTGCTTCTTCCGCTGGTCGTAGATCTGCCGCGAAACGGTCCCGCGCGTACTTCACGGCCACGGTCGTCACCGAGGCGTCCCATTCCGTCATCTCTGCGCAGGCACAGTCGTCACCGGTGAGGACAGCCACAGGAACGCCGATGGCGGCCGCGGTGGCGTGGGCCAGGCCGATCTCGCCGACGGGCCGGCCGTCCAGCCACATGTCTTCGATTTCGTGCCCCATGAAGCTGTGACTCAGCACGCCGAGCGCGCCGGCCCGCGCGTGGTAGCCGACACAGATCACCGCGTCGTGCTCGGGGGTGAGGCCTTCGAGCATGAGCATCTGCTTGGGCTTGCCGCGGATGAGGCGGGCCGCCGGGTGCAGCGCCTCGGGCACAAGGTTGCGCATCGGGCCGTGCGCATCATTGACGGTGATCTCTGTAGCACCGGCCGCGACGGCGCCACGGACGGCAGCATTGACGTCCTCCGCCATCATCAGCCGTCCACGCTCGTAGTCCCGACCGCCGGGCTGGACATCATCGGCGTCCACGAGCCCTGTGATGCCTTCCATGTCCACGCTGATGTAGATCCGCACTGCACAGTCTCCTCAAGCTTGATCGCTTAGGAGATGTCCGCCGCTCTTCCTCCGGTTCCTGCACCAGCTTGCGGCCAACTACTTTCAGCCTGGACGAGACAGCTCTTCAAGCCCCTGACCGGCGCTGAAGTGCTACTCGATGTGTCATGCGAGGCTCAGACACAGCTTCCAAGCCCTGAGGACGCTTCCCGGAGGCCGCAGCACAACCATCACTGCCACTTGGGAGTCTCCTCTTCGTTGCACGCTACGCGATCAAGCGGATGGTCCGCTGGACACGGGGGCGGGCCATCGGTTCAGTTCGTGGGCGCAGACCAACGCCCACGGTCGTGTAGGGGGTTTCGTGCGTCACTCAGTCCGTCTCACCGTGGCGGCGGTCATCGCCGCTTCGCTCACCGGCAGCCTGCTGGCCGTCTCGGCCGAGAGTGCAGCGGCCGCTCCATACAAACGGGCGGACGACTTCAACGGCGACGGATACCGCGACCTGGCGATCGGTATGCCCGGCAAGACGGTCAACGGTCACCAGGGGGCCGGAGCCGTTCTCGTCACCTTCGGCTCCGCCCGGGGTCTGACCAAAAAGCACATCTACCTCACGCAGGACTCCACCGGCATACCCGGCTCGGCCAGGTACCAGGACTTTTTCGGCAGCAGCCTCGCCAGCGGTGATCTGAACCATGACGGGTACGCCGACCTGCTGGTCGGCAGCGAAGGAGACAGCACCAGCAGCACATCGGCGAGCGGCTCGGTGACCGTGCTGTGGGGCGGGGCCTCCCCGTTGCGAAGCGCCCTGTCCCTGCCCGCGGGGCCCGCATTCGACTCCCGCATGTTCGGTGCCGATATCGCCGTCGGTGACTTCACCGGAGACTCCGCCCCGGACGTCGCCGTCACCGGATCGACAGCTTTGTGGCTGTACTCCGGCACCTTCACCCGCACCAAGGCACCAGCCGGGCATGACGTGCCCGCGCAAGGCCCCAGCGCCGGCAGCTGGCACATCGCAGCCGGCGACTTCGACGGCGAAGGCAAGGACGAACTGGCCATCGCCCAGCAGAAGGCCACCCTCATCTTCGGTCAGGCGCCCGGCACCACGGACATAGGCGACTTCACCGAGCAGACCCATCTCGCCGGTGGGAACGCCATAGCCGCCGGAGACCTCAACGGCGACGGCCGCGCCGACCTCGCCATCGGCCTGTCCGATCCCCGCCTCTCCCCCAACGGGCTGACCGATCCCAGCCACGGCGCCGGCTACGTCACGGTGCACTACGGCAACTCCGCATACTTCGGCGGTCTTGACCCCACCCGCCACGTCTACCACCAGAACACCGCAGGCGTCCCCGGCACCAACGAGCGCGGGGACAACTTCGGCGCGGCCCTGTCCATCGCCGACATCACCGGCGACCACCGTGACGAACTTGCCATCGGCGTTCCCTACCAGTCCATCGGCCGGGCCAGCAGGGCCGGTGACGTTCTGGTGCTGCGCGGTGCCAACAGCGGGCTGACCACCAACGGCGCGGCAACCTACTCACAGAACACCCCCGGCATCCCGGGCAGCGCCGAGACCAACGACGTCTTCGGCTCCCAGGTCCGCCTCGCCGACTTCAACCGCGACGGCAAGGCAGACCTCGCCGTCTCCGCCCCGTACGAGGACCCTGCCCACAACCGGGGCAGCGGCGCCCTCTGGCAGCTGCGCGGCACCAACAGCGGCCTGAGCACCAGCAGCGTCAGCGCCTTCGGCCCCAAGGAGTACGGCGTCTCACCCGGCTCCGGCATCGGCGAAACCCTGCTCGGCTGAAGCCAACACCACGTCATCGGCACCGAGCGCCGTGGTGGCTTCGGGCCTACGGTCACTACCACCACGGCGGGCAATTTCCGCCGTACGCCGCCGGAAAGAACGTCGACGCAGACCGGCGCGCGCAGCGGAGAGCGCCCGCTCTATGGGACGACGAACGCCCTGCGGGCACCGGCGACGCAGCGCCCACGACACTGCGGCCCCGACTCGCCCACCACCGGAACCCCCACCCGCCTACCGGACAACAACCGGCCCGCCACCCCAGGAAAAGGGTGACGGGCCGCGAACGAGAAGACAGCACCGACACGGTGAGCGGCGGTACGCCCCAACGGACAGAGCAGGGGCGCACCACCGGTGCGGGTGCCGCGGGGGGCCGGGCCAGTGTCACCAGCCGACGGCACCCGCAGTCTCGTCAGCGACGCACGCCGACGTGGCGCTCGCCGCCGTCACGGTCGCCGCAGCCGTTGCGGTCGCCGCCGCGGTCGTGGTAGCCCCAGGACTCGTCGTCGACGAACCGGCCCCGGTCGTTGCGCAGGGTCGCGGTGTCGTGATCGTTGTTCCCCACGTAGTTGCGCCAGCCCTGGTACACGTCCGTGCGACTGTCACGGCCCTCACCGGTGTGGACCCAGACGTTCGAGCGGCCCTCCAGGCGGAAGTGACGGAAGGTGTAGGTGTGACCCGCCTCGTCCGAGAGAGTCCAGCCGTCCAGATTCATCGCCCGGCGAATGGTGTTGCTGAGGTCCACCCAGAAGGCGGTCACGCCAGCCCTTTGATCTTGGACTCCGTCGCGTACCCGGTACGGGGCGCCCCGGCTCTGGCTTCGGTTCCTCGCCCGACACGGCACTGCTGGTCACACACGTTTCAGGCAGGTCTGGGGAGCCTGACCATCCGGCACCACACGCCACGTGCTGCCGTCCTTCCCGCACTTGCGGTACGCGGGACCCCTCTCGGTCCGTGCGACCGCGACGATGCACGACCTCACGCGATCGCCCTGGTGAAGGTAGTGGTCGACCGGCGAATCGGGCTTCGCGACCGGCCCCTCGTTCCAGGCCGGCCGCCTCACCGCAACCGTCTTCCCGGTGACCTCTCACCCTGCAGGGCCTGGCGGTCAGCGCAGTCGAAGGACGCTCGAGGGCGGCCTCCGCAGACGGCACGCCGGCAGCGGAACCGGCAAGGGCGGCGGCCAGCGCGGCCGTGGTGATCAGTCGACTCATGCCCGGACAACCGGAGCAGCTGCCGGTGCCGTCACGCCTGGCCCTGAAGATCACCCGCCGGAGGTCCGTACGCCTGCGCCACCGGCTCTTCGGGCTCCCAGGGGGTGATGCCGCTCATGCGCGACTCGCGCGGTCGGTCGTAGGCAGTGAAAGCAAACCGATCAGCGGGGTCACCGGTGCCGCCGGCTTCCGTTCCGGCACTGCGCGGCCGCTACAGAACAGTCTCTTCGAGGAGCTGGGGGCCGTTGTTGCGGACGTTGTTGACGGCCGTGGAGACCGGGTCTGCGTCCAGATGGCCGCCTGCGGGCTGGGTGAGAAGGCAGCGCAATTCGTCGGGGTCCTGGTGGTCGGTCGGCGACGGCCACCTGTGCGCGGACGGCAGGTGACCGACGCCGTACGGAGTCCGTAGCCTCAGCGCGCCGAGGCCGTAGGGTTCAAGCCCTTTTCCTTCTCATCGATCCGCTGGATCACCATGCGCGTCACCGCCAACAAACGGTCGGGCGGCACGTGCGTTCCCGGCTTCCACGAGTACTCGATCCTGCCGACGACCGTGCCTTGCCGGAAGGTTGTGCCTCCACCCGTCCAGAGCAGATTGTCGCTCGGCGCAACGAGGTCGAGCGTATACACGGGCTCTCCGGCCGGACCCGGATAGTGCCCCATGTCATCCGATTTATCCCTCGTTTCGAAAGCCTGGGCCGCCGACTGTTCGTCGGGGAAGGTGACGGGGTGAATTCCGAGTTCTTGATCGGCAAGGTTGGTGAACGCAGAAAGGCCCACCGCCCCGGCTCTGGCGCACCAGCCATCGGGCCACTCCTCGTCCTGACACTGGGAAGGATCCATCGTCAAGTCCCAGGTATGGACCGTTCGTTCCATCGACAAGTCCGCGGGCATGTTGAGACCTGTGGGTAAAACGGGCTGCAGGTCTGTGGCGACCACGACCGGCAGTCGGCTGCTGGACGGGCTGGCAGCGCCCTTGTCGGTCGGAGCCGTGGAAGTCCCACCGCACCCGGCCGCTGTGATGCAGCAGAGCGCCGACGCGAGCACAACACGCACGAAGCCGGGAAGGCGGCTTGTCAACGGGCCGCCCACCAAAGTTGATTCCCCCTTGATCATGGATGTCGATTTTGCCGCAGCGCCCCGGCTGGATCCATCCATCAAGGCTGGACTCGATCTACCCCACGACCGAAGATCCCCCTGACGAGGTGCATCGCCACCGGGACATGACCGCGCCTGTGGCGGCACCGGCCAAGGTGACGCCCTCAGGCCCGTGTCGGGTGACCTGCCGCAGAAAGGCGACGGCCCCGCGCGGCGTGCGAAGCGGGGCGTGGGGCCGTCGAAACCCAGTCGTCCTGTGAGAACCGGGCACCACGAACCTACGAGAGGCCGTCACGGTGCCGCTCCTCGGAGAGGCCAGACGAGTGACCGCCGGGACGGTCCGCGCACCGACCGGCGGCCTCACTGGCCGGAACGCCGAAGGGCCCGGCGGCTGCCAGGCCCTTCGGCTCTCGTAGCGGGAGCAGGATTTGAACCTGCGACTTCTGGGTTATGAGCCCAGCGAGCTACCGAACTGCTCCACCCCGCGTCGGTAGCCCCACCCTATGCCACCCCAGTCACGCGGGCAGCCGAATTCCCTCTGCACCGGGGCAGGCCCGCCACATCCAGTCAGCCGACGCGGGGCCAGGTTCAGCTGGTACAGGTATCCAGCATGGAGGACAGGGCCGCCTTCTCGTCGTCGGCGGTGGTCAGCTTCCACACCGACTTGATGTGCGTGTAGTCCTCAGCATACGTGCACCAAAACGCGTGGTTGGTGGGCTTCCAGTCGGGCGGCCCGCTGTCGGACTTCGAGGAGTTCGAGGACTCCGAGGCGATCAGCAACTGAGGGTCCTTGAGGTCGTTGCCGAACGCCTTGCGCTGGTCCGCGGTCCAGGTGTCAGCGCCGGAACGCCAGGCCTCAGCAAGGGGGACCATGTGGTCGATGGTCGCCTGAGCACCGTGGTGTCGTCGTAGACGGAATACCAGGAACCGGACGCCGGCTGGCAGTGGTCGGGCTTGTCCTGGACGTCCTTGCCGTCTCGGGCCAGCACCGTCTGCCGGGTGGTACAGCCGCCGGGCTGGGTCGACCAGATGTCGAACTTGCCGCGGGCGTGCCCCGCGCAATCGTCACGGACAAGCTCCGCAGCTACGGTGCCGCCCACCGCGAGGTCGTGCCATCGGTTGAGTACCGCACCGAGATGATCCACCGTTTCCGCGCCTGGAAGACCGTCACCGGGCCCCGCGCACACCTGACTGCAGGGCCCGGCAACGTCCCGATCACACCAACATGCGCCAACCCGTCTGCCACACCAGCAACTTCACAAGGCCGCCACACGCAGCGGGAGATCACCTCCACCGGGTACCGGTACCTCTTCTACGACGGCGACGCGTCCCCCACTGAGGCCAGTTCCAGGATGATCAACCCAAAGATCAATCCATTCCGGGGTCCAACGTGACGGTGCCGTCCGGCAGTTGGGTACCGAGTGTCCCCCTTCCGTCAGGATTCCGAATCCTCAGGCGGCTCGGGCGCCTCCCCCGCGGGGGTGTCGGACGCCTCCTCACCGGGTGAGTCGGATGCCTCCTCTCCGGGTGTGTCGCGGGACGGGCAGACGAACTCGTAGTCGGCGTTGTACGGCACCTCAGTGGTGGGAGTCTGCTCCGGATCGCACGAGCCGGTCGGGGCAACCCCGCCGCTGGTGTTCAGACGGCGGATCTTCACCACGTCGGACAGTTCGCCGGTGCTCTCGCCGCTCTGCGTGGCGTTCAGTTCCAGCTCCGGGATGTTCCCCGGGCCGTGTGGCGTCTTGCTGGTCACCGAGCCTGTCACGGCGCTGCCGTCCGCGGCGACCCACTGCGGCGGTCCGGAGTCCGGATTGACGAACGAATGCTGGATGCCGCCCTCGAGCGTGGCACGGACACCGCGCTGGGTGAAGGCGAAGGTGCCGTCGGCCTGCTGCGTACAGGCATAGATCTGCACGCCGTCGACGACCGAGGCACGGAATGTGCGCTCGGCGGTCGCCCCGGAGCCGTCGGCCGCCGTCCCGTTCTGGGACGCGAAGCCGGCACCGGTCGCCGCGGTGAAGCCCCCGGCCACCACGCCGACGCCGGCGACCAGCCAGACCAGTTTCTTCTTCCGTGTCGCGGTTCGTTTCCTGGACATTCTGACCCTCATTTCGATCGTCGCGAATGAAAGAGGTGATTCCCGCATTCTGCTCCGGGTCTCAACCTTGCCTAGCTTTCCCATCCGGAAATCCGCTGAGCGATCCGATGTACGTGCCGCCCGGTCCAGGCGCTCAACTCCAATGCGGGACAAAATGACTGGCGGACGGACGCCATTTCGGTGCTCGGCAGCAACTCGGCGCAGGTCAAGCCCACACCGAGGAGAAAATCAGCAACCCCTTCGCGGCATACCGAAGTCTTTCGGTGTAGCGGTCCCGAAAGGCGGGAGATGCGCCATCCGCCGACGCCTGTCGTGCGATAGTGGATCAACGAGCTCACATCAGACGAGCCACACGGCACAGCTGAATCGTCCTCTCAACAGCCCGGCTCACCCGTAGGAGAAAAACTCACATGCCATGGCGTAAATCCACCGCGGTGCAACAGATACGAGACCACCTCCAAAAGTCACGCCCAGGCGATCACCCACTGGTCACACTTGGCGTGGCGATCGGAGGAAATCCGTGGTGGGGGTGGGACGCCTTGCTGAGCGGTGGCGTAACCCATGACAGCCACTACATCACCCTGACCGAGGAAACCGTGCTCGTCCACGAGATCTCACCCGGCACCGCACTGCCGGGAGAGCTGCGGTACGAGATCGCGAAGTCCCAAGCACAGGAACACGTAACGGAAGTACGCAGGCGAACCTTCTGGAGTTCCTTCCGTTTCCGGCTGCCCGGTGATGAAAAGGCCACTCGTATGAACGTCCGCCGTGTTTGGCGCACGGACCTGGACCAGTTCCTGGCCTTGCTTGGCGCCGGTCAGACACCTCGATGACCCAACGCCAAGCTCCCCGTTGACCCAAGGCCGTCGCGGGGCTCTGTCACGTTGTCGGGTGTGTGGTTGTCTGATGGTGTGTCGGGGTGTGGTGGGTCGGGGTTTCGGTTCCTGGGTCAGGCCATGATGGGTCGGCCGACCGCGCTGGCGATGTGGTCCCAGAGGGTGAAGCGGAGGGTCATCTCGAAGCGGTGCTGAGTGGCGGTCAGGAGATGGCTTCTCGGTCGGCAACGCCGACTACACGTTCAGCCGTCACAGGATCTGCAACCACGATCCGTGGCTGAATGCTCTCAACATTGCGGACACCAGCGTGTCGTACCACCCGACCCCGGCAGGACAGCGGGCGTACCTGATGGGGCTCGAAGCGATCGCGGGACCCGTGATCAGCCTCCGGGCGCACAGCAACGGAAAGCTGGTCACCGCCGACGCCGCGGTCAATCAGACGAACCCGCCCCTGCGGGCGAACCGTACGGCGATCGGGCCGTGGGAGAAGTTCACCCTGGTGGACAACGACGACGGCAGGGTCAGCCTCCAGTCGGGCCACACCGGGAAGTACGTCGCGGCCCAGGAAGGCAACACCGCGTCGCTGGTGGCGAGCCAGAACGAGATCACTCCCTCGGCGACGTTCGACCTCAACAACAACTAGGCCCGATGCCGTTGCTTTAGGTCGCGGGCGTAGGCTGCTCGGTGGTAGGTGCCGGGGGTGGTTCGGGTGTCTGCGAGTGTCTCTGAGTTATCGGGTCTCGGGCTGTTGACCTGGGTGTATCCGCCGGGGTTGGTGGATCGGGTGAATGGCCGCGTGCGGGTGTGCAGAACAGCGCAAGCCGCTGCTTCCCGCACGGCTGGTGGTGTACTTCGTGCTGGGCTTGGCGCTGTTCTCTCCGGCTCCGTATCTGGGGGTGATGCGGCACCTGGTGGAGGGTCTGCGAGGCCAGGGGCTGCTGGGCGACTGGCACGTGCCGACGAAGTCCTCGTTGTTTCGGGCCCGGCAGCGGCTGGGCTCGGAGCCCTTGCGGGTGCTGTTCGCCACGACGGCCAAGCCGATGGCCGCCGAGGAGACACCCGGCGCGTTCTGGCGGGGCCTGCGGCTGCTGGCGGTGGACGGGACCTGCTGGGACGTCGCGGACACCGAAGCCAACGAGGCCGCCTTCGGACGCCCTGGTAATGGTCGGAGGTCGGGCAGGAGCGCTTTTGTGCAGGTGCGGATGGCTGCATTGGTCGAGGTGGGCAGCCATGCGGTACTGAATGCCGAACTCGCGGGCTGCCGCACCGGGGAAGTCACCCTGGTGGGGCGTCTGCCCCGTTCGGTCGGCCCGGGCCGGCTCGTCCTGGCCGACCGTGAGTTCCTCGGTGTCCCGTTGTGGCGGGCATTCGCCGCCACCGGCACCGATCTGCTGTGGCGGGTGCCCGCCAACCGCGTCCTGCCGCGCGGTCGACCGGCTGCTGTCGGCGCGGATCAGGCAGAACGCATTCAACGCCCGGCCGGCCTTGGGTGATGGTGTCCGGTGGCGGGCCGTCGGCTGACCGCCGACGGGCCGTGCCCGTCCCCGACCGGCCGCAGGGCCGCCACCCGGAGGTGGGGCCCTGCGTCATGTCCACTCCGCGCCGGGTGTCAGTTCACCACCCTCACGGAGTCGCAGCCCAGATAGGTGTACAC
>NZ_JADDRL010000045.1 GCF_021538895.1 Streptomyces olivochromogenes | reverse complement strand
CTCCGCCGGCTTCGCCCCGTACGTCGACACGTCCCTCTACCCGGCCTTCGACCTCCTCGCCGCCGCGGACGCGACCGGCGTGAAGAACTACAACCTGGCCTTCGTCACGGACGGCGGCGGCTGCACGCCCAAGTGGGGCGGCGTGACCGACCTGGGCAGCGACGGCGTGGCGGCCCAGATCGGCTCCCTGCGTGCCAAGGGCGGCGACGTCCGGGTCTCCTTCGGCGGCGCCTCCGGCTCCGAACTGGCCACGACCTGCTCCTCGGCGGACGCGCTGGCGGCGGCGTACGGCAAGGCCGTGGACGCCTTCAAGCTCACGAAGGTCGACTTCGACGTGGAGGGCGGGGCGCTGCCCAACACGGCGGCCAACACCCGCCGCGCCCAGGCCATCGCCAAGCTCCAGGCGCAGCACCCGAACCTGGACGTCTCTTTCACCCTCCCCGTCATGCCCGAGGGTCTGACCCAGGACGGCGTGAACCTGCTCTCCAATGCCAAGTCCAACGGCGTGAAGATCAACACGGTCAACATCATGGCGATGGACTACGGCGCCTCGTACAGCGGCGACATGGGCACGTACGCCGAGCAGGCCGCCACCGCCACCCAGGCCCAGGTCAAGAGCGTGCTGGGGCTGTCCGACAGCGCGGCCTGGAAGACGGTCGCCGTCACCCCGATGATCGGCGTCAACGACGTCTCCACCGAGGTCTTCAAGGTCGACGACGCGACGCAGCTGGCGAACTTCGCCAAGTCCAAGGGCATCGCCTGGCTGTCGATGTGGTCCGCCACCCGCGACAAGCAGTGCACCGGCGGCCCCAAGCCCACCGCCGACGCCACGTGCAGCTCGATAACCCAGGACAAGTTCGCCTTCTCGAAGGCCTTCGCCACGATCGGCTGACCCGAACCACCGATCCAACGGGGCCCGCGCCCCGGCCGAACGTCCCCCACCTTCGGCCGGGGCACGCGGGCGTTGGCGCCTGGCGCGTCTGTGTACCTGGTCCGGGCCGAGACAGCGAGGCCTGGCATAGGCCAACGGCACATTCACCCATAGGACTGAAGCCACCCTGAAGCAGCCGCCGCCACACCGCCGTTCCCCTACGTTCCGTCACATGGTCAGTTCAGCGCACGAGGCGATGCACCAGATCTTCCGGGAGGATCCGGGGCTGTTCGCGCGGGCTCTCCCCAAGGCAGGCATCCCCTCGCGCCGCGTGGACACCCTCTTCCGGGTCGACGCGGCCGAGGACGGCGGCTTCCTGCTCGCCGTCGAGGCCCAGGGCAAACCGGACCCGGACAAGCCGAGCAGTCGGACGTACTACTTGGCGCACCTGTACGCCAAGTACCAGCTGCCTCCGATCCTGCTGGTCGTCTGCCGGGACAAGGCCACCGCGTCCTGAGCGGGACCCCGGCCCGTGCACTGTGGAGGCGACTGATGGCCGCGTACACCTCGCGTTTCCCCGGCAGCGGCACCCTCATCGAGGAGACCCTCATCGAGGGTGAGGCCAGGGGCCGGGTCAAGGGCCGCGCCGAGGACATCCTCCGCATCCTCGACCGACGTGGCATCGAGGTCCCCGAATCCGCCCGGGACCGGGTCGCCGGCTGCACCGACCTGGAGACCCTGGGCACCTGGTTCGACCGTGCCTTGACCGTCGCCAGCGCCGAGGAGTTGTTCGCGGAGGCGTGAGCGGCAGTCAGAAGCGGCTCGACCGGTCCCGGTGACAGGCGGGGCGCGGCACCTCCCCTGCGGTGTGTCGCGCCCCGGCCCCCGAGAACCCCCGCTACATCCCCGCCCCCACCTCCGGCAGTGCGCCCGTTCGGGCTGCTCGGGCGTACCAGTGGGCGCTCGACTTCGGGGTGCGCTCCAGGGTCGAGTAGTCCACGTACACCGCGCCGAACCGCTTGCCGTAGCCGTACGCCCACTCGAAGTTGTCCATCAGGGACCACAGGTAGTAGCCGCGCACGTCCGCGCCGTCGGTGATGGCGCGGCGGACCGCCGCGAGGTGGCCGTGCAGATAGGCGATGCGCTCGGGGTCGTGGACGCGGCCGTCCGGGTCCGGCTTGTCGTCGTACGCCGCGCCGTTCTCCGTCACGTACAGCGGCACGCCCGGCGCCTCCCGGCTGTACCGCATGATCAGCTCGTGCAGGCCCGTCGGGTCGATCGTCCAGCCCATCTCGGTCCGCTCGCCCGGCGTCTGGTGGAAGGCCACGTCGTCCGCGCCCGGCCAGGGGGAGTGGTCGCTCGCCCCGTGTCCGTCCACGCGCGGGCCGGAGGCCACCGACCCGGCCGCCGAGACCAGCGCCGGCGTGTAGTAGTTGAGGCCCAGCGCGTCCAGCGGCTGGTGGATCGCTGCGAGGTCGCCGTCGCGCACGTACGACCAGTCCGTCACCGACGACGTGGCCGACAGCAGCGTGCGCGGGTACGCGCCGTGCAGCATCGGCCCGTGGAAGACCCCGTTGGCCAGGTCGTCGATCTTCCGTGCCGCCGCGAGGTCCGCCGGGTCCCGCGACACCGTGCGCACCACCGAGGAGTTGAGGCTCACCGCGACCGAGTTGCGGGCCGGCATCACCGAGCGCAGGGCCGAAGCACCCAGCCCGTGGGCCAGGTTCAGGTGATGGGCCGCCCGCAGCGACGCCTCCGGCTCCGTACGTCCCGGAGCGTGCACCCCCGAGCCGTACCCCAGAAAGGCGCTGCACCACGGCTCGTTGAGCGTGATCCACTGCTCCACCCGGTCGCCGAGGGCCTCACCCACGATCCGCGCGTACTCGGCGAAGCGCAGCGCCGTGTCCCGCTCCGGCCAGCCGCCCGCGTCCTCCAGCTCCTGCGGCAGGTCCCAGTGGTAGAGGGTGATCGCGGGCTGGATGCCGTGCGCGAGCAACTCGTCGACCAACCGCCGGTAGAAGTCCAGGCCCACCTGGACCGCCGGGCCCCGCCCCGTCGGCTGCACCCGGGACCAGGAGACGGAGAACCGGTACGCGGTCAGGCCCAGCTCCGCCATCAGCGCCACGTCCTCGCGGTAGCGGTGGTAGTGGTCGACAGCGATGTCACCGGACTCGCCACCGGCCGTCTTCCCCGGCGTATGACTGAAGGTGTCCCAGATCGAGGGGGTACGGCCGTCCTCCCGTACCGCTCCCTCGATCTGGTACGCGGAGGTCGCGGCGCCCCAGAGGAAGGCGGGAGGAAAGGTCACGGGGGTAACGGGTTCAGACATGGAAGCGCTCCCATGGGAGATCGGCCGTGGAGACCGACGGGCGAATGGGGAGGGGGGAGAGGAAGGAGGAGAAGGAAGAGGAGAAGGAAGAGGGGAAGGAGGAGAAGGAAGAGGAGAAGGAAGAGGGGGCCGAGGTGGCGGTGGTTCGGCCCCCCTGGAGGCCTGGGACGCGGGTCAGCCCTTGACCGCGCCCTGCATGATCCCGCCCACGATCTGCTTGCCGAACAGGAGGAAGGCGACGAGCAGTGGCAGCGTGCCCAGCAGCGCGCCCGCCATGATCACCGCCTGGTCCGGCACATAGCCGGTGCCGAGCGAGTTCAGCGCGACCTGCACGGTCGGGTTCTGCTGGTTCAGGGCGATGATCGGCCACAGGAAGTCGTTCCAGGCGAACACGAAGGTCAGCAGGCCGAGCACGGCCATCGCCGGCCGCGCCGCCGGGAACACCACGTGCCACACGATCCGCAGACTGCTCGCCCCATCCACCCGGGCCGCCTCGATCAGCTCGGTCGGCAGCGCCTGCACCAGGTACTGCCGCATGAAGAACGTGCCGAACGCGGTCACCAGGCTGGGCAGGATGACCGTCTGCAGCTGGTTGGACCAGCCGAGGTCGGACATCCACAGATACAGCGGTACGACGGCCAGCTGCGGCGGGATCATCATCGTGCCGATCGTCAGCAGCAGCAGGACGTTCGAGAACCGGAACCGCAGCTTGGCGAAGGCGAACCCGGCCAGCGTCGAGAACAGGACCGTACTGACCGTGATCATGCCCGCGACGAAGGTGGAGTTGAGCATCGCGGTGCCGAGACCGGCCTCGTCCCACGCGGACTGGAGGTTCCTGAACAGGTTCCCGCCGAACCACAGCGGCGGCGGGGTCTGCGCCAGCCGCCGGTCGGTGCGCGAGGCCGCGACCGCCGTCCACACCAGGGGCGCCAGCGAGACCAGCGCGAAGACGGTCAGCACGACATAGGTGACCGGGCCCGCGTTCAGCTGCTTGCCCGCGCCCAGCATCCGGCGGCGCCTCGGCCCGGCCTCGGCCGTCGTGGGCAGGGTCAGTTCACTGGTGGTCATTGGGACTTCCTCAGCCGTCGGTTGAGCAGCAGATTGACCGCGGCGACGACCAGCAGGATCAGGAACATCGACCAGGCGATCGCGGACGCCTTGCCGAGGTTGCCGATGATCCAGCCCTGGTCGTACATGTACAGGCCGAGCGTCTGGTACTGGTGCTCCGAGCCGCCCTTCGAGCCGCTGACCCCGCCGAACAGCAGGGGCTCGCCGAAGAGCTGGGTCGCGCCGATGGTGGAGACGACCACCGTGAACAGGATCGTCGGCCGCAGCTGCGGGATCGTCACGTGCCGGAACTGCTGCCAGCGGTTGGCGCCGTCGATCGCCGCCGACTCGTACAGGTCGGTCGGGATCGCCTGCATCGCCGCGAGGTAGATCAGCGCGTTGTAGCCGGTCCACCGCCAGATCACGATGGAGGACACCGCGAACTGCGAACCCCAGTCGGATTCCCGCCAGTTGACCGGATCCACGCCGAAGAAGTGCAGGATCCAGTTGATCATGCCGCCGTCCCAGGAGTACAGCAGCGTGAACACCAGAGTCGCCGCCGCCACCGAGGTGGCGTACGGGGTGAGCATCACGACCCGCCACACGGTGGAGCCGCGCAGCCGGTAGTTGAGCAGGTGCGCGAGCCCGAGCGCCGCCATCAGCTGCGGCACGGTCGAGATCACGCCGATGGTGAAGGTGTTGCCGAGGGCGTTCCAGAAGAAGTCCGAGGACAACAGGTTCTTGTAGTTGTCCAGGCCCGCCCAGGTCTGGTGGTCCAGCGCGGACAGCTGCACGTCGTGCAGCGAGTACCAGGCCGTGTACAGCAGCGGGACCAGTGAGAAGGCCCCGAAGAGCAGGAAGAAGGGGGCGATGAACGCGTACGGCGACGCCTTCATGTCCCAGCGGTAGAGCCGGCTGCGCCAGGAGTCGGCGCCGGCCGGCGCACCGCGACCGTCCGCGCCCGGGGCCGCGCCCGGCTGCTTGCCGGACGCGGCGTCAGGGCTCGACGCGGGCTGCGCGAGAGCCTGCTTGGGGTTGGTCACTGGCCGAGCACGTCCTTGATCTCCTTACCGGCCGCGTTCCAGCCGTCCGAGGGGCTCTTGCCCTTCTGCTCGACCTGGAGGATGCCCACGTCGGTGAGCGCGGTGTTGATCGGCTGGTCCTTGATGCCGAAGTACTGGACCGGGATGGTCTTGGCCGAGTCGGCGAAGATCTGCGTGATCGGCGCGTCGGAGAAGTACGCCGTGGTGTCCGCCGCCGGCTTCAGGCTCGTGTACGCCGACGGGGTCGACGGGAAGCTGGCCTGCTTGGCGAAGACCTTGGCCTGCTGCTCGGGGGCGGTCAGCCACTTGGCCAGTTCGACGGCCTCCTTCTGGTGCTTGCCCGCCGTCGGCACGCCGAGGAAGGAGCCGCCCCAGTTGGCCGCGGTCGGCGCCGCCGCCACGTCCCAGTTGCCCTTGCCGGAATCACCGGACTTCTGCTCGATGTAGCCGATCATCCAGGCCGGGCAGGCCACCGACGCGAAGGTGCCGTTGGCGTAGCCCTGGTCCCAGGGCTTGTCGAACTGCTTCAGCTTCGCCGACATGTCGCTGGTCGCCACGGTCATCGCGACGTCCCAGGCCTTCTTCACGCCGTCGGACTTGTCCCAGATGACGTTGCCGTCCTTGTCGTAGTACCGCTCGCTGCCGCCGCCGAGGGCCGCGTTGTAGACGGAGGAGGCCGAGTCCACGAACTTGGTGCCCTTGGGCGCCTTCTTCATGTACTCCTTGCCCAGGTCGACGTACTTGGCCCAGTCGCCCTTCCACTGCGCGGCGAGCTTGGTCCGGTCCGTCTCCAGGCCGGCCTTCTTGAACAGGTCCTTGCGGTAGCAGATGGCCATCGGGCCGACGTCCGTGCCGAGCCCGATCAGCTTGCCGTCCTTCGTGGTGGCCTGGGCGTTCTTCCAGTCCAGCCACTGGGACTTGTCGACGTCCTTGCCGAGGTCGACGAACTTGCCGCCCTGCGTCTGCACGGCCTCGGTGATGTTGCCGACCTCGATGGCCTGGATGTCGTCGGTGCCGGAGCCGGCCTGCAGCCGGGTGAGCACCTTCGGCCAGTACACGTCTGTACGGGTGGTGACGTTCTCCTTGATGTTGATGTCCGGGTGCAGCTTCATGTACTCGTCGTAGAGGCCGGCCTGCTTGTAGCCGAAGACGCCGAAGGTCCCGATGGTCAACGTGGTCTTGCCCTTGCCACTGCCGTTGCCGCCGCCGTCCGACTTGGACGAGCCGTCGTCCGAGTCGTTGGCGCAGCCGGCCAGCAGTCCCGTGGCCAGCGCGGCGACGGCCGCGAAGGCCACCAGCCTGTGGGACCGGCGGGTGCTCGTGCGCATTGCGTCCTCCTGTTGCCTGACGTGCCGACCCCCCGGCCAACTGCACTGGTTGGGCCCGTTCGTACTCGCTGCGGCTCGGGCGGGGAACGTGCGGGATGTGTATGTGTCAGGTACTGTGGGAGCGCTCCCACAAGTGATGTGTTGAAGAGTCGCCGCTTCCCGCGGGGGTGTCAAGGGAGTGAGCGCGGCGAGATGCGTTCAGTTATCGGCCCGTTAGCCGACCCGGGTGGGGCGCCCGAGCGGCGATCACCGTCTCGGTGCGACTGTTAGATTCCAGGCCAGCCACATGAACGGTCGAGGGAGGCGGGGCCCATGGCAAGCCACGGAACGCGGGGGCGCGGTGGTGGTCGGCCGACCCTCGAAGAGGTCGCCGCCCGGGCCGGCGTCGGCCGCGGCACGGTCTCCCGGGTGATCAACGGCTCGCCCCGGGTCAGCGAGGCGACCCGCGCGGCCGTCGAGGCGGCGGTCGCCGAGCTCGGCTACGTGCCCAACACCGCGGCCCGCGCCCTGGCCGCCAACCGCACGGACGCGATCGCCCTGGTCGTCCCCGAGCCGGAGACCCGCTTCTTCGCGGAGCCGTACTTCTCGGACATGCTGCGCGGTGTCGGCGCGGAACTCTCCGACACCGAGATGCAGTTGCTGCTGATCTTCGCGGGCAGCGACCGGGAGCGGCAGCGGCTCGCCCAGTACCTGGCCGCGCACCGGGTGGACGGCGTCCTGCTGGTCTCGGTCCACGCGGACGACCCGCTCCCCGACCTGCTCGCCCAGCTGGAGATCCCGGCCGTGATCAGCGGCCCCCGCTCGGCGGCGGAGACGCTGACCTCGGTCGACTCGGACAACTACGGCGGCGGCCGCTCGGCGGTCGAGCACCTGCTCTCCCGCGGCCGCCGCAGGATCGCCCACATCACCGGGCGCCTCGACGTGTACGGCGCCCAGCGGCGCGTCGCCGGCTACCGCGACGCCTTGCGCGACGCGGGCCACGAGGTGGACGAACTCCTCATCGAGTCCGGTGACTTCACCGAGGAGGGCGGACGGCGAGCGATGACGGAGCTGCTGGCCCGTCGCCCCGACCTGGACGCGGTCTTCGCCGGCTCGGACGTCACCGCGGCCGGCGCCCGCCAGGTGCTGCGCGAGGCGGGCCGCCGCATCCCCGACGACGTGGCCCTGGTCGGGTTCGACGACTCGGCCATCGCCCGCCACATGGACCCGCCGCTCACCAGCGTCCGCCAGCCCATAGAGGAGATGGGCCGCGCGATGATCGACCTGTTGCTGGCGGAGATCGCCGACCGCCGCCCGGCCGCGTCCCGGGGGCTGGAGCGACGGCACCTGGTGCTGCCCGCGGAGCTGGTGGCGCGTACGTCGTCCTAGGCGTCGCCGCGCCTCGGTGCTTCGGGTCTCGGACGCGAGCCCCGAAGGCGCACCCGGATGGGCAGGGGCGTAGGCCCGGAAAACGAATCAGCCGGTGACCCTGTCTTTCGACTGGGTCACCGGCTGATTACTCAGGGTGAGTGACGGGACTCGAACCCGCGGCATCCTGGACCACAACCAGGTGCTCTACCAGCTGAGCTACACCCACCACGACCGGCGGTTCGGTTGCGTGGTTTCCCCGACCGGCCGAGAAAAAGTGTACAGGGTCCGAAGGGGTGCTCGCGCACGGCTTTTCCCGGAGCCCCGCGCGGGCTGCCGTCACGCCTGCTGAGCAGGCAGGACGTGCTTGGCGGCGATCGTCTTCGCGGTGTCCGAGTCAGGGCCCGGCTCCGGTACGAAGATGGCCTCGCGGTAGTACCTCAATTCCGCGATCGACTCGCGGATGTCGGCGAGGGCGCGGTGGTTGCCGTTCTTCTCGGGGCTGTTGAAGTAGGCGCGCGGGTACCAGCGCCGGGCGAGCTCCTTGATGCTGGAGACGTCGACGATCCGGTAGTGGAGGTAGTCCTCCAGGGTCGGCATGTCCCGCAGCAGGAAGCCGCGGTCGGTGCCCACGGAGTTGCCGCACAGCGGGGCCTTGCCGGGTTCCTTCACCCACTCCCGGACATACGCCAGGACCTGCGCCTCGGCGTCGGCCAGCGTCGTACCGCCGGCCAGTTCGTCGAGCAGTCCGGACGCGGTGTGCATCCGACGCACCACCTCCGGCATCGTCTCCAGTGCCGAGTCCGGGGGACGGACGACGATGTCCACCCCTTCGCCCAGCACGTTCAGCTCGGAGTCGGTGACCAGCGCGGCCACCTCGATGAGAGCGTCGTCGGACAGCGAGAGACCGGTCATCTCGCAGTCGATCCACACCATGCGATCGTTCATGTGTCTAACCTTACGGCGCGCTGCCGCCCGGAGCGGAGCCCCCGGACGGCGGTCGATTTCCCGACCCACGCGGACGGGTACAGAAAAGGGGGTCCGGGGCTCAGCCCTGGACCCCCTTTTCGGTGTTCTGCGGTGTTCTGCGGTGTTCTTCGTTCTTCGCTCAGCTAGCGGTGCGCGGCCCCGGCAGGCTCGGCGAGAGGCCCAGCGTGGCCGTACGTCGTGTCTGCATCGGCACCGGGCTCTCCGGATGCAGCATGGCGGGCGGTGGACCCATCGGCCCCGGCGGCAGTCCGGGCGCACCGGCCATGGACGCCGCGGACTCCGGGTCGCTGTGCCGGTCGGCCTGCGGCCGCCGCGCCCGGTAGGCGGCGCGGTAGGCCGCCGGGGACGAGCCCAACTGGCGGCGGAAGTGGCCGCGCAGGGCCACCGGCGAACGGAATCCGCACCGGCCCGCCACCTCGTCCACCGAGTAGTCCGACGTCTCCAGCAGTCGCTGCGCCTGCAGCACCCGCTGGGTGATCAGCCACTGCAGGGGAGCGCTCCCGGTGAGCGAGCGGAAGCGGCGGTCGAAGGTCCGCCGGCTCATGTAGGCGCGTGCCGCCAGCGTCTCCACGTCGAACTGCTCGTGCAGATGCTCCAGCGCCCAGGCGACGACCTCGGCGAGCGGGTCGGCGCCGATCTCCTCCGGTAAAGACCGATCGAGGTAGCGCTCCTGGCCGCCGGACCGGCGCGGCGGGACCACCAGGCGACGGGCGAGCGCGCCGGCCGCCTCGTTGCCGTGGTCCGTCCGCACGATGTGCAGACACAGGTCGATCCCGGCCGCCGTACCCGCCGACGTGAGGACGTCCCCGTCGTCGACGAACAGCTCTCTCGGATCGACGTGCACCGACGGGTAGCGCTTGGCCAGCGTCGGTGCGTACATCCAGTGCGTGGTCGCGGGCCGGCCGTCCAGCAGGCCCGCCGCCGCGAGGACGAAGGCGCCGGTGCACAGTCCGACGATGCGCGCCCCCTCCTCGTGCGCCCGGCGCAGCGCGTCGAGCGCGTCCTCGGGCGGTGGCGAGGTGATCGACCGCCAGGCCGGCACCACGACGGTGCCCGCCCGCGAGATCGCCTCCAGGCCATGCGGCGCGGTGAGTTCCATGCCCCCTGTGGTCCGCAGTGGGCCTTCCTCGCCGGCCGCCACCAGCAGGCGGTAGCGCGGCACCCCGGCGTCCTGGCGATCGATGCCGAACACCGAGAGTGGTATGGAACTCTCGAAGATGGGGCCGCCGCTGAACAGCAGCACCGCGACGATCTCCTTGCGGCGTCGCCCGGAAAGCTTCCGGGCCGCGGCTTCCGGCGCGGCAGTGGAGTCGTGGCTCATCCTGCTAAGCCCCCCTCGGTGGTCGCGGCTCCTCGGTTGTGTCGCTCCTGCACGTTTCCCCTTGGTCCTGCACGAGTCCCCCGCCGTAAGACAGTCAAGATCGAATCTACTGGGTCCCGCGTTGTCGCGATGACCAGATCGACACTCGGTACAAAGTCGACATGACAACTTGGCGTGAAGCATTCGATCACGAAGCGTTGCACTCGTGGGCCGTGCGGGGAAGTGCGCCTTGTCGCGGTGGCTAAACCGCGTAGGGTGCGCAGGGCCGCCTGGACCCTTTCCGTGCAGGTGGAACGGGGGTTGGGGGGTGGTTGGGTGCCCTCTTGCACACTGTCCAGAAGTTGGCTGAAAAGAAGCGTCCGTGTGCGCGGAAACCGGTCAGTCGACCGGTGTATTGCCCTTGGTGTGACGTCCGCCTCTTTGCGTGGCGCAGCGTTCGGAGTGGCGCAGGAGAATCCGGCACACTCCCGTGACGGCGGCCAGGCCGAACGCGGTCCCCGCGGCGCCGGCCAGCGAGGTGCCGTACCAGAGCAGGACGACCGGGACGAGGACGCAGCTGAAAGCCGCCCAGCGGACCACGTCGCTGACGGTGTCCGGCGCGGAACGCCGCTCGGTGGTGTGTCGGGGTCCGGACATCACGTACTCCCTGTCGCGGTGGCTCACCCCGGATCAACGCGTGTTCGATCGGTCGGTCACCGCAGGCAGGCCCACGCGTTGTTGAATCACGTGCAAACCGCCTGTACGGGGCAGCAACCATTGCGTTACGGGCGCCCCCTCGTGCATGCTCCCTGGAACCCCGCGATGGGGTCCCCCGGTTCGAGCGACCCGGAATCCGGGGGAATGTGAGGGCTCTGGGCGAAGGAGGCGTGCCGCCGTACCCTTGGGGGTATGGGGTCGGGAAGATGTTTCCCGGACACAGCTCCGCGCACATTGCCGTCCCACCCACGAGGATCACAACGCCGAGACACTCATGGCCGGTCACGAATTCTTCGAACCCGCGGACCGCAAGCGGCCGGTCGCCGACCACACGGCGGCCGACCCCCTGGCGGCGGAAGAGTCACGTCCCTCCTGCGATCCCGCCTTCAAGCACGGCGTCGTCGTCGGCTTCGACGGCTCGACGTCCAGCGAGCGCGCCCTCGCCTACGCGATCGGCATGGCGCATCGCTCCCGCTCGGGCCTGATCATCGTCCACGTCGCCAACCGGCTGCCGACCACGGTGTGGGCGGGGTGCGAGCCACCCGTCTTCGTCGACGTGCCGGACCACCGCACCGAGGTGCTGGGCCTGGAACTCGCCTGCGCCGACTATCTGGCGGAGGTGCCCTGGATCCTCGTCGAGCGCGGCGGTGACATCTGCCACGAGCTCGAAGAGGTGGGCAAGGAGTACGAGGCCGACGCGATCGTCGTGGGGTCCACCCACGGGATCGTCGGGCGCATCTTCGGATCCGTCGCGGGGCGGCTCGCCAAGCGGGCCCGGCGGCCCGTGGTGGTCATCCCGTAGCCCTCTCACGCACGGTCAACTCCCTTTGCGGACCGGTTAAATCTACTCACGCGTAGATGTGTTTGTGCCCTTGTGAAGGGCATATATCGGTCACCGCGCACCTGCACATGCATGAAGGGAGCCCGCCGTGGACAACGACGTCTCTGCGGGAAGCACTACCACGACCGTCGGCCGACTCGCCCTGGGTATCACCCTGTTGGCGTTCGGACTCGGCAACACCGATGTGATCGACGGCGTGACGGCGGCAGACGCCGTATCCCTTGCCCACTACGTCGGCGGCGTCGCACTGTTCGTCGCCGGCCTGCTGGCCCTCCGTGACCGCGACTCGGCCACCGGTACGGCCTTCTCGGCGCTCGGCGCCCTCTGGTTCACCTGGGCGGTCTCGGCCGGGAACCAGATGTCGGACAACGCCGCCGGACTCTTCCTGCTCCTGTTCGCCCTCGTGGCGCTGTCGTTGACCGTGGCCGGCGGCGACAGGCTCGTCCAGGGCACCTACGGACTGCTGTTCGTGTCCATGCTCCTGCTCGCCGTCGCCCGTTTCGCGGACAGCGGCAGCCTGACCAAGGTCGGCGGCTGGTGCGCCGTCGCCGCCGGAGCGGTCGCCTGGTACGGCGCCACCGCGGCCCTCGCCCACTGGCCCACGGCCCTTCCGCGACGCGCTGCCGGCCGGGGGGTGACGGCCACCGGCTGAAACGGCAGCGATGCCGGGGAGTTGGGCAGCCCCGGTGGATATGAGCGGACCCCCCGTGGCTGGTGGCACACGCGGGGGTCCGTTCCCCTTTGTGCGCCTAAACCGGCGCCGCTTTCGCGGACGTGGTCGCTCGCCGCAGGGGTTGCTCAATTGTCGCTGCCGCCGTCGCGGGGATTTTCTACTCCACCGTCACCGACTTGGCCAGGTTGCGCGGCTTGTCGATGTCGCGGCCCAGGGCCTTGGCCGTGTGGTAAGCGAGGAGTTGGAGCGGGATGCCCATCAGGATCGGGTCCAGCTCGTCCTCGTTCTTCGGGACGACGATCGTCTGGTCGGCCTTCTCCTGCGGCTGGTGCGCCACCGCGAGGATCTGGCCGCTGCGGGCCTTGATCTCCTCCAGGGCGGCGCGGTTCTTCTCCAGCAGGTCGTCGTCGGGGACGATCGCCACGGTCGGCAGGGCGGGCTCGATCAGCGCCAGCGGGCCGTGCTTGAGCTCGGAGGCCGGGTAGGCCTCGGCGTGGATGTAGGAGACCTCCTTGAGCTTGAGGGAGGCCTCACGGGCCACCGGGTAGCCCCGGACGCGGCCGATGAAGAGCATCGAGCGGGCCTCGGCGTACTGCTCGGCCAGCTTCTTGACCTCGTCCTCCTGCTCCAGGATCTCGGTGATCTGCGCGGGCAGCCGGCGCAGGCCCTCGATGATCCGCTTGCCGTCGCGCACCGAGAGGTCACGGGTGCGGCCGAGGTGCAGGGCGAGCAGCGCGAAGGCGACCGTCGTGTTCGTGAAGCACTTGGTGGACACCACGCACACCTCGGGCCCGGCGTGCACGTAGATGCCGCCGTCCGCCTCGCGGGCGATCGCGGAACCGACCACGTTGACCACGCCGAGGACCCGCGCGCCCTTGCGCTTCAGCTCCTGCACGGCGGCCAGCACGTCGTACGTCTCACCGGACTGGGAGACCGCGACGTACAGCGTGTCGGGGTCCACGACCGCGTTGCGGTAGCGGAACTCGGAGGCCGGCTCGGCGTCGGCGGGGATGCGGGCCAGCTCCTCGATCATCTGGGCGCCGATCATGCCCGCGTGGTACGAGGTGCCGCAGCCGAGGATCTTCACGCGGCGGATCTTGCGCGCCTCGCGGGCGTCCAGGTTCAGGCCGCCGAGGTGCACGGTGGAGAAGCGGTCGTCGATGCGGCCGCGCAGCACGCGGTCCACGGCGTCGGCCTGCTCGTGGATCTCCTTGTGCATGTACGTGTCGTGGCCGCCCATGTCATACGACGCCGCCTCCCACTCCACGGTGGTCGGCTCGGCCGTCGTCCGGGTGCCCTCGGTGGTGTACGTGCGGAAGTCGTCGGCCTTGAGGGTGGCCATCTCGCCGTCGTCGAGGGTGACTATCTGGCGGGTGTGGGTGACCAGCGCGGCGATGTCCGAGGCGACGAACATCTCCTTCTCGCCGATGCCGAGGACGACCGGGGAGCCGTTTCGCGCCACCACGATGCGGTCGGAGAAGTCGGCGTGCATCACGGCGATGCCGTAGGTGCCCTCGACGAGCCGGAGCGCCTGGCGGACCTTCTCCTCCAGCGTCTGAGCCTGGGAGCGGGCGATCAGGTGGGTGAGGACCTCGGTGTCGGTCTCCGAGAGGAACTCGACGCCGTCCGCCTCCAGTTTGCGGCGGAGGTCGGAGGCGTTGTCGATGATGCCGTTGTGCACGACGGCGACCTTCTGGTCGGCCGACATGTGCGGGTGGGCGTTCACGTCGGACGGGGCGCCGTGGGTGGCCCAGCGGGTGTGGGCGATGCCGGTGGTGCCCTTGAAGCGCGCCGGGACCTTGGCCTCCAGGTCGCGCACCCGGCCCTTGGCCTTGACCATCTTCAGGCCGGCCGTCTTCGGGGAGGTGACGACGATGCCCGCGGAGTCGTATCCGCGGTACTCCAGGCGCTGCAGGCCTTCCAGGAGCAGCGGCGCGACGTCACGCTTCCCGATGTATCCGACAATTCCGCACATGTATAGGTATCTCTCAGCCTGGCGTCTCAGCCGTAGACCATGCGGCGCAGCTGCCTGAGCGTCAGCTCCGGCGGCGCCACCGCGCGGTATTTCAGGTCCGCCTCGATCCTGTCGAAGATCGTCGCGTTCACCAGGCCCTGGGCCTGGAGCTCGCGGTGGCGGCGACGGACGTAGTCCTCGGTCGTCTCGTCGAAGAACGCGAGCACGTCCTGGATGACACGCAGCGCCTCGCCCCGGTTGAGGGGCGTGGATCGCGTGAGGTGATCAACCAGTTCATCGTGCACCCGGTAGATCCTGAGGTACCGGCGCGATATTCGCAAGAATCCTGCCCGATTCCGGGCACGGGCTTCTGGAAAAGCTTTGGTCGAACATTGAATCCCTCATGGACCCCTGTTCGTGATCTGTCCATCCTGTGTCTTGCGTCTCGTCGCCCTGAGCCACGAGTTTCAGACGCCATGGACATTCCTCGCATGGGAGTACCCGAGAAGCTGGCCGCGCGCATGAGCATGGCCGAGCAGCATGAGTACCTGCGCGCCAGATTCTCGCGGCGCACGATGATCAGGGGTGGCGCCGTCACGCTGGGCGCCGTCACGGGTGGCGCGTTCGTGCAGGGCGGCACTGCCCAGGCCGCCGTCCCGACCCAGGCCACCGCCCCGGCCACCGAGAGCGTCGACGGCGCCCTGGTCGCCCCCTTCGGCCGCCACCTCGCCTACGGCAACGACCCGCGCACCGAGATGACGGTCTCGTGGCAGGTCCCGGTCGCCGTCAAGAAGCCCTTCATCCGCATCGGCGCCCACCCCTGGGACCTGTCCCGCAAGATCGAGGCCGAGGTCCGCACCCTCTACACCCCGGCCGGCGTCGGCGCGAGCGGCGACCACACGCAGTACTACCTGCACGCCCAGCTCACGCACCTGCGCCCCGGTAAGACCTACTACTACGGCGTCGGCCACCAGGGCTTCGACCCGGCTCAGCCGCACCTCGCCGGCACGGTGGGCACCTTCACCACCGCCCCCGCCCACAAGGCGCCGTTCACCTTCACGGCCTTCGGCGACCAGGGTGTCAGCTACCACGCCCTGGCCAACGACAGCCTGATCCTCGGCCAGAACCCGGCCTTCCACCTGCACGCCGGTGACATCGCCTACGGCGACCCGGCCGGCCAGGGCAAGACCACCGACACCGGCTTCGACTCGCGCACCTGGGACCAGTTCCTGTACCAGACCGAGTCGGTCGCCAAGCAGATCCCGTGGATGGTCAGCTACGGCAACCACGACATGGAGGCCTGGTACTCGCCCAACGGCTACGGCGGCGAGGAGGCCCGCTGGACGCTCCCGGACAACGGTCCGGACCCGAAGAACCTGCCGGGCGTCTACTCCTTCGTCTACGGCAACACGGCGGTCATCTCGCTGGACCCCAACGACGTCTCCTTCGAGATCCCGGCAAACCTGGGCATCTCCGGCGGAACCCAGACGACATGGTTCGAGGGGCAGCTCAAGAAGTTCCGCGCCTCGAAGGACATCGACTTCGTCATCGTCTTCTTCCACCACTGCGCCTACTGCACCTCCACCGCACACGCCTCGGAGGGGGGCGTGCGCCAGGAGTGGGTGCCGCTGTTCGACAAGTACCAGGTGGACCTGGTCATCAACGGCCACAACCACCAGTACGAGCGCACCGACGTCATCAAGGGCAACGAGGTCACCAAGAAGCTGCCGATCGGCGGCACGGCGTACTCGGAGACCGAGGGCGTGGTGTACGTCACGGCGGGCGCGGCCGGCCGCAGCCTGTACGCCTTCAGCGCCCCGGACTCCTACGAGGGCCACGAGCACGAGGTCGACTCCGTCGCCTCGTTCATCAACCTCAAGGACGGCAAGCAGAACGAGACCGTCACCTGGTCCCGCGTCCGCTACCTGAACTACTCCTTCCTGCGCGTGGACGTCACCCCCGCGCCGAAGGGCCACTACACCACCCTGAAGGTCCAGGGCATCGCCGAGAGCGGCGACCGCATCGACCACTTCACGGTGGCCCGCCGGGCGAAGTAGCCCCGGCGGCGCCCACGCCGGGCCGGCGGTCCTCACATCCGCTTGAGGACCGCCTGCTTGGCCAGCGTGAACTCCTCGTCGGTCAGCACGCCCGTGCGGTGCAGCTCGCCCAGCTCCCGCAGCCGCCGCAGCAGCGCGTCGTGGTCGTCCTCGGCCGGGGGCGCGGACCGCTGCGCCGGGAGCTCGGGCAGCTCGGGTCGTACGTCGGCCACGGCGGCGCCCGACGGATGCGGCAGCCGCGCCTGCACGGCCGCCGCCACCAGCGCCATCAGCGGGTCCTTCTTGAAGCCCCACAGCTCGACCGCGTTGGGGTCGTACTTCGGCGGCGCCTTGCTGGGCGCGCCGCGCACCGTGAAGCGCAGGTGGCCGTTCTCCAGCCCGGCGGCCGGCTGCCACTCCACGCCCGTGATCTCCGTGACGTCCAGCGAGCGGGCCCCGGCGGCGGCCTTGGCGTCCTCCGTCTTCCAGTTCCACTCCAGGCGCACGTGCTCGCCGTCGAAGCCCGCCGTGCCGTCCCCGGCGGAGACGGACAGCGGGACGGACGGGCCGGGCAGCAGGTACCCGGGCACCGGGTCGGCCGGAACCTCGTCCAGCAGCAGGGCGTTGCGGACCTCGTCCACGAAGTACTCGGCGACGCCGTAGCGGTCGGACTCGACGGTCAGCTGGTAGGGGTCGTGTGGCTCGGTGAGCCGGCCCCCGGTCGCCTGCAGCAGCGGGTCGGCGCCGTCGCGCAGCCGCAGTCGAAGCCGCCCCGACCTCTTGCCCTGCTCGAACGAGATCCCGGCCAAAGCGCCCAGCGGGACGACCAGTTCACCCAGCGTCTTGCGGAGGAGGCTGACGTTCTTGTCCCGTCCGGGGGTCAGTCGCAGGGCGTCGGCGTCGAACGCCCACGTGCCGTCCTTCTGGATGATTTCCGCCATGGGGGGATTGTTTCACCGGATCTGCGGGAGAGTGGTCTCTACCAATCCTGAAGGGAGCGCATGTGAGACGGCACCACAGCACGACTCCCCGTACGGCACGCATCCTCGGGTCCCTGCTCCTCCTGGCGGCCGCGGGCGTCTTCACCGTCGGCGCCACGACGGCACCCGCCAAGGCGACCGCGACCCCGCTCGACCGGGTGGTACCGGCACCCGCGTCGGTCACCCCGGGCGGATCCCCCTACCGCATCACCCGCGACACCTCCATCCGCGTCAGCGGCACCGGCGAGGCCCGCCGCGTCGGCGAGTACCTGGCCGGCCTCCTGCGGCCGTCCACCGGCTACCCGCTGCCGGTCACCGACAAGGGCAGCGGCGGCATCCAACTCCGGCTCGCCGCCACGACGTTCGGCGCCGAGGGCTACCGGCTCGACAGCGGCCGCGGCGGCGTCACCATCACCGCGAGCGCACCCGCCGGTCTCTTCCACGGCGTGCAGACCCTGCGCCAGCTGCTGCCCGCCGCCGTGGAGAAGAAGTCCGTACAGCCCGGCCCCTGGCCGGTCACGGGCGGCACCGTCCAGGACGCCCCCCGCTTCCCCTACCGGGGCGCGATGCTCGACGTCTCCCGGCACTTCTTCACCGTGGACCAGGTCAAGCGGTACATCGACCAGCTGGCCCTCTACAAGATCAACGAACTGCACCTGCACCTCGGCGACGACCAGGGCTGGCGCATCGCGATCGACTCCTGGCCGCGCCTGGCCACCTACGGCGGCTCCACCCAGGTCGGCGGCGGCCGGGGCGGCTACTACACCAAGGCCGACTACCAGGAGATCGTCCGCTACGCCGCCTCCCGCTACCTGGAGGTCGTCCCTGAGATCGACATGCCCGGCCACACCAACGCGGCCCTCGCCTCGTACGCCGAACTGAACTGCGACGGGGTCGCACCCCCGCTCTACACCGGCACCGACGTCGGCTTCAGCTCGCTGTGCGTGCCGAAGCAGGTCACGTACGACTTCGTGGACGACGTCGTACGCGAGCTGGCCGAGCTCACCCCCGGCCGCTACCTCCACATCGGCGGCGACGAGGCGCACTCCACCAGCCATGCCGACTACGTGACGTTCATGAACCGGGTGCAGCCGATCGTCGCCAAGTACGGCAAGACGGTGATCGGCTGGCACCAGCTGACCGGCGCCACCCCCGCCAAGGGGGCACTCGCCCAGTACTGGGGCCTGGACGACACGAGCGCCGAGGAGAAGGCCCAGGTCGCCCAGGCCGCGCGCAACGGCACCGGGCTGGTCCTGTCCCCGGCCGACCGCGTCTACCTCGACATGAAGTACACGGCCGACACGCCCCTGGGCCAGGACTGGGCCGGACTGGTCGAGGTGAAGCGGTCCTACGACTGGGACCCCGGCGCCTATCTGCCGGGCGTTCCGGCCTCGGCCGTCCGGGGCGTGGAGGCCCCGCTGTGGACCGAGACCATCACCCGGTCCGCCGACATCGAGTACATGGCCTTCCCCCGGCTCCCGGGCGTGGCCGAACTCGGCTGGTCGCCGGCGGCCACGCACGACTGGAACGCCTACCGGGTGCGGCTGGCCGCACAGGGTCCCCGGTGGGACGCGCTCGGCATGACCTACTACAAGTCGCCCCAGGTTCCCTGGCCGACGCGTTGACCGAAGGCTGACGGGCACCCCGGAGGACCGTACTCCGGGGTGCCCGTCCGTCCGTGGACGACCGTCGACCGGGTCAGAGCCCCGCGAGGGGGTTCCTCAGGTTCCCGACGAGCTGGAGCGCGCCGGACGGATCCGCCAGGTCCACCATCTGCCGGTTGTCGCGCAGCTGGAGCCGATTGAGGCAGGACAGCGCGAACTCGGGCGCGAACATGTCGTACTGCCGGAACCGGTCGGTGAGTTCGGGCGCCGACTCCTGGTACTCCCGGGTGACCTCCGCGACCGTGCCCCAGAACGCGTCCTCGGCCAGGATGTCCTCCTCGGCCAGGATCGAGGCGAGGAAGCGGAAGAAGCAGTCGAAGACGTCCGTGAAGATCGACAGCAGCTTCATGTCCTCCGGGACCTCGGCCCGCACGCGCCGCACCTCGGGCGGGAGCGCCGCGTCCGCGTCCATGACCACGATCTCCTCGGCGATGTCCTTGTAGATCGCGCGTCGCACCACGCCGTCCTTCAGGACCAGGATCACGTTCTCGCCGTGCGGCATGTAGGCCAGGTCGTAGGCGTAGAAGCTGTGCAGGAGAGGCGTGTAGTACGCCCGCAGGTACTGCCGCAGCCACTCCCTCGGCGTCAGCCCGGACCGCTCGATCAGCGCGCCGGCCAAGGAAGCGCCGTCGTGGTCCACGTGGAGCAGGGAGGCCATCGTGGCGAGCGACTCGCCCTCCCGCAGGGAGGGGACCGGGCTCTCGCGCCACAGCGCGGCCAGCATCTTGCGGTACGGCGAGTGGCGGTCCGTCGCCGCCTCGTACTCCAGGTGCCGGTAGCCGACCGCCGCCCGCTCGCGGATGATCGACAGGCCCGTCGACTTCAGCACCGGGTCACTGTCGATCAGCTGGGCCAGCCAGTCGTTGATCGCCGGGGTCGCCTCCATGTAGGCGGCCGACAGCCCGCGCATGAAGCCCATGTTGAGGACGGACAGGGCCGTCTTCACATAGTGCTTCTCCGGGTGCGACCGGTTGAAGAACGTCCGGATGGACTGCTGGGCCAGGTACTCGTCGTCGCCCTCGCCCAGGCAGACCAGGTGCCCGCGGGCCACCTCGGCGGCGAAGGTGACGGTGAGCTTGTTCCACCACTGCCACGGGTGGACCGGGATGAGGAGATGGTCGGCCGGGTCCAGCCCCTTGTCCCGCAGGACGCCGTCGAAGCGCTCGACGGTCTCCTCGCCCAGCTCCTGCCGGACGAAGGACTCGTACTCGATCCCCGCGCCGGCCGTGAACGCCGCCCGGGAGCGGTGCGCGGCCAGCCACACCAGCCGGACCGGGTTCGCGGTCTCCGGGGCGTACGACCGGTACTCGTGGATGCCGAAGCCGAGCCGCCCGTTGTTGGCGACGAAGCAGGGATGGCCCTCGGTCATCCCGGTCTCGATCGCCTGGAAGCCGCCGCGCGCCAGCTCGGCCACCGGCATCCGCGGCTTCGCGAGCTTGTAGCAGGTGCTGGAGAGGGTGGAGGAGATCTCCTCCAGGTAGACCGGGAGGATCTCGTCGCTCAGGCCCAGCGACTGGCGCAGCTCGATGAAGAAGTCCATTGCGGACAGCGGGAGTTCGGTGTCGTCACGGTGCCGGGAGACGGACCCGGCGTCGATCTGCCAGTGGTCGAGGGCGCGGCGGACGGCGGTGAAGCGGTAGCGGGTGCGGCCGTCGTCGCTGCGGACGACGTACGCGTCCCCGTCCGCCTGCGGGGTGAGGAGGCGCTCGTGGGCGAACTCGGCGAGCGCCTTGCGTATCAGGAGGCGGTTGGCCGTCTCCCAGCGCTCGGGGGACAGATGGGCCACGGCGTCGGCGAGGCTCATGCGGCCACCGCCCGCTCGAACCCCTCGCGCGTGCAGAAGCTCAGCAGCGCGTCCTTCTCCGGCTTCCTGATCTCCCGCTCGGGCACGAACCCGACGGCCGCGTTGAGGGCGTGCACCGCCTTGTTGCGCACGTCCGGCTCCACGACCACCCGGCGCGTCGCCGGGTCCTCGAAGAGCCTCGCCATCACGGCGGTGATGACGGCCCTGGTGAACCCGTGCACGGGCGCCTGGGTCGCCGGCACCAGGAAGTGCATCCCGACGTCCCCCGGCTCGGGCTCGTACAGCCCCACCAACTCCCGGTGCGCAGGGTCGTACCGCTCCATCAAAAAGGCGGGCTTCCCGTCGAGCAGCCCGAGCAGCGCGTGATGATGCTCATCGGCCGCGATCTCCATGTAGGCGCGCTCGACATCCTCCAGCCTGGCGTCCTGCATCATCCAGAACGCCGCCTTGGGATGCGTGACCCACCCGTGCAGCAACTCGGCGTCCTTCAGGGGGTCGAGGGGGCGGAAGGTGAACATGGTGCTCAAGACGGTCATGCGGCGAACTCCTGGAACGCGATCGTCTTCTCGACCGGGTAGTACTCGGTGCCGAGCAGTTCGCGGATGATGTACGCGTTGCGGTAGGGGCCCATGCCCAGGTCGGGGGACGTGATGCTGTGGGTGTGGACGCCGGCGTTCTGGAGGAAGACGCCGCGGCCCGTGGTGTCGATGGAGTAGTTGCGGGCGACGTCGAAGCGGCCGTGGCCGTCGAAGCGGAGGCGGTCGGTCAGCGGTTCGAGGAAGGCCGGTGGGCGGTAGTGGTAGCCGGTGGCCAGGATCAGGCCCTCGGTGCGGATCTCGAAGTCCTTGTCCTGCTCGTCCTGGTGGAAGCCGAGCGTGTACGCGTCGTCCTCGTGCCGGGCGCTGGTCAGCGTGGAGTTGGTGAGCAGGCGGGTGGGGACCGGGCGGTCGCCGCTCTCGACGTTCTTCTGGTAGAGCAGGTCGAAGATGGCGTCGATCAGGTCCGAGTTGATGCCCTTGAACAGGCCCTTCTGCTGCTTCTCCAGCCGGTAGCGGGTCTCCTCGGGCAGCGCGCGGAAGTAGTCGATGTAGTCCGGGGAGGTCAACTCCAGGGTCAGCTTCGTGTACTCCAGCGGGAAGAACCGCGGGGAGCGGGTGACCCAGTTGAGCTCGTAGCCGTGGACGTCGATCTCGGAGAGCAGTTCGTAGTAGATCTCGGCGGCGCTCTGGCCGCTGCCGACGATCGTGAGGGACTTCTTGGCCGGCAGCTCCGCCTTGCGGTGCATGTACTGCGCGGTGTGGATGACGTCGCCGCCCAGATCCTGGCAGGCCTCGGGGACGAAGGGGACCGTGCCGGTGCCGAGTACCAGATGACGGGCCCGGAACGTCTCGCCGGCCTCGGTGCGGACGACGTACACCTCGTCCTCGTACGTCACCTCGGTGACCGTCGTGCCGAAGCGGATGCTGGAGAGCTTCGAGGCGGCCCAGCGGCAGTAGTCGTCGTACTCCACCCGCAGCGGATAGAAGTTCTCGCGGATGTAGAACGAGTACAGCCTGCCCTTCTCCTTCAGGTAGTTGAGGAAGGAGTACGGGGAGGTCGGGTCCGCCAGGGTGACCAGGTCCGACATGAACGGGGTCTGCAGGTGGGCGCCGTCGAGAAACATGCCCGCGTGCCACTCGAAGTCGGGCTTGGACTCCAGGAAGACACCGTCGAGTTCGGCGACGGGCTCGGTGAGGCAGGCGAGGCCGAGGTTGAAGGGGCCGAGCCCGATCCCCACGAAATCGTGGGTGCGGAGCGGGGCTTCAGGACGCGCGGTCAAGGGACTCTCCCAGGTACTGCTCGGCGTGGCCGGCGATCAGGTCGAGGACGGCCGCGATGTCGGCCGTCGTCGTCTCGGGGTTGAGCAGGGTGAACTTCAGGTAGTGGCGGCCGTCGACCTTGGTGCCCGCGACCACGGCGTCGCCGGAGGCGAACAGGGCCCTGCGGGCGTACAGGTTGGCGCGGTCGATCTCGGCCGGGTCGGTGACGGCCGCCGGGATGCAGCGGAAGACGAGGGTGGAGAGGGTGGGCTCGACGACGACGTCGAAGCGGGGGTCGGCGGCCAGCAGCTGCCAGCCCTCGGCCGCCAGGTCGCAGACCTCGTCGAAGAGTTCGCCGATGCCGTCGGCGCCCATGACGCGCAGGGTCATCCACAGCTTGAGCGCGTCGAAGCGGCGAGTGGTCTGCAGGGACTTGTCGACCTGGTTGGGGATGCGCTCGTGCACCATGCGCCGCGGGTTGAGGTACTCGGCGTGGTAGGTCGCGTGCCGCAGGGTGGCGGCGTCGCGGACCAGGACGGCGGACGAACTCACCGGCTGGAAGAAGGACTTGTGGTAGTCGACGGTCACGGAGTCGGCGCGCTCGATACCGTCGATGCGGTCCCGGTACTTGCGGGAGGCGAGCAGTCCGCAGCCGTAGGCGGCGTCCACGTGCATCCACACGTCGTGCCGCGCGCACAGCTCGGCGATCTCGGGCAGCGGGTCGATGGAGCCGAAGTCGGTGGTGCCGGCGGTGGCGACGACGGCCATCGGGACCAGGCCGTCCCGCCTGCAGCGCTCCAGTTCATGGGCGAGCGCGACCGTCTGCATGCGCTTGTCGTGGTCGACGGGGATCGACACGACGCTGTCGGCGCCCAGGCCGAGGAGTTTGGCGGACTTCTTGACGCTGAAGTGGCTGACCTCGGAGGCGAAGACGCGCAGTTTCCCGGGGTTGACCCCGCTCTCCCACCCTGCCTGCCCCGGCTTCGACTCCTCCCGGGCCAGCAGCAGGGCCTGGAGGTTGGACTGGGTGCCGCCGGAGGTGAACACGCCGTCGGCGGCCGGGCCGAGGCCGATGCGGGCGGCCGTCCAGTCGACGAGCCTGCGCTCGATGAGGGTGCCGCCGGCCGACTGGTCCCAGGTGTCCAGGGAGGAGTTGACCGCGGAGAGCACCGCCTCGCCGAGCACCGCCGGGATGACGACGGGGCAGTTGAGGTGGGCGAGGTAGCGGGGGTGGTGGAAGTAGACCGCGTCGCGGAGGTAGACCTCCTCCAGCTCGTCCAGCGCCGCGGTGGTGTCGTGCAGGGGACGGTCGAGGTCGATCTGCTCGATGCGGGGGGCGAGGGCGTCGACGGTGACGCCGGTGAACGGACGGCCGGTGGTGCCGAGTTTGGCCGCCACCCGCTCGACTCCTTCGGTCACGGAGCGGCGGTAGTGCTCCGCGGTGAGGTCATTGAGCAGGTGCGAGCGCATGTGGGGGTCCTCCGGGGGGACGGTCCGTGCGGGATGGGGAGAGGGACGCGGATCCGCGGCTTCAACTTAGGTTAGCCTAACCTAAGTTGATCGAGTGGAGACGCGCCCCTCCCGTGACCGCCGTCACTCCGACGGCGGTTACGCGGACTCGCGCAGTTGCTCCTCGCTCATTCCCAGCCGCCAGTAGCCGACGAAGGTGACGCGCCGCCGGTCGATGCCGCGCTCGCCGACGAAGTGCCGGCGCAGCTCCTTCACCCGGCCGGACTCGCCCGCGATCCAGACGTACGGGCTTTCGGCGGGCGGGAGTTGTGCGGCGCGTACGGCGTCGACGGCCCTGGGGGAGTCCTGATCGCCCACGAGCCAGGTGAGGTCCACGTCGGCCTCGGTGTCGACGTGCTGGACGTCCCCGGCGTGCGGCACCTCCAGCCAGACGCGGGCACGGGTGCCGGCCGGCAGGGACTCCAGGATCGCGGAGGCGGCGGGTACGGCGGTCTCGTCGCCCCAGATGGCGACGAGGTCGGTGTCCTCGGGCGGCCGGAAGCGGATCGCGCGGTTGTCGGCGATCGCCGGGCCGAGCAGCAGGACGCGGTCACCGGCGGCGGCCCGGGAGGCCCAGTGCGAGGCGGGTCCGGCCGGGGTGTGCAGGACGAAGTCGATGTCGATCTCATCGGGCTTGCCAGGCTCGCCGTGCCCGCGGCGCAGGGCCCGCAGGGTGTACGAGCGCATCACCGCCCGTACGTCGTCCGGGAGTTCGCGCCAGGCGGCCCACCAGCCGTCGCCCAGCTCGATGGGTACGACGGGCTCGGTCTGGCCGGGGTGCGGCAGGAACAGCGACAGCGACTGGTCGCGGCCCCGGGAGTGGAAGGCGTACAGATCGGGCCCGGCGAAGGTGACCCGGACCAGGGACGGGCCGAGCCGCCTCGTCCGTACGACCTGTAGGGAGAAGAAACGGAACGGGGCGGCTACGGCGGTGGTCACGGTGCCTCCTCAGCTGACCTTCTTCGCGTTCTCGATGGCCGTCGCGAGCTCCTCCAGGAGCGGGGCGCACTTGTCGTAGGACAGGATCGGCTCGGGATTGCGGGCGATGACCTGCTTCGCCTTCACCGCGGGCAGCTTCTTCCAGGTGCCCTCGGTGATGTCGGCGGGCTGGATGGCCGAGGTGCGGTTGTCCATCAAGATGATGTCCGCGTCGTACTTGTCGACGTTCTCCCAGCTCAGCGACTCGTACCAGCCGCCGCCCTGCTTCTTGGCGCTCTCCGGGGGCTCGACGAAGTGCACGCCGAGGGCCTTGAAGTACTCCAGGTCGACGGAGAGGTTGGTGCCGGAGACGTAGAACAGGTCCTGGCTGGCGGAACCGGCCATCACCTTGATGTCGGGCTTGGCCTTGGCGGCGGCGCGCAGCCGGGCCGCGGCGTCCTCGAAGCGCTTCTTGGCCTGCGTGACCTTGGCCGAACCGACGTCGCCGCCGAGCGACTCGGCGAGCGCCAGCATGCGCTGGAGCGGCTCGGTCAGCTGGCGGTCGTAGACGGAGACGCCCACGCTCGGGGCGCCGACCGCCTCGATCTTCTTCTTGGACTCCTCCGGCACGTACCAGAGGGTGCCGGCGTCGTCGAACATCGTGGACAGGAGCGCGTCGGGCGCGAGGGAGACGTACTTCTCGATGTTGAACTGGCCCCACTCGTTGCCGAGGACGGTCACCTTGCTGATGTCCATGTCGCCGGCCTGGACGTCCGCCTTGCCGTCCTTGGTCTTCGTGGGGCCGAAGACGCCCTTGGCCTGGACGCCGTAGTCGTACAGCGCGGCGGCCACGCCGACGAACGCGACGATGTTCGAGGGCACCTTGTCGGACTTGGCGGTCTGTCCGCGGTCGTCCTTGAACGTCCAGGGACCGGACTTGGCCGCCTTGGTCCCGTCGTCCGAGCCCTTGTCTTTCCCGTCGTCGTCACCGCAGGCCGCGAGCGCGGCACCGAGGCCGAGGGCGCCGCCCGCGGCGAGGATGCCGCGGCGAGTGAGGTGGGTGGCACGGGCATGGGGCATGGGTATGACTGCTTTCGAACGGGGCGAGGCGCCCGCCGGACATATCGAAGGTAGGTTAGCCTAACCTCACCTGATGTCCAGAGGGCGGGGCGCCTCGCGTCACGACCCGTCAGCAGTCGGGGCCCCGGGGCCCGGGAACTCAGCCCACGAGCCCCAACTCCCGTGCGATGAGCATCCGCTGCACCTCGCTCGTGCCCTCGCCGATCTCCAGGATCTTGGAGTCGCGCCACATGCGGGCCACCGGGTACTCGTTCATGAAGCCGTAGCCGCCGTGCACCTGCGTGGCGTCACGGGCGTTGTCGACCGCGATCGTGGAGGAGTACAGCTTGGCCAGGGCCGCCTCCTTCTTGAACGGCTCGCCCGCCACCAGCCGGGAGGCCGCGTCGCGCCAGGCGAGGCGGGCCGTGTGGGCCTTCATCTCCATGTCGGCGATCTTGAACTGGATGGCCTGGTTGGCACCGATCGGCCGGCCGAAGGCCTGGCGCTCCTTGGCGTACTTGACCGACTCGTCCACACAGCCCTGCGCGAGGCCCGTCGCGAGCGCCGCGATGGCGATGCGGCCCTCGTCGAGGATCCGCAGGAACTGCGCGTACCCCCGGCCGGGCTCGCCGAGCAGGTTGGCGGCGGGCACGCGGACGTCCTGGAAGGACAGTTCGCGGGTGTCCGAGGCGTTCCAGCCGACCTTCGAGTACGGGGCCGCCACCGTGAAGCCGGGCGTGCCCGACGGGACGATGATCGCCGAGATCAGCGGCTTGCCGTCCGGCTTGCGGCCGGTGACCGCGGTGACCGTCACCAGACCCGTGATGTCCGTACCGGAGTTGGTGATGAAGCACTTGCTGCCGTTGATCACCCACTCGTCGGTCTCCGGGTCGAGACGGGCCGTCGTACGGGTCGCGCCCGCGTCCGAGCCGCCGTCCGGCTCCGTGAGGCCGAAGGCGCCCAGCATCTCGCCCGAGCACAGACGCGGGAGCCACTCGCGCTTCTGCTCCTCGGTGCCGAACAGATGGATCGGCATCGCGCCCAGCGAGACGCCCGCCTCCAGCGTGATGGCGACCGAGGAGTCCACCCGGGCCAGCTCCTCCAGCGCGAGGCCCAGCGCCAGGTAGTCGCCGCCCATGCCGCCGTACTCCTCCGGGAACGGCAGCCCGAACAGACCCATGCGGCCCATCTCGCGGACGATCTCGTACGGGAACTCGTGCCGCTCGTAGAAGTCGCCGATCTTCGGCGCCACGACATCGTGCGCGAACTCCTCCACCGTGCGGCGGAGTTCCTCCAGCTCGGGGGAGAGACGGTGGTCCATGCTGATCACTGGTCCTTGTGGGAAAGAGCGCGGACGGTGCGGGAGGGGCTGGGTCGGCCCAGCCGCTCGGCCATCCACACGCTGGTTTCGGTGAGGCGGCCGAGGTCGACCCCGGTCTCGATGCCGAGGCCCTGGAGCATCCACACGAGGTCTTCGGTGGCGAGGTTGCCGGTGGCGGACTTGGCGTAGGGGCAGCCGCCGAGGCCCCCGGCGGAGGCGTCGATGGTGGTGACACCGTGTTCGAGCGCCGCGTAGGTGTTGGCGAGCGCCTGGCCGTACGTGTCGTGGAAGTGCACGCCGACGACGTTCGTCGGCACGCCCTCCTCGTTGAGCACGGAGAGCAGTTCGAGGACGTGGCCCGGCGTGGCGACGCCGATGGTGTCGCCCAGGCTCAGCTCGTCACAGCCCATGTCCACCAGCGCCTTGCAGACGCGTACCACCTGGTGGATGGGGACCGCGCCCTCCCAGGGGTCGCCGAAGCACATGGAGACATAGCCGCGCACGTGCACGCCCTTGTCCTTGGCGCCCCGCACCACCGGGTCGAAGACCGCGAGGGACTCGTCCAGCGAGCGGTTGAGGTTGGCCTTCGCGAAGGACTCCGTGGCGCTGGCGAAGACGGCGATCCGGCGGGCGCCGAGCGCCAGGGCGCGGTCCAGGCCGCGCTGGTTGGGCACCAGCACCGGCAGGGCCACCTGGAGGTCGCTCACCTGCGGGAACAGCTCTTCGGCGTCGGCCAGTTGGGGCACCCACTTGGGGTGGACGAAGCTCGTCGCCTCGATCGTCGTCAGGCCCGCGTCGGCCAGCCGGCGGATGAACTCCGCCTTGACCTCGGTCGGCACGGTCGACTTCTCGTTCTGCAGCCCGTCGCGCGCGCCGACCTCGTGGATCCGGACCCGTGCGGGCAGGTCCTGGGCCGGTACGACCATGGGCAGTTGGTCGACGGTCACTGAGCCGCCTCCTCGTGGGGTGCGATCACCGCGAGCACCTGGTCCATGGCGACCGTGGTGCCGGGGGTGACGTCCAGTTCGGCGACGGTGCCGGCGTGCGGGGCGGAGACGACGTGCTCCATCTTCATCGCCTCCACCACCAACAGGCTCTGGCCGGCGGTCACTTCGTCGCCGACGGCGACCTTCACCACGGTGACCGTGCCGGGCATGGGCGCGGTGAGCGAGTCGGCGCCGGCGTGCCCGGCCCGGGTGAGGGACGCGGCCACCGGGTCGTGATCGCGCACGTGCCAGGCGTCGCCGTCGCGGCCCAGCCAGTCGGCGGCGCGGTGGAAGGTGTGGCGGACGCCGTCGAGGGTGACGGAGACCGCGTCTTCGGTGACCGTGTGGGTGCCGCGCGGGGCGAACTCCACGGGGTCGCCCACCCGCAGGGGGAAGGCCACCGGCTTCGGCGTGCCGCCGAGGCGCCAGCCGCTCGGCACGGAGAAGGGATCGGTCCAGCCGTCCCCGCTCGGACGCAGCGCGTCCAGCCGCACGGCCGCGGCCGCCTCGTACACCTCCTCCGGTACGTCCGTGGCGACGAGGTCGTCGACCACCCGCTCGACCAGGCCCGTGTCCAACTCGCCCGCCACGACCGCCGGATGGGCGAGCAGCCGGCGCAGGAACCCGGCGTTGGTCTGCACGCCCAGCGTGACCGTCTCGGCGAGCGCCGCCCGCAGTCGGCGCAGCGCGGTGTCGCGGTCGGGGCCGTAGGCGATCACCTTGGACAGCATCGGGTCGTACAGGCTGCCCACCTCGGTGCCCTCGGCGAGCCCGGAGTCGGTGCGCACCCCGTCGCCCTGCGGCTCGCGCAGCCTGAGGACCGTGCCGCCCGAGGGCAGGAACCCGCGCGCGGGGTCCTCGGCGCAGATACGGGCCTCGACCGCGTGCCCGGTCAGCCGGATGTCCGGCTGCGCGAACGGCAGCGGCTCGCCCGCCGCCACCCGCAGCTGCCACTCCACCAGGTCGAGCCCCGTGACCAGCTCGGTGACCGGGTGCTCCACCTGGAGGCGGGTGTTCATCTCCATGAAGTAGTACGAGGACGGGTCGCCGCCCGGCACGATGAACTCCACCGTGCCCGCGCCCCGGTACCCGCAGGACCGGGCCGCCTGCACCGCGGCCTCGCCCATCGCGGCCCGGGTCTCCTCGTCGAGGAGCACGCTGGGCGCCTCCTCGACGATCTTCTGGTGCCGGCGCTGCAGCGAGCACTCGCGCTCGCCGAGGTGCACGACGTTGCCGTGACCGTCGGCCAGCACCTGGATCTCGATGTGCCGGGGCCGGTCGACCCACCGCTCCACGAGCAGCGTGTCGTCGCCGAAGGAGGCGCGGGCCTCGCGGCGGGCGGCGGCGATCTCCTCGGCCAGCAGGTCGGCGTCCCGCACCAGCCGCATGCCCTTGCCGCCGCCGCCGGCGGACGGCTTGAGCAGCACCGGCATGCCGATCTCCCGGGCCGCGTCGGCGAGCTGGGCGTCGGTGAGCCCGCTGCCGCTGGAGCCGGGGACGACCGGCACCCCGGCCACCCGCACCGTCTCCTTGGCGCGGATCTTGTCGCCCATCAGGGAGATGGCCTCGGCGGGCGGGCCGATGAAGACCAGCCCCGCCCGCGCGCACGCCTCGGCGAAGCCGGCGTTCTCGGCGAGGAAGCCGTATCCCGGGTGGACGGCCTGGGCGCCGGTGCGGGCGGCGGCCTCCAGCAGCCGCTCGACGTTCAGATAGCTCTCGGCGGCCGGCGCGGGGCCGATCCGTACCGCCGTGTCGGCCTCCCGCACGTGCCGCGCGTCCGCGTCGGCGTCGGAGAAGACGGCGACGGAGCGCACGCCCATCGAGCGCAGCGTACGGATGACACGGACGGCGATCTCGCCGCGGTTGGCCACGAGCACGGTGTCGAACACGGGTCCCCTCCTCACATCCGGAAGACGCCGAACTGGGGGTCACCCAGGGGCGCGTTGGCACAGGCGGTCAGCGCGAGGCCCAGCACCTGCCGGGTCTCCAGGGGGTCGATGACCCCGTCGTCCCAGAGCCGGGCGGTCGCGTAGTAGGCGTTGCCCTGGCGCTCGTACTGGGCGCGGATGGGCGCCTTGAAGGACTCCTCGCCCTCGGCCGGCCAGGACTCGCCGCGCGCCTCCAGCTGGTCGCGCTTGACGGTCGCGAGGACCGAGGCGGCCTGCTCGCCGCCCATGACGGAGATCTTGGCGTTGGGCCACATCCACAGGAAGCGGGGGGAGTAGGCCCGGCCGCACATCGAGTAGTTCCCCGCGCCGTACGAGCCGCCGACCACGACCGTCAGCTTCGGCACCCGGGTGCAGGCGACCGCCGTGACCATCTTGGCGCCGTGCTTGGCGATGCCGCCCGCCTCGTAGTCCTTGCCGACCATGAAGCCGGAGATGTTCTGCAGGAAGACGAGCGGGATGCCGCGCTGGTCGCACAGCTCGATGAAGTGGGCGCCCTTCTGGGCGGACTCGGAGAACAGGATGCCGTTGTTCGCGACGATCCCGACCGGGTGCCCGTGGATCCGGGCGAAGCCGGTGATCAGGGTCTGCCCGAACTCCGACTTGAACTCGGCGAAGCGGGAGCCGTCGACCACGCGCGCGATGATCTCGCGGACGTCGTAGGGGGTGCGGGAGTCGACGGGAACCGCGCCGTACAGCCCGTACGGATCGACCTTCGGCTCGACGGCCGGCTCGACCCCCCAGGGCAGCGGCCGGCGCCCGGGCAGGGTGGCGACGATGTTCCGCACGATCCGCAGTGCGTGGGCGTCGTCCTCGGCGAGGTGGTCGGTGACACCGGAGACGCGCGAGTGGACCTCGCCGCCACCGAGCTCCTCGGCGGTGACGACCTCACCGGTGGCCGCCTTCACCAGCGGGGGACCGCCCAGGAAGATCGTGCCCTGGTTGCGGACGATCACGGCCTCGTCGCTCATGGCCGGTACATAGGCCCCACCGGCGGTGCAGGAGCCGAGCACGGCGGCGATCTGCGGGATGCCGGCGCCGGACATCCGGGCCTGGTTGTAGAAGATCCGCCCGAAGTGCTCGCGGTCCGGGAAGACCTCGTCCTGCATGGGCAGGAAGGCACCTCCGGAGTCGACGAGGTACACACAGGGGAGCCGGTTCTCCAGGGCCACTTCCTGGGCCCGCAGGTGCTTCTTCACGGTCATCGGGTAGTACGTGCCGCCCTTGACGGTGGCGTCATTGGCGACGATCACGCAGTCCCGTCCGCTGACCCGGCCGATCCCCGCGATGACGCCGGCGGCCGGTGCCTGACCGTCGTACATCCCGTCCGCGGCGAGGGGGGCCAGCTCCAGGAACGGCGAGCCCGGGTCGAGAAGGGTGTCCACCCGGTCCCTGGGCAGCAGCTTCCCGCGCGCGGTGTGGCGGGCGCGCGCCCTCTCCCCGCCGCCGAGCGCCGCGGCGGCCAGCTTGCCGCGCAGCTCGTCGACGAGCGCGAGGTGGGCCTGTTCATTGGCCCGCCAGGCCTCCGACGCGGGATCTGCCGCGCTCGTCAGCTCCGGTGCCTCTTGCATCCTCCGGTCCCCTCACCCAGTGATCGACTGTTAATGAGCGTTAACCATTTCCCACAGGTTAACGAGCGCTAACCTCCCTGTCTAGAATTGCCGGCATGGCCACCAGAACCGACGCCCCCACCCGCCGTGAGCAGATCCTCAAGGAGGCCGCTCGCCTCTTCGCCGAGCGCGGTTTCCACGGGGTCGGGGTCGACGAGATAGGCGCCGCGGTCGGTATCAGCGGTCCCGGTCTCTACCGTCACTTCGCCGGCAAGGACGCGATGCTCGCCGAGCTGCTGGTGGGCATCAGCGGCCAGCTGCTCAAGGGGGCGAAGCGCCGCCTGGCTGAGGCCGACGGCTCGTCCGGGCCCACCGAGGTGCTCGACTCCCTCATCGAGGGCCACATCGACTTCGCCCTCGACGACCGTCCCCTGATCACCCTGCACGACCGCGAGCTGGACCGCCTGCGGGACAGTGACCGCAAGCTGGTGCGCCAGCTGCAGCGGCAGTACGTCGAGCTGTGGGTGGAGGTCGTCCGCCAGGTCTACCCCGCGCTGGCGGAGCCGACCGCCCGCTCCGCGGTGCACTCCGTCTTCGGGCTGCTGAACTCCACCCCTCACCTGGGGCGGTCGGGCTCGCTGCCGGGGCGCGGGGCCACGGCGGCGCTGCTGCACCGGATGGCGCGGGGGGCGTTCGAGGCCGTGGGGGCGTGACGAGCGTTACCCCTGGCGCACCCTGGACGCTCGCCCTACCGGCCGGTACGGTTGCCTGAGCAAGCGCTTAGACAGGTCAGATGGAGGTGGGCGGCGTGCGCCGTACGGTGTTCAACGAGGATCACGAGGCGTTCCGGGAGACCCTGCGCGCCTTCATCGAGGCCGAGGTCGTTCCGGTGTACGACGAGTGGTTCGCCGCCGGCCAGGCGCCTCGCGACTTCTACTACAAGCTGGGCGAGCTGGGCATCTTCGGCATCAACGTGCCCGAGGAGTTCGGCGGCGCGGGCATGGACAGCCACAAGTTCGAGGCCGTCCTCTACGAGGAGACCGCCCGCGCGGGCGTCCAGTTCGGCGGCTCCGGCGTGCACGTCCTGCTCGCCCTGCCGTACATCAAGATGCTGGCCGACGACGAGCAGAAGAAGCGCTACCTGCCGAAGTTCGTCACCGGCGAGGAGATGTGGGCCATCGCGATGACCGAGCCGGGCACCGGCTCCGACCTCGCGGGCATGAAGACCACCGCCAAGCTCAGCGAGGACGGCACGCACTACGTCCTCAACGGCGCCAAGACGTTCATCACCGGCGGCGTCCACGCCGACAAGGTCATCGTCTGCGCCCGGACCTCCGCCCCGACCGCCGAGGACCGCCGCTTCGGCATATCCCTCTTCGCCGTCGACACCAAGTCCGAGGGCTACTCCGTCGGCCGCAAGCTGGACAAGCTGGGGCTGCGCACCTCCGACACCGCCGAGTTGGCCTTCGTCGACGTCAAGGTGCCCGTCGAGGACCTGCTCGGCGAGGAGAACAAGGGCTTCTACTACCTCGGCCACAACTTGGCCTCCGAGCGCTGGGGCATCGCCTTCGGCGCCTACGCGCAGGCCAAGTCCGCGGTCCGGTTCGCCAAGCAGTACGTCCAGGAGCGCACGGTCTTCGGCAAGCCCGTCGCCCACTTCCAGAACACCAAGTTCGAGCTGGCCGCCTGCCAGGCCGAGGTGGACGCGGCCGAGGCCGTCGCCGACCGCGCGACGGAGGCCCTGGACGCCGGTGAGCTGACCCCGGCCGAGGCCGCCTCCGCCAAGCTGTTCTGCACCGAGGTCGCGCACCGCGTCATCGACCGCTGCCTCCAGCTGCACGGCGGCTACGGCTACATGAACGAGTACCCGATCGCTCGCCTGTACGCCGACAACCGCGTCAACCGTATCTACGGCGGCACCAGCGAGATCATGAAGTCGATCATCGCGAAGGACATGGGCCTGTGACACGGCTCCGTAAGGCCTGCGACATCCGTGCACGGTACAAGTGACGTATGAGCCAGGCACTTCAGTCCCTGCTTGAGCTGCTCGATCTGGAGCAGCTCGAACAGGACATCTTCCGCGGCCAGTCCCGGGCCGCCGTCGTCCCGCGCGTCTTCGGCGGGCAGGTGGCGGCCCAGGCGGTGGTCGCCGCCGGGCGTACGGCGCCCGCGGACCGGCACGCGCACTCCCTGCACGCGTACTTCCTGCGCCCCGGTGACCCGGGCGCCCCGATCGTCTACACGGTCGACCGCATCCGCGACGGGCGTTCGTTCACCACCCGCCGGGTGGTCGCGGTCCAGCACGGGCAGCCGATCTTCCATCTCTCGGCGTCCTTCCAGACGGACGAGGAGGGTCTGGACCACCAGGCCCCCATGCCGCCCGCGCCGGATCCCGAGACGCTGCCCACCTCCCGGGAGCGGATGACCGGGTACGCCCACCTGCCGCCCCAGGTCGTGGAGAAGTTCCTGGAGGCGCGCGAGGCCGTCGACCTGCGCTATGTCGAGGAGCCGCCGTTCGGGAAGTTCGGCGAGCCGCGCGAGCCGCACTCGCAGGTGTGGTTCCGCACCAACGGCAAGCTCGACGACGACCCGCTCCTGCACGTCGTCCTCGCCACCTATGTCTCCGACATGACCCTGCTCGACTCCGTGCTGCTCGCGCACGGCCGCGGCGGCTGGGCCGTCGGCGACGTCGTCGGGGCCTCGCTGGACCACGCGATGTGGTTCCACCGGCCGTTCCGCGCCGACGAGTGGCTGCTCTACGACCAGGACTCCCCGTCCGCGCACGGCGGTCGTGGTCTCGGGCAGGCCCGGATATACACCCAGGACGGTCGGCTCGCCATCTCCGTCATCCAGGAAGGCGTCGTCCGCGTCCCTCGATGAGAACCCGGCCGGACCGCGATGCGGTGTGACGACCGAGGTGGGGCCCCTGTGACCCGAGAGGCTGCCCGAGGTGACGAGTTGCGGGTGGGGTACTAGGCTCTATGAGTGAAAGCCGCATTGCACGGCACGCCCGGCCGACCTGGTTCCCGTGGCGTGGGACCCGGCCGCAGTGAGCGCCCGCGAAACGTTGCGCGGGCGGACTGAAGGCGTCGGCGGTGAGCCCGTGCGCTTCAGTTGAATACGCGGCGACACCTGAGACCGTGCCGCAGCTCTCTGCTTGCGGTGACGGCCATCCACCTCGCGCATCCCGTCCGGTATCGCGAGAGACGATGGAACGGAAGGTTTTTCCCATGCGAGCACAACGCGTGAGGCGTCTCCTCGCGGCGTCCGCCGCCGGCATCCTGATGGCCGGCGGGGCCGCGATCGGCGCGGCCGGCACCGCTTCGGCCAGCAGCGACCACGGCGGCGGCTGTGGCCACCACGGCGGATACAGCTGGTGGAATGGCGGCTGCGGCGGCGGCTACGGCGGAGGCCATGGCGGCTACGGCGGCGGCTATGGCGGTGACCACGGCGGCTATGGCGGAGGCCACGGCGGCTACGGCGGTGACCACGGCGGCTACGGCGGCGGTGGCCACGGTGGCGGCGGCTACGGTGGCGGAGGCCACGGCGGCGGTGGCGGCGGTTACGGTGGCGGTGGCCACGGTGGCGGCGGCAACGGCGGTGGCGGAGGCCACGGCGGCGGTGGTGGCGGAGGCGGCCACTGAGGCCGGTGCCCAACGACAGTGAGAGCGTGATGTGCGGCCCCGTCAGAGGGGCCGCACATCACGCTCTTTGTCTCGGGCCCCGGCTCAGGCCAGCCCCGCCTCGGCGAGCAGATACGCCGTCATGGGGTCGTAGTGCCGCGGGCTGAGCACATGGTCGTCGAGCGGCACCGCCACCTGGACGGTGCCCTCCGACTCGGCGAGGAACAGCGCCGGGTCGTTGCAGTCGGCGTAGCCGACGGAGTCGACGCCCGCCCGGCCCGCGTATCCGGCCCAGCCGTGGTCGGCGACGACCAGGTCGGGCAGCGGGCGGCCCGCGCGCTCAAGGCCCGTCAGAATCGCCCGCATCGGCTCACCGGAGTGGGTGTGCCACAGCGTGGCCCCGTGTTCGAGGACGGCCACGTCCGCGAACTGCATGACGTACCCCTCCTCCGTCTGCAGCCCCTCCGGGATGACCACGATCTCGCAGCCGGCGGCGCGCAGCGCGGCGGCCGTGGCCCGGTGCACGTCCAGCAGGCCGCCGGGGTGACCGGTGGCGAACAGCACCCGCTGCTGCCCGTCGGCCGCCTTCCGCAGCCGGCCCGCCAGCCGGACCAGGGCGTCCACGGTCAACTCGGGGTCGATGGTGTCCTGTCCGTACCGGTACTCGGGATCGTCGTTGACGCCGACCCGCTCCGCCATCACCGCGAGGACGTCCTGCTCGTCCCGCCACCGGTCCCCGAGCTCCAGTCCGAACCAGAAGTTGCGGTCGCCGTTGGCCAGCCTGCGGTAGTGGTTCAGGTTGTTCTCGCGCGGGGTGGCCACGTCGCCCGCGATGCGGGTCTTCACGAGGTGGTCGACGAGCTCGGCGCGGCTGGGTGTCCCGGGTATCGGCATGCCCCCCATTGTGGGGCAGTGCGCTGCGCGTTTCCCTGACGTATCGCTCGCTGGGACGTGGGTCACTCCCGGTTCGCCCCCGCCTCACTTCCGCCGCGCTCACAGGTGTTTCAGCGCGAACCACAGCTCCATCCGTACGTCCGGATCGTCGAGGTCCGCGTCGAGGAGTGCAGCGCAGCGCGCGATCCGCTGCCGCACGGTGTTGCGGTGCACGGACAGCGCCACCGCGGTCCGGTCCCAACTGCCGTGCAGGGACAGCCAGGTGCGCAGGGTCTCGGCGAGCGCCGGGACGGCGGAGACCGGGGCGAGGACGGCGCGGGCGTACGCCTCGGCCTCCCGGGACGGGACGAGTCCGTCGAGGCTGGGGCGGGTGCCGTGGCGGACCAGCGCGGTGCGGGTGGCCCGGGCGCGGGCCAGGGCACGGGCGGCCTGGGTGTCGGCGGACGGCCACTGGGGCGGGGGCACGGCCGCGCTGACGCCGAGGAGCCAGCCGGGCTGCGGCGCCGGCGCGCGGTCGGCGGGCACGAGGACCCGTACGACGTCCTTGGCGAGGTCCACCAGCGCCGATCCGAGGGCGGCCCCCAGCGCGGAGGCAGCCATCGCGTCGGGCGGCCGGCCCTCGGGCCGGGCGTGCACCACCAGCCAGCTCTCGGCCCCGAGCAGCGGCGCCACGTCGGCCGGCGGCACCCCGAGGAGCAGCCGTACGAGCGCGGCGGCGCGGGCCGCTCCGGCGCCGCTCTGGTGCTCGCCGGTCAGCAGGGAGAGCAGCACGGCGGCCACGGACGCGATCGTGTGATCCCCGGGCTCCCGCCGCGGCGCGGCGACCCCGAGCACGAATCCCTGTCCGGCTCCGAGGGCGTAGGCGGCCAGCCGAGTGCCGGCGACGGTGTCGGTGGCGGACGCGGGAGCGGGGCGGTCGGCCGGCGGGCCGTGGCCGGTCGAGGGGCGATCGGCCGACGGGCGGGACGTGGTGGGGCCCTCGGGGGCGCCCGGACGGTCGGTGGCGGGGCCGGTGCCCGGGGTGTGGGGCGGCGTGGGGCTCGGGCGGACCACCCCGGTCAGGACGGTCAGTGCCTGTCGTGCCTCGTCTCCCGGCGCCCGCCCGGCCCCCGCGATCTCGGCGCCGTCCGGTCCGTACAGCGCGGCCCAGCCGCCGACGCGCTGGGCGAGCTGGCGCAGGACCGACGGGACGGGGTCGGGGCGGGAGGCGGCGGCCGCGAGGCTCTGCTGGGCCTCCGTCACCCGGCGCAGTTCGGCCAGGCGGGCCTGCGCCATCAGCTGCCAGACCGCGCGGGCCACGCCCGAGAACGTGGTCTGCGGCGGCACCTCCAGGAGCGGGAGCCCGTGCGCCTCGCAGGCCTCGACCAGGGTCCGCGGAACCGTGTCGTGGACCGGCGCGAGACCGAAGCCGAGGGCCGCGCCGCCCGCCGCCACGATCCGGGAGACGTAGCCGTCGAAGTACTCGCCCAGGGTCCCGGCCCGGTCCGCCGCCTCCGGGACGTGGACCCCCGCCGACAGCAGCAGCTCACCACCGAGCAGATACGGATACGGGTCGGCCATCTCCGAGGTGTGCGCCCAGTGGATCACCACCCCGTCGGCCGCGGGGCCCGCGATCTGGCGCAGGGCGAGGTCCTCCCTCGCCAGCAGCGCGGTCAGCGGGACCGGTGGGGTGGGTGGGACTGCTGGTGCAGACGTGTCCGGCATGGTGTGCGTACCCTCCATCCCGCGCTGCTCGAATGGATGAAACGTACACTTCGCAGCCGCTTTCCGGCCACCTAGTGTCAAGTCCGGACCGGCAGCCACGGGTACGGGCGGATGTCCCCGTGAGCCCTGCCGACCTCCCAGGAGAACCCCCACGTTTCTGCACGACACGCCACCGGGATGTGCGCGAAGGAGGGCCCCTACATGGCCGTCGACTACACAGTGATCGTCGTCTATCTGGCCGGCATGCTGGCCATGGGCTGGTGGGGCATGCGCCGCGCCAAGTCCAAGAGCGAGTTCCTGGTGGCCGGGCGCCGCCTCGGGCCCGCCATGTACTCCGGCACCATGGCCGCGATCGTCCTCGGCGGCGCGTCCACCATCGGCGGCGTGGGCCTCGGCTACCAGTACGGCCTCTCCGGCGCCTGGATGGTCTTCACCATCGGCCTCGGCCTGCTGGCGCTCTCCGTCTTCTTCTCCGCCCGCATCGCCCGCCTCAAGGTCTACACCGTCTCCGAGATGCTGGACCTGCGCTACGGCGGCCGGGCGGGCGTGATCTCCGGCGTCGTCATGTGGGCGTACACCCTGATGCTCGCGGTGACCTCGACCATCGCGTACGCCACGATCTTCGACGTCCTCTTCGACATGAACCGGACCGTCGCGATCGTCCTCGGCGGCTCGATCGTCGTCGCCTACTCCACGCTCGGCGGCATGTGGTCGATCACGCTCACCGACATGGTGCAGTTCGTGGTCAAGACGATCGGCGTGCTCCTGCTCCTGCTGCCGATCGCGGTCGTCAAGGCCGGCGGCTTCTCCGAGATGAAGGCCAAGCTGCCCACCGAGTACTTCGACCCGCTGGGCATCGGCGGCGAGACGATCTTCACGTACGTGCTGATCTACACGTTCGGCATGCTCATCGGCCAGGACATCTGGCAGCGCGTGTTCACCGCCCGCAGCGACCGGACGGCCAAGTGGGGCGGCACGGTCGCGGGCACCTACTGCCTGGTGTACGCCCTGGCGGGTGCCGTCATCGGTACGGCCGCCAAGGTGCTCTACCCCAAGCTCGGCAGCCCGGACGACGCCTTCGCGACCATCGTCAAGGACGAGCTCCCCGTCGGCGTCCGCGGGCTGGTGCTGGCCGCCGCCCTGGCCGCCGTGATGTCCACGTCCTCCGGCGCGCTGATCGCCTGCGCGACCGTCGCCAACAACGACATCTGGTCGCGGCTGCGCGGTGCCGTACGCCGCGGCGAGGGCGCCGAAGCCGCCGGGACCGCGCACGACGAGGTGTCCGGCAACCGCGCCTTCATCCTGCTCATGGGCGTCGCCGTGATCGGCACCGCGATCGCGCTGAACAACGTGGTCGAGGCGCTCACCGTCGCCTACAACCTGCTCGTCGCCGGCCTGCTCGTGCCGATCCTCGGCGGCCTGCTGTGGAAGCGCGGCACCGTGCAGGGCGCCCTCGCCTCGGTGATCGTCGGCGGCCTCGCGGTGATCGGCCTGATGGCGGGCTACGGCATCCTCGCCAACGAGCCCGTCTACCTCGGCCTGTCCGCCTCCCTGGTCGCCTACGTCGCCGTCTCCCTGGCCACGAAGCCCACCGACGCGGCCGTCCTCGCCACCTGGCGCGAGCGTCTCGCCGGGCGGACCCCCGAACTCGCGTCCGAGCCGGTCCCGGCTCACCAGTAAAGTCATATGGAAAGCAGTGAATGCGCGGCAAAGCGCAGGAAAGAAGGCATTTCACGATGAGCAGCAACGAGACGCCCCGCGGTCCCGTCGATTCCTCCCGCATCCCGCGGTACGCGGGTCCCGCGACCTTCGCCCGGCTGCCCCGCCTCGACGAGGTCGGCACCGCCGACGTCGCCGTCGTGGGCGTGCCGTTCGACTCCGGCGTCTCGTACCGGCCGGGCGCCCGCTTCGGCGGCAACGCCATCCGTGAGGCGTCCCGGCTGCTGCGCCCCTACAACCCGGCGCAGGACGCCTCCCCCTTCGCTCTCGCCCAGGTCGCGGACGGCGGCGACATCGCCGTGAACCCGTTCAACATCAACGAGGCCGTGGACACCATCGAGGCCGCCGCCGACGAGCTGCTCGGCACCGGCGCCCGTCTGATGACCCTGGGCGGCGACCACACCATCGCCCTGCCGCTGCTGCGCTCGGTCGCCAAGAAGCACGGCCCGGTCGCCCTGCTCCACTTCGACGCCCACCTCGACACCTGGGACACCTACTTCGGCGCCGAGTACACGCACGGCACCCCGTTCCGCCGCGCCGTGGAGGAGGGCATCCTCGACACCGAGGCGCTCTCCCACGTCGGCACCCGCGGCCCGCTGTACGGCAAGCAGGACCTGACCGACGACGAGAAGATGGGCTTCGGCATCGTCACCTCCGCGGACATCTACCGCCGCGGCGCCGACGAGGTCGCCGACCAGCTGCGCCAGCGCATCGGCGACCGCCCGCTGTACATCTCCATCGACATCGACTGCCTGGACCCGGCGCACGCGCCCGGCACCGGCACCCCCGAGGCCGGCGGCATGACCTCCCGCGAGCTCCTGGAGATCCTGCGCGGTCTGGCGTCGTGCAACCTGGTGTCGGCGGACGTCGTCGAGGTGGCCCCCGCGTACGACCACGCGGAGATCACGTCGGTGGCGGCCTCGCACACGGCGTACGAACTGACCACCATCATGAGCCGCCAGATCGCGGCGGCCCGCAACTCCTGATTCCCGAGGAGACCGAGACCAAGTGACCCACGACCACGACCTGGTGCTTCGCCCGACGCCCGCGCAGACGGAGGCCGCGCTCAACCTGCCCCCCGGCCGCAACGGCGGAGACCTGGTCGTGGAGACCCTGTCCGGTCTCGGCGCGACGACCGTCTTCGGCCTGCCGGGCCAGCACGCCCTCGGCATGTTCGACGCGCTGCGCCGCTCGGATCTGCGGTACATCGGTCTGCGGGTGGAGAACAACGCGGGCTTCGCGGCGGACGCGTACGGCCGGGTCACCGGCGAGGCCGCGCCGCTGCTGCTGTCGACCGGCCCGGGAGCCCTCACCTCCCTGGCCGCGCTCCAGGAGGCGGCGGCCGCCAGCGCCCCCGTCCTGGCGATCAGCAGCCAGATCCCCACCGCCGGCCTGGGCGGCGGCCGGCACGGCTATCTGCACGAACTCCCGGACCAGGCAGCCTCGTTCCGGGGCGTCGTCAAGTCGGTCCACACGGTCCGCACCCAGTCCCAGATCCCGTCCGCGATAGCGGCGGCCTGGAAGTCGGCGCTGACCGCCCCGCACGGGCCGGTGTGGGTGGAGATCCCGCAGGACGTACTGCTGGCCGAGACCTCGCTGCCGACGGTGACGGGGGTCGACGCGACCCCCGACCAGCCGGCCCCGCGCCCCGAACTGACCGCCGTGGCCGCCGACCTGCTCGCGCGGGCCGCCCGGCCGGCGATCATCGCGGGCGGGGGAGTGGTACGGGCGGACGCGTCCGGCAAGCTCAGGCAGCTGGCCGAGCGGCTCGACGCCCCCGTCGTCACCACCTTCGGCGGCAAGGGGGCGTTCCCCTGGACGCACCCCCTGTCCCTGCAGTCCTGGCTGGAGGACCGCCACACCACGGACTTCCTGGAGGACGCCGACGTACTCCTCGTCGTCGGCTCGGGCCTCGGTGAACTCTCCTCCAACTACTACACGTTCAAGCCCCGGGGCCGGGTGATCCAGATCGAGGCGGACCTCGGCAAGCTGGAGTCCAACCACCCGGCGCTCGGCATCCACGCGGACGCGCGCCTCGCGCTGCAGGCGCTGCTGGAGACGGTGCCTGAGCGCACGGACCCGACGGCCCCCGAGCGGGTGCGGGAGGTGCTCGCCCGCGTCGCGGAGCGCATCGCGTCCCAGGAACTCACCCTGGAACAGGACGTGTTGGCGTCCGTCCGGCGGGCCCTGCCGGCCGGCTCCCCGTCCTTCTGGGACATGACGATCCTGTCGTACTGGGCCTGGTCGGCCTTCGACCCGGGGCACACGAACCTGATGCACTCGGCCCAGGGCGCCGGCGGCCTCGGCTACGGCTTCCCGGCGGCGCTGGGCGCGGCCGCCGCCGACCCGACCCGCCCCGTGCTGGCGGTGTCCGGCGACGGCGGCGCGCTGTACTCGATCGCTGAGCTCGCGACGGCCAAGCAGTACGGCCTCCCGGTCACCTGGCTGATCGTCGACGACGGCGGCTACGGCATCCTGCGCGAGTACATGACGGACGCCTTCGGCGAGGCGACGGCGACGGAACTGACTCGCCCCGACTACGCGGCACTCGCCGAGTCCTTCGGCGTCCCGGGCATCCGCACGACCCCCGAGGCCCTGGAGACCGACCTGGCGAAGGCACTGGCGTCACCGGGCCCTTCGGTGGTCGTACTCCCGGCACTGCTGCGGATGTTCGCGCCGACGCACCTGAACTGACCTCGTGGGCACCTCGACTTCACAGCGGGCTCTCATGTGCGCGACGAGCGGGAGAGGCTGAAGGCGGCTCTGCGCGGGGCCGTCGACGCCCTCGTACGCGCCCGGATCGACTGGCGGAGAAGGCCGGGCGAGTTTCTCGCCCGGCAGCGGATCAGCTCCGGCGGTTCAGCAGGCCCCCGGTCCCACCCCGTCGATACGGCCGCCGAAGTCGCCCTGGTAGCGGGAGCGCCAGTCGCCGTTGAAGACGTCGCGCTTTTCGACCGGGGACCAGTTGATGAAGCAGGCGCGGGTGGAGGCGACGAACGAGCCCACGTGGTCATGGAGGTTGGGCGGCATGTCGCGGTAACCGCTGCGGGACGTCCACTCCCAGTAGTCGCCGTCGAAGTCCTCGTCGCTCCAGAAGCACACCGAGCCGTCGGGGCACGAGGGGGCGGCCGCCGCGGCGGCGCTGTGGGCGGGCGCGACCAGGGCGGTCAGGGCGAGGGCGGCGGCCAGGGACCAGGAACGAAGCTTCATGTGGTTCTCCGTGAAGGGGAGTTGGGACGCCTCGGCGGATGCGCCGAGGCGTTTCCCATGCTCCTGTCGACGGAGCCGGACACGCCCGGGCTCAAGATCGACTTCACCGGTGTGAGCGAACAAGTAGCACTAGTGCGATCGGCGGGAGATGCCGACGTGCCCATATGAACGGCAGCGGCGACCACGTGCAGGACGCTCAGTGCCGCGTACAGCCGCCCCGCCACCTTGTGACCGGACTCACCGGTCCCTCTCTCCTCTGGCATGTTCAAATCATTGCCGCATCCTCTCGATCGAACTCGCGCATCGGGAACACGCGTACAACTTTCGACCGCGTCAGCGAGTCATGGGAGACGAGCGTGCAGGGGTGCGCTCGATGACGTTCAAGGGGATGGGGAACCTCCATGACTCACCGCATGTCCCGGCGTACCCGTGTGCTCGGCACGGGCCTTGCCGCCGGGATGTTCATATCGGGTGTGGCGGCGGCCGCGCCGGCCGTCGCGGCGACGCCCACGGTCAGCTGCACCTCCGCCAAGGCGGGCCTGGCCGACAAGCTGAAGAAGGACATCACGGCGGCGCTCGCGAACCGCCGGGGCACGGTCGCGGTGGGCCTGTACGACCGCTCCACCAAGACCACCTGCACCCTGCGCCCGACCACCGCCTACGACTCGGCCAGCACGGTCAAGGTCACGGTCCTCGCCACGCTGCTGTGGGATGCCAAGAAGCACAACCGGTACCTGACCAGTACCGAGCAGTCGCTTGCCACGGCCATGATCACCAAGTCGGACAACACCGCGACCAGCAGGCTGTGGAAGCAGCTGGGCATGACGAAGATCAAGGGCTTCCTGGCCGCCGCCGGCATGACCAAGACGACGCCCGGCACGGACGGCTACTGGGGTCTGACCCGGGAGAACGTCACCGACGAGCAGAAGCTGCTCAAGCTCATCACCGCCAAGAACACCGTGCTGAGCGACAACTCCCGTGCCTACATCCTGAAGCTGATGGGCCAGGTCATCTCGTCGCAGCGCTGGGGCACGCCCGCCGGGGCACCCTCCTCGGTCGCGGTGCACGTCAAGAACGGCTGGCTGCAGCGCTCCACGCACGGCTGGCGGGTGCACAGCCTGGGCACCTTCAACGGCGCCGGCCACGACTACATGATCACCGTGCTGACGCAGGACAACAGCACCATGGACTACGGCGTCACCACCATCCAGAACGTGGCCAAGGCCATCCACAAGGACCTGGTGCCGACGACGACCGCCGCCGCGCGCTACATCCCGACCAGCTCGCCGAGCGAGGCCCACGTGGCGGTGCCGCCGCAGGGCTGACGCTTCACGAGGCGGTCTCCCGCCCGTCATCGGGCCGTCCTACGGTGCCGCCCATGCGCCTGAGAACCGTACTCGCCACGCTCACCGCCGGCCTGGCGGCGGCCACCTGTCTGTCCGCCGCCGGGTCCGCCGGTGCCGATTCCGTCGCGAACAACGCCTGCTCGCCCGCCGTCTCCATCGACCGCTTCTCCGACGCGCTCGACAAGACGACGTACAACGGCACCTTCGTCGGCAACTTCTCCGCCCTCGCGGTGGACGGCGACGGATCGCTGGCCGCCCTGGAGGACCGCTCCTCCCTCTTCGGCCTTGACCCGAAGACCCTCCGGCCGACCTCGGCCGTCCACCTGGCCGACGAGAAGGGTGCCGACCTCGATTCAGAGGGGCTCGTCATCGACCTCCCCCACTCTCGGCTTCGCTCGAGCGGGGGGACCCCCATCGGCACCCTGCTGATCACCTCCGAGACCGAGCCCTCCGTCCGCCGCTACTCCCGCGACGGCAAGATCCTCGACCGCCTCCCGGTCCCGGCCTCCCTCCAGGTCGCCCCGGCGGGTCGTGCCACCGGCAACCAGACCTTCGAGGGCCTGACCCTGCTCCCCGGCGGACGTACGCTCCTCGCCTCGATGGAGTACGCGATCTCCGGTGACTCCGCCGGCATCGTCCGCTTCCAGACCTGGAGGCGGCACCACGGCCGCTTCGAACTCGCCGCCCAGTACGCCTACCGCACCGACGCCGGTCTCGGCGTCCCCGAGGTCCAGGCCGCCCCCGACGGGCGCCTCCTCGTCCTGGAGCGCGGCTTCACCGCGGGCGTCGGCAACACGGTCCGCCTCTACCTCGCCGACCCGCTACGCGCCACGGACACCAGCGGCGTCGAGAACCTGACCGGCCAGGACGGCGTCCGGCTGATCAAGAAGACCCTGCTGGCGGACATCGCCGACTGCCCCTCCCTCGGCGCCACCGCCAAGCAGCCCCAGCCGAACCCCCTGCTGGACAACATCGAGGGCATGACGATCACGGGACGTGACCGCATCGGCCGTCTGAAGGTCCTGCTGGTCAGCGACGACAACCAGAACGCCGCGCAGACGACGCGGTTCTACTACCTGCGGATACGCGTCTGACCCGTTTCCGTGTGTTGCGGAGGGATGAAATCCGCTTCGCTGTGCGTTGGTGCTTTCCGGGAGACCACAATCAACGGAGGGCATCGGCGTGGCAGCGCAGCAGGGGGAGATACAGGGCTGGGCGCGGAGACTCGCGGGCTACGCCTGGCGCTACCCGAAGGACGTGGTCCTCGCGCTCGGCTCCTCCCTGGCCGGCATGGCCGTCATGGCCCTGGTCCCGCTGATCACCAAGGTGATCATCGACGACGTGATCGGCGACCACACCCGCGCCATGGCTCCCTGGGCCGGCGCCCTGATCGGCGCCGCCGTCCTCGTCTACGCCTCCACCTACGTCCGCCGCTACTACGGCGGCCGTCTCGCCCTCGACGTCCAGCACGACCTGCGGACGGAGATGTACGACACCATCACCCGGCTCGACGGACGGCGTCAGGACGAGCTGTCCACCGGCCAGGTGGTCGGGCGTGCCACCAGCGACCTCCAGCTGATCCAGGGCCTGCTCTTCATGCTCCCGATGACCATCGGGAACCTGCTGCTCTTCCTGATCTCCCTGGTGATCATGGCCTGGCTGTCGCTCCCGCTGACGCTGGTCGCCCTCGCCGTGGCCCCCGCGCTGGGCTGGATAGCCCGCCGCAGCCGCACCAGCCTGCACCCCGCCACCTGGTACGCGCAGGCCCAGGCCGCCGCTGTCGCGGGCGTGGTCGAGGGCTCCGTCAGCGGTGTACGCGTGGTGAAGGGCTTCGGACAGGAGGAGCAGGAGACCGGCAAGCTGCGCGAGGTCGGCCGCCGCCTGTTCGCCGGGCGGCTGCGCACCATACGCCTGAACAGCAAGTTCACCCCCGCCCTGCAGGCCGTCCCCGCCCTCGGCCAGGTCGCCATGCTGGCGCTGGGCGGCTGGCTCGCCGTACGCGGGCACATCACCCTGGGCACCTTCGTCGCCTTCTCCACCTACCTCGCCCAGCTGGTCGGACCGGTCCGCATGCTGGCCGTGGTCCTCACGGTCGGCCAGCAGGCCCGTGCGGGCACCGAGCGGGTCCTGGAGCTGATCGACACCGAGCCGACCATCAAGGACGGCACCAAGGAACTGCCCGCCGACGCCCCGGCGACCGTCGAGTTCGACGACGTGTCCTTCGGGTACGACCACGAGCGCCCCGTTCTCAGGGGCCTGAGCTTCGAGATCCGCCCCGGCGAGACCCTCGCGGTGGTCGGCTCCTCCGGCTCCGGCAAGTCGACGGTCTCCCTGCTGCTGCCCCGCTTCTACGACGTCACCCACGGCGCGGTCCTGGTCGGCGGCCACGACGTGCGCGAGCTGACCCTGGACTCCCTGCGGGCCGCGATCGGCCTGGTCCCCGAGGACTCCTTCCTCTTCTCCGACAGCGTCCGCGCCAACATCGCCTACGGCCGTCCGGACGCGACCCAGGAGGAGATCGAGAAGGCCGCCCGCGCCGCCCAGGCGGACCGTTTCATCGCCGAGCTGCCCGAGGGCTACGACACCACGGTCGGCGAGCACGGCCTCACCCTCTCCGGCGGCCAGCGCCAGCGCATCGCGCTCGCCCGCGCCCTGCTCACCGACCCGCGCCTGCTCGTCCTCGACGACGCCACCTCCGCCGTGGACGCCCGCGTCGAGCACGAGATCCACGAGGCGCTCAGCCACGTCATGCGGGACCGGACCACCCTCCTCATCGCCCACCGCCGCTCCACCCTGAACCTCGCCGACCGCATCGCCGTCCTCGACGCCGGCCGCCTGGCCGACATCGGCACCCACGAGGAACTGCAGGACCGCTCCGCGCTCTACCGCCGCCTGCTCACCGACCCCGACGAGCTCGGCGGCGTCTCCCCGGGCCACGCCCTGCCCGCCGCCCCCGCGGAGGACACCTCGGTCCGCGAGGAGCTGGACGCCGAGTTCGACGCCGAGCGGGGGGTGACCCCCCGCCTGTGGACCGGCGACCGCGAGCGCAAGGACCTGGCGCTGTCCGGGACCCCGGCGACCCCGGAACTCCTCGCCCTGGTCGACGCCCTGCCCCCCGCCGTCGACACCCCCGACATCGACGAGGCTCACGCGGTCCGGCCGGAGAGCTCCTACGGCCTGCGCCGGCTGCTGCGGGGCTTCGGCCTCCCGCTCCTGGCCAGCCTGGTGCTCGTCGCGGTGGACGCGGGCGTGGGCCTGCTGCTGCCGATCCTGATCCGGCACGGCATCGACCAGGGCGTCACCAGGATGGCCCTCGGCGCCGTCTGGGCGGCGTCGCTGCTCGGCCTGCTCGCCGTGCTCGTCCAGTGGGCGGCACAGATCGGCGAGACCCGGATGACCGGCCGCACCGGCGAACGGGTCCTGTACTCCCTGCGCCTGAAGATCTTCGCCCAGCTCCAGCGCCTCGGCCTCGACTACTACGAGCGCGAGCTGAACGGCCGGATCATGACCCGGATGACGACGGACGTCGACGCGCTGTCGACGTTCCTGCAGACCGGCCTGGTCACCGCGTTCGTCTCGGTCGTCACCTTCTTCGGCATCATGGGCACCCTGCTGGTGCTCGACGTGCAGCTGGCACTCGTCGTCTTCGCGACGCTCCCGCCGCTGGTCGTCGCCACCTACTTCTTCCGCCGGGCCAGCGTGAAGGCGTACGAACTCGCCCGCGAACGCGTGTCGCTGGTCAACGCCGACCTGCAGGAGACGGTGTCCGGGCTGCGGATCGTGCAGGCCTTCCGGCGCGAGCGGGACGGCGGTCGGCGGTTCGCCGAACGCAGCGACAGCTACCGCGGCGCCCGTATCCGCGGCCAGTGGCTGATATCCGTCTACTTCCCCTTCGTCCAGCTGCTGTCCTCGGTGGCCGCGGCCTCGGTGCTGATCGCGGGCGCGAGCCGGGTGGAGGCGGCGACGCTGACGACCGGCGCGCTGGTCGCCTATCTGCTCTACATCGACCTGTTCTTCGCCCCCGTCCAGCAGCTCTCCCAGGTCTTCGACGGCTACCAGCAGGCGACGGTGTCGCTGGGCCGCATCCAGGAGCTGCTGGTGGAGCCGACGTCCACGAAGTCCGCCGAGCGGCCGCTCGACGTCCGCTCCCTGCGCGGCGACATCGCCTTCGAGGACGTGAGCTTCGCCTACGGCGACGACGAGGCGGCGCTCACCGGCATAGACCTGACGATTCCGGCCGGCCAGACGGTCGCCTTCGTCGGCGAGACCGGCGCCGGCAAGTCGACGCTGGTCAAGCTGGTGGCCCGGTTCTACGACCCGACCGGCGGCCGGGTCACGGCCGACGGCCAGGACCTGCGGGCCCTGGACCTCACCTCGTACCGGCACCGGCTCGGCGTGGTCCCGCAGGAGGCGTACCTCTTCCAGGGCACCGTCCGCGACGCCATCGCCTACGGCCGCCCCGACGCCACCGACGCCGAGGTGGAGGCGGCGGCCCGGGCGGTCGGCGCGCACGACATGATCGCCACCCTGGACGGCGGTTACCTGCACGAGGTCGCCGAGCGCGGCCGCAACCTCTCGGCGGGCCAGCGCCAGCTGATCGCGCTCGCCCGGGCCGAACTCGTCGACCCGGACGTGCTGCTCCTCGACGAGGCGACGGCGGCCCTCGACCTGGCCACGGAGGCCCAGGTCAACCAGGCCACCGACCGGCTGACCGGCCGCCGCACCACCCTCGTCGTCGCCCACCGCCTCACCACCGCCGCCCGCGCGGACCGCGTCGTGGTCATGGACCACGGCCGGGTCGCCGAGGACGGCACCCACGAGGACCTGCTGGCCCGCGGCGGCCGCTACGCCGACCTGTGGCACAGCTTCGTCGGCCAGGCGGAACCGGAGGAGCCGGAGGAGCCGGTGGGCGTGGCCGGCTGACCGGAGCGGCGCGACGGTCACGAGGTGACCGCCGCGCCGGGGAGGGGACCTACGGGCGCAGCGCGGGCTCGCGCTCCACGTCCCGCACGTCCAGCTTCGCGTCGTAGCGGGCCAGCGGCCTGGCCGCCGACGGGTTCGCCCGGACCGCGGCCGGGGCGACGCCCGCCCACTGAAGGATCCGCGCCGTGGCGAGGGCCTTCTCGTCGGGGACCAGGCCCGCGACGTTCGCCCCGTGGTTCAGGCCGGGGGCGGTGAAGACGTACGCGTCACGGGCGCCCTTGCCCGGGCGGAAGCGCTCCGAGCCCCACGGGTCGTTCTGGCCGTAGACGAAGAGCATGTGCGTGGCGTGGTGCCGGACCCAGGTGTCCACGTCCCGCATCACACCCGGGTGGAAGCGCATCGGGATCGACCGCGGCACGAAGTTCCGCGGCGGCTGGTAGCCGTAGCGGATCAGGCCCTTCTCGATGTACGGGAAGTGGATCGTGGGGGCGCCCAGTTGGGTGCCCGCCTGGTAGTAGTACGGCGTGTACTGCTCCAGGCCCTGGTCGGCGTAGGCGGAGAAGCCGGAGATCGTGTCGACCGAGTTCCAGATCTCGTCGTCGGTCGCGGTCGCCGCGTTCGCGGGGATCGTGTCGCAGTCCTTCAGCAGGCTGTACTGCCAAAAGCCCCACACGTAGTCGAGAACCACGGCCTCGTACGCCTTGTCGAGGCTGCCGACGGTGGTGAAGGTGAGGCCGTTGTCGGCGGCGTACTGCGCGTACTTCTTCTCCAGCGGCTCGCGGCGCACCAGCGCCTCCCGCTGGACGGCGTTCAGCCGGTCGCGGCACTCCTTGGTGCCGACGTTCGTGAAGAAGCGGTCGTAGGCCGAGTCCTCGTTGTTGACGACGTCGTTGGGGGCGACGTAGGCGACCACGCCGTCCATGTCCCGCGGGTAGAAGCGCTCGTAGTACGTGGCGGTCATGCCGCCCTTCGAACCGCCGGTGGCGATCCACTTGTTGGAGTAGACCGACTTCAGCGCCGCGAAGATGCGGTGCTGGTCGCTCGCCGCCTGCCAGATGTCCAGCTTGGACCAGTCGGCCGGATCGGGGCGGGACGGGGTGAAGAAGCGGTACTCCATGGAGACCTGGTTGCCGTCCACGATCTGCGTCGGCTCGCGGCGGCTCGGGGTCGTGGAGACGTTGTAGCCGCTGGTGTAGAAGACCGTCGGGCGGCTGACGTCCTTGTGCAGCACGGTGATCCGCTGCTGGAACGTGCCCTTGGACGGGTTCCGGTGGTCGATCGGCTGGGTGTAGTTCAGGACGAAGTAGCGGTATCCGGTGTAGGGCTTCTCCTGGATCAGGCTCATGCCCGGTATCGCCAGGAGACGGTCCTTGATGTCGGTGGCCTCCGGCTGGGCCGCGGTGGCCGCCCCCGCCGTGCTCAGCGTGCCTATGAACACCATGAGCGCGAGCAGCCATCTGAGCGCCTTGCGCATGCACACTCCCCTGTGAGACATATGTGCGCCGGAAGCTATCGGAGCAACTGCCGTCACACCAGGGGGAATTGCGTTATCGCAGGGCAGGCCGCCGGTTCAGCACAGGATCCAGCCGGAGCTGACCGTCCCTTGGCCCACCGAGCCCTTCACCCACACGCACCGGTGGCCGGCGTGCACCGTCACCGGGCCGGCCCGGCGGGTGAAGCGGCCCTTGTCGACGACCGGGCGGTTGCCGCGCGCCTGCACGCTGACCGACATCAGGCGCCGGCTGCCGGGGTTCTTCGGGAAGGTGACCGCGCAGACGTAACCGTCGTACTTGTAGACGGCCACGGTGCCGGTGGAGAAGGGCAGTGTCTTGACCTTGCGTCCGGTGCAGGCGCCCTCCGTGGCCGCCTGGGCGCTGCCCGGTGCCACGAGCGCGAGCACTCCGGACGCGGCCAGCACGGCCATGACGAGCGCGAGCCGTCGCCGTATGCCACCCCTGTCACTACTGCCACCACTGTTCACTTGTCGTCCCTCCCGTACCGCGGCGCTGCATCAGCCGCGCTCCAGCCATGAACGTACTGATGTACGGACGCACGACGTATGTCGGATGGTTGCACGATCGTCAGCGGAACATGCCGCCGGGGTCCGCGGCCGTGCGTTCCCGGCGCGTGGACCGGCCCGGTCACACCCGCCGTGCGCAGCCCACCGGCTCCGCGCCGCCGAGTTGGACGTACAGGGAGGTCGAGTCCGGGCACTGGGAGCGGTCGGCCACCGCCTCGGTGACCTTGTACTGGGGTTGGTGCGGGCCCGATCCGTCGCAGGCCGTCTCGCGGACCTGGCCGCCGCCCGAGCCGTAGACGCAGTCGCCGACGATGGTGCGGGGGCCGCCCCCGCCGCCGGGGTCGCCCGGGTGCGGTGGCTCCAGGTTGCGCATACAGGCGTAGCCCTGGGGGACGGCCCCGTCGCCGTCCTCGTCGCGGGAGGGGTGCTGTTCGCTGATGTGGAGCACGAAGTCGGTGGTCGAGGGGCACAGGGGGCCGTCGCCCACCGCGCCGTCGTAGCGGGCGATGACGCGGGCGGCGGCGCGTTCGCTGGTGCACGGCACCTCGCCGAAGCTCGTGGTGCCGAAGGAGCTGCACTCGTCGACCGCGAGGAACTGGGCGCCGTAGGCGGAGGACGCGCTGGGCGCCGGGTTGCCGACCGGCCCGTCCTCCCCTGCGGAGCCGGTTCCGCGCTGGCAGCCCGTCAGCAGGGCGACGAGCAGCACCGGCAGCGCGCACACCGCCCCCACGGAATACGTCCTGCGCATCGCCATCCCCCCAGACACCCCTGTCCAGCGTGGCCCGCGTCGGCGGGCACACGCCAGACAAGTGGGAGGGTTTCCGCCAGTTGGCGGCGTTACGCCCGGTCTGTGGCGTACATCTGGTACGTCAGTCCGTGGCCGATCGGATACAGCACCTGCGTCGGATCGTCTGCCCGCTGCACCGGCACCGGCAGCCTCCCGCGCGGGCCGACCCGCCCGGCGAGCACCCGTGCGGCCGCGCGCAGTTCGACGTCGGTCCAGGAGTAGGTCGCCACGAAGGCCCGCACGGTGGGGAGTTGGGCCACGTCGTAGGGGTTTCTGACGGCGATCGCCACGACCGGGCGCCCCGCCGCGAGCAGCCGCTCCACCAGCGTCTTCTGACTGCCGCCCGCCGTGACGTTGTACGTCCCCACCACCACCGCGTCCACGTCCTGCGCGGCCGCCACGGCCTTGGCGATGGTCGCGGCGGAGGGGGCCGTGCCGGTGGACAGGGCGGTGGCCGTGAAGCCCAGTTCGGTCAGGGCGCCGGCCAGAACGGTGGTCGGCGGGCCCGTGGTGCCCGAGGGGGAGGCCGGATCGGCGCCGACGACCAGGATCCTGGGGTGCGTACTGCGGGAGAGGGGAAGGATCCCGCCCTCGTTGACCAGGAGGGTCGTGGTCCGCTCGGCGATGCGGTCGGCCGCCGCCCGGTGTCCGGCCGTGCCCACCACCCGGTCGACGCGCGCGTCGCTCACGTACGGGTCGTCGAGCAGGCCGAGCTTCGCCTTCAGGCGCAGGATGCGCAGGATCGACTCGTCCAGCCGCGCCTCGGTCAGCTCGCCGTCCCGCACGGCCTTGAGCACGGCGTTCCACGCGACGTCCAGGGTCGGCGGGTTGAGGAGCTGGTCGACGCCCGCCTTCAGGGCGAGCACCGGTACCCGGTCGTCGCCGTACTTCGTCCGCACGCCCTCCATGCCCAGCGAGTCGGTGACCACCACTCCGTCGTAGCCCAGTTCCTCGCGCAGGATGCCGCTGAGGATCGGGTGGGAGAGGGTGGCCGGGTCGCCGGAGTCGTCGAGGGCCGGGAACTGGATGTGCGCGGTCATGATCGAGTCGATGTCGGCCTCGATCGCCGCCCGGAAGGGCACCGCGTCCAGCCGCTCCCACAGGTCGCGGCTGTGCGTGATGACCGGGAAGCCGTAGTGGCTGTCGACGGCGGTGTCGCCGTGCCCGGGGAAGTGCTTGGCGGTGGCCGCCACCCGGGACGACTGATACCCCTTCACCTCGGCCGCCACCAGATCGGCGACCGCGTCCGGGTCGGCGCCGAAGGAGCGTACGCCGATGACCGGGTTGGCCGGGTTGACGTTCACGTCGGCGTCGGGGGAGTAGTCCTGGTTGATGCCCATGGCGCGCAGCTCGGCGCCGGAGATAAGGCCGAGGGTGCGGGCGTCGCCGCGGGAACGGCCGGCGCCGATGGCCATCGCGCCCGGGAAGAGGGTGGCCGGCTTGCCGACCCGGCAGACGATGCCGTGCTCCTGGTCGGTGGCGATGAGCAGGGGCAGGCCGCGCGGCTGGTCGAGCGACGCCTTCTGGATGCCGTTGGAGAGGGCGGCGATCTGGTGCGGGTCGCGGGTGTTGTGGGTCCAGGTGAAGTAGATGATGCCGCCGACGCGGTACTTGGCGATGAGCTCGGCGGCGGTGCGTACGCCGATCTCCTTGAGGTTGGCGTCGATGTCGGCCTGGTCGGGGGCGGTTGCCGAGTGGCCGTACACCCGCATCACGAAGAGCTGGCCGACCTTCTCCTCCAGGCTCATACGGGCGATGAGGGCGCGGAGGCGGCGGTCGGGGTGGGCGGTCGCGCGGGCGGTGGCCGCGTGGGCGGCTCCGCCGACGCCCAGGGCCGCGGTGAGGCCCGCGGTCGCGGCGAGGACGGCGCGTCTGGAGGGGGTCGCGGTGCTTCCCGTGCCGGAGTCGTGCACGTGCGCTCCTTCCGGAGGAGAACGCTGAAGGAAACTTCCGAGGAATCACCAATATCCGGGAAGTTTCTGCCAGTCAAGGCACCGCACAGTAACCGTCGAGGGGCCGCCATCGGCGCAGTTGGAGGGGGGCGCGCCGATGACGGCGTGCTGCCGGCCGCAGTACGGCGGAGAGGGTGGTCAGCGATCGCAGCCAGCAGCGAGGGCCGACACCGTACTGCGAAGACTCGTCCGACAGCCTGCCGATTCGACGACCCCGACCGGGCCCGGGTTCCCCACCACGCCCCGATTCCCGGAAGTTGGTGAGGGGGAGCAGGGGGAGACGGCTGCGACGGCACGGGGGCCGCTCGGTGGGGGGGTGCGGCGGGTTCGGTCCGGTCGGCGGTTGCACTGGCGTGCGGCCTGGTCGATGGACGTTGTGGAGCGCGTGATCCGGTCGGCGGGTGGCTCGGCTGGTTGTCCGGTCGGCGGAAGGCTTGGCGTGCGGTCCAGCACGTGGGCCGGCCGGCGGAAGGCTCGGCGTGCGGGCCGGTCGATGGATGTTGTGGAGCGCCCGATCCGCGCGGCGGACGGCTCGGCTCGTTGTCCTGGCGGCGGATGCCTCGGTGTGCGGGCCGGTCCGTGGGCGCCCCGGTGCTTGGGCGGGTTGGCGGGTGGCTCGGGGTGTGGGTCGGCCGGTGGGGGTTTCCGTGTGGTCCAGTCGGCGGACGGTTCGGCGGTTGGGGTGGGGGGCGTCGGATCATGTGGGCATGCCCGTAGTCGACGTTCCCGGTTCCAAGTCCATCACCGCCCGCGCCCTGTTCCTGGCGGCCGCGGCCGACGGCGTCACCACGCTCGTACGGCCGTTGCGCTCGGACGACACCGAGGGCTTCGCCGAGGGGCTGACCCGGCTCGGCTACCGCGTGGGCCGTACCCCGGACACCTGGCAGATCGACGGCCGCCCCCAGGGGCCCGCGGTGCGCGAGGCCGAGGTCTACTGCCGGGACGGCGCGACGACGGCCCGCTTCCTGCCCGCCCTGGCGGCCGCGGGCCACGGCAGCTACCGCTTCGACGCCTCCCCCCAGATGCGCCGCCGCCCCCTGCTCCCGCTCACCCGGGCCCTGCGCGACCTGGGCGTGGACCTGCGCCACGAGGAGGCCGAGGGCCACCACCCGCTGCGTATCGAGGCGGCCGGCGTCGAGGGCGGGGAGGTGGTCCTGGACGCGGGCCAGTCCTCGCAGTACCTCACCGCGCTGCTGCTGCTCGGCCCGCTGACCCGCAAGGGACTGCGCGTCCGGGTCACGGACCTGGTCTCGGCGCCGTACGTGGAGATCACGATCGCGATGATGCGGGCCTTCGGCGTGGAGGTACGGCGGGAGGGCGACGTCTTCGTGGTCCCGCCCGGCGGCTACCGGGCCGCGACCTACGCGGTGGAGCCGGACGCGTCGACCGCCAGCTACTTCTTCGCGGCGGCCGCCGTGACACCCGGCGCCGAGGTGACGGTGCCGGGGCTGGGGACGGGCGCGCTGCAGGGCGACCTGGGCTTCGTGGACGTACTGCGGCGGATGGGCGCGGAGGTCGAGGTCGCCGCGGATCGCACGACGGTGCGCGGGACGGGCGTGCTGCGCGGCGTCACGGTCAACATGCGGGACATCTCCGACACGATGCCCACGCTGGCGGCCATCGCCCCGTTCGCCTCCGGCCCGGTCCGCATCGAGGACGTGGCCAACACCCGCGTGAAGGAGTGCGACCGGCTGGAGGCCTGCGCGGAGAACCTCCGGCGGCTGGGGGTGGCCGTGACCACCGGCCCGGACCTGATCGAGATCCGGCCGGGCGAGCCCCGGCCCGACGTGCGGATCACCTCGTACGGTGACCACCGCGTCGTCATGTCCTTCGCGGTGACCGGGCTGCGGGTGCCGGGGATGTCGTACGACGACCCCGGCTGCGTACGGAAGACGTTCCCGGGATTCCACGAGGCGTTCGGGCAGTTGGCGGCCGCGCTGGCCTGAGTCCGGCCGCGGGTCACGACCCGGGCGTGGCCCCGTCGCGCAGTTCGGGTGTCGACGCGGCCACCGCCGCGACCGCCAGCACGCACATCAGGCCGCCGCTGATCAGGGCGGTGGTGCCGGAGGACCAGCCGGCGATCAGACCGCCGCGCACATTGCCGAGGCTGGGGCCCGCCTGCCCGACGATCGTCTCGGCCGCCGTGACCCGGCCCAGGAGGGCGTCGGGGGTACGGGTCTGCACGATCGTGGAGCGGGAGACCACGGAGGTGGCGTCGGCCGCCCCGGCCAGGACCAACAGCCCGAGGCCCACCCACGGGTCGGTGGACAGCCCGAACAGCACGAGCGCGGCGCCCCACGCTCCCGCCCCGCACAGCATCACCGCGCCCGGCCGGCCGAGCCGGGTCACCGCGCCGGACAGGCCCGTCGCCCCTATGCCGCCGACCGCCATCGCCGACAGGAACAGGCCCAGCGTGCGCGGGTCGTCCCCGAAGCGCTCGGCGTTGACCAGCGGGAAGAGGCTGACCGGGAAGGACAGGACGGTGGCCGCGAGGTCGGTGACGAGCGCCCCGCGCACCACCCGGTGCCCGGCCAGGAAGCGCAGCCCGTCCAGCACACCGTGCAGCCCCGACCGCGACGGCTCGCCCTCGGGCGGCAGCGCGGGCAGGCCGAAGGCGCCGTAGAAGGAGAGACCGAAGCTCAGGGCGTCCAGCAGATAGCAGGCGCCGATGCCCAGCCAGCCCAGCAGGACGCCCGCCAGCGCGGGGCCGACCAGCATCATCGACTGGGCGGTGATCTGGTTGAGGGCCAGTCCGGCGGCCACCTGGTCCTTGGGCAGCAGCCGGGGCACGAACACGCCCGCCGCCGGGGCGCCGAGCGCGCCGAAGCAGGACTGCGCGGCGACCAGCGCGAGTACGGCGGCGACCGGGACGTGGCCGGTGAAGCCCTGCACGGCCAGCAGGACCGAGCAGGCCGCCTGGCCGGTGGTCGCCGTCAGATAGATCCGCCGCCGGTCGGCCCGGTCCACCCACGCCCCGGCGAACAGGCCGAAAGCGACCATCGGCAGCGCCTGCGCCAGCCCGACCGCACCGGTCCACGCCGTGCTGCGGGTCATGTCCCAGACCTGGTACATGACGGTGACCATGGTCAGGAAGCCGCCGAGCGAGGACACCGTCCGGCCGATCAGCAGCCGCCGGAAGACGGGGGAGGTGCGCAGCGGCCTGACGTCGATGAGGGAACGCGTCAGGCTCATGAGGGCATGACGGGGCGCGGCGCGGAGGGTGGCTGAGTCACCGGCGGAGACTAACCGGGCCCTCGCCGCCCCGACCAGTCGATATTCGTGTGACGGCCCGGGCGTGCCTCAGGCGGCGTCGCTGAGCAGCCGGGCGAGGTGGTCCCGGCCCGCGCCCAGCAGCTCCGGAAGCGGGGTCACCGCCTCGTACCACCGCTTCTCGTACTCCCAGCACAGCCAGCCGTCCCAGCCGTGCCGGGAGAGCACGTCCACGCACTCGGTCAGCGGCAGCACGCCCCGGCCGAGCGGCAGCGGGGTGGTGTCCTCGGCCGAGGCGATGTCCTTGACCTGGACGTATCCGAGGTACGGGGAGAGCGCCGCGTACGTCTCCGAGGGCTGCTCGCCGCCCAGCCAGGTGTGCATCACGTCCCACAGCGCGCCGACCTGGCGGTGGCCGACCCGGCCCAGGACGCGGATCGCGTCGGCGCCGGTGCGGTGCGAGTCGTGGGTCTCGACGAGGATGCGGACGCCGAGGGCGGAGGCGTGCTCGGCGGCGGTGCCCAGCCGGCGGGCGGCCGTGGCGTCGGCGTCCTCGCGCGACTGGTCGGGGTCGGCGCCGGGGAAGACGCGGACGAAGGGGGCGCCCAGGTCGTGGGCCAGGTCGAGGAGCCGCCGGACCTCTTCGACCACAGGTCCGTCCTCGCCGGGCGCGGCGACGCGGGTGTATCCGGCGACCGACAGGATCTCGACCCCCGCCGCCTTGAACTCGGCGGCCACGTCCGCCCGTTCGGCCGGTCCGAGGCCCGGGTTCACCGGCTCCTCCGGATGGGCGCGCAGCTCGACTCCGTGGTAGCCGTGCGCGGTCGCGAGCGCCAGTACCTCCGGTACGGGCAGGCCGGGGACACCGAGGGTGGAGAAGGCCAGCTTCATGCTCAGCGACACTACCGGTCACTCGCCCGATTCGTGCAGATCCAGGCGCCAGTCCTGACCGTTCAAGTCCTTTCCGAAGGAGCGGTGCGGCTGCTCGCCGACGAGGGCGAAGCCGTGGCGCTGGTAGATACGGCGGGCGGAGGAGAGCACGTCGTTGGTCCACAGGACCAGCTCGCGGTAGCCGACGCCGCGGGCGAAGTCGACGACCGCCTCGACCAGCCGGTCGCCGATGCCGAGCCCGCGCGCGTCGGGCTCGACGAGCAGGAGCCGCAGCCGGGCCGTGCCCGGGGCCTCGTCCCGTACGCACATCACGCATCCCACGGGCCGCCCTCCCCCGCTCTCGGCGATCCAGACCCGCTCCAGATGCGGGTCGTGGTCCTGCGCGAAGTCGGCGACGATCCGCGCGACCAGCCCCTCGTAGTCGGCGTTCCATCCGTACTCGGCGGCGTACAGCGCGGCGTTGCGCTGCACGATCCAGCCGAGGTCGCCGGGGCCGGGCTCGCGCAGCACGACGTCCGGGGGCTCCCCGCCGCGCCCCTCGCCGAGGATGGCGCGGATCGTGCGCATCGCCTCCGCGAGCCGGGGCCGGTCGGCCGGCGGCACGGTCCCCAGCAGCGAGCCGACCGTCTCCCGCGCCCGCTCGTCGAGCAGTTCGGCGGCCTCCCGCCCGCGCGGGGTGAGCGCGATGTGCCGGCGGCGCGGGTCCTTCTCCGAGGCCGACCGTTCGACGAGCCCGTCCTGCTCGAACTTGTTCAGGATCCGGCTCAGATAGCCGGCGTCCAGCGAGAGCTCGGCGCGCAGGTCCGCCGCGTCGGTACGCGGGGAGTGCGCCAGTTCGTACAGCACGCGGGACTCGGTGAGGGTGTACGGGGCGTAGAGGTGGCGGCCGTAGTCGAGGGCGCCGATGACGTTCGTGTAGAAGCGGTTGAAGGCGCGGATGTCCTGGACGCTCATGGTTGGTCGGCTCCCCGGATGGTTGACTCAGTCAGAGATACCGTCGCTCCGAGGCTAAGCCGCCGGGGCGTGGCGCGTCCATGCCCGTGCGGCGGTCTACCGCGTGCCGTCGCTGTCGTGGGTGTCGTGGGGCCCGGACGCGCCCTCGTCAGCGACGGCATCGACGCCGGCGGCCCGCAGCCGCCGCGCGAGCAGCTCCGTCTCGGGCCGGGTCCCGCCGTACTCCCCGCAAAGCACCTGCTCCGGCACCCCTTTGACCTCGGCCAACCCGAGCCCGAGGGTCTTCCGGAGCACCCGCAGGACGGCCCCCCGGGCGACCGGAGAGGTCCCCAGCGCAGCACGGCCCGCCCCTGCGCGGCCAGCATCCGCTCCCGTACCTCGCCCGGTATCCGCCCGCCGCACACGAACACCGCCGCGCCGCACTCCGGGCAGGCGACCTCGGCCTGATCCAAACGAAAGACCCTACTTCCGGGCCCTTTACTTCCGGGGCCCGCCCGAGGACCCCCGCACCATCAGCTCCCCGCGCACCGTCGCGATCCCCCCGGGCGGCGGTTCCTCGCGGCCCATCGCGATGCGGCCGGCGCGCGCCCCGGCCTCGGACAGCGGGAGGCGCACCGTCGTCAGGGACGGCACCGTGTCGACGCTGAACGGGAGGTCGTCGAAGCCGGCGACGGAGACGTCGTCGGGGATGCGCAGGCCGGAGTCCCGCAGGGCCGCGCACGCGCCCAGCGCGACGGAGTCGTTCGCGGCGACCACCGCGGTCAGGGACGGGTCCCTGCGCAGCAGTTCCAGCGTCGCCTCGTAGCCGGAGCGCCGGTCGTAGCGGCCGTGCACCGTCCAGCGCGGGTCCTCGGCTATGCCCGCCGCCTCCAGGGCGGCCCGGTGTCCCTCCAGCCGGTGCCGGGTCGTGGTCCGCTCCTCGGGGCCCGCGATGTAGCCGAGGCGCCGGTGGCCCAGGCCGATGAGGTGCTCGGTCAACTGCCGGGCGCCGCCGCGGTTGTCGAAGGTGAGGGCGACGGCCTGGGTGTCGGGGGCCGGCGGGCGTCCGCAGAGTACGACCCGCGTGCCCGCCTCCGTCAGCTTGCGGAGCTTGGCGGCCACCGCCGCCGCGTGCGGGGCGTCCTCCACGGCCCCGCCGGTCAGCACCACCGCCGCGGCCCGCTGCCGCTGGAGCAGGGTCAGATAGGTCAGTTCGCGCTCCGGCGAGCCCCCCGTGTTGCAGACGACGGCCAGCCGCTCGCCCCCCGCGCGCCCGCCGGGGCCGCCGATCTCGCCCTGGATCGCGCTGGCCATGATGCCGAAGAAGGGGTCCGCGATGTCGTTGACGAGGATGCCGACCAGGTCCGAGGTCGCCGCCGCCAGCGCGCTCGCCGGGCCGTTGAGGACGTAGTCGAGTTCGTCCACCGCCCGCAGCACCCGCTCGCGCGTGGAGGCGGCCACCGGGTAGTTGCCGTTCAGCACGCGCGACACCGTCGCGGGCGAGACCTGGGCGCGGGCCGCCACGTCCGCCAGGGTCACCGTCATCTCGTCGTCCTTTGGTCGCGCTTCTCGTCGTACGTCCACGTGCGGCGTACGACGTCTTACACAGGCCGCGCACAGGTCTCGGTTGCACGGCCTCGGTAGGTGCAGTTCGAGCGAACCTTACGGCCCTCGACCCTCGTTGTTCGCCCCCTCGAACAACTCGATGTGGATACGGCCTTGTCCGGGTCACGGATCCGAGGCTAGTTTGCCTAGCTAGAAAGCGCTTGCTGCGTGACTCGTCCGCGAGATCGGGGACATCGGGGAAGACCGGGCAATCCAGGCGTCGCACGCCTGAGAGGGGAATGTCGTGACACGCAAGACGGTGCGTATCGCCATGAACGGCGTGACCGGGCGGATGGGCTACCGCCAGCACCTCGTCCGCTCGATCCTCGCCCTGCGCGACCAGGGCGGCCTCGACCTCGGCGACGGCACCGTGCTCTGGCCGGAGCCGGTGCTGGTCGGCCGCCGGGAGCACGCCCTGCGCGAGATCGCCGAGCGGCACGGGCTGGAGCACGTGTCCACGGACGTGCCGGCGGTGCTCGCCGACCCGACCGTGGACATCTACTTCGACGCCCAGGTCACCTCCGCCCGCGAGGAGGCGATCAGGAAGGCCGTCGCCGCGGGCAAGCACATCTACACCGAGAAACCCACCGCCACCGCACTGGCGGGCGCGCTGGACCTCGCCCGCCTGGCCCGCCGCAAGGGCGTCCGGCACGGCGTCGTCCAGGACAAGATCTTCCTGCCGGGGCTGCTGAAGCTGAAGCGGCTCGTCGACGGCGGCTTCTTCGGGCGGATCCTGTCCGTCCGCGGCGAGTTCGGCTACTGGGTCTTCGAGGGCGACTGGCAGCCCGCCCAGCGCCCCTCCTGGAACTACCGCGCCGAGGACGGCGGCGGCATCGTCGTCGACATGTTCCCGCACTGGGAGTACGTGCTCCATGAACTGTTCGGCCGGGTGACCTCCGTCCAGGCCCTGGCCACCACCCACATCCCGCAGCGCTGGGACGAGCGGGGCAAGCCCTACGACGCGACGGCCGACGACGCCGCCTACGGCATCTTCGAGCTGGAGGGCGGCGCCGTCGCCCAGATCAACTCCTCCTGGGCGGTCCGGGTCAACCGCGACGAACTGGTCGAGTTCCAGGTCGACGGGACCGAGGGCTCGGCGGTCGCGGGCCTGCGCAGGTGCCGCGTCCAGCACCGCTCCGCCACCCCCAGGCCCGTCTGGAACCCCGACGTCCCGGCCACCGAGGCCTTCCGCGACGAGTGGCAGGAGGTCCCGGACAACGCCGAGTTCGACAACGGCTTCAAGGCCCAGTGGGAGCTGTTCCTCAAACACGTCTACGCCGACGCCCCCTTCCACTGGGACCTCCTCGCCGGCGCCCGCGGCGTCCAGCTCGCCGAGCTGGGCCTGAGGTCCTCGGCCGAGGGCCGCCGTATCGAGGTACCGGAGATCGCGCCGTGACCGTCCGACTCCCCGACGAGCACGGCGGGTTGCGCACCTATGCACCGCGCACCGAGCCGCTCGCGACCGCACCGGGCACCCCCTTCACCTCCCGTACGGTCTTCGCGGCGGCGCATGTCGTCGCCGACCCCTTCGCGGACGTGTCCCCGGACTCGCCCGCCGCCCTCGACTGGGACGCCACCCTCGCCTTCCGCCGTCACCTGTGGTCGCACGGGCTCGGGGTCGCCGAGGCGATGGACACCGCCCAGCGCGGGATGGGGCTGGACTGGGCGGGCGCGGCCGAGCTGGTCCGGCGGTCGGCGGCCGAGGCGAGGGCGGTCGGCGGCCGGATCGCCTGCGGCGTCGGCACCGACCAGATCACCGGCGGATCCCTCGCCGACATCCGGGCCGCCTACGAGGAGCAGCTCGCCCTCGTCGAGGAGGCGGGCGCACGGGCCGTCCTGATGGCCTCCCGCACGCTGGCCGCCACGGCCCGGGGCGCCGAGGACTACCTCGACGTCTACGGGCACCTCCTCCGCCAGGCAGCCGAGCCCGTGATCCTGCACTGGCTCGGCCCGATGTTCGACCCGGCGCTGGAGGGCTACTGGGGCTCGTCCGACCTCGACACGGCCACCGGCACCTTCCTGGAGGTCGTCGCCGCGCACCCCGACAAGGTCGACGGCGTGAAGATCTCCCTCCTGGACGCCGCGCGGGAGATCGACCTGCGCCGCCGCCTGCCGCAGGGCGTGCGCTGCTACACGGGGGACGACTTCCACTATCCCGAGCTGATCGCGGGCGACGAGCAGGGCTTCAGCCACGCGCTGCTAGGCGTCTTCGACCCGCTGGGGCCGCCGGCGGCGCGGGCGGTCCGCGTCCTGGACACCGGCGACACGGCGGGTTTCCGTGAACTCCTCGACCCCACCGTCGTGTTGTCCCGGCACCTCTTCCAGGCCCCGACCCGCTTCTACAAGACGGGCGTCGTCCTCCTGGCCTGGCTCGCGGGCCACCAGACGCACTTCACGATGGTCGGCGGCCTCCAGTCGGCCCGCTCCCTCCCACACCTCTCCCGTGCCTACGAACTCGCCGACGGACTCGGCCTGTTCCCGGACCCGAAGCTCGCCGAGGAGCGCATGAAGACCCTGCTGTCCCTGTACGGGGTGACCCAGTGACCGCGGTCACCACCGCCCTGGAGCGCTTCTCCGTCAACCAGATGACGGTCAAGCAACTGTCACTGCCCGAACTGGTCGACGCCTGCCGTGGGTTGGGCGTGAGCCAGGTGGGGCTGTGGCGGGAGCCGGTCCGCGAGTACGGCGTCGAGGCCACGGCCGAGCTGGTCCGCGACGCCGGCCTGACGGTGACGACCCTGTGCCGCGGGGGCTTCCTCACGGCGATCGACCCCGACGCCCGCGCGGCGGCCCTGGCCGACAACCGCCGGGCCGTCGACGAGGCGGCCACGCTCGGCACGGACACCCTGGTGCTGGTCTCCGGCGGCCTGCCGGCCGGGTCGAAGGACCTGCGCGCGGCCCGGGAGCGGATCGCGGACGCGCTGGCCGAACTGGGGCCGTACGCACGCGAGCACGGGGTGCGGCTGGCCGTCGAGCCCCTGCACCCCATGTACGCCGCCGACCGCTGCGTGGTCTCCACCCTCGCCCAGGCCCTCGACCTCGCCGAGCGCTTCCCCGCCGACCAGGTCGGCGTGACCGTGGACACGTACCACATCTGGTGGGACGACACCGCCCCCGCGCAGATCGCGCGGGCGGGCGCGGGCGGCCGCATCCACTCCTTCCAGCTCGCGGACTGGACGACCCCCCTGCCGGCGGGCGTGCTCAACGGCCGCGGTCAGATCGGCGACGGCGCCATCGACCTGCGGGAGTGGATGAGGTGCGTGGCGGCGGCCGGATACACCGGGCCCGTGGAAGTCGAGCTGTTCAACGAGGAGTTGTGGGAACGGGATGGCCGGGAGGTGTTGGCGGAGACGGTGGCGCGGTTCGTGGAACACATGACCCAACGCTGAACCTGCACGACGGCTACCGCGGTGCCTACGGTGCTCCGGGTGCGCCTGTCTTCAGGTGCGCCGCCAGCAACCGCAGCGCCGTCCAGGCCTCGGCGTCCGTGCCTTCTCCGAGGGGATAGTGCAGGGCCGGGGCCGAGGGCGGGCCGAGCTGCGCCGGGCTTACGGCGACCGGTGGGCGGCGGGCGTGGGTGAGGCCGATGCCTCGCACGTCACGGGCGCCCAGAGTGAAGGCGAGCGGGACGGGCGGGGCCTGCAGACGCGGGGCCCCGGTGAGGTCGCGGGAGGCTCGGCGCACGGATGTGAGCATGGTGGCCAGACCGTGGTCCGTGACAAGGGCCTGTGCGAGCGACTCGATCCGGTCCGTGGGCGGGATCTCGTCCGCGCCGTAGCCGAGGGTGAGCGTGATGTCCTCCTCGACCCCGCTCTCCGTACGTGTGCACCGGAGTGAGGCCAGCGCCGGGCGGTCGGGATGCCCGACCGCGATCAGATACGTGGGGGCGGGTGCCCGGTCGCGCGCCAGGTCGGTCAACTGGCGTGGCGACCACGGCAGGTTGACAGGCTCCGCGGTACCCCAGCCCACGGGCGGGGTGCCGGTCAGCGTACGCCAGGCCGCCTCCAGGGACCGTCCCAGAACCAGGTCGGTGTCGGCCGGGCGTACGGTGCGGAACGCGACGACGAGCTGCCGTTCGTCCGTCGGCTCCACCCTGGCGAACGCGTCGGCGACCGTCGCCGTGCCGTCAGCCGCGGGTGCGGGCGCGAACGTGCCGTCCTGCCAGCGCAGCACCGCCCCGGACAGGCCGTCGTAGTAGCCCTGTGCCGGATCCTGCACGACCCATCGGTTGGGCACCTGAAGCAGGGTCGCGCGGGCGGGCGGACTGACGCGTACGCCGGGTGGGGTGACGATCTGCAGGGCGCGGCCCGTGGCCGTGGTGGTCCGGAGGACATCGGACAGCCACGGGGTCAGGGCCAGCACGGGCCGGTCGGCCAGGACGACGGCCGTGCTCTCGGTGAGCACGTCCACGATCGGCTGCCCGTCGTCCGGCGCCGTGACGGCGTCGAGGTCGACGACCTCCGTGGTCGCCGACCCCTCGGGCCATGCGCGCCCGTCCAACAGCAGGGCGAGCCGCCCGCACACCGAACCCGCCAGGCGCTCCGCCTCGGGCACCGCACCGGAGGCCCGGACCTCGGTCCACCAGAACGGCACGGCAGTCGCCTGCCCCAGCAGCCGCTCGGCCTCACCGGGCACCTGGACCAGTACCGGCGCCTCCACCGAGACGAGCGGCCGGCCCTGTGGTCCGCACAGGCGCAGGACCGCGCCGTCGGCTCCGGCGCTCACGTCGAGCCCGGGTCCACCGGCGTAGAGCCCGGCCAGCAGGGCCCATGTGTCGGGCATCTTCGGGGTGAGGGCGATGACGTCCTTGGTCACGGAGTCTCTTCGGTCGCGAGGGCGGTCTGGATCAGCAGATGCGGGCGCCCGCGGCGGACGAGCGTGCCCCGTCCCGGCGGCTGCTGGGAGGCGTACAGGCCGGGGAAGAGCTGGCCTTCGGTGCGGTCACCGGTCATGACCAGCGCGGCTGTGCCGGTCTCCCGCAACGTGGTCAACAACGGCTCGTACAGGGCCCGGGAGGCACCGGCGGCGCGGCGGGCCAGGACGAAGTGCAGGCCGATGTCCTGGGCCGAGGAGACGTACGGCAGGAACGGTGCGAGCGGCTGCTGTCCGGCCGTGGTGAGGATGTCGTAGTCATCGATCAGAATGACGATTCGTGGACCCGAGAAGGCGGGCTCGGCGGTGGCGGCGTCGGGGTCGGCCGTCTCCGGCAGGCGCTTCTCCAACTCGGTGGCGATGCCCGTCGCCAGGGCGTTCGCGAGCTTGGCGTTGTGCGCGTAGCCGCCACGGTAGGGCTCGGGGACGACACCGCGGAGTCCGCGGCGCGGGTCGAAGACGCCGAAGACGAGTTCCGTGTCCGAGTACCGCTCGACGAGCTGGGTGGCGACAAGCCTCAGCAGGTTGGTCTTGCCGCACTCGTTGTCGCCGAGGATCAACAGGTGCTGGTCGGTGCCGAACAGGTCCAGGGGGACCGGGGCGAGGGTCTCCTGGTCGACGCCGAGGGGGATCCGCGCGGGTTCGACGGCCGGGGAAGGAAGCCGGCCGATGGGCAGCCGGGTGGGCAACACCCGTACGGGTGGGGCGAGTTCCCCGTGCCAGGTGGCACGGACGGTGCGCGCCGTCTCCTCCAGTGCGGCGGCCAGGCCGCTCGTCGTGGGCCGGTTGTCGACACGGGGCAGCGCGGCCTGGGCGAACAGCTTGCCATCGGTCAGCACCCGGCCCGGGGTGTCGGAGGTCAGCGTCTCGGACAGCTTCCGGTCGATCGACGAGTCCGCCGGGTCGTTCAGGCGCAGCTCGACACGGGTACCGAACATCGACTGGGTGGCGATACGGACGTCGTGCCAGCGCAGCATGCCCGCCACGACGTGGATTCCGTAGCCGCCACCCCGCTTGAGCAGGTCGGACACCGCGTCGTCGAGGTCGGCGAACTCGTCCCGCAGAGCGCCGAATCCATCGATCACCAGGACAACATCGGTGGCGCCCAGACCGGGCAGCCCGCCCTGGGCCCGCAGGTGGCGGAGCTGGTCGACGGAGTCGATGCCGTGCTCGCGGAACAGCTCCTCGCGTTCCGTCAGCATGGTCCGCACCTCGGCGACCGTGCGCGCGGCCCGCTCGTGGTCGGCGCGGCCCGCGATACCGCCGACGTGTGGCAGCCCGGTGAGCGCGGACAGGCCGCCGCCGGCCAGGTCGAGGCCGTAGACGGCGACGTCATCCGGCGTGTGGGTGACGGCGAGCGAGAGGACGAGCGTGCGCAGGAGCGTTGTCTTGCCCGACTGCGGCCCGCCGATCACCGCCACGTGCCCGCCCGCCATCGTCAGGTCCAGCAGCCACCTGCCCTGCCACTGCCGGGCCGGGTCGTCCAGCACGCCGAGGGGCACGCGCATCCCGCCCGCCACGCCCGCCAGGTGCAGCCCGCGCTCGGACACCCGCACCGGCCCGGCCGCCGCGTCGAGGGTGACCAGGTCCGGCAGCGGGGGCAGCCAGATCCGGCGTACCGGCGGTGCGGCCGTGGCGAGCTGGTCGACCATGACGGACAGGACGGTGGGACCCGTCTCGCGTTCGGTGGCGACGGGTTGCTCCACCGCGGCCCGGTCCGGCCCCTGCGGTGTGGTGTACGCCGAGTAGGGCAGGGCCGGCGGTTCGCCGTCGCGTTCCTCACGCGGAGCCGGACCCCGGTGCGCGCCGGAGACGTAACCAGCCTTGAACCGCTCGTACGTGGAGATGTCCACCTTCAGGTAGCCGAACCCCGGCAGCGGTGGCAGATGGAAGGCGTCGGTGGTGTCGAGGACCGTACGGGACTCGTCGGCGGAGAAGGTCCGCAGACCCAGCCGGTACGACAGGTAGGTGTCCAGGCCCTTGAGCTTGCCTCCCTCGATGCGCTGGCTGGACAGCAGCAGATGGACACCGATGGAGCGGCCGATACGGCCTATGGACAGGAACAGATCAATGAAGTCCGGCTTGGCGGTGATCAGTTCGCCGAACTCGTCGATGACGACGAAGAGGTGGGGAAGGGGCTCAAGGTCGGGGCGCTCGGTGGCGCGCAGGGCGGCGTAGTGTCCGATGTCGGCGACGTTCCCGGCTTCCTTGAGCACCTGTTGCCGGCGCTTGACCTCGCCGGCCAGGCTGGTGTGGACGCGTTCGACGAGCCCGGCCTGGTTCTCCAGGTTGGTGATCACGCCTGCCACGTGAGGGAGTTCACCGAAGGGGGCGAAGGTGGCGCCGCCCTTGTAGTCGACGAGGACCAGCGCGAGGTCCTCGGGGGAATGTGTGGCCGTCAGGGCGAGGACCAGGGTGCGCAGCAGCTCGCTCTTGCCGGAGCCGGTGGCGCCCACGCACAGTCCGTGCGGGCCCATGCCGAGCTGCGAGGACTCCTTCAGGTCGAGCAGCACAGGATCGTGACGGTCCGTCAGGCCGATGGGGACCCGCAGGAAGTCCCGTTCGCCGCGCGGGGCCCACAGCCGGTCCAAGTCGAGGCCGGCCGGGTCGTCGATACCCAGCAGGCCCGGGAAGTCGACCGGTCCGGCGACCGGGGTGCCCTCGGTCGCCGACTCCGCGGACAGCCGCAGCGGGGCCAGCATGCGGGCGATGCCCTCGGCCCAGGCGGCGGTCACGGGGTCGATCGTGCCCAGCGCCGTGTCCCCGCTCAGGTCGTCGACGACGACCCGGTCGCCGTCGACGGTGATGCGCACGCTCACCTGGTCGGGCTCGTGCACCTGCTGCTCCAGCAGGTGCAGCACGGTGACACCCAGGTCCGTCAGGTCGACGGCCGAGTCCGGGCGGGGAAGCTCGCCGGCCGGTTCGCCGTACTCGTCGCTGACGACGAGCAGTCGGCCGGTCATCCGTAGCGCGTCCCGGTCGGCGAGCCCACGCCGCACCTCCGCCGCGTACGCGGCGCGCCGCCCCAGCTCGTGCCGGAACCGGTCGGCCAGCTGCGGCAGACTCGGCGCGAACCGGCGGGCGGCGACGGGACCGTCGTACTCCTGGGCGTCGAGGACATGGGGCAGCCACTTGGCCCACTCCCACTGCGCGAGCCGGTCCCCGGGTATGGCGAGACCGAGCGCCACGTCGTCCGGCGCGTGCGTCACGGCGGTCTGCAGGACGAGGGCCCGTGCGACGCGCAGGACGCCCTCCCGGTCGCCGACGACGCTCACGTTCCCGGCGCGGTCCAGGGGAACGGTGAGCGGGAAGTCCGAGGCGATGCGGAAGCGGCTCTGCAGCGCGCGGGCCTCGTTGAGCATGAAGGGATCCGGCGGCGTCAGCACCCCGCCCATGCTGCTCTGGCCGACCGCCACCTCCTGGACGGGGACCTCACCGGTGCCCAGCCGCGGATGCAGGAAGTCGCTGTCCTGGCGGCGGCGCTCCCACAGCCGTGCCGGGTCCCTGACGATGTCGTACAGGGACTCGGGCGGTGGATTCAAGTTACGTGCCGCGAGCCGCCGTTCGCGTTCATGGGTGCCCAACTCATCCCGCAGCTCCTCCAGATACTCCAGATACCGCTCCCGCTGCACCCGACGGGTGCGCTGCGCCTTCCCGCGCTGGGACAGGAACAGAGCCACCGCCCCGAGCAGCGCGAAGACCAGTACGACCGCGCCGAGCACCGCGAACTGACTGTTGCGGACGACCGTCATCATGATCACCGAGCCCATGACACCGGCCATGGGGAGCAACGCCGTCGCCGCGTTGCCGAGTTTACCCTCGGGCAGGTTGGGCGGCGCCTCGATCGTGCGCGGCCCGGCCGGGGCAAGGGGGCGCGTGCTACGGGCGGGTCGGTGGACGAGCTGCTGGGTCACGGACCGGGCTTTCGGAGTCGGCGGGCAGGTCGGGCGGCAGTGCTGTGCCACGTCACCGGACCCTCACCGCCCGGTGCATCGCCTCCGCCGCCAGCCGGAGTGCCGCGTCCTGGGTGGCACGGCCGAGCAGATCCGTGCGGATGGGCCCGCCGCCGGCGAGATGACGGTCGTACGGCAGGACCACGACGGTGACGCCCGGCTCCTTCAGGTGCGCGGTGGCCGCCTTCACGTCCAGGATCATGTCGGGCGAGTTCGCGGTGAGTGCGACCACCGTCGTCGCCAGGGCGGAATGCGGCAGTCCGGCCAGCCAGTCCAGGACCTGGCGGGTGCCGCCGACGCCTTCAACCGTCGTCGGCGCGACCACCACCCGGGCATGGGCGGTGTCCATCGCGGTGCGGGCCACCTCGCCGGGCAGCGTCTCGCAGTCGACGACCGTCACGGCGAAGTAGCGCCGCAGCGCGAGGGTCACCTTGCGGTACGTCCGTACGTCCAAGGGGGCGCCGACCCTTCCCTGGCTCGCGGGCAGCAGCCAGCCGCCGTCGGACACGGGCGCCAAGTAGCCGGTGACATCGGTCAGTTGCATGGCGGGCGTCAGGATCCGGGCGAGGTCGCCGCACGACCAGCGGACGGACTCAGCGCCCATCCGCACCGGCAGGGTGCCCAGCGCGGCGTCCGCCTCCAGGGTGAGCACCGGGTCGTGCCGGTAGTGGTTGAAGGTACGGCCGAGCAACGCGGCGACGGTCGATTTGCCGACGCCGCCGCGGATGGAGGTGACGGCGATGACCCGCCCCGTGGTCACCGGCTGCTGCAATTCCTTGGCGATCCGGGTCTGCTCGGTCACTTCCTGGGATGCGGAGGAGGCGAGCCGACGGAGGGAGCGGCCGGTGCGGTGGGTG
>NZ_JADDRL010000044.1 GCF_021538895.1 Streptomyces olivochromogenes | reverse complement strand
TCGGGGCCCGGTGCGGCGAGTGGGGGTCCCCCCTACTCGAAGAGCTTGGGGGAGCGTGCATGGCGTCGCGGGGCAGACGGGGATTTGACGACAGGGCCTAGCAGCCGCCTTCATCATGCGGGCCTCGGCCGGTGAGCGGGCGAGCCTGTGGACAACCCCGGCTCTGTGGAAAACGTGGAACGCAAAACCGTGTCACCGGCGGCCGCATGACGGGGAGTCGGGCCGCATCCCGGCCCGACTCTCCCGGTGTTGGGTCAGCGCGTCGCGAACGGCTGGTCCGTGGGCACGATCTCGCGTCCCAGCGGAAGCAGCGAGACGGGGATCAGCTTGAAGTTGGCGATGCCGAACGGGATTCCGATGATCGTGATGCACAGCAGGATGCCGGTGACGATGTGCGCGAGGGCCAGCCACCAGCCGGCCAGGATCAGCCACAGGACGTTGCCGATGCAGGAGCCGGCTCCGGCGTCGCGGCGCTCGACCGTCGTGTACCCGAAGGGCCACAGGGCGTAGACGCCGATGCGGAACGCGGCGATGCCGAACGGGATTCCGATGATGGTGATGCACAGCAGCACACCCGCGAGCAGGTAGCCGAGGAACAGCCAGAATCCGCTCAGGACGAGCCAAATGACGTTCAGGATGGTCTTCACTGGTGGCGACCTGCCATCTTTTCGAGCCGGGCGATGCGCTCCGCCATCGGCGGGTGCGTTGAGAACATCTTGGACAGTCCCTGGCCCGGGCGGAAGGGGTTCGCGATCATCATGTGGCTCGCGGTCTCGATTCGGGGCTCCGGAGGCAGCGGAAGCTGCTTCGTGCCGGCGTCCAGCTTGCGCAGGGCGCCGGCGAGGGCGAGTGGGTCGCCGGTGAGCTGGGCGCCCGAGGCGTCCGCCTCGTATTCCCTGGAGCGGCTGATGGCCAGTTGGATGAGGCTGGCGGCGAGTGGGCCCAGGATCATGACCAGCAACAGGCCGAGCACGCCGGGGCCGTCGTCGTCGTCCGAGCGGCCGATCGGGATGAGCCAGGCGAAGTTGACCAGGAACATGATCACCGAGGCGAGGGCGCCGGCGACCGACGAGATGAGGATGTCGCGGTTGTAGACGTGGCTGAGCTCGTGGCCGATGACGCCGCGCAGCTCGCGCTCGTCCAGGATGCGCAGGATGCCCTCGGTGCAGCACACGGCGGCGTTGCGCGGGTTGCGGCCCGTGGCGAAGGCGTTCGGCGCCTCCGTCGGCGAGATGTACAGGCGGGGCATGGGCTGGCGGGCCTGTGTGGAGAGCTCACGGACCATGCGGTACAGGGCCGGAGCCTCGAACTCGCTGACGGGGCGGGCACGCATCGCGCGCAGCGCCAGCTTGTCGCTGTTCCAGTACGCGTACGCGTTGGTGGCGAGCGCGACCAGGACGGCGACGATCAACCCCGTACGGCCGAAGAGGCTGCCGATGACGATGATGAGTGCCGACAGTCCCCCGAGGAGTACTGCGGTCCTGAGCCCGTTGTGCCGGCGGTGCACGGTACGCCCTCCAAGTGGTGCGGCAGGGGAACCCTTTGCTTACTGATCTCCGGTGCCACTGGTGCCGTGGTGTCACGTCCAGTGGACCCTCCCGCACTGGTCAACGCCAGGCGGGGGCCACTAGTTCCCTTGTGCGTGCGGAGGCGGGCGTGCGCCGTCCGGGTGACGGTCCGCGCTGAGCGGCACGCGCGTGTGGCGGCCTGCCGGCCCACGCGCGTGCCGGGGTGTCAGAACAGGCCGGTGTCCGCGAAGCGGAGCACCAGCTGGGGCGCTCCGGACAGGGCGACGCCGAGGACCGCGGTGAGGCCGATCGCGGCGGTGAGCGGGGCCGGGACGCGGTGCCGTGCGGGCTCGCCCTCGGGGGCGCGGAACAGCAGGGCCGTCCACTGAAGGTAGTAGAAGAGGGCGATCACCACGTTGACGGCCATGACGACGGCCAGCCAGCCGAGTCCCGCGTCGACGGCCACCGAGAAGACAGTGACCTTGGCGAAGAGGCCGATGATGCCCGGCGGCAGTCCGGCGAGGCACAGCAGGAAGAAGGCCAGGGTGAGGGCCGCGAGGGGGTTGGAGGCGTACAGGCCCCGGTAGTCCGTGAGGCGGTTGAGGTGCTTCGTACGGCCCACCACGGCGGCCACCGCGAAGGCGCCGAGGTTCACGGCGGCGTACATGAGGGCGTACGCGACGGTGGAGCCGACGGCCTTCTGGCCGTCCTTGACGTAGCCGGCGGCGGCGATCGGCACGAGGAGGTAGCCGGCCTGCCCGACGGAGGACCAGGCGAGCAGCCGGACCGCGCTGTACGCGCGCGTGGCCTGCTGGCGCAGGGCGCCGACGTTGCCGACGGTCATGGTGAGGGCGGCCAGGACGGCGAGCGCGGGGCCCCAGACGTCGGCGTACGACGGGAGGGCGACGACGGTGACGAGGATCAGGCCGGAGAAGCCGACGGCCTTGCCGACGACCGACAGGTAGGCGGCGACCGGGAGGGGGGCGCCCACGTAGGTGTCGGGCACCCAGAAGTGGAACGGCACGGCGGCCGTCTTGAAGGCGAAGCCGACCAAGGTGAGGACGACGCCGGTCTGCGCCAGGGTGTGGAGCTGTCCGTCGACGTGCTGGATGCGGTCGGCGACCTGGGTGAGGTAGAGGCTGCCGGTGGCGGCGTACACGAAGCTGATGCCCATCAGGCTGACCGCGGTGGCGGTGACCGAGGACAGGAAGAACTTCAGGGCCGCCTCGGATGACTTCCGGTCGCCGTGCCGGATGCCGACCAGGGCGAACGCGGGCAGGGAGGCGACTTCGAGGGCCACGATCAGGGTGGCGAGGTCGCGCGAGGCGGGCAGCAGGGCGGCGCCGGCCGCGGAGGACAGCAGCAGGAACCAGAACTCCCCTTCGGGGAGTCTGCGGTGCCCGTCCTTGAGCGCGGTGACCGACAGCAGGGCCGCGAGGAGGGCACCGCCGAGGACGAGGAACTGGATGACGAGGGTGAACCGGTCGGCCGTGTAGCTGCACACGCCCTGGTTGCCGGTCAGGCAGAAGGTGCTGCGGTCGCCGTCCAGAAGGGGCAGCAGCAGGAGGGCCGAGACGGCGAGTCCGGCCACCGAGACCCAGCCGAGGACGGCCTTCCGGGCTTCGGGTACGAACAGGTCGGCGACGAGGACGACGAGTGCGACGACCGCGGCGACGGTGGGCGGGGCGATGGCGAGCCAGTCGACGGACTGGACCACGGACGCGGCCAGCGGCTGGGCCAGGGCGCTCATCGGGTGCCTCCTGCGAGGAGCTGCTGCACGGCCGGGTCCGTCAGGCCGAGGAGGACCTTCGGCCACAGTCCGGCGACGACGGTGAGGGCGACGAGCGGGGTCCAGGCCGCGAACTCGTAGCTGCGTACGTCCGCGAGCTTCGGGACGTCCTGCGGCAGGGCGCCCATGCAGACGCGGCGGACCACGACGAGCATGTACGCGGCCGTCAGCAGGGTTCCGAACGCGGCGATGGACATGAAGGTGAGGAAGGCGGGGCGGCTCAGGTCGGCGGCGGGGTTGAAGGCGCCGAAGAGGGCCAGCATCTCGCCCCAGAATCCGGCCAGGCCCGGCAGGCCGAGCGAGGCGACCGCGGCGAAGGCGAGCAGGCCGCCCAGGCGCGGGGCCTTGCCGTACAGCGCGGCTCCGGTCTGGAATTGATTCGGCGCGGCGGAGCCGCTCGTTGTGGGGTGGCGGTCGGGCGACGGGAGGGAGAGGGTGTCGAGGTCGGTGGTGCCCGTGCGGTCCTTCAGCCCGCCGACCAGGAAGAAGAGGAGGCCGGTGATGAGGCCGTGGGCGATGTTGGCGAACAGCGCGCCGTTCACCCCGGTCGGGGTCGTCGTCGCGATGCCGAGCAGGACGAAGCCCATGTGGCCGATGGAGGAGTAGGCGATCAGGCGCTTGAGGTCGCCCTTCGCGCCCTGCTTGGCGAGGGCCAGGCAGGCCAGGGATCCGTAGATGATCCCGACGACCGCGAGGGCGGCGAGATACGGCGCGAAGATCCGGAACCCGTCGGGCGCGATCGGCAGGAGGATCCGGACGAACCCGTACGTACCCATCTTCAGCAGGACGCCGGCCAGGAGGACCGAGCCGACGGTCGGCGCGGCGGTGTGGGCGTCCGGCAGCCAGCTGTGCAGCGGCCACATCGGCGTCTTGACCGCGAGCCCGATCCCGATCGACAAAACCGCGATGACCTGCACGGATGTGGTCAGCGACCGGCCGTTGTCAGTGGCGAGTGCCACCATGTCGAATGTGCCCGCCTTGATTCCGATCAGGAGCAGGCCGAGCAGCATGACGACGGACCCGAGCAGCGTGAAGAGGATGAACTTCCAGGCGGCCTGGGTCCGGCCCTCGCCGCCCCAGCGGGCGATGAGGAAGTACATCGGGATGAGCACCATCTCGAACGCGAGGAAGAACAGCAGCAGGTCGAGGACGGCGAAGGTCGCGAGGGTGCCGGACTCCAGGACGAGCACCAGCGCGACGAAGGCCTTCGGGCTCGGGCCCGCGGGCATCTTGAAGTAGGAGTACAGCGCGCAGAGGAAGGTCAGCAGCGCGGTCAGGACCAGAAGGGGGAGGGAGATGCCGTCGATGCCGAGGTGGATCCGCACGTCGAGTGCGGGGATCCAGCTGATGTCCGTCGTGGCCTGCATCTTCGACGGCTGGTCGTGGTCGAAGCCGAGCGCCAGGACGATCGCGGCGATGAGGATCGCGCCCGTCACGGTCACGCCGTGCCTCAGCACGGCCTGCTCGGGCGACTTCCCCTTCAGCCCGGGCGGGGCGGGCAGGAGAGCGGCGACGGCGCCGAGGAGCGGGCCGACGACGACGAACGCCAGAAGGAACTGCATCACGGACTCGCTGATATCGATCACGCCTGCTCACGCTCCCGTGGCGACGAGGAGGACGGCGACCGCCAGGACGACGGTGCCGGCGAGCAGCGCGCTCACATAGGTCTGCACATTGCCGGTCTGTGCGCGCCGCACGGCTGCCCCGAGCAGACGGGGCAGCGCGGCCGCGCCGCGCACATAGGTGTCGACGACCTCGCGGTCGAGGAACTGGACGAGACTCGCTCCGGCCCGCACCGGGCGGACGAACAGCGCCGAGTACACGGCGTCCAGGTGGAAGCCGACGGCCGCGTGCCGGTACAGCGGCCCGAGCAGCAGCCGCCCGGGGTCCGCCGGGTCGGCAGCGTAGGCCACGTCGCCGTACGCCGGCTCGTGGCCGACGATGGCCTCCTCCTCGACCAGCCCGGCGCCGCCCTCGGGGTGGGCGGCGACCGCGCCCATCGGTACCCGGGCGGCGAGTGCGGTGGTGTGCTGCCAGGCGCCGTAGGTGGCGAGCAGGCCGACCAGGGCGAGGCCCGTGCCCAGCACCGAGGTGAGCAGGGTCGGCGTCAGGTCGCGGCCGCCGAACCAGTCGGGCAGCGTGCGGTAGGCGAGCCCGCCGAACGCGAGCGAGGGGACGGCGAGCACCCACAGCACCACGGTCATGCTGAGCGGCTGACGGCCGTGGTCCGGGGCCTCGGTTCCCCGGCCGCGGAAGGCGAGCAGCCACAGGCGGGTCGCGTACGCGGCGGTGAGCAGGGCGGTGACCAGACCGGCGACGAGCACGATCCAGCCGGTGCTGCCGGGGACGCGCTCGGCGTGGCCGGTGGCGACGTGCTCGGCGGCGCCGAGGACGGACTCCTTGGAGAAGAAGCCGCTGAAGGGAGGAATCGCGGCGAGGGCGAGGAGCGCCACGCTCATCGTCCAGTAGGCGTCGGGGACGCGGTCGCGCAGGTGGCTCATGCGGGACATGGCGGCCAGTGAGTTGGTGCCGGCGGCGTGGATGATCACGCCGGCCGCGAGGAACAGCAGCGCCTTGAAGGCGCCGTGCGACAGGAGGTGGAAGACGGCGGCACCGCGGTCGCCGACGGCGAGGGCGCCGGTCATGTAGCCGAGCTGGCCGATCGTCGAGTAGGCGAGGACGCGCTTGATGTCGTCCTGGGCGAGCGCGCAGAGACCGGAGCCGATCATCGTGACGGCGGCCATGACGGCGAGGACGACCATCGCGGCCGCAGAGGCCTCGAAGACGGGGAGGAGCCGGGCGACGAAGTAGACACCGGCGGCGACCATCGTCGCGGCGTGGATCAGCGCGGAGACGGGCGTGGGACCCGCCATCGCGTCGGGGAGCCAGGTGTGCAGCGGGAACTGCGCCGACTTGCCCGCCACGCCCGCCAGGAGCAGCAGCGCGATCCGCGTCGGGTGGTCGAGTCCGCCGCTGGCGACGGTGCCGAGGACCTTCGTGATCTGGAAGGACCCGGCGTCGGTGGCCAGGGCGAACAGGCCGATCAGGAAGGGGACGTCGCCGAGCTTGGTGACCAGGAAGGCCTTCAGGGAGGCGGCGCGGGCCTCAGGGGTCTCCCAGTAGTGGCCGACCAGGAAGTAGGAGCAGATGCCCATGACTTCCCAGCCGACCAGCAGCACGATCAGGTCGCCCGAGTAGACGACCAGGAGCATCGCGGAGGTGAACAGGGAGACGAGAGCGGCGTACGAGGGGTAGCGCGGGTCGTCGCGCAGGTAGCCGGTGGAGTAGATCTGCACGCAGGTGGCGACGACGCCGACCAGGACGGCGACGAGGGCCGCGAAGCCGTCGATGTACAGGGACAGCTCGATCGGGATCGAGCCGGTGGGCGTGAGTTCGGTGGCGGCGCTGATCGCCTGGCCGCCGCCCTGGCGCCCGGCGACCAGCACGGCCAGCACCAGTGCGGTGAGGGTCGGCAGGACGGCGAGCGGGCGCACGAAGCCGGGGGCCGTGCGGCCCAGGAGCAGGCCGGCGACGGCGGCGAGGAACGGCAGGAGGGGGACGAGGACGGCGAGGGTGGTCGTGGTCACGCGGTGGCCTCAGCCTTCTCGGCCGCGGGGGCGTCGCTGTCGGGGCCGTCGGTCTCGTGGCCCTCGGCGGTGTCGCGGAGTCTGTCGATGTCGGAGGTGCCGCGGTTGCGGTAGACGGCGAGGACGATCGCCAGGCCGATGCCGATCTCGGCGGCGGCGATGGCGATGGTGAACAGGGTCAGGGCCTGGCCGGAGTGCAGGGTGTCCCGGGCGGTCTTGCTGAGCCAGACGTCGAAGGCGACGAGGTTGAGGTTGACGGCGTTGAGCATCAGCTCGACCGACATCAGGACCAGGATCGCGTTGCGGCGGGCGAGGACGCCGTACAGGCCGGTGCAGAAGAGGAGGGCGGAGAGCACGGCGGGATAGGCGAGGTGCATCAGCGGGCGCCTTCCTTCTCGGCGCGGCCGCGGCGGGCGTCCGGGACCGTCGGGGTGCCGGTCGTCTCCGCCTTGGCCTTGCGGGACAGGACGATCGCGCCGACCAGGGCGGCGAGGAGGAGCACGGAGAGGGCCTCGAAGGGGAGGACCCAGTTCTGGAACAGGCTCGCGCCGGTGACCTCGGTCGATCCGGCGGCCGGGCCGTGCAGGTCGATCCAGGTGGTGCGGAAGGCGTCGACCACCACCCAGACCAGGGCGGCCGCGGCGGCGAGGGCCACGGCCAGGGCGGCCCACCGGTTGCCGGAGTCGGCGTCAGGGGAGCGGCCGATGGGGGCCCTGGTGAGCATCAGGCCGAACAGGAGGAGGACGACGACGGAGCCGACGTAGATGAGGACCTGTACCCAGGCGATGAACTCGGCGGTGAGCAGGAGGTACTCGACGGCGAGGCCGCCGAGGGTGACCACGAGCCACAGGGCGGCGTGCACCAGCTGCCGGGTGGTGACGGTGACCAGCGCGGCGCCGAAGGTGACCAGGCCGACGAGGAGGAAGGCGATCTCGACACCGTTCGGGGAGAGGAAGCCGTGGGGTGCGGCGGCGGCGAGGCTCACGCGTCCCCCTCCTGCGGCTCGGCCTGCGCGGCCGCGAGCTTCTCCGCGGTCTTGCGGGCGGCGGAGAGTTCCTTCGGCTCCTCGGCGGCGGGGTCGAGGGCGGGCGGGGCCGGGACGGTCCACATCCACTCGCGGAGCTTGTCGCGCTCGTGGGTGAGCTCGTGGATGTCGGTCTCGGCGTACTCGAACTCCGGGGACCAGAACAGGGCGTCGAAAGGACAGACCTCGATGCAGATACCGCAGTACATGCACAGGGAGAAGTCGATGGCGAAGCGGTCGAGGACGTTGCGGCTGCGCTCGCGGCCGCCGGGGGCCACGGGCGGGACCGTCTCCTTGTGGGAGTCGATGTAGATGCACCAGTCCGGGCACTCGCGGGCGCACAGCATGCAGACCGTGCAGTTCTCCTCGAACAGGCCGATGACGCCGCGGGTGCGGGGCGGCAGGTCGGGCTGGACCTCCGGGTACTGCGCGGTGACGGTCTTCTTCGTCATCGTGCGGAGGGTGACGGCCAGACCCTTGGCCAGGCCGCTGCCGGGGATGCGGGAGCGGGTGGGCGGGAGCGACGCAGCCATGGCTACTGGATCACCACCTTGACGATGCCGGTGAGGGCGATCTGGGCGAGGGAGAGGGGGACGAGGAGGGTCCAGGAGAGCTTCTGGAGCTGGTCCTCGCGCAGGCGGGGGTAGGTCACGCGCAGCCAGATGACGACGAAGGCGAGGATCGCGGTCTTCAGCAGGGTCCACAGCCAGCCGAGGCCGTCGGCGCCCCAGGGGCCGTGCCAGCCGCCGAGGAAGAGGACGGTGGTCAGGCCGCACAGGACGATGATTCCGGCGTACTCGGCGAGCAGGAACAGGGCGAAGCGCAGGCCCGTGTACTCGGTGTACGCGCCGAAGATGATCTCCGAGTCGGCGACCGGCATGTCGAAGGGCGGCCGTTGGAGCTCGGCGAGGCCGGCGACGAAGAACACGAACGCGCCGACGATCTGCCAGGGCAGCCACCACCAGTGGAAGGCGTCGAGGATGCCGGGCAGGGAGACCGTGCCGGCCGCCATCGCCACCGAGGCGGCGGCGAGGAGCATCGGAAGTTCGTAGGCGAGGAGCTGGGCGGCGGTGCGCAGGCCGCCGAGGAGGGAGAACTTGTTGGCGCTGGCCCAGCCGGCCATGAGCGAGCCGAGGACGCCGACGCCCATCACCGCGAGCACGAAGAAGACACCCGCGTCGAGGACCTGGCCGACCGCGCCCTCGCCGGGGCCGATCGGGATGGCGAGCAGGACCAGCAGGTACGGGAGGAGGGCGACGGCCGGGGCGAGCTGGAAGATACGGCGGTCCGCGCCGGTCGGAACCACATCCTCCTTCTGCGCGAACTTCACGCCGTCGGCGATGAGCTGGGCCCAGCCGTGGAAGCCGCCGGCGTACATCGGGCCGAGGCGGCCCTGCATGTGGGCCATCACCTTGTGCTCAGTCTGGCCGACGATCAGGGGGAAGGTGAGGAAGACGACGAAGACGACCAGAAGTCGCAGGGCGACGTCGAGCGCGCCGTTCACTGCGGGCCTCCTGTGGGGTCGTCATGGGCGGGGGTTTCGGGGGCGGAGGCTTCGGGGGCGGACTCCTCGGCGCTGGGCGCTGCGTCAGCGCGGCCCGCTTCCGTCGGTTCCGTCGGTTCCGTCGGTTCCGGTTGCGGGGCCTTCTTGCCCTCCGGCTCGTCGAAGGCCGGGCGGGCGTGATGCCAAGGGGCGTCGGTGCCGCGCGCGGCGGTGGACCGCCCTGTGCCGGGCGCACCCGCACCCGGCACCGTGGGCTCCGCCGGCTCGGTCGGCTCGGTCGCCTCGGTCGGCTCGGCAGCCTCCGTCTCTCCCGCTCGCTGCGAGGCGGACCCCCCGCTCGCGCTGCGCGCGCGACGCGGACCGGTCGCACCGGCGGCGGTACCCGCAGCACCGCCCTGCTCACTCACCGAGGCCTCGGGCGCCACCGCCTCCGCAGAGGCCGAGACCTCAGGCGCCGCCTCGGCAGATGACGCGGCAGCGGTCGGCTCCAGTGGTGCCCCCTGGCTGGCCGATCCCTCCGCCGCCGTGCGCGTGCGCCGCGGCGGGCGTTCCCCGGCCGCGCGTACCGGGCGGTCGCCCGCGGCGCGCGTGGGGCGGTCGCCCGCCGCCCGGCCCGCGGCACGGCCCGCGCGGCGGGCGGGGGCCGGTGGGAGCTGGCCCTTCATGGGGCCCCACTCGTTGGGGTCGGGGACGCCCGGTGGCAGCATCTGGCGGCGCTTGGGGCCGCCGTGGTCCGACTCGCCCGGTTCCTTCGCTCCCGGCCACGCCTTGGCGACCCGTGCCGCCAGGACGAAGTCCTTGCGCAGGGGGTGGCCCTCGAAGGTCTCCGGGAGGAGCAGGTGGTCCAGCGCCGGGTGACCCTCGAAGGTCACGCCGAACATCTCGTGCGTCTCGCGCTCGTGCCAGGCGGCGCCCGCGTAGACGCCGACGGCGGAAGGAAGGGCCGGGGCCTCGTGCGGGACCGTGGTGCGCACCAGCAGGCGGCGGACCGGGGCGAGGGCGACCACGTGCGCGGAGACGCGGAAGCCCGTGCCCGGTTCGTCGACCGCGCTCAGCCAGTCGAAGTAGGTGCAGGACAGGGTCGTACGGGCCGTCTCCAGGGCGGTGAGCCAGGAGGACGGCGGGACGTCCACCGTCAGGACCTCGTACGACTCCTCGGCCGTCGCCTCCGTACCGAAGAGTTCCTCGACCGGGGCGGGCAGCCAGCCGACGGTGGTCATCGCGGATCCCCCTCGACGGCCGGCGGCTTCACCAGGCCGCTCTGCAGGGCGGCCGTGGAGGCACGCGGGGCTCCGACGGTGCCGTACCGCTCCCCCAGCGACTCGCGGGCGATCTTCTCCTGGAGTTTGAGGATGCCCTGGAGCAGCGCCTCGGGGCGGGGCGGGCAGCCGGGGACGTACACGTCGACCGGGATGATCTGGTCGACGCCCTTCGTCACCGAGTAGGAGTCCCAGTAGGGGCCGCCGCAGTTGGAGCAGGCGCCGAAGGAGATGACGTACTTCGGCTCGGGCATCTGCTCGTACAGGCGCCGGACCGCGGGGGCCATCTTGTCCGTGACCGTGCCGGAGACCACCATCAGGTCGGCCTGGCGCGGGCCCGGCGCGAAGGGGATGACGCCGAGGCGGATGAAGTCGTGGCGGGCCATCGACGCGGCGATGAACTCGATGGCGCAGCAGGCGAGGCCGAAGTTGAAGACCCAGAGCGAGTAGCGGCGGCCCCAGTTCAGGACCACCTTCATCGGCTCGGGAGCCAGGCGCGCGAGCGCGCCCAGGCGCTTCGGCTCGGGCAGCAGAACCGGCTCGGTGGCCGACGGGGTCACGTCCATGTCAGGACGCCCTTCTTGTATGCGTACAGCAGGCCCACGGCCAGGAAGCCGAGGAAGATGAACATCTCGACGAGCGTCGTCGCTCCGTAGCCGGGCGCGGCGAAGACCGTCGCCCAGGGAAAGAGGAAGATCGAGTCGACCGCGAAGATCACGTAGAGGAAGGCGTAGACGTAGTAGCGGACCTGGGTGTGGGCCCAGCCCTCGCCGACGGGGTCGACACCGCACTCGTAGGTGAGGAGTTTCTCCGGGGTCGGCACCACGGGGCGCAGCAGGCGGCCCGCGCCGAAGGCGACCGCCACGAAGAGCACGCCGACCAGGGCCAGCAGTCCCACGACCGAGTAGGACTGGAAGTAGCCGGCCGCAATGTCCGCCGGGACGGCGGTCGAGTTCCCCAACGTCTCCCGCAACGTCGTCCTCGCTCCCTGACCTGGTGGTGACCCCAGTTAACCGCTGATTCGACGATCTGTACGCACGGGAGTCTAGGCCCTGATAAAGGGAGGGTAAGCAGCCCGTCACAGCATGAGACGCGAGGGTGGGGTTTTCCCCAGGACATCGCGGCGGCGAACTCCATGGCACTGCGGCCCGGGGCGCGGCAGGCTAGCGCCCATGACCGCTCGTTCCTCCTCGGCCGGCACCGCGCGGACCGGCTCCGGGGCCCTCTCGCGGGCCGATGCCGGCGCCCGCCCGTGGGCCGACGCCGACGATCCCCTGCCCCCGGCCCGTTTCGCCTACGAGGCACAGACCTGGAAGGAGATCGCGCATCTCCTGGCGAACCTGCCGGTGGCGGTGTTCGGATTCACGTACGCGGTCGCGGCGCTGAGCGTCAGCGGTGCGCTGACGTTCACCGTGATCGGCTTCCCGCTGCTCGCGGTCGCGCTGTTCGGGGCGCGGCAGCTGGCGAAGATGGAGCGGGCGCGGGCCCGGCGGCTGCTCGGGGTGCGGGTGGAGGAGCCGAGTCCGCTGCGGCTGGCCAGGGTCGGCGGCCTGCAGCGGCTGTGGCTGGCGCTGAAGGACCCGGTGGGCTGGCGGACGATGCTGTACGACCTGATCCGGCTGCCGTGGGGCATCCTCACCTTCGTCACCGTGCTGACCGGCCTGTTCGTGCTGTGGCCGGTGCTGCCGTTCGTCGTGCGGGGGCTGACGAACGTGGACCGGGCGATGGTGCGCGGGCTGCTGTCGCCCTCGGACGAGCTGGAGCGCCGGATCGCCGAACTGGAGTCCGACCGTGGGGTCGTCGTGGACACCGCGGCGGCCGATCTGCGCCGCATCGAGCGCGATCTGCACGACGGGGCACAGGCCCGGCTGGTCAACCTGGCCATGGGGCTCGGTCTGGCCAAGGAGAAGCTGCTCGAAGACCCCGACTCGGCCGCGGCCATGGTCGAGGAGGCGCACGGCGAGGTGAAGCTCGCGCTCCAGGAACTGCGCGATCTCGCGCGCGGGATCCACCCCGCCGTGCTCACCGACCGGGGCCTGGACGCCGCGCTGTCCTCGGTCGCCTCGCGCTGCACGGTGCCGGTGAAGGTGACGGCCGACCTGGAGTCGAGACCGGCCGCCGCGATCGAGGGCATCGCCTACTTCACGGTCTCCGAGCTGCTGCAGAACATCAGCAAGCACAGCGGGGCGCGGACGGCCGCCGTCGACGTGTGGCGGACGGAGCACCGGCTCCTCATACAGGTGTGGGACGACGGTCGCGGCGGCGCCCGGCTGGACGGCGGCACCGGCATGCGCGGCCTCGCGGACCGGCTGGGCGCCGTCGACGGCCTGTTCGTCGTCGACTCACCACCGGGCGGCCCGACCACGATCACCGCGGAGCTGCCCTGGCGGGACCGTGCGCAGGACCCGGCGGACGGCCGGGACCGGACGCAGACCCCCCGCGAGGGGTAGGGAAAACCCCCCGGTCAAGACGCCGACGGCCTCCATGTCCCGCCGGCCTTGCGACACAGCAGGGTGGAGGTACGGCAACACAGCCGCCGAACGAGGAGAACGGGACGACGCCGATGGCCACGGAGTACGGACAGGGGTACGGGTACACGCACGGGTACGAACCCGGCGGCGAACGCCGGCACCGGCTGCCCGCCGCGCTGCGGGCGCCGATCGAGGCACGCAGCCGGCGCGAGTTCGCGTACGTCCTGCTGAGCCTGCCGGTGGGCATCCTGATGTTCGTCTACGCCGTCACGATGATGTCGCTCGGGGCGGGCCTGCTGGTGACGTTCCTCGGGGTTCCGGTGCTGGCGGCGGGGCTGGCCGGGTGCCGGGGGCTCGGCGTGCTGGAGCGGGCGCGGGCGCGCGGGCTGCTCGGCCTGGAGGTGGCCGAACCGGAGCCGCTGCCCCAGCGGAAACCGGGCGTGATGGCCTGGATGGGCGCGGTCCTGAAGAACGGCACCTCGTGGCGGCACCTGCTGTACGCGGTGCTGCAGTTCCCGTGGGCGGTGTTCTCGTTCGTCGTCGCGGTGAACTTCTGGGCGTACGGCTGGGCGCTGCTGACGTACCCGCTGTGGTTCTGGCTGTTCCCGATGTACGGCGGTCAGGGCGGCCTTCAGCTGTACGGCGACGCGCACCACAGCGTCTATCTCGACAACCCCTTCGAGATCACCGTCACGGCGCTGGTCGGACTGCTGTTCACGCTGGCCACGCCATGGATCGTGCGGGCGCTGACCACGGTGGACCGGGTGCTGGTGCACGGGCTGCTCGGGCCGTCGCGGCTGGCGACGCGGGTGGTGGAGCTGGAGTCGGACCGGGGGATCGTGGTCGACACGGCGGCGGCGGACCTGCGGCGCATCGAGCGGGATCTCCACGATGGAGCGCAGGCACGCCTCGTGGCGCTGGCCATGGATCTGGGGCTGGCGAAGGAGAAGCTGACGGAGGACCCGAACGCCGCGGCCCGGATGGTCGAGGAGGCGCACGGCGAGGTGAAGACGGCACTCCAGGAGCTGCGCGATCTCGCCCGCGGGATCCATCCCGCCGTCCTGACCGACCGCGGGCTGGACGCCGCGCTGTCCTCGGTCGCCTCCCGCTGCACGGTGCCGGTGCAGGTCGAGGTGGACCTGGTGGAGCGGCCCGCGCAGGCCATCGAGGGGATCGCCTACTTCACCGTCTCCGAGCTGCTGCAGAACATCAGCAAGCACTCCGGGGCCGGCCGGGCGTCGGTGGACGTGTGGCGGTCGGACGACCGGCTGATGCTGCAGGTGGTGGACGACGGGCTCGGCGGCGCCGACGTGTCGGCCGGTTCGGGCCTGGCGGGACTGGCCGAGCGGCTGGATGCGGTCGACGGGATCCTGGTCGTGGACTCGCCCCGGGGCGGCCCCACCCGCGTGACCGCGGAGCTCCCCTGGCGGCGGTGACGGCTCGCGGCTTCACGGCCGCCCGCCCCTCGGTCCGCGGACCGGGGCGCGGGCGGCCGTGGCATGCCCGGGGATCACCGACAGGCGACGAACATCAACAAGCGTTGATCAACCCCAGCCGTTGATCGACCACAACCCTTGATCGACCACAGGCCGTCCCGAGTGGCGGACCTGACATGTACTGCCCTGATTCTCGTGGCCCGGGGGCGGTGCGGTCCGAATGCTGGAATGCTGGACTTCCGTATGGACGGACCGGGAAGGAAGACGGGCTGGGGGGCCGAAAGATCGTGGAGGACAGGGTGCGGGTGGTCATCGCCGAGGACTCGGTGCTGCTCAGGGAGGGGCTGACCCGGTTGCTGACCGACCGTGGGCACGAGGTCGTGGGCGGTGTCGGGGACGCGGAGGCGCTGATCAAGACGATCGCCGACCTGAACGCGCAGGACGCGCTGCCCGACGTGGTCGTGGCGGACGTACGGATGCCGCCGACGCACACAGACGAGGGGGTGCGGGCCGCGGTGCGGCTGCGCAAGGCGCATCCCGGGCTCGGCGTGCTGGTGCTGTCGCAGTACGTGGAGGAGCGCTACGCCACCGAACTGCTGGCCGGTTCCAGCCGCGGCGTGGGCTATCTGCTCAAGGACCGGGTGGCCGAGGTCCGGGAGTTCGTGGACGCGGTGGTCCGGGTGGCCCAGGGCGGTACGGCACTGGACCCGGAGGTGGTCGCGCAGCTGCTCGGGCGCAGCCGCAAGCAGGACGTGCTGGCAGGCCTCACCCCGCGCGAGCGCGAGGTCCTGGGGCTGATGGCCGAGGGGCGGACGAACTCGGCGATCGCCAAGCAGCTGGTGGTCAGCGACGGAGCGGTGGAGAAGCACGTCAGCAACATCTTCCTGAAGCTCGGCCTGTCGCCGAGCGACGGGGACCACCGGCGTGTTCTGGCCGTCCTCACCTACCTGAACTCATGATGGCCTGACACTGTGTCAGCAAAGCAGCGGACCCAGAACCGGGAAACGAGCGGGAAGCGTCTTCCACCGCATCTCCAGGGGGGCGAGTAAGCATGACACCACAGGGCAACGGGTCGTCTCGGAATGCCGTCCATCATGCGAATGGCCGAGGGAAGGCGACCCTAACCGACGTAGGGTTGATCCTGGGATGGTCCGTGGGACGACCACACCCGGACAGCCGCCTCGAAGGAGGTCAAGTTCAGTGACCAGCCAGGTCAGCAGCCCAGCGGAGCAGACCGACGGGACCGTTGTGGGAGAGCAGCGCAAACCGGGCGGGGTGAAGGACGTCCGGCGCCTGGACCGGGTCATCATCCGGTTCGCGGGGGACTCGGGTGACGGCATGCAGCTCACCGGAGACCGGTTCACGTCCGAGACGGCGTCCTTCGGCAACGACCTCTCGACGCTGCCGAACTTCCCCGCCGAGATCCGCGCGCCCGCCGGCACCCTCCCGGGCGTCTCGTCCTTCCAGCTGCACTTCGCCGACCACGACATCCTCACCCCGGGTGACGCGCCGAACGTCCTGGTCGCGATGAACCCGGCCGCCCTGAAGGCGAACATCGGCGACCTCCCGCGCGGCGCGGAGATCATCGTCAACACGGACGAGTTCACCAAGCGCGCCATGCAGAAGGTGGGCTACGCGTCCAGCCCGCTGGAGGACGGCTCGCTCGACGGCTACAACCTCCACCCGGTCCCGCTGACGACCCTGACGGTGGAGGCCCTCAAGGAGTTCGACCTCTCCCGCAAGGAGGCTGAGCGCAGCAAGAACATGTTCGCGCTGGGCCTGCTGAGCTGGATGTACCACCGGCCGACCGAGGGCACCGAGAAGTTCCTGAAGTCGAAGTTCGCGAAGAAGCCGGACATCGCCGAGGCCAACATCGCCGCGTTCCGCGCGGGCTGGAACTTCGGCGAGACGACCGAGGACTTCGCGGTGTCGTACGAGGTGGCGCCGGCCGCCAAGGCGTTCCCGGTCGGCACCTACCGCAACATCTCCGGGAACCTGGCCCTGTCCTACGGCCTGGTCACCGCGAGCCGGCAGGCCGATCTGCCGCTGTTCCTCGGCTCGTACCCGATCACTCCGGCCTCGGACATCCTGCACGAGCTGTCCAAGCACAAGAACTTCGGTGTGCGGACCTTCCAGGCGGAGGACGAGATCGCGGGGATCGGCGCGGCGCTGGGCGCGGCGTTCGGCGGCTCCCTCGCGGTGACCACGACCTCCGGCCCCGGTGTGGCGCTGAAGTCGGAGACGATCGGCCTCGCGGTGTCGCTGGAGCTGCCGCTGCTGATCGTCGACATCCAGCGCGGCGGGCCTTCGACGGGTCTGCCGACCAAGACCGAGCAGGCGGACCTCCTCCAGGCGATGTACGGCCGCAACGGCGAGGCCCCGGTCCCGGTGATCGCGCCGTGCACGCCCGGCGACTGCTTCGACGCGGCGCTGGAGGCGGCCCGGATCGCGCTGACGTACCGCACGCCGGTGATGCTCCTGTCGGACGGCTACCTGGCCAACGGCTCCGAGCCCTGGCGCATCCCCGAGGTGGACGAGCTGCCGGACCTGAGCGTGCAGTTCGCCTCCGGTCCCAACCACACGCTGGCCGACGGCACCGAGGTGTTCTGGCCGTACAAGCGCGACCCGAAGACCCTGGCCCGCCCCTGGGCCGTCCCCGGCACCCCGGGTCTGGAGCACCGCATCGGCGGGATCGAGAAGCAGGACGGCACGGGCAACATCTCCTACGACCCGGCCAACCACGACTTCATGGTCCGCACCCGCCAGGCCAAGATCGACGGCATCGACGTGCCCGATGTGGAGGTCGACGACCCGCACGGGGCCGAGACACTGGTGCTGGGCTGGGGCTCGACGTACGGCCCGATCACGGCCGCGGTACGGCGGCTGCGTGCGGCCGGGGAGTCCATCGCGCAGGCCCATCTGCGCCACCTCAACCCCTTCCCGCGGAATCTCGGCACGGTGTTGAAGCGTTATCCCAAGGTGGTGATCCCCGAGATGAACCTCGGCCAGCTCGCCACCCTGGTGCGGGCGAAGTACCTGGTGGACGCCCACTCGTACAACCAGGTGAACGGCATGCCGTTCAAGGCTGAGCAGCTCGCCACGGCGCTCAAGGAGGCCATCGATGGCTGAGACGTCCACGGAAGGCACGGGCACGATCGAGGCGCTCTCGCTCGTCCCCAAGGCCGAGGCCAGGCAGTCCATGAAGGACTTCAAGTCCGATCAGGAAGTGCGCTGGTGCCCCGGCTGCGGTGACTACGCGATCCTCGCCGCCGTGCAGGGCTTCATGCCGGAGCTGGGCCTGGCGAAGGAGAACATCGTCTTCGTCTCGGGCATCGGCTGCTCCTCGCGCTTCCCGTACTACATGAACACGTACGGCATGCACTCGATCCACGGCCGCGCCCCCGCCATCGCGACGGGCCTGGCCAGCACCCGCCGGGACCTGAGTGTGTGGGTGGTCACCGGTGACGGCGACGCGCTGTCCATCGGCGGCAACCACCTGATCCACGCCCTGCGCCGCAATGTGAACCTGAAGATCCTGCTGTTCAACAACCGGATCTACGGCCTCACCAAGGGCCAGTACTCCCCGACCTCCGAGGTCGGCAAGATCACGAAGTCGACGCCGATGGGGTCGCTGGACGCGCCCTTCAACCCGGTGTCCCTGGCCCTGGGCGCGGAGGCGTCGTTCGTGGCCCGCACGATCGACTCCGACCGCAAGCACCTGACGCAGGTGCTGCGCGCGGCCTCGGCCCACCAGGGCACGGCGCTGATCGAGATCTACCAGAACTGCAACATCTTCAACGACGGCGCCTTCGACGCCCTGAAGGACCGGCAGTCCGCCGAGGAGGCGCTGATCCACCTCGAACACGGGCAGCCGATCCGCTTCGGCGCAGACGGCACGCGCGGCGTCGTCCGCAACGCGGCCACCGGCGACCTGGAGGTCGTCACGGTCACCCCGGAGAACGAGGCGCGGCTCGTCGTCCACGACGCCCACGCGGCCTCGCCCACCACGGCGTTCGCCCTGTCCCGGCTGGCCGACCCGGACAACCTCCACCACACGCCGATCGGGGTGTTCCGGTCGGTGGAGCGCCCGGTCTACGACACGCAGATGGCCGACCAGCTGGACGAGGCGGTCGAACAGCACGGCAAGGGAGACCTGGCGGCGCTGCTGGCCGGCGGCGACACCTGGACGGTGGTCGGCTGAGGCCGTCGGACGACGGCCGGCCGGCGCAGTCGACGATTCACGAGGCCCGGGTCTGTTCCGCCCGGGCCTCGTCGTATGCCAGGCGGGCGCGCTCGACGTCCGCCATCCGCTCCCTGGTCCACAGCGAGAGAGCCCGCACCTGTTCCGCGGCCTCGCGGCCCAGGCCGGTGAGGGAGTAGTCGACGCGGGGCGGGATGACCGGCTTGGCGTCGCGATGGACGAGGCCGTCGCGCTCCAGGATCTGCAGGGTCTGGGTCAGCATCTTCTCGCTGACCGGGGCGATCTCGGCGATCGCCCGGCGCAGTTCGCTGAAGCGGTACGAGCGGTCCAGGAGCCGGATCAGGACGAGGACGCCCCAGCGGCTGGTGACGTGCTCCAGCACGAGGCGGTAGGGGCACATCCCCTCGGCCTCGGCGCGCTTCTTGGCGTTGAGGTTACTTACTGCCATGCCAGTACCTTACTTCAAAGTGGGTACTTTCGTTGAGTTAGTGCCACTCCTAGGGTTAGTGACATACACACCCCACAAGGAGATCGCAGACATGAGCATCGTCGTCACCGGAGCCACCGGACACCTCGGCCGCCACGTCGTGGAGCAGCTGCTGGACAAGGTCCCCGCCGACCAGGTCACCGCCGTCGTCCGCGACAAGGCCAAGGCCGCCGACCTCGCCGCCCGCGGGGTACGGATCGCCGTCGCCGACTACAACGCGCCCGGGACCTTCGACGGACTCTTCGCGGCCGGCGACAAGGTGCTGCTGATCTCCGGCAACGAGTTCGACAAGGGCCGGGTCCAGCAGCACAAGGTCGTCATCGACGCCGCGAAGGCGGCCGGCGTGGCGCTGCTCGCCTACACCAGCGCCCCCGGCAGCCTGACGGCCGCCCTCGCCGACGACCACCGCGCCACCGAGGAGGCGCTGCTCGCCTCCGGCCTGCCCTACGCGCTGCTGCGCAACGGCTGGTACCACGAGAACTACACCGAGAACCTCGCCCCGGTCCTGGCGCACGACGCCGTCGTCGCCGCGGCCGGTGAGGGCCGGGTCTCCTCCGCCGCCCGCGCCGACTACGCGGCCGCCGCCGTCGCCGTGCTGACCGGCGAGGGCCACGAGAACCGGACCTACGAGCTGGGCGGCGACGAGGCGTGGGGCTTCGCCGAGTACGCGGCCGAGCTGAGCGCGCGGACCGGCAAGGAGATCACCTACAACAACGTTCCCGGTGAGGTCCTGAAGGACATCCTGGCGGGCGCCGGGCTGCCCGCGCCGTTCGCCGAGATCCTCGTCGGCGTGGACGCGTCCATCGCGAAGGGCGAACTGGTCGTCTCCAGCGGCGATCTGTCCCGCCTGGCCGGCCGCCCGACGACCCCGTTCTCCGAGGCCATCGCCGCCGCGCTCAAGGACTGACACCGCCCTCTCCGGACGCCTGAACGCACCCCACCCCCACCTGTCATGACCGTATGGCGATACGGGCATGACAGATGGGGGTGCTCGGCGCTACCGTCGTCCCGGCGAGCAGGCGCGACGTGAGCAGGAGGGGCCCGTGGCCGGGACATCCAAGGGTGACGGGATATCGAGGGGCGACGGGGCGGCGAAGGGCGAGCAGCGGACAGGTCTGCTGAACGGCTTCGCGGCCTACGGGATGTGGGGCCTCGTCCCCATGTTCTGGCCCCTGCTCAAGCCCGCCGGCTCGGTCGAGATCCTCGCCCACCGGATGGTGTGGTCCCTCGTCTTCGTCGCCGTCGCGCTCGTCGTCGTACGGCGCTGGGCCTGGGCCGGCGAACTGCTGCGGCAGCCGCGCCGGCTGGCCCTGATCGCGCTCGCGGCCGCGGTGATCACCGTCAACTGGGGCGTCTACATCTGGTCCGTGAACGCCGGGCACGTGGTGGAGGCCTCGCTCGGGTACTTCATCAACCCCCTGGTCACCGTCACGATGGGCGTGCTGATCCTGAAGGAGCGGCTGCGGCCCACGCAGTGGGCGGCGGTCGGCGTCGGGTTCGCCGCCGTGGTCGTGCTGACCATCGGGTACGGCCGTCCGCCGTGGATCTCCCTCTGCCTCGCCTTCTCCTTCGCCACCTACGGGCTGGTGAAGAAGAAGGTCAACCTGGGCGGCATCGAGTCGCTGGCCGCCGAGACCGCCATCCAGTTCCTGCCCGCGCTCGGCTATCTGCTGTGGCTGAGCGCGCAGGGCCAGTCCACGTTCGGCACCGGCGGCGCCGGACACGCGGCGCTGCTCGCCTCGACCGGCATCGTCACCGCGCTCCCGCTGGTCTGCTTCGGGGCGGCGGCGATCCGCGTACCGCTCTCCACGCTCGGCCTGCTGCAGTACCTGGCCCCCGTCTTCCAGTTCCTGATCGGCATCCTCTACTTCCACGAGGCCATGCCGCCCGAGCGCTGGGCCGGGTTCGCGCTGGTCTGGCTGGCCCTGGCCCTGCTCACCGGTGACGCCCTGCGCACCGCGCACCGCGCGTCGAAGGCCCTCGCGGCCGGGATCCCGGCGCCGCGGAACGGGCGGCCGGCCGGCGTGGTGGAGACGGCGCCGGAGGTGGCTGTACGAGAGGTGGCCGTACGAGAGGTGGAGGACGTGTCAGCGGCGCCGGAGGGCCCGCTGGAGGCGAAGGGCTAGAGCCGCCGGGCGGCCGGGCCCCGGTTCCGCTGTCAGGTCCGTCCAGGTCGGCTATAAGTGGTCGGCATGACACAGACTCCGGCGGCCGCGCCCGCCCCGCTGCACTGGAAGCTCGTCATCGACGCCGCCGACCCGCACACACAGGCCGACTTCTGGGCCGCCGCGCTGCACTACGAGGTCGAGGACAACAGCGCGTTCGTCGAGCGGCTGCTGGAACTGGGCGCGCTGCCCGGCGCGGCCACCGTCGAGTTCCACGGCCGCCCGGCCTTCCGGGACCTGATCGCCGTACGGCACCCCGACGACCCGTACGACAAGGAACGCGGCACCGGGCTGGGACGGCGGCTGCTGTTCCAGCGCGTCCCCGAGGCCAAGACCGCCAAGAACCGGCTCCACCTCGACCTGCACCCCGGTGAGGGGCTGCGGGACAGCGAGGTCGAACGGCTTCAGGGGCTGGGCGCGAGCGTCGTGCGGCGGGTGACGGAGCCGGCCGGGGCGTGGGTGATCATGGCGGACCCGGAGGGCAATGAGTTCTGCGTGCAGTAGGTGACGCGAGGGCGGCCGGAGTCGACGCGGCAGTGCCGACTCCGGCCGCCTTCGCGTCAGCCCTGGGCTCGTGCCCGCCGCGCGCGTTCCGTGAGGCGGACCATGCGGGCGTGGGCGGACTCCAACTCCTCGATGTCGTCGGCCGCCGGGCCCTCCTCCGCGGTGAGTTCCGTCCACAGGGCGATCAGTTCGTGGCCCAGGTTCAGGCCCTGCTCGGGGTCGCGGACGGCGCGCCAGGCGGTGGCCGCGCTCTGGACGTTGCCGTAGGCGGCCTCCGTGTCCCGGGTGCGGTGGCGCCGGCGAGCCAGGTCGAGGGAGAGGTGGAAGGAGCGGAGCGGGTCGCCGGCCAGGTAGGCGATGTAGGCGGTCAGTTCGCGCAGCCCGAGCACCTCGGGGTGGCCGGGGCCCAGCAGGGCGGCGGCCTCGGCGACGGTGCGCTCCGCCAGTTCGGCCGCGGTGTCGAGGCGCCCCGACTTCACCGCCTCGTTGATCCGCGTCATCGGCTCCCCGAGCAACGCGGCCCCCTCCTCGGTCACGGTCGCGGGCCCGTCCCCCAGTACCGCCTCGGCCACGGCGTCGAAACCCCGGGCAGGCGTGGGCCTGGGCTCGGGCTCGGTCTCCGCGACGAAGTCGGTGACAGGGGTACGGCGAGGAGTCGGGGTCGGGGCGGGGATGGCTTCGGGTGCGGGGACCGGGGCGAGCGCGGGCTTGGGGGCTGAGGAGACTCCGGCCGTGGCGGCCGAAGGGCCTCCGGCCAAGGAAGCTGTGGAGGTCGCAGGGAGTTCGGCCGGTGCGGGCGCGAGCGGCCGCGGCTCGGTGTCGAGGTACGGCGCGGGGGCGCGATACGGCCCGGCGTCGAGACCCGGTCCGGCGATCGGCTGCGGCGCGGCGATGAAAGTCGGCCCGCCAACGGAATCCGACCCGGCACGGAACGCCGGTCCGGCAACGGGATCCGCCCCGGCGCCGGAACCCGGCGCCGCGATCGGCGCCGGCAAGGCCATCGGTCCCGGCAAGGCCATGGGCCCCGGCAAAGCCATCGGCGCCGGCGCCGCGGTGTGCCCCGGTGCGGTGTCCATGGTCGGCGGCGGTCCGAACACCCCCGTGGGCGCCTGGACCGTCCCGGGAACCACGTCCGCCACGACGCTCGGCAAGAGGCCGGGCGCCGATTCCGCGACCGGCGTCGGCTCCGGCACGGCCCTCAGCTGGAACGTGGGAGCGACGTCGCGCACCGGCTCGGCGACCGCGGAAAGGAGATGGGTGGGCTTGTCCCGCCCGCCGGTCTCCCGCGCGCCTCCGCTCACGGACTCCCCGGGCTCCCCCTGCCCGAGCGACGGAGTCACCGGAACCGGAACGGGCTCCCCCGTGAACCGGCTTGAGCCGTCCGCGTCGATCTGGAGGGCGACCACGTACCCAATGCGGTCGTCGTGGACCGTGGCGAGGACAGGATGGCCACTGGTGAGAACGAGGCGATGGAGGTGGTTCAGGACGGCATGCTGGATCTCCTCGCCGGGCGCCGCCACGACGGCCACGCCGCCGATCGACGCGCCCGAACCCGAGACCCGGACCTCGACCGGTGCCGCCGGGCACGCAGCCCCCTGTTGTTCCCGCTTCTCGCGGCTGAGTCGAGACATCGGTCCCCTCACTCCCCGGCGTCACGATCCGGTCGTACACGTGCGTACTGTCGAGTCTCTCCGCTCGCTACGGTTCCCACGTAACCGCGACGTCACAGACTCGCACCAGGAAGGAGCGCCGGCATGCAGCCACGCGGTCGGCAGAGGCCGAACCCTGAACCGGATCCGCGTCCGGGGCCGGAGATCTGGATCCGCGGACCGGTCGCCGAGCGGGAGCGAGAAGCGAGGTGGGGCTCCCTCGCCCCGTCCGCCCAGGTCCCCGTCTCCGTCCGGCACTACTCCTGGGTCGGCACCCACGGCGGCGCGGGCACCAGCACCCTCGCCGCGGTGTACGGCGGCCAGGACTGCGGACGCGACTGGCCGGGTCCCGGCGCCCCGCCCTCGGTGCTGCTCGTCGCCCGTACGCACGCGGCCGGGCTGACCTCCGCCGTGTACGCCGTGGAGGCGTTCCGCCGGGGTGGCGCACCGCTCGGCCTGGATCTGGACGCCGTCGTCCTGGTCGCGGACGCGCCGGGGCGGCTGCCGAAGCCGCTCGACCGGCAGGTCGGGGCGATCGAGTCGGTCGTCGACGTGTACCGCGTGCCGTGGGTGGAGGACTGGCGCCTCGGGGATCTCAGCGGCGGGGCGCCCCGCGGGACCGACGCGCTGCTGCGGCTGACGGGGGCCGGGCGGGCGGCCGGGCGACGCCCGTTCTGAGAAAGCCGTGGCGGCCTCGGCCCTCTCGCGCGATTTTCTTGCGTATGCATATAATGCACACGCTTGCATTCGAGGTTCGCGTACGCCGATCCGTCTGGGGGACCACATGACCCGCCGCTTCCTGTTCGTTCTGGGCAGCGCCCGCACCGACGGCAACTCCGAGCTGCTGGCCCAAAAGGCCGCCGAGCAGCTGCCCGCGGACGTGGAGCAGCAGTGGATCAGCCTGGCCGAGCACCCGCTGCCCGACTTCGTGGACCTGCGGCACGACAGCGACCACGTCCGGCCGCCCTCGAACAGCACCGCCGGCCTGTATCTGGACGCCACGCTCGCGGCCACGGACATAGTGATCGTCTCGCCGCTGTACTGGTACTCGGTGTCCGCCCTCACCAAGCGCTACCTGGACCACTGGTCCGGCTGGCTGCGCACTCCCGGCGCCGACTTCAAGGCGACCCTGGCGGGGCGCACGCTGTGGGGCGTCACCGCGCTCGCCCACCGGGAGCCGGAGGTGGCCGACCCGCTGATCGGCACGCTCAACCACTCGGCCGCCTACCTACGGATGCGCTTCGGCGGGGTGCTGCTGGGCAACGGCAGCGCGCCCGGGGACGTCCTGCGGGACGCGGAGGCGCTGGCGCGTGCGAAGACCTTCTTCGCCCGGGAGGCGCCGCTCGCGCGATTCCCGTACGACGCCGTGGCGCCCGCCGTCTGAGTCTTACGCGGTGACGTCCCTCGTCGTGAAGCGCGCCCAGGCCGCCGAGCCGAACACCCCGGCGTACAGGGCCTGCAGGCCGAGGTTGTTGACGAGGTTGTCCCAGTAGACGGGCTCGCGCATCAGGTCGGCGAAGGACAGCCAGTAGTGGGAGAAGAAGTACGGCTGGAGCGCGTGCAGCTGGGGGATCTGGTCGAGGATCTGGACGGTGATCAGCAGGCCCACCGTGGTCGCCATCGCCGCGATCCCGCTGTTGGTCAGGGTCGATATGAACAGGCCGAGGGCGGCGATTCCAGTCAGTGACGCCGCGACGACCAGGGCGATCAACAGCGCCCTGCCGAGGCCGTCGGCGAAGCTGATCCGGGTGCCGGAGATGGTCGTCAACTCGCCCAGCGGGAAGAGCAGCGCACCCATGATCAACGCGGCGACGGCGACGACGAGGGTGGCCACGAGGCAGAAGGCCATCACCGTCGCGTACTTGGTGAGCAGCAGGCGGCTGCGGCCGGCGGGGGCGACCAGCAGATAGCGCAGGGTCCCCGCGTTGGCCTCGCCCGCGATCGCGTCGCCCGCGACGACGCCGATCGCCATGGGCAGGAAGAACGGCAGCGTGGCCGCGAGCGCCGTGAACACCAGGAACAGACCGTTGTTGGTGATCTGCGCGATGAAGGCCGGTCCCGCGCCGCCGCCCCCGCCGGCCGAGGACCCGTCCCGTGTCTCGATCTTCACGGCGATCCCGACCAGCACCGGTACCGCCGCCAGCACGCCCAGCAGGGCGAGCGTGCGCCAGCGCCGGAACGTGGTGACCAGCTCGTTGCGCAGCAGACCGAAGGTCCACAGCGGGCTCGGGGCGCGCACGGCCCCGGGCGCGGCCACCTCCGGCGGCTCGGCCCCGGCCTGTCGCATCGGCGTCTCAGCCCGCGACATCGAAACCCTCCCCGGTCAGTGCCACGAACGCGTCCTCCAGCGAGGCCCGTTCGACCACGAAGCCGCGGACCCGGACGCCCGCCGTCACCAACGCGGCGTTCAGCTCGGCGAGTTCGCCCTCGGGCGGCTCCGCGGTCACCCGGTCCTCGGCCACCACGACGTCGGCGACTCCCTGTTCCTTCAGTACCCGGGCCGCGTCCCCGGTGTCCGGCGTGGTCACGACCAGCCGGCCGCGCGCCCCCGCCGCCAGGTCGGCCACCGCGCCCTGTGTGATGAGCCGTCCCTGTGCCATGACCGCCGCGTGCGTGCACACCTGCTCGATCTCGTCGAGGAGGTGGGAGGAGAGGAAGACGGTCGTGCCGTCGGAGGCCAGCTCCCGCACCAGCGACCGGATTTCGCGCATGCCCTGCGGGTCGAGCCCGTTGGTCGGCTCGTCGAGGACGAGCAGTCTGCGCGGCTGGAGCAGCGCGGCCGCCAGCCCCAGGCGCTGCTTCATGCCCAGGGAGTAGGCCTTCGCCTTCTTGCCCGCGGCGGCCGTCAGCCCCACCCGGTCCAGTGCCGCCGCGACGCGGGCGCGCCGGGTGCGCGGGTCGGCGGTCGGGTCGGCGGCGTCGTACCGCAGGAGGTTGTCCTTGCCGGACAGGAAGCCGTACAGCGCGGGTCCCTCGATGAGCGCGCCGACGTGCGGCAGCACGGCGCGGGAGGCGCGCGGCATGGGACGGCCGAGCAACCGCGCCGTGCCCGAGGTGGGCTCGATGAGGCCCATCAGCATGCGGATGGTGGTGGTCTTGCCCGAGCCGTTCGGACCGAGGAAGCCGAAGACGCTGCCCGCCGGGACGGTCAGGTCGAGACCGTCGACGGCGAGCTGTCCGCCGCGGTAGCGCTTGGTGAGGCCGCGGGTCTGGATGACGCCGTGCTCCGCGTCGCCCGCGCCCGGATCCGGCTCCGTGGCGGACACTTCGTCCATCGGCTCCCTCGATTCGTCGTGCGCCAGGGGTACCTACTTCGCCGCGTTCGCCGCCTCGACCAGGGCGTTCTTGGTCACGGCACCGACGTACACCTTGCCGTCGTCCGTGATCAGGGCGTTGATCAGGCGGGTGGAGAAGACCGTGCCCTTGCCGAACTTGCCGCTCACCTTGTCGCCGAGCGAGCCGAGGAAGCCGCCCAGGTCACCGCCGCCGGCGCCGGCGCCGGACGGTATGCCGCCCTCGGAGCCGGTGTCGAAGGTGGCGATCGAGTTCCAGCCCTTGCCGAGGACCTTGAAGCCGTCGCTGCCGTCCGTGCCCTTGCCGAAGTCCTTGCCGAAGCTCTCGCCGAGCCCCGCGCCGAGGTCGTCGCCGGCCTTCGGGAGGCCCTTGTCCGACCCGGGCGCCTTCGAGGCATCGCCCTCCTCGGTGACCTTGGCACCCTTGGGCGGAGTGAAGTCGAAGGTCGAGGCGGCCGGCTTGGCGAAGGTGACCTGCGTGAAGCCCGTGTCGAACACGGCGGCGCCGCCGGCGGCCGGGGTGAGCGTGAACTTCAGCGGCATGCCCGTCTTCGCGTCCACGGCGATGCTGATCGCGCCGACCGTGGTGCCGGACTGCTTGGGCTTGATCAGCAGCTTGTAGGCGTCCCGGCCGGCGACGTGCGCGGTGCCGTCGACGGTCACGGACGTGGTGTCGTCGACCGACTTCAGCGCCTCGTCGGCGAAGTCCTTGGGCGTGGCCGGCGGCTCCTGGCCGCGGTGGTCCTTGCCCGCCTCCTCGGCCGTGCCGTGGTAGACCTCGTTGGACTTGCTGTCGTAGCCCCAGACGTCCTTGCCGTTGTGGATGAGGCTGTATTCGGCGGCGCTCTCGATCAGCGAGAGCTTCTGCCGGTCCGGGCCGTCCGTGGCGACACGCAGGGTGTGGGAGCCGGAGACGAGCTCGGTGAGCTTGGCCGTCGGGTCGGCGGACGAGCCGTCGCCCGACCGGGTGGCGCCCGAGACCAGGCCGCTCTCCAGGCCGCCGAGGTTGGGCAGACCAAGGTCCGTGTTGATCCGCACGGTGCCGGACAACTGCTCCACGTCCGACTTGGCGATCTTCTCGATGAGCTGCTGCGCGGTGATCTTCGGCAGGTCGGGGTCGCCGGAGTCGGCGAGTGCCGGGACCAGCCCGATGGTCGCAGCCGCCAGCCCCACCACCGCGACCGGCACGGCGTACCGAGCGGCCTTGCGCCGTCCGGTGGGGAGCTCGTCGGCCTCCGGCGCGCCCGTGTTGTCGTCGGATTCGTACGGTGCCATGTGTGCCTTACCTCCGTCGTCGGCGGCGGCTGTCCTCACGCTCTGTCCCACCCTGAGCCGCCATTCTCACCCGAATCGGTGAGCAGTGGTGATTTCCGTGGTTTCCATCTGACCAAATCGGCCGTGAGGAAGCGTCAGACTGCGGAGCCAACTCCGTGTACGCCTGCGGTATGACACGAGGAGGAGGCGCCTCCCCCGACCCGTAGGGGTACGGGTCGTACGGGGAGGCGCCGCCGGGTGTCGGAGACCGGCGTGCGGGCTCAGTGCTGCACGAAGACGTAGTCCGCCTGGTAGGGCACGGCGGCGATGGTGCCCGGCGCGCAGGAGCCGGTCGGGGCGACTCCGCCGACCGTGTTCAGCCGGAGGATCTCGGTGGTGCCGGCGAGCAGCCCGTGGTGCTTTCCGGACCGGGTGGCCTTGAGGTCCAGCTCGGGGATGTTGCCGGCCCCGTTGGGCGTCTTGGTGATCACGGCGCCCGTGACGGCGCTTCCGTCCGGCGCGACCCACTGCGGGGTACCGGAGTTGGGCTTCACGAAGGAGTGCCGGATGTGGCCGCCGAGCAGGGCGCTGACGTCGCGCTGCCCGAAGGCGTAGCCGCCGCCCTCGGCGGGCTTGCACTCGTAGATCTGCTTGCCCTTGACCACGGAGGCCTGGAAGCCGCCGAGCGCGTGCCGGAAGTCCATGGCGGTGGTGACCTTGTGGAGCTGTCCGCGGACGGCTCCGCCCGGGAATTCGGCGGTGTGGAGGTTGGCGTAAAACGCGCCGGGGTCGTTCGTGAGCTGCTTGAGGAGGGCGGCGTCGGTCACCCGGACGCTCCCGGACACGGAGTACCGGCCCTTGTGCCCCTCTTTCAGCACCTTGCCGAAGTCGATCTTGACGCCGCCGTTGGTGCCCTTGGCGCCCTGGTGGATGTGCAGGTCGGTCGGCCTGCCGGTGCCGCGCCAGGCCACGGCGACGGACACCTTGTCCCCCTTGACCTTGATGAACTCCAGCGCCGCGCCGTCCTTGTCCCCCACGGCGGGGCCGCCCTTGACCGGGACCTCGTTGGCGCCGCGGAGGCTCGCGACGAGGACGGTCGCTTCCTTGCCGGTATTGCCGGTGTTCTCGGTGGCGGAGGCCGGCGCCACCGCGCCGACGACACCGGCGCACGCGGCGATCGTGACGGCGGTGGCGACGAGACCGTTGCGGCGCGCGAAGAAGGATCGGTTCATACCCATGATTCGGTTTTCTCCCCGTATGCGGCTGACGCCCCCTGCGTCAGCTTCTGGGCATGAGTACGAAGGGATCCGAGATTAGACTCAGTCCAGGAATGTGACCTGGGTCACAGAAGGGAGAAAGGCTGGTCAAGCGGCTACGACGACGAGATAGGGGCCGAGTGACACTCACCCGGCCCCGTGGCGAGCGGCCTCACGCGGCCCGGTGCACCACCGCGTCGCAGAGTTCCATCAGCGCGGCCTTCGCGTCGCACTCCGGCAGCGGCGCCAGCGCCGCCCGCGCGTCCTCCGCGTACCGCACCGTGTCCCGCCGGGCCTGCTCCAGCGCGGGGTGGACGCGGAGCGCGGCCAGCGCCTCCGCGTGCCGCGCGTCGTCGGTGAGGTCGGAGGCGAGGAGCTCGCACAGCGCGAGGTCCTCGGCCAGCCCCAGCCGCGCGGCCCGCTCCCGCAGCCGCAGCACGGGCAGGGTCGCGACACCCTCGCGCAGGTCCGTCCCCGGCGTCTTCCCGGACTCGTGCGAGTCGCTGGCGATGTCGAGCACGTCGTCCGCCAGCTGGAAGGCCACACCGAGCCGTTCGCCGTACTGGGTGAGGACGTCGACCACCGTCTCGTCGGCCCCGGACATCATGGCGCCGAACCGGCACGACACGGCCACCAGCGAGCCCGTCTTGCCGCCCAGTACGTCCAGGTAGTGCTCGACCGGATCCCGACCGTCCGTCGGTCCCGCGGTCTCCAGGATCTGCCCGGTGACGAGCCGCTCGAACGCGAGGGCCTGGACCCGGACCGCCTCGGGGCCGAGGTCGGCGAGGATCTGGGAGGCGCGGGCGAAGAGGAAGTCACCCGTGAGGACGGCGACCGAGTTGCCCCAGCGGGTGTTCGCGCTGTCCACACCGCGGCGCACCAGCGCCTCGTCCATCACGTCGTCGTGGTACAGGGTCGCGAGGTGGGTCAGCTCGACGACCACGGCCGAGGGCACGATGCCCGGCGCGTACGGGTCACCGAACCGGGCCGCGAGCATCACGAGCAGCGGCCGGAACCGCTTCCCGCCGGCCCGCACCAAGTGCTGCGCGGCCTCCGTGATGAACGGGACCTCACTCTTGGTGGCTTCGAGCAAGCCTTCCTCGACAGCCGCCAATCCGGCCTGGACATCGGCTTCCAGAGCCTGGTCCCGCACGCTCAGCCCGAACGGCCCGACGACGGTCACGAGGGGTCTCCTGTCTGCTGGTGTCTGCTGGCGGTTACGCGGTTTGTCGATAGGTCGCTGCCATCACTCAAGTCAGCGTATCCGGTCAGGTTTCGATCACCGATAGCGCCCACCCGTCCAGCCCGGGCGCTATCGGAGCACGACCGGTATGTTTTCGATCAGTCGATATGACCAAATATTTATCGACTCCAGTCGATGCGACACTCTTTGTCCGTCTACTTACCCATTCGTCCGAATGACGGCCCTCATGTCCGAGCCGCTCACGGCGGCCGCCGGGGCCCGCTCCGGCGGCGACCATCAGGACAACGACGGGCCCCGCCCGGCGGGTTCCACCATCCGGAGGGCCTCACCCCCTTCACGCCCCCGCTCACCTTCCGGTCCGCCCGTCGGCCCATCCGTCGCTCCACCCCACCCACCGACTCACCCGTCGGAGCAAACGGCGGCACCGTCCGCCGTCCGGCCCAACCCGAGCGACCGCAGGCGCGGCGCGCCTGTGATACGGACCACTTCCGGTATCGGACAAAACGACTCACAAGGGGTGGTGGGCCCATTCCGCCGAACGCGGGAAAAGAACTCTTCCGTCGTTCTCACGAAACCCCCTTCCGACCCTCATGTCCGCTTTGCCGTGAATGTTATTCCGGCCTTATTCCGTGAATTGGGTCACTCTGCCCCATCGGGCCGCCAGAGCCCCCTTTGACCCATTTCACCTTGCCGCGTCGGCCAGTTGAGGCTTGGCAACCGCAAAGGATCAAGCACCCCATACGCCTCAGATCAAGGTCAATCGGTGCGTTGTGTGATTCCGAGTCTTGTTCCCGACATGTGCTCTCGCATAGCTTCCGGGCTGTCGGGCGGAACGCCGAATCCTGCCGCCGCCCTACGCACCCATCGACGAACTCATTCGCCGTAGGCAGGAGCGGGGGAACCCAGGTAAGTCGCCGGACCGGTCGGCACATGTCGCACCGGAACGGCTCGGGGTGAAGTCCGTGCCACCTCACGGTGGTACGGCCGGGCACCTCCCCGCCCGAACCCGACAGCTCACCTCGTAGGCGACGGAGAGGAACTTCGCCATGTCTGCTGCCGCTCAGCACACCAGCACCCGCTCGTCCCGCCTCATCCGCAAGGTCGCCCTCGTCGGCACCGGTGTCACGGTGCTCGCCGTCCCGCTCGTCGGCGCGACCGCCGCCTCGGCCGCCCCCACGGCCACCACCCCCTCCACGACGCTCGCCGGGTACCCGAACAACCTCGACGGCTGGATCCGCGAGTCCCTCGCGATCATGGCGGAGAAGCACATTCCGGGCTCGTACAACGGGATCTACCGCAACATCATGCGCGAGTCGTCCGGCAACCCGCGGGCCATCAACCTGTGGGACTCCAACGCGGCCAAGGGCATCCCGTCCAAGGGCCTGCTGCAGGTCATCGACCCGACGTTCAACACGTACCACGTGGCCGGCACGTCGTTCGACATCTACGACCCGATCGCGAACATCACCGCCGCCTGCAACTACGCGGCCGCGCGGTACGGCTCGATGGACAACGTCAACAGCGCGTACTGACGCGTCCACCCGAAGCGGTAGAGCTACGCGAAGAGCCTTTCGAGGACGACGGCGATGCCGTCGTCCTCGTTCGACTTCGTGATCTCGTCGGCCACCGCCTTGAGTTCGGGATGGGCGTTGGCCATCGCCACGCCGTGAGCCGCCCAGCGGAACATGGGGATGTCATTGGGCATGTCCCCGAAGGCGATGGCCCGTTCGGCGCTCAGACCGAGGTGTTCGGCGGCCAGCGCCAGGCCGGTCGCCTTGGTGATGCCGCAGGGCTGGAGCTCCACGGTCCCCGGCCCCGACATGGTGACCGTGGCCAGCGAACCCACCACCGCGCGTGCCGTCCGCGCCAACTCGTCGTCGGACAGGGCGTGATGGCGCAGCAGGACCTTGCTGATCGGCGCGCACCACAGGTCGTCGCGCCGCCCGACCCGCACGGCGGGCAGGGTCGGGTGGGGCATCAGATACCCGGGCTCGATGAGCGTGAGCCCGTCCACCCCGTCCTGGTCGACGGCCGCGTACACCTGACCCACCTCGGCCTCGATCTTGCCGAGCGCGGTCTCGGCCAGCTCCCGGTCCAGGGTGACCGACCACAGCAGCCGGCCCGCGCCGGCGTCGTACAACTGCGCGCCCTGTCCGCACACCGCGAGCCCCGTGCTGCCGAGGTCGTCGAGCAGCGGCCGTACGCGCGGCGCCGGGCGCCCCGTCACGACGAGGTGCCGCGCACCGGCCTCCGTCGCCCGCGCGAGCGCGGCACGGGACCGGTCGGAGAGGGTGTCGTCGCCGCGGAGCAGCGTCCCGTCCAGGTCGGTGGCGATGAGTGCATAAGCAGGGAGTACGGCCATGATCAGAGAATACGGACACCACGCCCCCGGGACTCACGGTGTGTTTCGGCCCCAAGTGAGGCCCGATGACTCCGAGATGGCGGTGTGCGAGGGGCCCGGACCGTGGTTCGAGGGCGCCGGTCGCGAGAACGCCCCGGACGACGAGACCGCGGCCCCGCCCGCACCGCCTGCGCTCAGCCGTGCGCCGCGGCCAGGTGTTTCGACAGCCGGCCGGAGGCGAACTCCGTGCCGCAGACGAAGCGCATCACCGGGCCGTAGGACGCGGCGGCCGGAAGACCGGTGAAGTAGAGGCCGGGGACCGAGGAGACATAGCCGGCGCCGAGCTTCGGGGCACCGCGGCTGACGGCGAGCCGGGTGCGCAGTTCGTGGCCGAGGAAGTCCATCGCCGCGATGTCGACGCGGTAGCCGGTGGCCGCGATGACGTGGTCGGCGGCCAGCTGGCGGGTGGCGCCGGCGTGGGTGCGGACCGTGAGGACCGGGGCGCCGTCGGGAGCGTCCGCGCCGAGCACGCTCTCGACCTCCTCGACCCGCACCTTGTCCTGGAAGCGGTCGCGCAGCCACCAGGCGCCGAGCGGGCCGAGGACGCGGCGGACCAGGTAGTGGCGGACCTGAGCCGGGAAATAGCGGTAGGGGTGGGGGTAGTAGCTGAGCGCCCACAGGGACCAGGCGCGGCCGAACGGGGACTCGGGGCGCAGCCTCGGCTGGCTCCACGGCGGGGCGCCGAAGGCGACCCTGCTCCGGCCGCGCGAGACCACCTGGACCTGCGCGCCCGCCTCCGCGGCCAGCGCCGCCGTCTCCAGCGCGGACTGTCCGGCGCCGACGACGATCAGCTCCTTGCCGGCGAACCGGGTGAGGTCGTGGTGCTGGGAGCTGTGGGACACCGGGCCCGTGGCCGAGGGTCCGTCCACCGCCGCGCCGGCCAGCTCCACCGGGAGGTGGGCCAGGCCGGACAGGCCCGTCGCGACGACGACCGCGCGGGCGGCGAACAACTCGCCGGAGTCCAGCTTGAGTTCGAACCCGCCGCCGGTGCGGCGGTCCACCGAGACGACCCGCACCCGCTCCAGGTCGGGCAGCAGCTTCTGCTGGAACCACTCGCCGTAGGCGATGAAGGTCTCTACGGAGATCAGGTCCTCGTCCGTCACCAGGCGGCGGACGCCGGCCGCGTCGCAGTAGTCGGCGAGGGTGTGCCCGGGCTGCGGTGCGTCGATGCTGGAGGCCGCCGGGGTCGACTTCAGGATCATGCCCGCGGGCATGTGGTCGCGCCAGCTCACCATGGGATCGCCGAAGACGCGTACCGGAATGCCGCGCCCTCGCAGGTGCGCGGCGGTGGACAGGCCGAAGGGTCCGGCGCCGATGACTGCTACCGGTTCGATCACGAAGTCCCTCCCCAGGACGGATGTGCCTACTTCGTGGAGGTACTGCTGCCGCGGCGGTTGGTGCGCCACAGCTGATACAGGTGCTTCGCGCCCGGTCGCACGAAGCGCGCCAGCATCGTGAGGAACGGCAGCGGGTCGTCACCCGCCAGCCAGGCCAGCTCCGTCCCGCTCGCCCGGGCCGGCGCGTGCGGCGTCGTATAGCCGCTGCGGCGGTAGGCGAGGAGGGCGGGGAGGTCGATGTTCTCCACGACGTACCGGTGGCCGGCCCGCTGTTCCCCCTCCGGAACGGTCCGTCCGGTCAGATCCAGATGCATGGCGCGTACGACGTCCACCGCCGACTCGTTCTCGAAGAGCCGGAACTGGGCGCCCACGCGCGGGTTGAAGTCGAGGAGTTTGTACCGGCCGTCGCGGCGGTCGAAGCGCAGGTCGAGGTCGACGATGCCGCTGAAGCCGATCTGTTTGACGAAACGCGCGGCGAGGTCCGCGAGTTCCGGGTTGTCGACGACGTACGCGTTCGCCGTCATCCCCGCGTGCGGCGGCCACGAGCGCACCTTGACGCCCGTGAACATGGCGAGCGGGGTGGAGTCCGCGCCGAAGTAGGCGTGGACGATCCAGTCCTCGGCCTGCTCCCTCGGCAGGTACTCCTGCAGGATGACGCCGGGCTGCTCGCCCCAGTCGCGGGCGAGGGTGAGCAGTCCCTCGCGGGTGGCGATCCTCGTGGTCCCGTTGACGGCGGGCCGTTTCCGCCGCACGAACGCCTCCCGGTTCTTGGCCACGACCGGGAAGCATGCCTTCTCGGCGAAGGCGGCGATGTCGTCGTACGACTGCGGGAAGGCCGAGGTCGGACTCGGGATGCCGTGTTCCACGCAGAGCTCGTGCAGCCCCTGCTTGCTGGCCAGGCGGCGCGGCAGGCCCGGCTCCAGTCGCGGGAAGAGGAACCGGGTCCCGAGCGCGTCCTGGTGCTCGGCGATCAGGACGGCGGCCTCTTCGTCGGTGGGGACGAGGACGGTGGGGCGGCCGATGCGGCGGCCGATCCGGAGCAGCCCCTCGACGAGGTACTCCGGCTCCTCGGCCCCGCTCGTCGGCCACACGAACGCGCGTTTGAGATAGCGGGAGGAGGCCGCGGGTGTGTAGCGGTCCTCCGTGATCGCGTACATGGGGACGCCCAGACGGCCCAGGCTGCGGATCGCTCCGACGCCACCGTGGTGCAGCGGGTAGTCGCCGAACTTCACGATCAGGCCCGGCACATCACGGTCGGCCGCGAAAGGCACACTGACGGCATTTCCGGCCACGGGTCCCCCCACGTGTCCCCCAACGGACCGGACTCACCCCGGCCGTGTCCCCCAAAGGACGCTAAGCCGGAATTAGACCCTCCGACAAGGCCTATTCGGACATTGCGAACTCTTTAGACACTGCCCAAGACACGCAACTCGGCCGTAACGTGTGGCGCGACCACATGGAATGTTGGGCCGTGCACGGCTCGGATGAGAGTGAGGCAGTACCCCATGCCCCCCTTCGATGTTCCCGAGGGCGACCCCTTCGGGCCGCACAACCTTCCCTATGGCGTGTTCTCGCTCCCCGGCTCACCGGAGCGGAGGGTCGGCGTCCGGCTCGGCGACCACGTGCTCGACGCGGGCGCCGCGGCCGCCGCGCTCGGCTCGCCGTACGCCTCCCTGCTCGCCCGCCCCACCCTCAACCCGCTGCTGGCGGCGGGCCGCACGGCCTGGTCGGACGTGCGGCGGGCGCTGACCGCGTGGGTCACGGTGCCCTCGCACCGCGAGACGATCGAGCCGCTGTTCCACCCCCTGGCCTCGGTGACCCTGCACCTGGCCTTCGAGGTCGCCGACTACGTCGACTTCTACGCCTCCGAGAACCACGCCCGGAACGTGGGCCAGATCTTCCGCCCGGACGCCGAGGACTCGCTGACCCCCAACTGGAAGCACCTGCCGATCGGTTACCACGGCCGCTCGGGCACGATCGTGGTCTCGGACACGGAGGTCGTACGGCCGTCCGGGCAGCGCAAGGGTCCCGGCGACCCGGCTCCCGTGTTCGGCCCGTCCGTCCGCCTGGACATCGAGGCCGAGGTCGGCTTCGTGGTCGGTGTGCCGTCCGAGATGGGCAGGCCGGTGGCGCTGGGCGACTTCCGGGAGCACGTGTTCGGGCTGTGCCTGCTGAACGACTGGTCGGCGCGGGACGTCCAGGCCTGGGAGTACGTCCCCCTCGGCCCGTTCCTCGGCAAGTCCTTCGCCACGTCCGTGTCGGCGTGGATCACCCCGCTGGAGGCCCTGGAGGAGGCGCGGGTGGCGCCGCCGGAGCGGACCCACGCGCTGCTGCCGTACCTGGACGACACCGGCTCCGGCGTCGAGCCCGGCGGGTACGACCTGCGGATCTCCGTCGCGATCAACGGTCACGTCGTGTCCGAGCCGCCGTTCTCCACCATGTACTGGACCGCCGCGCAGCAGCTCGCGCACATGACCGTGAACGGGGCTTCGCTGCGCACCGGGGACCTGTACGGGTCGGGGACCGTGAGCGGGCCGACCGAGCGCGAGCGCGGTTCGCTGCTGGAGCTGACCTGGAACGGGCGGGACCCCCTCGAACTGCCGGACGGGAAGCGGGCGTTCCTGGAGGACGGCGACGTGGTGACGCTCTCCGCGTGGGCGCCGGGACCGGACGGGGCCCGGGTCGGACTGGGCGAGGTGACCGGGCGGATCGTGGCCGGCTGACCCGGCGCTTGCGACAAGCACCGGCCACTTGTAGCAAGTAGTTGACACAAGCCCGCCGGGGACCGCATCTTGTACTCACCGCTTGATACAAGCGGTGAGTGCGAGACGCTTCTTTATCGGGGGGTTTGTCATGGATGTACACGATTCACCTTCACCTCTGCCTTCAACGGCGTCCCGCGCGCCCCTCGACCGGTACGCCCGCTGGGGCGGCCTGCTGATCGGGGCGCTCGCGGCCCGCCTGCTGTCCCCGCTCGACGCCGGGGACGGGATCCTGTACGCCATTCCGGCGTTCGGGCTGTGCGCGGTGACCGGAGTGCTGGTCGGGGACGCGCTGACCGCCCCGGCCCGGGGAGCCGTCCGCACGGCCGGCCTCACGCCGCGCCGGGTCCGTGACTACGTACCGCCCCGGATGACCTGGCTGTTGATCGCGCTCGCGGGTGCGCTGGTGGTGGTGCTGGGCGTGGCCGCCGTGGTGGCCTCGCCGGACGACCTCGGACGGGCGGGCCGCGCCCTCACCCTGACCTGCCGGGGCGTGACCCAGTCGTACGGCCCCTGGCCCGGGCTGCACTACGGCCTGCCGATGCTCGCCTCCCTCGCCGTCGCCACCGGCGCCTGCGGCTGGTCCCTGCGGCGGATCGCCACCCGTCCCGGCGACGACGCGTCCCGCCGCGACCGCGCCCTCGCGATCGTCGCGGCCTGGGGGCTCGTGGTCTCGTCCTCCCTGCTGGGGGCGGCATCGACGGCGTCCGGCGCACTGCTGAACATGACCTGCGACGGGACGGTGGGGACCGTGGCCAACGCGGTGCTGTGGCCGCTGGCCCTGGTCGCGCTGGTCACCGTGCCGTGGACGCTCTTCACCGTGTGCTCGCCCCGGGCGACCTGGTCGCAGCGCGCGGTCCGCCGTTCCGAGCATCGCGCCCCCCAGGAAGACCGCCAGGGAGCCCGCCGGTGAGCGGCCCGGCCGTGCGGGTCGACACGGACAGCCCCGTCCCGCCGTACGAGCAGATCCGCGCCCAGCTCGCGGCACTGATCACCACCGGGCGCCTGCCGGAGGGCGAACGCCTGCCGACGGTACGGCAGCTGGCGTCCGACCTGGGCCTGGCCGCGGGCACGGTCGCCCGGGCCTACCGCGAGCTGGAATCGGCCTCCCTGATCCGCACCCGGCGCGGCGCGGGCACGCGGGTGGCTCCCCTGCCGACTCCGGCACGGCGCCCGGATCCGGCCGAACTGACGACACTGGCACGACGGTTCGTGACGGAGGCGCGGGCGATGGGGGCGGACGCGGGGACGGTGCTGGGGGCGGTGCGCCAGGTGTTGGAGGAGTAACCAGGTGTCGGAGGAGTCGGGGCATAGGAGGAGTCGGAGGAACAAGGGAGGGCGGGGACGGGCCCGAGGGGCCGGATCGAGCGGCCGGTGCGATCGGGAAAACGCGAGGGATCGGCGGAGCGGCGGTGGAGCGGATGCGGATGTGGGGCCGGTTCTCCGCCGATTCCTGACTCCCGCGGCCCGACACCGTCATACTGACGGGGCACAGCACCACGAGCCGCAGAACCCGGTGGACGACCGCCGCAGCACCGCACGCGCGACTGGGCGGCGCACCACCCGCCGTAGGACCACCGCACCACCCCAGCACCACTCGCACCACCCCCGCGCACCTCGCATGTCCAGCACACCCCGCACACCCCGCACATCCGCACCAAAGAACGCCCCTCCCCCACCTCCGACCAGGAACCGGAGCCCCCGGCATGACCGTCTGCCTGCTCCTGCTGAGCGTCGTCGCTCTGTTGGCCGCCGTCCCGGCGCCGCGTGCGCTGACCCGGGCCGTGTGGCCCGAGCGGGAACCCGTGGTCGGGCTGTGGGTGTGGCAGTGCCTGGTCGCCACCGTGCTGCTGTGCTGCCTGGCCGCGCTGGTCCTGGGCGCCGCGGCCGTCTTCCACACCGTGCGCGACCATGTCTTCGCCCCGGCGCCGCCCGCCGTCACCGCCGCCTACGACCTCTCCGCCGCGCCGGTCTGGGCCGTCGCCCTGACCGTGCTGCTGGCCGGCGGCGCCGCGTGGACGACGGCGATGCTCGCCCGTGAGCTGGCCGAGGCGCGCCGCCGCCGCGGACAGACCCGCGCGCACCTGCGCGAACGCGCCCCCGACCTGCCCGCGGGCCTGCCTGCCGCGCGCGGTCCCATGCTGGTGCTGGAGGACGAGTACCCGGACGCCTGGTGGATGCCGGGCCACCCGCCGCAGCTGGTCGTGACGACCGGTGCGCTGCACCGCCTGACCGACCACCAGCTGGACGCCGTCCTCACCCACGAGCGCGGTCACGCCCGCGCCCACCACGACTGGCTGCTGCACCTCTCGACGGCGTTGGCCACGGGCTTCCCGCGCATCCCCCTCTTCGCCCACTTCTGCGACCAGACCCACCGCCTGGTCGAACTGGCCGCCGACGACGAGGCCTCCCGCCGCTGCGGTCACCTCACGACCGCCCTGGCGCTGATCGAGCTGAACCAGCACCGCGGAGTCCTCTCCTGCGCCTCCAGCCGCCGCCTGCTCGGCGAACGCGTCGACCGCCTCCTGGAGCCCCCGCCGAGGCTGCTGCGCAGGCAGCGCGCCCTGACGACGACGGTGGCCGCGCTGGTCCCGCTCCTGCCGCTGCTGATCACCTTCGCCCCGGGACTGACGGCGCTGTCCTGACCCCCCCAGGGGGGCGGGGTGCCGCCCCCGGGAGCGAGCGGGCTATATCCAGTCGTCGGGTTCCGGCTCCTCGTCCAGCTCGGGCCAGTCGTCGTCCGGGGCCTGGGCACCCGCCGGTGCCGGGGCGGCCGCGTTCGGTGCCTGGGCGGCCGTGCCCTGGGTCGGGGCGTCCAGGGAGTTCAGCACCCCGAGCACGCCGTCGCCGTACGTCGCCAGCTTCTTCTCGCCGACCCCGCTGATCGTGCCCAGTTCCCGCACCGACCCGGGCCACGTCGTGACGATCTCCCTGAGCGTGGCGTCGTGGAAGATGACGTACGCCGGGACGCCCTGCTCGCGGGCCTGTTCGGCGCGCCAGGCGCGCAGTGCCTCGAAGGCGGGGAGCAGCTCGTCGGGCAGCTCGGCCACGGCGGCCTTGGGCTTGCGCTCGCCCCGGCCGGACGAGCCGGAGGAGGACGACGCCGCCCGCGCCGGCTTCTTCGGCTCCTTGCGCAGCGGCACCTCCCGGTCCCGCCGCAGCACCGCCCCGCTCGCCTCGGTGAGCACCAGCGTGCCGTACTCCCCCTCGACCGCGAGCAGCCCCTGTGCCAGCAACTGCCGGACGACGCCCCGCCATTCGCCCTCGGCCAGGTCCTCGCCGATACCGAACACGGACAGCTGGTCGTGGTCGAACTGGATCACCTTCGCGGTGCGCTTGCCGAGCAGGATGTCCACGATCTGCACCGCGCCGAACTTCTGCCCGCGCTCCCGCTGCAGCCGCACCACCGTCGACAGCACCTTCTGCGCGGCGATCGTGCCGTCCCACGTCTCGGGCGGTGTGAGACAGGTGTCGCAGTTGCCACAGCCCGCCGCGTCCGGGTCCTGGCCGAAGTAGGCGAGCAGCTGGCCGCGGCGGCACTGGGCGGTCTCGCACAGCGCCAGCATCGAGTCCAGGTGCGCGGCTGCCCGGCGGCGGAACGCCTCGTCGCCCTCGCCGGACTGGATCAGCTTGCGCTGCTGTATGACGTCGTTGAGGCCGTACGCCATCCAGGCCGTGGAGGCCAGCCCGTCGCGGCCCGCGCGGCCCGTCTCCTGGTAGTAGCCCTCGATCGACTTCGGCAGGTCGAGGTGGGCGACGAACCGCACGTCCGGCTTGTCGATGCCCATCCCGAAGGCGATCGTGGCGACCACGACCAGGCCCTCCTCACGCAGGAACCGGGACTGGTGCGCCGCGCGCGTGCCCGCGTCGAGGCCCGCGTGATAGGGCACCGCCTCGATGCCGTTGCGGCTCAGGAACTCGGCTGTCTTCTCCACCGAGTTCCGCGACAGGCAGTACACGATGCCCGCGTCGCCCGCGTGCTCCTCGCGCAGGAAGGCGAGCAACTGCTTCTTGGGGTCGGCCTTGGGCACGACCCGGTACTGGATGTTGGGCCGGTCGAAGCTCGCCTCGAAGTGGCGGGCCGTCGGCATGTGCAGCCGCTGCGTGATCTCCTGGTGCGTCGCCCGGGTGGCCGTCGCCGTGAGCGCGATCCGCGGGACGTCCGGCCAGCGCTCGCCCAGCAGGGACAGGGCCAGGTAGTCGGGGCGGAAGTCGTGGCCCCACTGGGAGACACAGTGCGCCTCGTCGATCGCGAAGACGGCGACCTTGCCGCGGGACAGCAGGTCCAGCGTGGAGTCCAGGCGCAGCCGCTCGGGCGCCAGGTAGAGCAGGTCCAGCTCGCCCGCCAGGAACTCCGCCTCGACCACCCGCCGCTCGTCGAAGTCCTGGGTGGAGTTGATGAACCCGGCGTTCACGCCGAGTGCCCGCAGTGCGTCGACCTGGTCCTGCATCAGCGCGATGAGCGGGGAGACCACGACTCCCGTACCGGGTCTGACCAGGGCCGGGATCTGGTAGCACAGCGACTTTCCGCCGCCGGTCGGCATGAGGACGACGGCGTCGCCGCCCGCGACCACGTGCTCGATGATGGCTTGCTGCTCACCGCGGAAGGCCTCGTACCCGAAGACCCGGTGCAGTGTGGCCAGCGCCTCGCTCTCGGTCGCCCCTGGCATCTCGCTGATCCCGCCCGTCCCACCCATCGTCGTGTCCCCCGTACGTCGTCCCTCGACCACTGCGTCCACGATAGGGCTCCGCACCGACAGCGCCGGAGTTATCCACAGGGAGAGCTCATTCCCTGCCGTAATCGGTCACCGGCATTCAGTGACCGACGGGAGTGGTCTCGCATGCCACTGCCCGGCACCCCTCACTGAGGTGCCGGGCAGTCACGCATCGCCGCGTGTTCGTCAGCGCACGAACACGCTCGCCTGATTCGCCAGGTCCAGGAAGTACTGCGGGGCCACGCCGAGTACCAGCGTCACCGCCACGCCGACGCCGATCGCCGCCATGGTGAGCGGTGACGGTACGGCGACCGTCGGTCCCTCCGGACGGGGCTCGCTGAAGAACATCAGCACGATCACGCGGATGTAGAAGAACGCCGCGATCGCCGAGGAGATCACACCGATCACCACCAGCGGAGCCGCGCCGCCTTCCGCCGCCGCCTTGAACACCGCGAACTTTCCGGCGAACCCGGAGGTCAGCGGAATGCCCGCGAAGGCCAGCAGGAACACCGCGAACACGGCCGCGACCAGCGGCGAGCGGCGGCCGAGACCCGCCCACTTGGACAGGTGCGTCGCCTCACCGCCGGCGTCGCGCACCAGGGTGACCACAGCGAACGCGCCGATCGTCACGAAGGAGTACGCGGCCAGGTAGAAGAGGACGGAGGACACGCCGTCCTTCGAGGTCGCGATGACACCCGCGAGGATGAAGCCCGCGTGCGCGATCGACGAGTACGCCAGCAGCCGCTTGATGTCGGTCTGCGTGATCGCGACGATCGCACCGCCCAGCATCGTGAGGACCGCGACCGCCCACATGACCGGCCGCCAGTCCCAGCGCAGGCCGGGCAGGACGACGTACAGCAGGCGGAGCAGCGCGCCGAACGCCGCCACCTTGGTGGCTGCCGCCATGAAGCCGGTCACCGGAGTCGGCGCGCCCTGGTAGACGTCGGGCGTCCACATGTGGAACGGCACCGCGCCGACCTTGAACAGCAGGCCCATCACCACCAGCGCGGTGCCGACGAGCAGCAGCGCGTCGTTGCCCATGGTGTTCGCCAGCGCCGGGTCGACGTTGGTCACCGAACCGTCGACGACCTGCGCGATCGTGCCGTAGGAGACCGAGCCCGCGTACCCGTACAGCAGCGCGATGCCGAACAGCGTGAACGCGGAGGCGAACGCGCCGAGCAGGAAGTACTTGACCGCGGCCTCCTGCGACATCAGCCGCTTGCGGCGGGCCAGCGCGCACAGCAGGTACAGCGGGAGGGAGAAGACCTCCAGGGCCACGAAGAGGGTCAGCAGGTCGTTGGCCGAGGGGAAGACCAGCATGCCCGCGATCGCGAAGAGCAGCAGCGGGAAGACCTCGGTGGTGGTGAACCCGGCCTTGACCGCGGCCTTCTCGCCCTCGCTGCCCGGCACGGACGCGGCCTGCGCCGCGAACGAGTCGACCCGGTTGCCGTGCGCCTCCGGGTCCAGGCGCCGCTCGGCGAAGGTGAACAGGGCGACCAGGCCGGCCAGCAGGATCGTGCCCTGCAGGAACAGCGACGGCCCGTCGACCGCGATCGCGCCCATCGCCGCGATGTGCGCCTTCGTCGTGCCGTAGCCGTCGGCCGCCAGGGCGACCACCGCGGCGAAGGCGGCGCAGAGCGCGACGACGGACACGAACACCTGGGCGTAGTAGCGGGACCTGCGCGGCACGAACGCCTCGACCAGTACCCCGACGACCGCCGCGCCGACGATGATCAGGGTCGGCGACAATTGTCCGTATTCGATCTTCGGCGTCGGGATCTTCGAGATCGGCTCGGCCGCGGTTGTCCACAGGCTGTGGACGGCTGTTGCGCTCACTTGGCCGCCTCCACCGAGGGCTTGGGGTCGGTCTTGTGTACGTCGGACATGGTCTGCTTGACCGCGGGGTTGACGATGTCCGTGACGGGCTTCGGGTAGACGCCCAGGAAGATCAGCAGAATGACCAGCGGGGCGACGACGACGAGCTCGCGCACCCTGAGGTCGGGCATCGCGGAGACCTCCGGCTTCACCGGGCCCGTCATCGTCCGCTGGTAGAGGACGAGGGTGTAGAGCGCGGCGAGCACGATGCCGAAGGTGGCGATGATGCCGATCGCCGGATAGCGCGTGAACGTGCCGACCAGGACCAGGAACTCGCTCACGAACGGCGCGAGTCCGGGCAGGGACAGCGTCGCCAGGCCGCCGATCAGGAACGTGCCGGCGAGCACCGGGGCGACCTTCTGGACACCGCCGTAGTCCGCGATGAGCCGCGAACCGCGCCGGGAGATCAGGAAGCCCGCCACCAGCATCAGCGCGGCGGTCGAGATGCCGTGGTTGACCATGTAGAGCGTCGCGCCGGACTGGCCCTGGGTGGTCATCGCGAAGATGCCCATGATGATGAAGCCGAAGTGCGAGATCGACGCGTACGCCACCAGCCGCTTGATGTCGCGCTGGCCGACGGCGAGCAGCGCTCCGTAGACGATGCTGATGAGCGCCAGGACGAGGATGGCGGGCGTCGCCCACTTGCTGGCCTCCGGGAAGAGCTGGAGGCAGAAGCGGAGCATCGCGAAGGTGCCCACCTTGTCGACGACCGCGGTGATGAGGACGGCGACCGGAGCGGTGGCCTCCCCCATCGCGTTGGGCAGCCAGGTGTGCAGCGGCCACAGGGGCGCCTTCACCGCGAAGGCGAAGAAGAAGCCCAGGAACAGCCAGCGCTCGGTGTTCGTCGCCATGTCCAGCGAGCCGTTGGCCCGTGCCTGCGCGATCTCCTGGAGGCTGAAGTTCCCGGCGACCACGTAGAGGCCGATCACCGCGGCCAGCATGATCAGACCGCCGACCAGGTTGTAGAGCAGGAACTTCACGGCGGCGTACGACCGCTGCGTCGACGCCACCTCCTCGCCGTGCTCGTGGGCACGGTCCCCGAAGCCGCCGATGAGGAAGTACATCGGGATCAGCATGGCTTCGAAGAAGATGTAGAAGAGGAAGACGTCGGTGGCCTCGAAGGAGATGATCACCATCGCCTCGACGGCCAGGATCAGGGCGAAGAAGCCCTGTGTCGGCCGCCAGCGGCGGCTGCCCGTCTCCAGCGGGTCGGCGTCGTGCCAGCCCGCGAGGACGATGAACGGCATCAGCAGGGCGGTCAGTGCGATGAGGGCGACCGCGATGCCGTCCACGCCCAGTTCGTAGCGGACCCCGAACGCCTTGATCCAGGCGTGGGATTCGGTGAGCTGGTAGCGGGCGCCGTCCGGGTCGAAGCGGACCAGGACGACGATCGCCAGGGCCAGCGTGGCGAGGGTGACCAGCAGCGCCAGCCATTTGGCGGCGGTGCGTCGCGAGGCCGGTACCGCGGCCGTGGCGACGGCACCGACGGCCGGGAGCACCGCGGTCGCTGTCAGCAGAGGAAAGGACATCGGTATCAGACCGCCCTCATCAGCAGGGTCGCGGCGACCAGGAGTGCCGCGCCGCCGAACATCGAGACCGCGTAGGAGCGAGCGAAGCCGTTCTGCAGCTTGCGCAGCCGACCGGAGAGGCCGCCGAAGGTGGCCGCCGTGCCGTTGACGACCCCGTCGACCAGGGTGTGGTCGACGTAGACCAGGGAGCGCGTGAGGTGTTCTCCGCCGCGGACGAGGACGACGTGGTTGAAGTCGTCCTGGAGCAGGTCGCGGCGGGCGGCCCGGGTGAGCAGCGACCCGCGCGGGGCGACGGCCGGGACGGGCTTGCGGCCGTACTGCGCGTACGCGAGGCCGACGCCGATGAGCAGGCACACCATGGTCGCGCCGGTGACCGTCCCGGCACTGAGCGGCGAGTCGCCCTCACTGTGCCCGGTGACCGGCTCCAGCCAGTCCAGGAAGCGGTCGCCGAAGCTGAACAGGCCGCCCGCGAAGACCGAGCCGAAGGCCAGCACGACCATCGGGATCGTCATGACCTTGGGCGACTCGTGCGGGTGCGGCTCGTTGCCGTTCTCGTCCGGCTGCCAGCGCTTCTCGCCGAAGAACGTCATCAGCATCACGCGCGTCATGTAGAACGCGGTGATGGCGGCGCCCAGCAGGGCCGCGCCGCCGAGGATCCAGCCCTCGGTGCCGCCCTTGGCGAAGGCCGCCTCGATGATCTTGTCCTTGGAGAAGAAGCCGGACAGGCCCGGGAAGCCGATGATGGCGAGGTAGCCGAGGCCGAACGTGATGAACGTGATCGGCATGTACTTCCGCAGGCCGCCGTACCTGCGCATGTCGACCTCGTCGTTCATGCCGTGCATGACCGAACCGGCACCGAGGAACAGCCCGGCCTTGAAGAAGCCGTGCGTCACCAGGTGCATGATCGCGAAGACGTAGCCGATGGGGCCGAGGCCTGCCGCCAGCACCATGTAGCCGATCTGCGACATGGTCGAGCCGGCCAGCGCCTTCTTGATGTCGTCCTTCGCGCAACCGACGATCGCACCGAACAGCAGCGTGACCGCGCCGACCACGGTGACGGCCAGCTGCGCGTCGGGGGCGGCGTTGAAGATCGCGGAGGAGCGGACGATCAGGTAGACGCCCGCGGTCACCATCGTCGCGGCGTGGATGAGGGCCGAGACCGGGGTCGGGCCCTCCATCGCGTCCCCGAGCCAGGACTGCAGTGGTACCTGGGCGGACTTGCCGCAGGCGGCGAGCAGCAGCATCAGGCCGATGGCGGTGAGCTTGCCCTCGGAGGTGTCGCCGACGTGGCTGAAGACCGGCCCGAAGGCGAAGGACCCGAACGTCGTGAACATCAGCATGATCGCGATGGACAGGCCCATGTCGCCGACGCGGTTGACGATGAAGGCCTTCTTCGCGGCCGTCGCGGCGCTGGGCTTGTGCTGCCAGAAGCCGATCAGCAGGTACGAGGCGAGACCGACGCCCTCCCAGCCGACGTACAGCAGCAGGTAGTTGTCGGCGAGGACGAGCAGCAGCATCGCCGCGAGGAACAGGTTCAGGTAGCCGAAGAAGCGGCGGCGCCGCTCGTCGTGCTCCATGTACCCGACCGAGTAGAGGTGGATCAGCGAGCCCACGCCGGTGATCAGCAGGACGAACGTCATCGACAGCTGGTCGAGGCGGAAGGTGACGTCGGCCTGGAAGCTGCCGACCGAGATCCACGTCCACAGGTGCTGGGTGAGCGTGCGGTGTTCGGCGTCCTTGCCGAGCAGGTCGGCGAAGAGGATCACGCCGAACACGAAGGACGTGGTCGACAGGAGCGTGCCGATCCAGTGACCGACGGCGTCCAGACGCCGGCCGCCGACCAGCAGGACGGCCGCTCCGAGCAGGGGCGCCGCGATCAGCAGCGCAATCAGGTTCTCCACGATTCAGCGACCCCTCACAGCTTCATCAGGCTGGCGTCGTCGACCGAGGCCGAGTGGCGGGTACGGAACAGCGACACGATGATCGCGAGCCCGACCACGACCTCCGCGGCGGCGACGACCATCGTGAAGAAGGCGATGATCTGGCCGTCGAGATTGCCGTGCATCCGGGAGAAGACGACGAACGCGAGGTTGCAGGCGTTGAGCATCAGCTCGATGCACATGAACACGACGATCGCGTTGCGTCTGATCAGCACGCCGGTGGCGCCGATCGTGAACAACAGGGCCGACAGGTAGAGGTAGTTGACGGGGTTCACTTCGACGCCTCCTCGGCCCGCTTGAGGTTGGCCGGCTCGATCTCGGTCCGCTCCAGCCGCTCCTCGGCGCGCTGTTCCAGGGCCCGCAGGTCGTTGAGCGCCTCCGTCGACACGTCACGGACCTGGCCGCGCTCGCGCAGCGTCTTGCTGACCGTGAGCTCGGACGGGGTGCCGTCGGGCAGCAGGCCCGCGATGTCCACGGCGTTGTGCCGGGCGTACACACCGGGCGCGGGCAGCGGCGGCACGTTCTTGCCCTCGCGGACCCGCTGTTCGGCCAGCTCGCGCTGGGTCCTGGCCCGCTCGGTACGCTCGCGGTGGGTGAGCACCATGGCGCCGACGGCCGCCGTGATGAGCAGAGCGCCGGTGATTTCGAAGGCGAAGACGTACTTGGTGAAGATGAGGGCCGCGAGGCCCTCCACATTGCCGTTCGCGTTCGCCTTGCCGGTGCCGGCGAACTCCTTCAGGGAGGCGTTCGCGATGCCGGCGAACAGCAGGACGCCGAAGCCGACCCCGCACAGCAGGGCCAGCCAGCGCTGGCCGGCGATGGTCTCCTTCAGCGAGTCCGCGGCCGTGACGCCGACGAGCATCACCACGAACAGGAACAGCATCATGATCGCGCCGGTGTAGACGACGATCTGCACGATGCCCAGGAAGTAGGCACCGTTGGCGAGGTAGAACACCGCCAGGATGATCATGGTCCCGGCGAGGCAGAGCGCGCTGTGCACGGCCTTCCTCATGAAGACGGTGCACAGGGCGCCGATCACCGCGACCGTACCGAGGACCCAGAACTGGAAGGCCTCTCCGGTGGAGGTCGTGTAGGCGGCGAGCTGCGGGCTCATGCGTCGGCCCCCTGTTCCTCGGGCTTCTCTCCCTTGGAGAGGGCGACCTGGCGGACCGTGCCGGGCGCGGCCTCGGTGACGAGTCCCCGGTAGTAGTCCTGCTCGTCCATCCCCGGGAAGATCGCGTGGGGTGTGTCGACCATGCCCTCTTCCAGACCGGCGAGCAGCTGCTCCTTGGTGTAGATGAGGTTGGCGCGGCTGGAGTCGGCCAGCTCGAACTCATTGGTCATCGTGAGCGCGCGCGTGGGGCACGCCTCGATGCACAGGCCGCACAGGATGCAGCGGGCGTAGTTGATCTGGTAGACGCGGCCGTACCGCTCGCCGGGCGAGTAGCGCTCCTCGTCCGTGTTGTCGGCGCCCTCCACATAGATGGCGTCGGCGGGGCAGGCCCAGGCGCACAACTCACAGCCGACGCACTTCTCCAGGCCGTCCGGATGGCGGTTGAGCTGGTGCCGTCCGTGGAACCGGGGAGCCGTGGTCTTCTTCTGCTCCGGGTACTGCTCGGTCAGCCGCTTCTTGAACATGGCCTTGAAGGTCACGCCGAAGCCGGCCACGGGGTTCTGGAAACCGGGCTTCGTCTGCCCGGCCTCCTGAGGCTCCTCAGCCATCGGACGCCTCCTTTCCATCCGAAGATCCGTCACTGACAGTGTCCGACCCACCACTGACAATCAGCTCCCGCTCGTGGCGCGAGCGGCGCCTCGGCACCGGCGGCAACTCCTGTCCGGGCAGCGGCGGTACGGGGAAGCCGCCGGCCATCGGATCGAAGCCGGCCGGCTCGGCGGCGGCCTGCTCGGCGGCGACCGGCTCGGCCGGCTTCGCCTTGTCGCGGAACATGTCGACGACGAAGGACAGGAGCAGCAGGGCCAGGACACCGCCGCCGACGTAGAGGGCGATGTCGGCGAAGTCGTAGTTCTCGTTCCTGAGGGTCCGCACGGTCGCGACGAGCATCAGCCAGGCCACGGAGACCGGGATGAGGACCTTCCAGCCGAGCTTCATCAGCTGGTCGTAGCGGACGCGCGGGAGCGTGCCGCGCAGCCAGATGAAGAAGAACAGCAGCAGCTGGACCTTGATCACGAACCAGAGCAGCGGCCACCAGCCGTGGTTGGCGCCCGCCCAGAAGCCGCTGATCGGCCACGGTGCCCGCCAGCCGCCCAGGAAGAGCGTGGTCGACACGGCCGACACCGTCACCATGTTCACGTACTCGGCGAGCATGAACATCGCGAACTTGATCGAGGAGTACTCGGTGTTGAAGCCGCCGACCAGGTCGCCCTCGGACTCCGGCATGTCGAAGGGGGCGCGGTTGGTCTCGCCGACCATCGTGACGATGTAGAGGATGAAGGAGACCGGCAGGAGCAGGATGTACCAGCGGTGTTCCTGCTGCGCGACGATCGTCGACGTCGACATCGACCCCGAGTAGAGGAACACGGAGGCGAAGGAAGCGCCCATGGCGATCTCGTACGAGATCATCTGCGCGCAGGAGCGCAGGCCGCCGAGCAGCGGGTAGGTGGATCCGGAACTCCAACCCGCGAGCACGATGCCGTAGATGCCGACCGAGGCGACCGCGAGGATGTAGAGCATCGCGATCGGCAGGTCGGTGAGCTGCATCGCGGTGCGGTGGCCGAAGATCGAGATCTCGTCGTCGGCGGGCCCGAAGGGGATCACCGCGATCGCCATGAAGGCCGGGATGGCCGCGACGATCGGTGCGAGGACGTACACCACCTTGTCCGCGCGCTTGACGATGATGTCTTCCTTGAGCATCAGCTTGATGCCGTCGGCGAGCGACTGGAGCATGCCCCAGGGGCCGTGCCGGTTCGGGCCGATGCGCAGCTGCATCCAGGCGACGACCTTGCGCTCCCAGACGATCGAGAACAGCACCGTCACCATCAGGAAGGCGAAGCAGAACACCGCCTTGATGACGACCAGCCACCAGGGGTCGGTGCCGAACATCGAGAGGTCTTCAGCGGCGAGGTACGGGCTCATGCCTCCACCTCCTTGGGGGCCTCACCGGCATGTGCCGCCGGGCCGATGCGGACGAGGGAGCCGGGCCGCGACCCGGTGTCGGAGGCGACGCCGCCGCCTACGGAGTTCAGCGGGAGCCACACCACGCGGTCGGGCATCTCGGTGATGCGCAGCGGGAGTTCGACCGTTCCGGCAGGGCCGGTCACGGCGATGAGGTCGCCGTCCGCCACCTCCGCCTCGGCGGCGGTCGCGGCCGACACGCGTGCGTGTGCCGCGTGCCGGGTTCCGGCGAGCGCCTCGTCGCCCTCCTGGAGGGCGCCCTGGTCGAGCAGCAGCCGGTGTCCGGCGAGCACGGCCTCCCCGACGGCCGGCCGGGGCGGCACACCGGAGGTCTCCAGCGGATCGGTGGCCCGCGGACCGTCCCAGGCGCCCAGCCGGTCGAGCTCCGCGCGCGTGGTGCGCAGATCCGGCAGACCCAGGTGGATGTCCATCGCGTCGGCCACCATCTGCAGCACGCGCGCGTCGGTCGGCGACACACGGCGGGTCATCTGGTCGGGCTTGAGCGCGGCCTCGAAGAAGCGGACCCGGCCTTCCCAGTTGAGGAAGGTGCCCGCCTTCTCGGCGACGGCGGCGACCGGCAGGACGACGTCGGCGAGCTCGGTGATCTCGCCCGGCCGCTGTTCCAGCGACACCAGGAAGCCGACCTCGCGCAGTGCCTCACGCGCGCGTGCCGGGTCGGGCAGGTCGGCGACCTCCACACCGGCGATCAGCAGCGCCTGGAGCTCACCGCTCCTGGCGGCCTCGACGATCTGGTCGGTGTCGCGGCCGTAGCGGACCGGGAGTTCGGCCACGCCCCAGACCGCGGCGACCCCCTCGCGCGCGCGGGGATCGGTGGCCGGGCGGCCGCCCGGCAGCAGCGAGGGCAGCGCCCCCGCCTCGATCGCACCGCGCTCCCCGGCCCGGCGCGGGATCCACACCAGCCGGGCGCCGGTCGCGGTGGCGGCCCGTACGGCGGCGGTGAGGCCACCGGCGACCGCGGCCAGACGCTCGCCGACGACGATCACCGCGCCCTCGGCGCGCAGCGCCTCGGCCGCCTGCCCTCCGCCCTCCTCCAGGCCGACGCCGCTCGCGAGGGCGTCCAACCACTCGGGCTCGGTGCCGGGAGCGGCCGGCAGCAGCGTGCCGCCCGCCTTCTCCAGGCCCCGGGTGGCGTGTGTGGCCAGCGAGAACACCCGCTGCTTGTGCTTGCGCCAGGCCTTGCGGAGCCGCAGGAAGACGCCGGGCGCCTCCTCCTCGGACTCGAACCCGACCAGCAGGACGGCGGGCGCCTTCTCCAGGGAGGCGTACGTGACGCCCGTACCGTCGAGGTCGCGGCCGTGTCCGGCGACCCGGGCGGCCAGGAAGTCGGCCTCCTCGCCGCTGTGCACGCGCGCGCGGAAGTCGATGTCGTTCGTGTCGAGGGCCACGCGCGCGAACTTGCTGTAGGCGTAGGCGTCCTCGATCGTCAGACGCCCGCCGGTGAGGACACCGGTCCTGCCGCGCGAGGCGAGCAGTCCCTGCGCGGCGATCTGCAGCGCCTCCGGCCAGGAAGCCGGTTCGAGCTCACCCTCGGCGTTGCGCACCAGGGGCGTCTCCAGCCGGTCCTTCAGCTGCGCGTACCGGAACCCGAAGCGCCCCTTGTCGCAGATCCACTCCTCGTTGACCTCGGGGTCGTTGGCGGCGAGCCGGCGCATGACCTTGCCGCGCCGGTGGTCCGTGCGCGTCGCGCAGCCGCCGGAGCAGTGCTCGCAGACCGAGGGCGAGGACACCAGGTCGAAGGGACGGGAACGGAAACGGTACGCCGCCGAGGTCAGCGCGCCGACCGGGCAGATCTGGATGGTGTTCCCGGAGAAGTACGACTCGAAGGGGTCGCCCTCGCCGATGCCGACCTGCTGGAGCGCGCCCCTCTCCAGCAGCTCGATCATCGGGTCGCCCGCGACCTGGTTGGAGAAGCGGGTGCAGCGGGCGCACAGCACGCAGCGCTCACGGTCGAGCAGCACCTGCGTGGAGATCGGGACGGGCTTCTCGTACGTGCGCTTGCGGCCCTCGAAGCGGGATTCGGCGTTGCCGTGCGACATCGCCTGGTTCTGCAGCGGGCACTCGCCGCCCTTGTCGCAGACCGGGCAGTCCAGCGGGTGGTTGATGAGGAGCAGCTCCATCACACCGTGCTGGGCCTTCTCGGCGACCGGGGAGGTGAGCTGAGTCCTCACCACCATCCCGTCCGTACAGGTGATCGTGCAGGACGCCATGGGCTTGCGCTGGCCCTCGACCTCGACGATGCACTGGCGGCAGGCGCCGACCGGATCGAGGAGGGGGTGGTCGCAGAAGCGGGGGATCTCGATGCCGAGCTGTTCGGCGGCCCGGATGACCAGGGTGCCCTTGGGCACGCTGATCTCCACGCCGTCGATCGTCAGCGTGATGAGGTCCTCCGGCGGGACCGCCGCCTCTCCCCCTCCGGAGGGAGCGCTGGTGGTCACGGTCATGCGTTCACCTCCGGGCGGTCGGCCCAGGCCGTCGACTTTGCCGGGTCGAAGGGGCAGCCCCGGCCCGTGATGTGCTGCTCGTATTCCTCGCGGAAGTACTTGAGCGAGGAGAAGATCGGCGAGGCGGCGCCGTCGCCGAGGGCGCAGAAGGACTTGCCGTTGATGTTGTCGGCGATGTCGTTGAGCTTGTCGAGGTCGGCCATGGCGCCCTTGCCGGCCTCGATGTCACGCAGCAACTGGACGAGCCAGTAGGTGCCTTCGCGGCAGGGCGTGCACTTGCCGCAGGACTCGTGGGCGTAGAACTCGGTCCAGCGGGTCACGGCGCGCACGACGCAGGTGGTCTCGTCGAAGCACTGCAGGGCTTTCGTGCCCAGCATGGAACCCGCGGCACCCACTCCTTCGTAATCAAGAGGGACGTCGAGGTGCTCGTCGGTGAACATCGGCGTGGAGGAACCGCCCGGCGTCCAGAACTTGAGGCGATGCCCGGGGCGCATGCCGCCGCTCATGTCGAGGAGCTGGCGGAGCGTGATGCCGAGCGGCGCCTCGTACTGGCCGGGGCTCGCGACGTGGCCGCTGAGCGAGTAGAGCGTGAAGCCGGGAGACTTCTCGCTTCCCATCGCCCTGAACCATTCCTTGCCGTTTTGCAGGATGGCGGGAACCGACGCGATCGACTCGACGTTGTTCACAACAGTCGGGCAGGCATAGAGCCCTTCGACAGCAGGGAAGGGGGGACGGAGCCGCGGTTGACCACGGCGGCCTTCGAGCGAGTCGAGCAGTGCGGTCTCCTCACCGCAGATGTACGCGCCGGCGCCGGCGTGCACGGTGAGCTGGAGGTCGAGTCCACTGCCCAGGATGTTCTCGCCGAGGTAGCCCGCCGCGTGGGCCTCGCGCACGGCCTCGTGCAACCGCCGCAGAACGGGGACGACTTCACCACGCAGATAGATGAAGGCATGCGACGACCTGATGGCATAGCACGCGATCACAATGCCCTCGATGAGGCTGTGCGGGTTCGCGAAGAGGAGCGGGATGTCCTTGCAGGTTCCCGGCTCCGACTCGTCGGCGTTGACAACTAGATAGTGCGGTTTCCCATCACCCTGAGGAATGAACTGCCATTTCATTCCGGTCGGGAATCCCGCGCCGCCGCGCCCGCGCAGACCGGAGTCCTTGACGTACGCGATCAGGTCGTCCGGCGACATGGCGAGCGCCTTGCGCAGCCCCTCGTACCCCTCGTGCCTCCGGTAGACGTCCAGCGTCCAGGACCTGTCCTCGTCCCAGAAGGCCGACAGCACGGGTGCGAGCAGCTTCTCCGGGCTCGTGTCCTTGAGTTCGGCTGCCACGGTCATCACTCCCCCTCCTCTTCTGCGACCTGGCCCGCGGACGGCGCGTCCTGGGATCCCTGGGACTCCTGGGCACGCGGATGCACCACGCGCGCGGGTGCGGTCTCTCCCCTCGCCAGGCGAAGACCCACCAGCGAAGCGGGTCCCGCGCTGCCGCTCTCCTCGACGGCCCCGGGCCGCTCGTCGGGGAAGCCCGCCAGGATCCGGGAGGTCTCCTTGAAGGTGCACAGCCGTGCCCCGCGCGTGGGCTCGACGGGGCGTCCGGCGCGCAGGTCGTCGACCAGACGCTTGGCGCTCGCCGGATTCTGGTTGTCGAAGAACTCCCAGTTGACCATCACGACCGGCGCGTAGTCGCAGGCCGCGTTGCACTCGATGTGCTCCAGGGTGACCTTGCCGTCGTCGGTGGTCTCGCCGTTGCCGACGCCCAGGTGCTCCTGGAGCTGCTCGAAGATCGCGTCGCCGCCCATCACCGCGCACAGCGTGTTGGTGCAGACGCCCACCTGGTAGTCACCGGAGGGCTTGCGCCGGTACATGGTGTAGAAGGTGGCGACCGCGGTCACCTCGGCCGTGGTCAGGTCCAGCATGTCCGCGCAGAACCGCATCCCGGTGCGCGTGACGTGGCCCTCCTCCGACTGCACGAGGTGCAGCAGCGGCAGCAGGGCCGAGCGGGAGTCCGGGTAGCGCGCGATGATCTCGCGCGCGTCCGTCTCCAGCCGGGCTCGGACGTCGTCCGGGTAGCCGGGCGCGGGCAGCTCGGGCATGCCCAGGCTGACGCCCTGCTCCGAAGAACTGGTGGTCACCGGTCGACGCCTCCCATCACGGGGTCGATGGACGCGACGGCGACGATGACGTCGGCGACCTGGCCGCCCTCGCACATCGCCGCCATGGCTTGCAGGTTGGTGAAGGACGGGTCACGGAAGTGGACCCGGAAGGGGCGGGTGCCGCCGTCGGAGACGGCGTGCACGCCGAGTTCGCCCTTGGGCGACTCGACGGCCGCGTACACCTGTCCCGGCGGGACGCGGAAGCCTTCGGTGACCAGCTTGAAGTGGTGGATCAGGGCCTCCATGGAGGTGCCCATGATCTTCTTGATGTGGTCGAGGGAGTTGCCCAGTCCGTCCGGTCCCAGGGCGAGCTGGGCGGGCCAGGCGATCTTCTTGTCGGCGACCATGACCGGGCCGGGCTGGAGCCGGTCCAGGCACTGCTCGACGATCCTGAGCGACTGGCGCATCTCCTCCAGGCGGATCAGGAAGCGGCCGTAGGAGTCGCAGCTGTCGGCGGTCGGGACGTCGAAGTCGTACGTCTCGTAGTCGCAGTACGGCTGCGCCTTGCGCAGGTCGTGCGGCAGGCCGGTGGAGCGCAGGATCGGGCCGGTGGCACCGAGGGCCATGCAGCCGGCCAGGTCGAGATAGCCGATGTCCTGCATGCGGGCCTTGAAGATGGGGTTCCCGGTGGCGAGCTTGTCGTACTCCGGGAGGTTCTTCTTCATCTTCTTCACGAACTCGCGGATCTGGTCCACCGCGCCGGGCGGCAGGTCCTGGGCGAGTCCGCCGGGCCGGATGTACGCGTGGTTCATCCTGAGGCCCGTGATGAGCTCGTAGATGTCGAGAATCATTTCACGATCACGGAATCCGTAGATCATGATCGTGGTGGCGCCGAGCTCCATGCCTCCGGTGGCGATGCACACCAGGTGGGAGGACATCCGGTTCAGCTCCATCAGGAGCACCCGGATGATCTTGGCGCGCTCGGTGATGTCGTCCTCGATGCCGAGGAGCTTCTCGACGGCGAGACAGTAGGCGGTCTCGTTGAAGAAGGACGTCAGGTAGTCCATGCGCGTCACGAACGTGGTGCCCTGCGTCCACGTGCGGTATTCGAGGTTCTTCTCGATACCGGTGTGGAGGTAGCCGATGCCGCAGCGGGCCTCGGTGACCGTCTCGCCGTCGATCTCCAGGATCAGCCGGAGCACTCCGTGGGTGGACGGGTGCTGAGGACCCATGTTGACGACGATGCGCTCGTCGTCGGCACGGGTCGCGGACTCGACGACCTCGTCCCAGTCGCCGCCGGTGACCGTATATACGGTGCCCTCGGTGGTCTCGCGGGCCGAGGCGGCCGCGGCTGCTGACTGCGTGCTGCTCACGAGTACGACCTCCGCTGGTCCGGAGCCGGGATCTGGGCACCCTTGTATTCGATGGGGATGCCGCCGAGGGGGTAGTCCTTGCGCTGCGGATGGCCCTGCCAGTCGTCCGGCATCATGATCCGCGTCAGGGCCGGGTGACCGTCGAAGACGATCCCGAAGAAGTCGTAGGTCTCGCGCTCGTGCCAGTCGTTCGTCGGATAGACGGAGACCAGCGACGGGATGTGCGGGTCGCTGTCGGGGGCGCTGACTTCGAGGCGGATCAGCCGGTTGTGGGTGATCGAGCGCAGGTGGTAGATGGCGTGCAGCTCGCGTCCCTTGTCGTGGAGATAGTGGACGCCGCTGACGCCGGTGCAGAGCTCGAAGCGCAGGGCGGGGTCGTCGCGCAGGGTCTGGGCGACGCGCAGCAGGTGCTCGCGCTCGATGTGGAAGGTGAGCTCGCCGCGGTCGACGACCGTCTTCTCGACGACGTTCTCGGGGAGGAGTCCCTGCTCCTCCAGGGCGCCCTCCAGCTCGTCGGCGACCTCGTCGAACCAGCCGCCGTAGGGGCGGTTCGCCGGTCCCGGGAGTCGGACCGAGCGGACCAGGCCGCCGTAGCCGGAGGTGTCGCCGCCGTTGTCGGCGCCGAACATGCCGCGCTGGACGCGGATCTCCTCGCCGCCCTGGCCGCGCTGGCCGGGGAGGTTGGAGGCGGAGAGGTCCTTCTCGGGGTTCACCCCGTTCGAGGACCCGTTCGCGCCGTTGGTGCCGTTCGCGTCGCTCACCGCAGCAGCCCCTTCATCTCGATGGTGGGCAGGGCCTTGAGCGCCGCCTCCTCCGCCTCGCGGGCCGCCTCCTGGGCGTTCACGCCGAGCTTGGAGGTCTGGATCTTCTGGTGGAGCTTGAGGATGGCGTCCATCAGCATCTCGGGCCGGGGCGGGCAGCCGGGGAGATAGATGTCGACCGGGACGATGTGGTCGACGCCCTGGACGATCGCGTAGTTGTTGAACATGCCGCCCGAGGAGGCGCAGACGCCCATGGAGATCACCCACTTCGGGTTGGGCATCTGGTCGTAGACCTGCCTCAGCACCGGCGCCATCTTCTGGCTCACCCGACCCGCGACGATCATCAGGTCCGCCTGCCGCGGTGAGCCGCGGAAGACCTCCATGCCGAAGCGCGCCAGGTCGTAACGGCCGGCGCCGGTCGTCATCATCTCGATGGCGCAGCAGGCGAGGCCGAACGTCGCAGGGAAGACGGACGCCTTGCGCACCCAGCCCGCGGCCTGCTCGACGGTGGTCAGCAGGAATCCGCTCGGCAGCTTTTCTTCGAGTCCCATGTCCTTAGGCCCCTCAGTCCCATTCCAGGCCGCCGCGCCGCCATACGTACGCGTACGCGACGAAGACGGTGAGCACGAAGAGCAGCATCTCCACGAGCCCGAAAACACCCAGGGCGTCGAAGGTGACGGCCCAGGGGTAGAGGAAGACGATCTCGATGTCGAAGACGATGAAGAGCATCGCCGTCAGGTAGTACTTGATCGGGAAGCGCCCGCCGCCGGCCGGCGTGGGGGTCGGCTCGATGCCGCACTCGTAGGCTTCGAGCTTGGCGCGGTTGTACCGCTTCGGACCGATCAGCGTGGCCATGACCACGGAGAAGATCGCAAAGCCTGCCCCGAGGGCTCCCAGTACGAGGATGGGCGCATAGGCGTTCACCGCTCCTCGCTCCTCTCAGTCGGCACTGACTGGTGGCGGTCATGTCGGGCCCACTCCGCCCCATCGGTCCCACGAGCCCCGCGCGTCACGGGCGAAGATCGAGAACATGTGAAGCAGGTCACAAGCCCAACTGCCTCGCATCTTATGCCCGCCGCTCTGTGATCTGCGACACGGGGTATTACACAAGCTTTGTGATCTCCACCACCTGACGAAGGATCATGAAGTCGGATGAGCAGTGATCTTCGTACGCGAAGCGTTCACCTGATCACCAGAAGTGACATTTTCGCTCAACGCCGCAGGCCAGAGGGCGTGCCTCCATACCAAGAGGCTTCCCTTGCATGCAAATTGGCATCGGGTGCCACGTCCTGCTAGAGGAGCCCGTTCACACATCAGGAGGAGATCCCGGGCGGGGTGTGGACGCGTGCACGCGTTCACGAAGTCGGTCACGCGCGAGACGCCGCCCCTCCGGTGACCGTTCCGTGACCTCCGCCACATCCATGAGAACCGTCTGAGAACCGGGCTTGGCCACCGACCGCAACCGGTGGTAAGCGGAGGGCAATTCGGGCGTAATGATGAAAACCCGTGATCATGGGCTTGATCACCCACGTCCGCTATGTCCGTTACGGCGTCAATAAAGAACGACGCGCCCGGGATTCACGGTCTCGATTGAACAACTGTGGCGCAGCACACGTTTCTTGAAGATATGAAGGAGCCCCTGATACCGGTTGTTCTCATGCCCCACACCGCTCACATACGCAGCCACCGGAAGCCCCGCAACCGCAGCGCGTCGACCATCGCGATGCGGGCCGGAGTAGCCGGTGGCGTCCTCAGCCTCGCCGCTGCCGGCGCGTCGGCGTCGGCGAACGCCGCCGAGCCGGTGACGCAGACGCTCGAACTGCCCACCCTGACGGCCGACCTGTCCGCTCAGGTCGCCCAGTCCGCGGACGCCACGCAGCAGGCGGCCGCGAACTACCAACTGCAGGCCGAGCGTGACGCGGCCGCCACAAAGGCCGCGAAGCAGGCCAAGTCGGACTTGGCCGACGCGAAGAAGAAGGCGGAGGCCCGGAAGAAGGCCGCCGCCGAGGCCGCCCGCAAGGCCGCTGCCGAGCGCGCCTCGCGCAGCACCGCGCGGACGACCCTCAGCACCACCAGCACGACCGCCCACGCGGGCTCCAGCACCTCCACGGGCTCGTCGACGGCCACCGGTTCGGCCGCGGCGATCGTCTCCTTCGTGAAGGCCCAGATCGGCGACACCTACATCTCCGGCGGCACCGGCCCGAACACCTGGGACTGCTCCGGCCTGGTGCAGGCCGCCTTCAAGCAGGTCGGCATCAGCCTGCCGCGCGTCTCGCAGGACCAGTCGACCGCCGGCACCCAGGTCTCGCTGAGCAACCTGCAGCCGGGCGACATCCTCTACTGGGGCAGCGCGGGCAGCGCGTACCACGTGGCGGTGTACGTGGGCGACGGTATGTTCGTCGGTGCGCAGAACCCGTCCACCGGCGTCGTGGAGAAGCCCCTCTCCTACGACCCGCCGACCGGCGCGGTACGGGTGCTCTGAGAGCACCGAGTCTCGACGCGTGAAGGGCCGCAGCCGCTCGGGGGCAGCGGCCCTTCGGGCACATCCCGGGACGTTCAGGACCATTCCGGGCGCTTCGGGCTCATCCCAGGTCGAAGGTGTTGGGCAGTCCGAGCCGGTGGCGCAGTTCGTCGACCCGCTTCAGGGGCTCCAGCTCCGGCGGTCGGAAAAGGTCCAGGACGCGGCATCGCTCGGCGCCCGAATTGTCCGCATCCAGGAGCGCGTTGACGGCGCGGCGCGCGGACTCGCTGGCGCCCTCCATCGTCGCCAGGTCCACGTCCGTGCGGACGTAGTCGCCCGCGAGGAAGAAGTTCGGCACCTTCGTACGGGCCGAGGGGCGGTTGTAGAGGGTGCCCGTGGGGTGGATGAGGAGTTGTTCGCGGTTCTGCGGGTCGGGGCCGCCCAGGCCCGTCACGGCCGGGTCCATGAACCAGCCCAGCCGGTCCTCGTCGGTGAGGGTCGTCTTGCCGGAGTCGTTCAGCCCGTCCTTCAGCTGGGCCCAGAGTTCGGCGACGATCTCGTCCTTTGTGCACTCGCGGGCCGTCTTGCCGTACAGGATGCCGGGTTTGTCCCACTCGGAGATGATCGTGGACAGGCATTCGTGGGCCCGGCCGTCTCCGTAATCGCGCGAGAAGTCCCTGACGTCCCAGAACTGGGACTGGCCGATGCCGGTCACCGCCCAGGGTGAGTCGAGGCAGTTGATGTGCCCGTGCACGACGGGTGTGGGCGTGCGCAGGTAGAACATCACGCCGGTCATCCAGTCCGTCTTCAGGGCGTCGCACCGGCCGAGCTGCGGGTCGGCCGCGCGCAGGGCCCGGCCCCAGGTCGCGCGGGCGTGCTCGACGGGCATCGCGCTGACGTAGTGGTCGGCGGTGATCACGCGCTCCTGGCCGCCGTCGCGGGCCGAGACGCGTACGCCGGTCACCCGCCCGCCCTCGTACACCACCTCCCGCACCTGTGTCCCGAGCGCGAACCGGACCCCGAGGGAGCGCAGATGCGTCTCCCAGGGGTCGATCCAGGCCTCGCTCGTCGGGGCGTTGAGGACGCGGTCGACCTCGGCGTCGCCGTCCATGCCCCGGCCGAGCAGGCCCCACAGCAGCAGGGCCTCGATGATGACGCGGCCCACCGTGCGGGTGGAGGCGATCTCGGCGCGGGTGGCGACCAGGTTGCGGGTCTGGCCGATGCCGAGGAGCACCTGGTACTCCGTGCTCATCTGCCCGGCGCGGATGAAGTCCCACCACGCCGTCTTCTCCCACTGGTCCTCGCGGCGGGCGTCGCAGCTGGTGAGGTGGACCAGGAGGCGATTGGCGAAATAGGCGACCTCGTGGGCGGGCAGCCGGGTGCCGAGGTCGAGCACGGACAGGATCTGGTCACGGAGCCAGGACGGCGTGATGTCGCCGGGAGCGGGCGGGGTCGTCGCCCTGCGCAGCGGGAAGTGCAGGTCCGGGCGGCCGGCGGCGCGGGCGAACAGGACCTCGGTGCCGCTGCGGAGGTTGTCGTGGACGCCGCCCGCGTTCCCGGGGAACGGGATGCGGCGCAGGGTGTCGGGCAGGTTCCGGTAGAAGCCGGGGAAGAAGCGGAAGCCGTGCTCGCCGGGGAGCGGCCTCCGGCCGTCGGTGCCCGTTCCGGGGACGTCCATCGAGCGGGCCTTGCCGCCGAGGACGTCGTAGTACTCGTAGACGGTGACGGCGTAGCCGCGTTCGGCGAGTTCGTGGGCGGCGCTGAGGCCGGAGACGCCGCCGCCGAGCACCGCGACCCGCTTGCCCCCTAAAGAGGCTCCGGCCGCGTGCGCGGCGGCGGCCGAGGTGGTGGCGCCGACCGCTCCCGCGGCAACCGCTCCGCCGGCGGTCGCGAGGATGCGTCTGCGGGAGTGTCCGACGTGCTCCTGGGACTGCTGCGCGAGTTCTGCTGTCATGAGACCCGGAGGGTAGGGAGGGGCTCCGGATGCCGGAACCCGGTTTACCCGTCACCCACAGCATCCTCACAATCACAAGGAGACAGTGATGCCAAGCGTGTTCGTCCAGGGCCGGCCCGTCGCGTCCTATCCCCCGCTCGCCCCGGAGGCCCGGCGCGGGTCGGTGCGGCGCATCACCGAGGTCGGCGAGGAGGTCCTGCACAAGCCGTGCCGGGACGTCACCGAGTTCGGGCCCGATCTCGCCGCGCTCATCGACGACATGTTCCTGACCATGTACGTCGCCGACGGCGCGGGACTGGCGGCGAACCAAGTCGGGGTCGATCTACGCCTGTTCGTGTACGACTGCCCCGACGACGACGGTGTCCGGCATGTCGGGCACATCGTGAATCCCGTCCTGGACCCGCTCGACCCGGCCGGGCGCCGGCTGCTCGACGAGGGCGAGGGGTGCCTGTCGGTGCCGGGCGCGGTCATGGACGTACCGCGCCCCGACCGGGCCGTCGTGCGCGGGCAGGACAGGGACGGCCGGCCGCTCGTGATCGAGGGCACGGGGTACTTCGCCCGCTGCCTCGCCCACGAGACCGACCACGTGAACGGGCAGGTGTACCTGGACCGGCTGTCCCGGCGGGAGCGCGCGCAGGCGCTGCGGCAGGTGACGGACCGGCGCGACGAGGTGTTCGCCCGCCGGGCCGCCAACACCGAGGCGCTGAGCGGCTAGGCCTGTCGTCGAACGACAGGCCCAGGGCACGTGGCGGGTCAGGCCTTCGGTGCCACCTTGCTCAGGCCGTTGATGATCCGGTCCATCGCGTCGCCGCCCGTCGGGTCGGTGAGGTTGGCCAGGAGCTTGAGGGTGAACTTCATCAGGAGCGGGTGGGTGAGGCCGCGCTGGGCGGCGATCTGCATGACCTTCGGGTTGCCGATGAGCTTCACGAAGGCGCGGCCCAGCGTGTAGTAGCCGCCGTAGGTGTCCTTGAGGACGCGCGGGTAGCGCTGCAGGGCCAGTTCGCGCTGGCCCGCCGTCGCCCGCGCGTGCGCCTGGACGATGACGTCGGCGGCGATCTGGCCGGACTCCATGGCGTAGGCGATGCCCTCGCCGTTGAAGGGGTTCACCAGGCCGCCCGCGTCGCCGACGAGCAGCAGGCCCTTGGTGTAGTGCGGCTGGCGGTTGAAGGCCATCGGGAGCGCGGCGCCGCGGATGGGGCCGGTCATGTTCTCCGGGGTGTAGCCCCAGTCCTCCGGCATGGAGGCGCACCAGGCCTTCAAAACCTCGCGCCAGTCCAGCTCCTTGAAGGAGCCGGAGGTGTTCAGGACGCCCAGGCCGACGTTGGACGTGCCGTCGCCCATGCCGAAGATCCAGCCGTAGCCCGGCAGCAGGCGGTCCTGGGCGCCGCGCCGGTCCCACAGCTCCAGCCAGGACTCCAGGTAGTCGTCCTCGTGGCGCGGGGAGGTGAAGTACGTACGGACCGCGACGCCCATCGGGCGGTCCTCGCGGCGGTGCAGGCCCATCGCCAGGGACAGCCGGGTGGAGTTGCCGTCGGCGGCGACCACGAGGGGCGCGTGGAAGGTGACTTCCCGCTTCTCCTCGCCGAGCTTGGCCGTGACGCCGGTGATGCGGCCGGTGCGGTCGTCGACGATCGGGCCGGAGACGTTGCAGCGCTCGTACAACCGCGCGCCCGCCTTCTGGGCGTTGCGGGCCAGCTGCTCGTCGAAGTCGTCGCGCTTGCGGACGAGTCCGTAGTCGGGGAACGAGGCAAGATCAGGCCAGTCCAGCTGGAGCCGGGAGCCACCGCCGATGATCCTCAGGCCCTTGTTGCGCAGCCAGCCGGCCTCTTCGGAGATGTCGATGCCCATGGCCACGAGCTGCTTGACGGCGCGCGGGGTGAGGCCGTCGCCGCAGACCTTCTCCCGCGGGAACTCGGTCTTCTCCAGCAGGAGTACGTCGAGGCCGGCCCGGGCGAGGTGGTAAGCGGTCGCGGAGCCGGCTGGCCCCGCGCCCACGACGATCACATCGGCGGTGTGGTCGGAGAGGGGCTCGGTCACGGCGGGATCTCCCCTGAGTTCGAAATCTGCGTGCTGACGGGCACTGGACATGGGCAGTCTATTCAGCAGAATTGATCACCCGGCTGAAGGGCTGCCCCCGTGAAACGAGCTCTCCCCGCAGTACGGCTGCGTGTCCCCACCCACGAGGACGCGTTCACCTGGCACCGGGCCTTCGCCGACCCGCAGGTCATGGAGTTCCAGGGCGGCAGGGCCGCGGAGTTGTCCGTCTACGAGGAGCTCACCGCCCGCCAGCGCCGGCACGACGCGGAGCGCGGTTTCTGCCTGTGGTCCGTGCTCGACGAGAGCGGCGAGGTCATCGGTTTCACGGGCGCCCAGCCGTGGGAGCGCAAGTGGGGCCCGACGGGCGAGATCGAGGTCGGCTGGCGGCTCGGGCGGGCGCACTGGGGCAAGGGGTATGTGACGGCGGCCGCGCGGGAGACCCTGGAGCGGCTGCGGGCGGCGGGCGTGCCGAGCGTGGTGGCGATGGTGGACGCCCGTAACGAGCGCTCCATCGCGGTCACCCGGCGGCTGGGGATGCGTCTCGCGCAGACGTACGTGACGCCGGAGACGGAACGGCAGAGAGCGCGGCAGGGGCACTGCTACCGCCTTGATCTGTGACTCGTAACTCAAAGTGACGATCTGTCACAGAAAGGCACCTGCCGCTTCCGGCTGTTGGCGCGGCGGCGTTACCCTTCCAGTACCGCTGGGGGTGACATCTGTGCTTATAACACCCAAAACGCCCGAAGTGCGCGTACCACGCCTTGTCGGCCTGATGGCCGTGGACGCGCGCGAGACCGCCCAGGCGTGGGGGCTGTCGTTGAACGCGCCGGACCGGCCGGACTTCCACCACACCGTCGTCGACTACGTCGTCCGCCAGTACCCGCAGCCCGGTGCCGAGGTGCCGCGGGACTCCATGGTCTACGTGTGGTTCGACTTCGGTGAGGGAGAGGGCGGCGGAGGCATCCGCGAGCCACGCATTCCGCGGCCGCCCCGGGGCGGGCTGCGACGCGAGCTCGACGAGCCCGGTGACGCCTTCGAGATGATCAACCGGTGAGCCGGGGGCTCAGCTCTCCTTGAAGCCGCGGTGCAGGGCGACCACCCCGCCGGTGAGGTTCCGCCAGGCGACCTTCGACCAGCCCGCCCCGCGCAGCCGCTCGGCCAGCGCGGGCTGGTCGGGCCAGGCGCGGATGGACTCGGCGAGGTAGACGTACGCGTCCGGGTTGGAGGAGACGGTGCGCGCGACCGGCGGCAGGGCCCGCATCAGATACTCGGTGTAGACGGTCCTGAAGGGCGCCCACGTCGGGTGCGAGAACTCGCAGATCACCACGCGCCCGCCGGGGCGGGTCACCCGGTACAACTCGCGCAGCGCGGCGTCCGTGTCCTGCACATTGCGCAGCCCGAAGGAGATCGACACCGCGTCGAAGGTGCCGTCCTTGAACGGCAGCCGGGTCGCGTCGCCGGCCGTGAACGGCAGCCAGGCGTTGCGCTTCTTGCCGACCTGGAGCATGCCGAGGGAGAAGTCGCAGGGGACGACGTACGCGCCCGTCTGCGCGAAGGGCAGCGACGAGGTGCCCGTGCCGGCGGCGAGGTCCAGGATCTTCTGCGCGGGGCGCGCGTCGACCGCCCTCGCGACCTCCTTGCGCCACCGCCGGTCCTGGCCGAGCGACAGGACGTCGTTCGTCAGGTCGTACCGTTCCGCCACGTTGTCGAACATCGAGGCGACTTCGTGCGGCTGCTTGTCCAGGGATGCGCGGGTCACCCGCCCATTGTGGCAGCAGGGGGTACGACGCCCGGGCAGCCCCCTCGGCATCGTCACGGCGCGGGCCCCGGGCAGCCCCCCGGCGGCCCCTGGCAACATTTCCCTCCGGGAGATGCGAGGCGGTTCCGTCCTGGGCCAGAGACGACGAGAGCGGGTACGTACGCGATGAGGGGTTTCCTGAGGCCGGCGGCCGGGCTCATTTGCACGTTCGCACTGGCGGTCACGGGATGCTCCGCGGACTCCGGCGGCACGTCGCACGCCTCCGGCGGCACGTCGTACGCCCCCTACGTCAGTGCCACGGACGCGTCCGCCACCGACTCCGCCGGCTCCCCGGCGACGTACAACCTGGCCTTCGTGATCTCGGACGGCAGCGGCTGCACGCCGAAGTGGGACGGGTCGGAGGCCATCGGCGACCCGGCGGTCCAGTCCCGTATCGCGCGGCTGAAACGGGACGGCGCGACGGTGCGGGTGTCCTTCGGCGGGGCGTCCGGCAAGGAGCTGGCGCAGGCCTGCGACTCCGCGTCCGAGCTGGCGGCGGCCTACGGCAAGGCGCTGGACGCTGCGGGCTCCGCCCTGGCCGACTTCGACATCGAGGGCGCCACGCTGACCGACTCCGACTCGGTCGCCCTGCGGTCGAAGGCGATAGCGGAGCTCCAACGGGACCGCCCGGACCTGGAGGTCAGCTTCACCCTGCCCGTGATGCCGTCCGGCCTCGACTCCGACGGCCTCGCGCTGCTGGAGTCCGCGAACACGTACGACGTGCAGGTCTCCACCGTCAACATCATGACGATGAACTACGCCGAGTCGTACGACGGCGACATGGGCGGCTACGCCCTCACCTCGGCCAGGGCCACCCACGCCCAGCTGAAGAAGGTCTTCGCACTGTCCGACGCGGACGCCTGGCGGGGCATGGCGCTCACTTCGATGATCGGCGTCAACGACGTGGCGGGCGAGACGTTCACGCTCTCCGACGCGGCCCAGGTGCGGGCGTTCGCCGAGGAGAAGGAGATCGCCTGGGTGTCGATGTGGTCCTCCTTCCGCGACCGGCAGTGCGCGCACGGACGGTCCGGGCGGGACGACCCGGCGACCAACTGCAGCGGCGTGAAACAGAGTTCGGGCGCCTTCGGGCGGAGCTTGTCCGGCTGAACCCGGTCAGCGGCCCCGGTACACCAGCCGCCCGCCGATCACGGTCGCCACGCAGGTCCCGGCGCCGCGCCGGACCAGTTCGGCGCGGTCCGCGACGTCGAAGACGGCGAACCGGGCGGGACCGCCCGGCACCAGCCGCGGCAGCAGGATCAGCGGGGTCGGGGAGAGCGCCGCCGGGCCCGGGAGCCGGTCCGGCCGCTGTCCGACCGCGAGTCCGGCCCTGCGCACCGCGTCGACCACCGCCCGGGACCGCAACTCCCCGGCCACCGCGACCGTTCCGTGCGCCAGCATCCGCTGGATCCCGCGCCGCGCGCTCGCGCCGAGGCGTGCGGGGTCGGCGCGGAAGATCTCCCGGGCCCGCGGTCCGCCGATGGGCTCGGTGCCGAGGGCATCGGCCTCGCGCGGGTCGGGATGGTAGGTGGCCTCGAGGAGCTCCGGGCCGTACGGGTTCAGCAGTCCGGGCGTGAGGATGCCGGGCCACCGCCGCACCCTCGCCTGCGGGTGGGCGTCGGCCAGTTCCTGGTACGGGCCGACGGCGGCGACGGACGCCCCGTCGACCAGGACCGCCGCCTCGGGCGACTGCGCGGCGACGTGAAGTGTCAGCACGGAACCCCTGATCGGCTCTAGTTGGACGCGAGCAGCTTCAGCTCGGGATGCGCCGTGCCGCCCTCGATCGCCGTGGACGAGATGTGCGACATCACCCGCTCGTCGACCGGGTCGTTCGCCGGGTCGTCGTGGACGACGAGGTGTTCGTACGTCGTCGAGCGCTGCGCCGGGACCCGGCCCGCCTTGCGGATCAGGTCGATGATCTCCAGGCGGTTGGAGCGGTGCTTGGCGCCGGCCGAGGAGACGACGTTCTCCTCCAGCATGATCGAGCCGAGGTCGTCGGCGCCGTAGTGCAGCGACAGCTGGCCGACCTCCTTGCCCGTGGTCAGCCAGGAGCCCTGGATGTGCTGGACGTTGTCCAGGAAGAGCCGGGCGATCGCGATCATCCGCAGGTACTCGAAGAGCGTGGCCTGCGTGCGGCCCTTCAGGTGGTTGTTCTCGGGCTGGTAGGTGTACGGGATGAAGGCGCGGAAGCCGCCCGTGCGGTCCTGCACCTCCCGGATCATCCGCAGGTGCTCGATGCGCTCGGCGTTGGTCTCGCCGGTGCCCATGAGCATCGTGGACGTCGACTCCACACCCAGCTTGTGCGCGATCTCCATGATCTCCAGCCAGCGCTCACCGCTCTCCTTCAGCGGGGCGATGGCCTTGCGCGGGCGCTCGGGCAGCAGCTCGGCACCGGCGCCGGCGAAGGAGTCCAGACCGGCCCGGTGGATCCGGGTGATGGCCTCCTCGACCGGCACCTTCGAGATCCGGGCCATGTGCTCGACCTCGCTCGCCCCCAGGCTGTGGATGACGAGCTGCGGGAACTCCTTCTTGATGGCGGCGAAGTGCTTCTCGTAGTACTCGACGCCGTAGTCCGGGTGGTGGCCGCCCTGGAACATGATCTGCGTGCCGCCCAGCTCGACGGTCTCCGCGCAGCGGCGCAGGATGTCGTCGAGGTCGCGGGTCCAGCCCTTGGCGGTGTCCTTGGGGGCGGCGTAGAAGGCGCAGAACTTGCACGCCGTGACGCACACGTTCGTGTAGTTGATGTTGCGCTCGATGATGTACGTCGCGATGTGCTCGGTGCCGGCGTACTTGCGGCGGCGCACTGCGTCGGCGGCGGCGCCCAGCGCGTGCAGCGGGGCGTCGCGGTAGAGGTCGAGCGCCTCCTCGGGCGTGATGCGTCCGCCCGCTGCGGCACGGTCGAGCACAGACTGGAGGTCGGCCTTCTCGGTCACCGGGGCGTCCCTTTCGTCAAGGGTTGTGGACGGACCGAACCAGCCTACGCCAGGGTGTTCAACCGTCCGACCTCAGGCTGTGTACGCGCCGATCAGGACCCCCACGAACGCGCCCGCGATCAGGAACGGGCCGAACGGGATCGCCGTCTTGCGGCCGGCCCGGCCCAGGGCGACGAGGGCGCCCCCGTACAGCGCGCCCAGCAGGAACCCGGCGAAGGTGCCGAGCATCACCGTCGGCCAGCCGTACCAGCCCAGGGCGGCGCCCGTCCCCAGCGCCAGCTTCACGTCGCCGAAGCCCATGCCGGCGGGGTTGATGAGGAACAGCACGAAGTAGCCCGCGCCGAGGGCGAGGGCGCCGTACAGCGCGGTGAACCAGTCGCCGGCGTGCTCGGGCAGCAGGGCGGCCAGGCCGAGCAGGCCGAGGGCGGCGGCCGCGAGCGGCAGCGTCACCGGGTCCGGCAGCCGCCGCACCCGGAAGTCCACGGCCGCCAGCAGCACCCCGACGGGCGACAGCAGCAGCCAGACGGCGAGTTCGGGGCGGGTGCCGGTGGCGGCGGCGAGGGCGGCGCACACCAGGGCGGTGGCCGCAGCGAGGAGGAGGGCGTTCGGGCCGTACGAGGCCTCGTCGCACTGCCCGCATCGTGCCGGGCCGATCCACCCGCGGACCGGATGCCCGCCCGGGCACTGGTCCCGCCACGGCTCCTGCGCAGGGACCGAGAGACGGTAGGCGGCCCGAGGCAGCAGGAGGGCGCCGGCCACCGCGCCCCACAGCGCGGCGGCGACGACCGGCAGCAGGTCGGTCATCCGGCCGCGGCGACGCTGTCGCGCCAGGTCGGGAGCAGTTCGTCGAGGAGCGCCTCCGTGCGCGGCGGCAGGCCGCGCGCCCCGCTGCGGCCGACGAGGTCGGCGGCGAGCGAGCGGAGCCGGTCGGTGTCGCCGGTGGCGTGGGTGGCGCGCAGCAGCTCGTTGAACAGGCGCTCGTCGGCCGGGGCGGAGTTCAGGGCGGCGTTCAGCGCCTCGATCGCCCGCTCGGCGCGGTCCTTCTCCAGGTGGAACGCGGACAGGGCGAGGCCGATGTCGGCGACCAGCATCGGGAGTTGGGCGTCGATGATCTCGTGGGTGAGCCAGCGGTAGCGGCCCTCGGGCCGGCCGGCGAGCAGCGGTCCGCGGACCAGGACCAGCGCGTCGGTGAGCGTCCGCCCGCGCACGGCACGGTTGTCGACGCCCTTGCCCTGCGTGGCCTCGTAGTAGAGGGAGCGCAGCACGTCCAGGTCGGAGACGACGGACTTGGCGAGCGTGAGCCGGCCCGTCTCGTCGGTGGTGAGGCGGGGCGTGCCGTCCGGGTCGGCGCCGAGCCAGGCGCGCAGCCGCTCGACGAGCGCGTCCCGTACGTCCTCGGTGACCCCGCGCGGCCACAGCGCGGAGGCGAGCACCCGCGGGTGCACACCCTCGCGGTGCAGGAGCAGCAGGGCGAGCGCCTCGTGGAGCAGGGCGCTGCGTTCGCCGTCCGGGGTGTCGAGGCCGATGATCTCGTACGGGCCGACCAGGCGCGCGTACACCGCGGGCCGCCCCTGCTCGCTGATGTCGACGAGGAACGGCGGGGCGTTGGTGGGCCCGTCCGGGTCCCGCTCGGGGTCGGCCTCGACGAACAGCTCGACGACGGCGCGCTGTTGGGTGGCGGGCAGGAGCTGCGCGTCGAGCTCCAGGCCGAGCAGCGGGGCGAGCAGCTTGCCCGCGGCCGTGATCTCCATCTCCCAGGCGGCGCCGGGCAGATCGCCGCTCTCGGCGCCGACGAGGTAGCCGATGCCGAGCCGGCTCGCGTCGGCGGCGAGTTCGGCGAGCCTGACCGCGTCCTCGGCGGGCGGCTGGGCGGCGAGCAGGACGAGGTGCGGGGCCCAACGGGTGTGCTGGGCGGGCCCGGTTCGGCCGGTCAGGACCGAGTCGTGCCCGGCGGCACCGAGCGCACCGCGCCGCTGCCGCGTCTCCGCCTCCATGGTTTCGAGGAGGGCCTCGATGCCGTCGAGGTGGCGCAGCCGGTTGGGCGCGAGCGCGGTGAGGTCCTCGCCGAAGCCGACGAGGGTGATCGTCATGCGGTCGGACCAGCCGTTGGTGGCGAGTTCGGCGGCGACGGAGGCGAACACGGCGGCCCGGTCGGCCTCGCGTCCGCTCAGGGAGACGAGGCCGGGCACGGCCTCCAGGTTGAGGAGCAGCCGCGAGTCGTCCATGGTGCCGAGGCTGACGAGACCGGGGTACGGGGCCGCGGTGTCGACGTCCTCGTACCGCTCGGCGTCGGACCGGGCGAGCAGCCAGAACGTCTGGTCCTGGCCCAGCTGCCAGGGCGTGGGCGGCTTGCCGGCGGGCTGGGCGAGCTGGAGGTGCAGGTCGCCGTTGCTCAGCCAGGCGGCGTAGACGACGGGCAGGGCGCGGGACTCGGCGGCGAGGGAGGCGGCGAGGCCGCGCAGCGACCGGTCGAGGAGTCGTACGCCCTCGGGGTCGGCGCCGACCAGCAGCGCGTCCTGCACGTCCTGGGCGTCCCCGGTCGGCGTGGGCGGCTCCATGCCGCGCCGTCCGCCGACGGCACCGAGCGCCGACTGCCACAGCGCCTGGCGACGCCGGCGCCCGAGGGCACCGAGCAGGCCGGCGGCGAGGAGCGGGGCG